>NZ_CP072378.1:0-679396 GCF_018128245.1 Leptotrichia sp. oral taxon 221
TTTTTGTAATTTTTAATTTAAAAATTTTTACTCAAAAAATAAATTTACTTATTAAAAATATTTTACAAATTTTATGAAATACATTTTTATATAAAACATATTTTTAAAATTTCAAATTTAAAAAATTTTTAGAAAATAAATCAATTCTCAAAAATATAAAAAATATATTTTTAAATTAAATCTTTCTACAAAATATTTTTATTAATTTTTATTTTCAAAAATATAATTTACAATTTTGTTTAAAAAAATTTTTCTAAAATAATAAAAAGTAAAAATCCTTTTACAAATTTTATTTTTTTAATTTAAAATATTGAAAAAGTATCAAATACTTCTTGACTTTTTTTGAAAATTTGTTTATTATATATCGTAAACAGTTTATTAAAAAATGTTATTTAAAAATGTAAATAAATAAACTAGTAAAAATAAAATTAATTTTAGAAAGGAAGAGAGATGACAAAAAGAACATATCAACCAAATAAAAGAAAAAGAAAAAAAGACCACGGATTTAGATTAAGAATGAAAACTAAAAGTGGAAGAAATGTATTAAAAAGAAGAAGAGCAAAAGGAAGAGCTAAATTATCAGCATAACCCGGTGAATAAAAAGCAGCACCGGGCTTTTTAAAACAGAAAAGAGTTAAGAGAAAATGTCTATAAAAAAAATAAAAAATTCAAAAGAGTTTTCTTTAGTTTACAATAATTCAAAAAAAATTTATACAAAATATGCGATTGTTTTCGTAAGGAATAATGAAAATGAGGAACAAAGATTCGGATTTGTTGCAAGTAAGAAGACTGGAAATGCTGTTCAAAGAAATAGAATAAAAAGACTTTTTAGAGAATTTGTAAAAGAAAATGGGCAGAATTTAAAAAAGAATTCGGATTATGTGTTTGTAGGCAAATCAATTTTGAAAGAAAATATAAAAAATATAAAATATAAAGATATTGAAAAAGATTTATTGAAGGTGACGAGAAAATGAAACAAATTCTATTGTTTTTAATTAAAATTTATCAGAATTTTTTTTCAGGAGCTTTTGGTAGAAGATGTAGGTTTTACCCAACCTGTTCTGAATATTCAAGACAAGCAATTACAAAATATGGAGCGATTAAAGGAACTTTTTTGAGTGTAAAAAGAATACTGAAGTGTCATCCATTTCATAAAGGTGGATACGATCCCTTAAAATAAAATAATATGGAGGAACTAATTCATGTTTAAAATACCGTTTTTGGTAGATTTAGCAGTAAATTTATTAAAAGGAATTACTAATATAGTTGGAAATTATGGTGTTGCGATAATTATTTTAACTATAATGATGAGAATATTAATATTTCCATTGACTTTAAAGCAAGAGAAGTCGATGAAAAAAATGAGAGAAATTCAACCAGAATTGGATAAATTGAAAGAGAAATATAAAGATAATCCGCAAGAATTTCAAAAAAGAACAGCGGAAGTTTATAAGGAAAATGGGGTAAATCCATTAGGTGGATGTTTGCCATTGTTAATTCAAATGCCAATATTTGTGGCTTTATATTATGCGCTTATTGGAAATGCAATCCCTAATGATGCAACTTTTTTATGGTTTAATTTGAAAAAACCAGATGCGTTATTTCAAATTACAAATACATTGTCGTTTAATTTGTTGCCAATTTTAAATACAGCAGCAACTTTTGTACAACAAAAAATTATGACTGGTAGCACAGGTGATAAGCAAGAAAATAATCCAATGCAATCAATGCTTTATACAATGCCATTGATGATGTTATTTATTTTCTATAGAATGCCTTCGGGAGTAACTTTATACTACTTATTCTCAACGATTTTTTCTGTTATTCAACAATATTTCATTATGAAAGGAAGAAATTAGGTAATGGATAAAATAATCTTAAAAGCACAAAATGAAGAAGAATTAAACAGTATGATAAAAAGATCGCTTACTTTAGGAGAGGACGAAACTTATAAAGTAAAGGTCTTAAAATATCCTAAAAAGATATTGTTTGTTAGTATAAAAGGTGAATATGAAGTAGAAATAGTGAAAAAATCTCAAGTTGAGGATTTGAAAAATGAGCACTTGAAAAAAAGAGAAAGTAAAAATGAAAATATTACTTTAAAACCTAGATTACAAACTAAAAATGAAAATAAAGAAAATGACAAAAAAAATTCTGAAAGAAGAAATTCTAGTTCAAAAGATTTTCAAAAAAATAAAATTGTAAAAAGAAAAGAAGAAAACAAAGAAACTGTATTAGAAAAACAAATTGATGCTAATGATGCAAATGTTAGCAAAATTAGAAGTTTTATAAAAGAGTTTTTGGTTAATTCTAAATTGGAAATAGTAATAGTTGATATCGCTAAAGAAGGTGACAAATATATTGTTAATGTGGATGGAAAAGATATGAGATATTTAATTGGTGAAAAAGGAAGTTCATTGAATAGTATTGAGTATTTGTTAAGTTCAGTTAAATCTTTAAAACATTTGAAAGTTGTTATTGATTCAAATAATTACAAACAAAAAAGAGAAGCTTCTTTGAGAGAATTAGCTAGAAAAAAAGGTAAAAAAGTGTTGGATTCAGGAAAAACTGTAAAATTGAATCCTATGTCAGCTAGAGAAAGAAAGATAATACATGAAGAAATATCATTTATCAAAGGGTTAGAAACTGAAAGTGTAGGAGAAGATCCTAAAAGATATTTGGTAATTAAAAAAACAAAAAATAAATAGAATGAGGTATGACGATGTTATTTGATACAATTGCAGCAATTTCAACGCCTAAAGGTGAAGGTGGAATTGGTATAATAAGAATATCGGGAGATAAATCATTTGAAATTTTAGATAAAATATTTAAGCCTAAAAACCCAAATAGAGATTTGGGTTTTTATCAGTTTAATTATGGATTTATTCACGATGGAGAAAAAGTAATAGATGAATCGATGGTTGTGAGAATGAAGGCACCGAAAACATATACTTGTGAGGATGTTGTTGAGATTAATTGTCATGGTGGACAATTTGTTACTCAAAAGGTGTTGGAATTGGTTCTTAAAAATGGTGCTAGACATGCTGAGCAAGGGGAATTTACAAAAAGAGCATTTATGAATGGGAGAATTGATTTGTCGCAAGCAGAGGCGGTAATGGACTTGATACAAGGGAAAACTGAGAAGAGTATCTCGCTTTCTTTAGATCAATTGAGAGGAGATTTGAGGGATAAGATTAATAGCTTTAAAAAGGCGTTGCTGGATATTACGGCGCATGTTAATGTTGTTTTGGATTATCCTGAGGAAGGGATTGATGATCCGTTGCCAGTTGAGTTAAGAGATAACTTAGAGGCGGTTTATGAAGAGGCTACTCGACTTATAGAATCTTATGATAAAGGTAAAAAAATAAAAGAGGGGATAAAAACAGTTATTGTTGGAAAACCAAATGTTGGGAAGTCTACGCTTTTAAATTCGTTGTTGAGGGAAGAGAGAGCGATAGTAACTCATGTTGCGGGAACTACGAGAGATGTGATTGAGGAAGTTATTAACATAAAAGGGATTCCGTTAGTATTAGTAGATACGGCTGGAATTAGACAGACAGATGATATTGTTGAAAATATTGGTGTTGAAAAATCGAAGGAATTTATTGAAAAAGCTGATTTAGTGTTATTGGTTTTGGATGCCTCGAGAGAATTGGAAGATGAAGACCGTGAAGTAATTAATCAGATTAATGAAAATCATAAAAAAGTAATTGTTTTATTGAATAAAATTGATTTGGAAAGAAAAATCGATTTGGATGAATATAATTTTGAAAATATTGTGGAAATTTCAGCACAAAAAAATGTTGGAATTGAGGATATGGAAGAAAAAATTTATTCGTTCATTGTAGATGAAAAGGTGGAAGATTCGTCTGAAAAATTGATAATTACTAATGTTCGGCATAAAACGGCACTTGAAAAGACGAAGGATGCGATAAGAAATATTTTTGAAACAATAGATATGGGACTTCCGATGGATTTGATTTCTGTGGACTTAAAAGAGGCGCTAGATTCATTGTCTGAAATTACTGGAGAAATTTCTTCAGAGGATATTTTAGATCATGTCTTTGGAAATTTCTGTGTTGGAAAATAAATTTGAGAAAAATAAAAAAATTAAGTGAATTAAAACAATAAATAAACTTAAGAAGTGTATAATAGAAGTAGCGTAAAAAATAATTTATTCAAAATGACAAGTTAAAGTAATTGGAAAAGTAAATAATAGTGAAAAGGGAGGAATTTGTAAAAATGGCTAATAATTATGGAGCCGAGAGTATTACGGTTTTAGAAGGGTTGGAAGCGGTAAGAAAGAGACCTGGAATGTATATAGGATCGACTTCTTCAAAAGGATTGCACCATTTGGTGTGGGAAATTGTTGATAATAGTGTGGATGAGGCTTTGGCTGGGATTTGTGATAATATAACAGTGAAAATTTTAGAAGGAAATATTATCGAAGTAACAGACAATGGTCGTGGAATACCAGTAGCAATGCATAAAACTGGGAAATCTACATTGGAAGTTGTAATGACAGTGCTTCATGCTGGAGGTAAATTTGATAACGATAACTATAAAGTGTCTGGGGGACTTCACGGAGTAGGTATTTCCGTTGTAAATGCGTTGTCTGAATGGGTTGAAGCAACTGTAACTAGAGATGGACAAATTGTGAGACAGACTTACAAAAGAGGAGTTCCTACATCAGCACCTGAAAAAATTGGGGACGCACCAGAAGATGCACATGGTACAATTATTAAATTTAAAGCAGATGATGAAATATTTGAAACAACGGTTTATGATTTTTCGGTTTTAGAATCGAGATTAAAAGAGTTGGCTTATTTGAATAAAGGTTTGAAAATCAAGTTGGTTGATGCAAGAAAACCTGATGAGATTAGAGAAGAAGATTTTCATTTTGAAGGTGGAATAAAAGACTTTTTGAGAGAGATTACTAATGAAGAAAAAATCGTGGAAGATGTAATTTACATGGCAGATTCTTATGAAACGCAACCAGCAAAAGAAGTAGAAGCTGTAGATGAAGACGGAAATGTTTTTATAAAAAAAGTTGGAGCTAAAATTGTTGAAGTGGAAATTGCTATGAGTTATACTACTGCTCAAAGAGAAATTGTTTATTCATTTGTAAATAATATAAATACTCATGAAGGTGGAACGCATGTAAGTGGGTTTAGAACAGCTTTAACAAGAACAGTGAATGATATTGCAAAAGAAATGAAATTGATTAAGGAAAAAGGTGGATCATTCCAAGGGACAGATGTTAGAGAAGGGTTAGTTTGCGTAATTAGTGTGAAAATACCTGAGCCACAATTTGAAGGGCAAACAAAAACTAAATTAGGAAATAGTGAAGTTTCAGGAATTGTTTCGAATATTGTTGGAAATAAATTGAAATTCTATTTGGAAGATCATCCGAAAGCAACAGAAAAAATTATTGAAAAAATGTTGATGTCGAAAAAAGCTAGAGAAGCGGCTAAAAAAGCTAGAGAGTTAGTTTTGAGAAAAAGTAATCTTGAAGTTGGTTCATTGCCAGGGAAATTAGCTGATTGTTCGTCAAAAGATCCGTCAGAATCAGAAATTTTCATAGTTGAGGGGAATTCAGCTGGAGGTTCTGCAAAACAAGGTAGAGATAGAAGATTCCAAGCGATTTTGCCTTTGAGAGGAAAAATTTTGAATGTAGAAAAATCGGGGATTCACAAAGCGCTTGAAAATGCAGAAATTAGAGATATGATAACAGCATTTGGAGCTGGATTTGGTGATGATATAAATCTTGAAAAATTGAGATATCATAAAATTGTAATAATGACAGATGCGGATGTTGATGGAGCACATATTAGAACATTGATGCTAACGTTCTTTTACAGACATTTGAGAGAGTTAATTGATGAAGGGTATATTTATATAGCGCAACCGCCTTTATACAAAATACAGGCTGGTAGAGCGGTTAGATACGCGTATTCTGATGACCAATTAAAACAAGTGACAAAAGTTCTTGAAAATGAGAATAGAAAATATACAGTTCAAAGATATAAAGGATTGGGAGAAATGAATCCTGAGCAATTGTGGGAAACTACGTTGGATCCAGAAGTGAGAACATTGTTGAAAGTATCGATGGAAGATGCATCTTATGCTGATAAAATGTTTAATATTTTAATGGGAGATAAAGTAGAGCCAAGAAGAAAATTCATTGAAGATAATGCAAGTTATGTTAAGAATTTGGATATTTAGTTGTGAAATGATGAGGTTAGTGATGAACTAAAAACGAGGAGGAGAAAATAAATGTCTGATGATTTCAGAGATGAAGATAAAAAAGAAAACGAAGAGATAAATGAAAATGACGATAAAGAAATAATTGTAGATGGATTACCAAAAACTACTGATTTATCGAATGAACAAAATGTGTATATAGAAGACGAGATAAAATCTGCGTACTTAGATTACTCGATGAGTGTTATTGTAAGTCGTGCGTTGCCAGATGTAAGGGATGGATTAAAACCTGTTCACAGAAGAATTCTTTTTGCAATGAATGAAATGGGAATGAGCCACAAAACGCCATTTAAAAAATCAGCGAGAATTGTTGGGGACGTTTTAGGGAAATTTCACCCTCACGGAGATTCGTCTGTATATGGTGCGATGGTAAGAATGGCACAAGATTTTAATATGAGATATGAATTAATCGATGGTCACGGAAACTTTGGATCGATTGATGGTGATGAAGCTGCGGCGATGAGATATACTGAGGCGAGAATGGCTAAAATTACTGAAGAATTATTGGCAGATATCGGAAAAGATACGATTGATTATAGAAAAAACTTTGATGAAAGTTTAGATGAACCAGTGGTTTTACCAGCAAAATTGCCTAATTTATTGTTAAATGGAGCGAATGGGATTGCTGTAGGGATGGCAACAAATATTCCGCCACATAATTTAGGAGAAGTAGTTGATGGAATTGTAGCATTGATTGATAATCCAGAAATTTCGATAGATGAGTTAATCGGTTACATAAAAGGTCCTGATTTTCCGACAGGTGGAATTATAAATGGTAGACAAGGAATTTATGATGCGTACAGAACAGGACGTGGTAGGTTAATCGTTGCGGGTCGTGTAGAAATTGAAAAAGCAAAAAATGGGAAAGAGTCAATAATTGTAACTGAATTGCCATATCAAGTGAATAAATCTAGATTTATCGAAAGAATTGCAAATTTAGTAAAACAAAAAAGATTGACTGGAATTTCAGATTTAAGAGATGAAACTGACAGAGACGGAATTAGAATTGTTATCGAGTTGAAAAAAGGTGAAGAAAGTGAGTTAGTATTAAATAATTTGTATAAATTCACTGATTTGCAAAATACTTTTGGAGTGATAATGTTGGCGTTGGTAAACAATGCACCAAAAGTCTTGAATTTAAAACAGATTTTGGAAAAATATTTAGAGCATAGATATGAGGTTATTACGAGAAGAGTAAAATTTGAGCTTAATAAGGCTAAAAATAGGGCTCATATTTTGGAAGGATTTAAAATAGCACTTGATAATATTGAAGAAGTTATTAGAATTATTAGAGCTGCAAAAGATGCGAATATTGCGAAAGCTAATTTAATAGAGGCTTTTTCATTCTCAGAAATTCAAGCAAAAGCAATTTTAGATATGAGATTGCAAAGATTGACTGGATTGGAAAGAGATAAAATTAATGAAGAATACAACGAATTGATGTTATTAATTGAAGAATTAAATGCAATTTTAGCTGATGATTCGAAAATATATGGTATAATTAAAGAGGAGGCTATTAAGTTAAAAGAAGATTTTGGTGATGATAGAAAAACTGAAATTAGAAATACGAGAGCCGAAATTACGATTGAAGATTTGATTAAAGATGAAGAAGTTGTAGTGACTTTGACTGAAAAAGGTTATGTTAAGAGAATACCTATTGATTCGTACCGTTCGCAAAGAAGAGGTGGCGTAGGAGTTAATGCGACAAATACGATTGAAGATGACGTTGTAAAAGATATGTATATTGCCAAAAACTTGGATACATTGCTTATATTTACGACAAAAGGAAAAGTATTTAGCATAAAAGTTTACGAAATTCCAGAAACTGGAAAACAAGCTCGTGGTAAATTAATTGGAAATATTATCAAATTATCTGAAGATGAAAGTGTTAGTACGGTAATAAAAGTTCGTGAATTTGAAAAAGATAGAAATTTATTCTTTGTAACACGAAACGGAGTTGTTAAAAAATCTGAATTAACATTGTTTGGAAATATTAATAAAAATGGAAAACGTGCTATACGATTAAATGATGATGATGAAGTTATGTATATTGGACTTACAAGTGGTACAGGAGAAGATGAAATTTTTGCTGCAACTAGAAATGGAATTGCTATGAGATTTTCTGAAAAAGAAGTTAGAAGCATGGGAACTGCTGCTGCTGGAGTTAAAGGAATAACTCTTCGTGATGAAGATAAAGTTGTAGGTGCTGCTATCATAAATTCTCAAATGGATAATGCTGAAGTAAGAATATTGACAATTACAGAAGAAGGTTATGGAAAACGAACTAAATTATTGGAATACAGATTAACTTCTCGTGGTGGAAAAGGTATTATTAATGCTAAATTAAATGAAAAAACAGGAAAAATCGTAGATGTTAAAGTAGTTAATGAGAACGATGAAATCATGCTTATAACTTCAGAAGGAACTTTGATTAGAACTAGCGTAAATAATATATCTGTAATTGGTCGTACAGCAACTGGAGTGAGAATAATGAAAGTTAGAAACAATGAGAAAATTGCCTCAGTTGTAAAAATTACTGAAGAACCAAAATTAGATGAAGATGAACAAGAGTAAATAAGTAAAAAGGAAGTGATCTAAATGTTATCGAAAAAAGCATTATTTTTAATTACTGCAGAAAATGAAGTTGAAGCTTTGGTGGAATTTGCTAAAGTGTTTAAAAAGAAATACGGAATAGAGGCAGAAGGTCTTTATGTTAAGGATATCTTGAAATATGAAATATTTCCAATCGCAGTAGAGGGAATTGGAATTAATGTGGGGGCAAACTACGCATTCAAGGAATACAAAGAATTAGAAGAAAAAACTTTTAGACACATAAGAGAGCTAACAGCACCAGATTTTTCAAATGTTTATAGTAGAGAAGGAGAAACTGTTGAAATTGCTTTAGAAGAGTTAAAAAAATATGATATGTTAGTTGTTGTAAAAAATGATAAGGTAACTTCTATTTTGAAGGATATTATGAGAAGTGTTTACAAACCGTTGATAATATTGCCTAATCAACTAGAATTTAAGTTAGATAACTTATTATTATTAGATGATGGAGCTTACAACGCGAATAAGACATTGTTTACATTTTATAACATATTTCATGAACAAAAGGTTGATGTTTTGCGGGTAAATGTGGATTCAGAAGATAATTTGTCAGAAAGATTTGGAGAAAATTACAATTTGATTCACAAAAAAGGAGATCCCTTTAAAACAATCATGGAAACATCGAAAGATTATGATATGATTTTGATGGGAGATTTGAGATACACAATAATGGTTGAAAGAATTACTGGAAAGTTAGGTGTAAGAATTTTAGAAAATATGAAAAAACCGATTTTTATTGATTAATTATTTTGTTTTAATATTGAATGAAAGTTTTTAGACTCTCTCTAGTATGCATTTAAAACCTTAAAATTATTGAAATAATAATAGATACTAAATATTAATTGTTTGTTTTTATTACAGATAATTATTTAGAAAAATAATAAAAAAATCTAGATAAAAGAAGTTATATTATTTTTAATAGAAAATTATGTATTTTATCATATGATTTTTAAGATAAAATTAAGATGAAACTAGTATAATGTAAAAAATGAGAAAATAAAAAATTAGAAGGAGAGAGAGCATAAATGAAAGTTTTAATTTGTTCAGATAGCCACGGGAAATTGGATTATTTCCAAGATGTAATGGAATTAGAGCAGCCAGAAATTGTTATATTTGCTGGAGATCACAGTGTAGATGCATTGAATATATCATTGATGCATCATAAAATTCCATTTGCATATGTTCGTGGAAATACAGACTATGATGATGATGATGCTAAAGATGTTAGAATTTTTGATTTGATGGGTAGAAAAGTATTTTTAACTCATGGACATCTTTATGGAGTAAAAACGAATTTAAATGAGCTTGAAAAAAAAGCAAGAGAAGAAAATGCTGATATTTGTATTTTCGGGCATACTCACAGAGAGTATTTAGTAGAAAAAGATGGAACTGTTTACGTTAATCCAGGAGCATTGCAAGATAAAAAATACGTAATATACGATGGAAGAGATTTCATACAAAAAGTTTTGGATTAAATAATTAGAGGAGTTGTAGATGGCTAGTGTTATTTGCAGCTCTTTTTTATTATAAATTATTTTCTATAGAAAAATAAAAGTTTTTAATATTTTAGACTTAACTTTTGTCTTGTAAATAATCAAATAAACCAGTATAATATTAAAACAGAAAATCTGAAGTTTGGAGGGAAAAGATGAGGAAAAAATTTGTGATTTTTTTGAATGGAGAGTATAAATATTCGCAGGAATTTATGGATAGATTGGTTTCAGAAGAGACGATTTGCTTTTGTGCTGATGGTGGAGCGAATTTTGCGTTTCGGTATGGGAAGGTTCCTGAAATGATTATTGGAGATTTGGATTCGATTGAGAAAAAAGTTTTGGAATATTATAAAAGTAAAAATGTTTTGATAAAAAAATTTCCACGAGATAAGGATTTTACTGATTTTGAGTTGATTTTAGAAGAAATTAATAAAATTTCAGGAAATGAGGATTTTGTAGAAAAAATATTTATCGTTGGAGGGCTTGGAAATAGGCTTGATATGACTTTGAGTAATTTATTTTTGATGGAAAAGTATAAAAATATTGTGTTTTTATTGGAAGATGAAGAAATTTTTTATGTAGAAAAACCATTTGCCTTGAAAAATAAAAAGAACTTTGAATTTTCGATTGTTCCAATAAGTGAAAATGTGGAAAAGTTGACGCTTAAGGGATTTAAGTTTGAGACTGATGGGATTGATGTGAAAAGGGAGAGTTCTAGGCTTGTGAGTAATGTGATTTGTGAAAATGAGGCAAGTGTTGAATTTGAAAGTGGGAAATTGATTGTAATTTTGAAAAATAAAAAATTTATTTATTAAAAAATTTTGGTAATTTTGAAAACAACAAAAATTGGAAGTAATAAAAAAGGAAGTGCATAAATATTGAAAAAATTTAGGATTGAGAAGGAACATCAGAGAATGAAAATTTCCCAGTATTTGCGAGAAGTGCAGAATTATTCGGGGAGAAGTTTGAGAAATGTGGAAGTTTTTTTGAATGGGAAGCAAGTTAGGCTTACGAAAAAATTGCCGTCACATGGAAATTTGAAGGTTGTGGAGAAGAAGAAAGGGACTGATATTAAGCCGATTAAATTGCCGATTGATATTGTGTTTGAAGATGAAGATATTTTGGTTGTGAATAAGGAGCCGTTTTTGTTGACACATCCGACACAGAAAAAGGTTGATTTTACTTTGGCAAATGGGATTGTGAATCATTTTTTGGAAAAATATGGTGAAGTAAGAGTGCCACGATTTTATAACAGACTCGATATGAATACATCTGGATTGATTATTATTGCTAAAAACAGTTTTGCACAGGCGTTTTTGCAAAACTTTTCGATTTTTGAGAAAAAATATTTGGCGATTGTGAATGGAATTATTGATGATGAAGAAATTTCTAGAATTAAAGATGAATTGGTAAAAGATGGGGAAAATCATAAAATTCAGGATTTTGAGAAAGAAAATTTGAAAGCTGAAGTTGAAAAAGTTAATTTTGGAAAAATGAAAAAGTATGATGAAATTGAGAAAATTGAAAATAATTCAAATTTTGAAAATAAAGATAACAAAATTGGAGAAAATATAAATTTTGACAGTAAAAAAGAAAATAATAATTTAAATCTGGAAAGTAAAAGCAATTTTGAAAATATAAATTTTAAAATAAATAAAAATATAGATTTTGACAGCAAAAATACAAAATATAATTTAAATTTGAAAGATAAAAATGATTTTAATAATGAAATTTTGGAAAAAAATGGAACAAATAAAATAATTATCGAAAGACGGATTTTTCGAGATGGCGATAATTTGGAGAGAATTATTGACGAGAGAGGTCAGTATGCGAAAACGGCTGTAAAAGTGTTGAAAACTTATCCTGAAAAAAATGTGACGCTTGTGGAATGTGAGCTTTTTACGGGAAGAACACATCAAATTCGTGTGCATTTGAAATCAATTGGGCATACAATTGTTGGGGATGAGCTTTATGGAAATGGCTTAAATAAAGAGCTTGGGATAAATAGACAATTTTTACATGCTTACAAGGTAAAATTTACACATCCTGCGAGTAAAGAGGAAGTTGAATTGGAAATACCTATTTTTACTGATATGAAAGACTTTTTAGAAAAATAATTTTTATTAGTTGAGATAAATAATTTTACAGAATAACGATAGATAAAGAATAATTAAAATTAAAGAAAGGAGAAAAATGAAAAAATTTAATTTTTCTGTTGATTTAATAAACGACAGCATTTTGAAATCACTATTGATTTTTTCAATACCAATTTTAGTGTCAAATATTTTTCAGCAACTTTACAATATGGCGGACATTGCTATTGTTGGACATACTTTAGGAGACAATTCACTTGCAGCAATTGGGGCCTCAGCAGCAATTTTTGAGCTAATTTTTGGTTTTGCGCTTGGAATTGGGAATGGGCTTAGTATGGTTGCAGCTAGAAGTTACGGAGCGAATAATAAAAATCTTTTGAAAAAATCGGTTGCAGGTTCGATTGTTATTGGACTTATGGTAACAATTGCCGTGATGATTTTATCAAGATTTATTTTAATGCCGTTGCTAAAAATTTTACACACACCTGAAAATATCATAAATGAAGCATTTGAATACATAAATATTATAACAATGTTCATAGGAGTAACTTTTTCCTATAACTTGTCATCAGGACTTTTGAGAGCAATCGGAAACAGTTTTATGTCGCTTGTATTTTTAGTAATTGCCTCAATTTTGAATATTTTTCTTGATATTTATTTCATAACTTCCTTAAAAATGGGAATTGGTGGTGCTGCAGTCGCAACTGTTATCGCACAAGCAATATCTGTAATTTTAAGCGTAATTTATATTTACATAAAAGAACCAATTTTAATCCCAAGAAAAAAACATTTCCGATTCGACGCAAAATTATACAGAGAATTGCTCGGACAAGGAATCTCAATGGGATTAATGATTGCAATTGTATTAACAGGATCACTAATTTTACAATACGCAATAAACGGATTTGGCTATTTAATTATCGCTGGACACACTTCGGCAAGGAAATTAATGGGATTTTGCAACATTCCACTAACAACAATGGCACTTGCACTAGCAACCTTCGTTTCTCAAAATAAAGGAGCCGACAGAGTTGACAGAATACGAAAAGGTGTATTTTACGCAAACCTAATGGACATCTTTTTTGCAATCGGAATCACAATTTTCGTTTACCTATTTTCAAAAAATATGATTCACCTAATGTCTGGCTCAAACTCCGAAGTAGTCCTCTATAACGGTTCAACCTACCTAAAAATCGCCTCGCCATTTTTCACAATATTAGGCGTTTTATTCAACTTAAGATACGCTCTGCAAGCTTTAGGAGAAAAAGTGATCCCCCTAGTTTCCAGTATAATTGAATTTTTCGGGAAAATAATCTTTGTAATTTTTATTGTGCCAAAGTTGGGGTATTTTGGTGTAATGATTTGTGAGCCGCTGATTTGGATTGTGATGACTGGGCAGTTGGCTTGGGCGTTTTATGGGAATGAGTATATTAGGGAAAAAAACTGGAATAATAAAAAAACAGGGCATTGTTAAAATGATGTCCTGTTTTTATAATTTATGAAAAATTAATTTGTTATAAGACTGCAAAGTTTCTTGGTATCTGAAATACGATATAGATCCATTTTAGGTCTATTTTTTTTATCAAACGAATAAGATAATTTGTAATCTGAAAAAACTTGTGTTTTATCATTTAAGTTTGTAAAATAGATAGAATTTTCATTTTCTTTTACTTCGTAATCTAATTGTGAAAGTTCAAGCGAAACTTTTCCTGTTTTTAATGCTGCACGATTATCCAATATGCTAACTGAAATAGAAGGTTTACCATTTTCATTTAAGAATTTTACATAAGTAAGACCTTTAAAAATTTTGTCAACAGAATAAGGACATCTCCACAGTTCTTTGGATATTATATCAATATCAGAATTAGAAAAACTTAAACTAAAAGTCAGTAAAAACAACGCAAATATAATTTTTTTCATAAAATCACTCCTAAATAACAATTTTCGTATATTTTATAATATTTTTTTAGGAAAATCAACGATAAAAACTAATATTTAAAATTTTACATTATTTTTAGAACTAAACGCATTTTGAAAAAATTCATCGGATAAGTTAAATTCAAAAGTTTCACGGCTGATATAACCGACAGTTTTGTCGCTTTTGTAAAGTTGAATGAGAAAATCTGCCATTTCTTCGGATGTATGATAGTTTGGATAAGATTTATCATAATCAAAATCAGTTTTACCAGTTGCGACATTTCCAAAGTTAGTTTTGGTTGCAGCGGGTGCTAGGACTTTTGCTTTTAATTGTGCGTTATTTTGCTTTAATTCTAGTGCAAGTCCTTCTGTGAAGGCGTTTACGTAAAATTTTGTGGCACAGTAGACAATTCCGTTCGGAACGATTGTGTAGCCTCCTGCTGAGGAGATATTGATTAATTGAGAGCCTTTTTCGTTGTGGTAATCTTTGACATATAAGGAAGATAACAAAGTTAATGCTTCTACATTGAGATGAAGCATATCTGAAATTTTATTTAAAGGCTGCTTTTTTACATCGCCATACATTCCAAAACCTGCATTATTTATTAAAGTTTCAATGTGATAATTGTTAAATTTTGAATATAGTTCAGGGATTTTACCGACATCAGTTAAGTCAAAATCTATTACAATAATGTCTAAATTAGGATTTTTCTTCAAAATTTCGTTTTTTAGGTCTTCTAGTAAATTCTTTCTTCGTGCAATCAGAATAAGATTTTTATTTCTTTCTGCAAATTTTAGAGCCACAGCCTTTCCTATTCCCGAACTTGATCCTGTTATAACAGTATATTTTGTTTTCATAGTTATTACCTCCATAAATTTGATAAATAAAGGATAACAGTTAGAGTATAGTATAAGTCAAGCGTTTTTTAAAAAATTTTCCCAAATTAATTTTTTCTAACAAAGTTTCCATTTTACCTCCAAAATTTTTTATTTGAGTTGTTTTCATTTCATATATTTAGTATAATATAAAATAACCAAAATATTTATAATTAATATTCAACTATTATTTTTAGTTATAATAAAGAGAAGGAGAAAAAATAGAACAATGCAAATAAAGGAATTTTCAGAAAAAACAGGCTTAACTCCATATACAATAAGGTTTTATGAAAAAAAGGATCTGTTTCGTGTAAAAAGGGACGAAAAGAATAGAAGAATATATGATGAAACTGATATTGAATGGATAAAAATGTTAAAAAGATTAAAAGACATGGGAATGAAATTGAGTGAAATTAAGAAATATTCAGATTTACGATATGAAGGGAACGGAACGATAAAAGAAAGAATGAAAATTTTGACAAATCATAAAAAATATATAAACATAGAAATTGAAAAGTGGCAAAAACATTTACAAAATCTTGATGATAAACTTGAGATTTATGAAAATTATTTAAAAAGTATTTTTGAAAAATAAAAAGGTCATAAATATATAGAAATTAAGGAGAAAATATGCTTACAGATACAAATATAACTTGGGGATTTGTCTTGTTATCCCCTTTTATAATTCCAATATTAATTTTATTAACTTTCTGGTTTTTTGTTTCAAAACGAAAGTTTAATTTTCTTATTGCATTTACAATTTTATCATTATTATTTGTTATATATCTCCGTTTCCCTTATGACACAGTTAATCGTAACAGTGAACTTGAAATATCAAAAAATTTTTTGATAAAGAGAACTTTAAGCTCGGATTCGGAACATGAAGTTTATAAACTTGTAGATAAGACAAAACCTGAGGATTTAATTTTGTATTTAGATGGATTATCTAAAATTAATAATAATTGGATTGGCTATATTGAGGAAACAGATTCTTATGAAGGAAAATACGGTATCAAACCAGAAACATATTTTTTGATTAATGGTAATAAGATTGAGTATAACTTAGATGAGAAAACTTTAGAAAAAAAATTAAATCTAAAAGAAATAAAATTACAGGATGCTGAGTACTTTGTTGATAAATTTGGGAGTAAAAAAGAAATTCTGTATCAATATCAATTAGATAAAACAGGAGATTTAGATGAAAATATTTCTTTAAATTTGGAATTAAATAAAAAATTAGAAACAAAGTATAAGAAAGATAAGGTATTTTATTTGACATTTTGGAGTGGAATGTTATTTTTAGAAATTGTTTATTTGATTTTGAAAAATAGAAAAAAAGGGGAAAAAACACAAAAACTTTATATTTAAAACATAATTATGACAAATTAGGATATTTCGGTGTAATGATTTGCGAACCACTGATTTGGATTGTGATGACTGGGCAGTTGGCTTGGGCGTTTTATGGGAATGAGTACATAAGAAAAGGTACAATAGAACAAAAATAATTTTCAAATTTTATAAAAAAATTTGTAAAAAAACTTTATAGAAATAAATTTTCAATATTGCAAAAAGATAAAAAAATCATAAAATTACTATAAAAAATATAGAACTAAAACTAATTTTATAAGGATTTATCGAGTTTTCAACATAACTTATAAAAAGAAAATTAATATATTTAATCTATTGAAAAGTGAACTAATTTGTGTTATACTTTTAGTGCGAAATAATTAATATATTAACAAATATATAAAATTTTTAGGAGGTATGTTACAATGGCAAAAACTAGAGTAGCAATTAATGGATTTGGAAGAATAGGGAGATTAGCATTAAGATTAATGGCTGAACAAACTGATAAATTTGAAGTAGTAGCAATTAATGATTTAACAGATGCTAAAATGTTAGCTCACTTATTCAAATACGACTCTTCTCAAGGAAGATTCAATGGAACAATCGAAGTTAAAGAAGGAGCTTTCGTAGTAAACGGACAAGAAATTAAAACTTTCGCAAAAGCTAACCCTGAAGAATTACCTTGGGGAGAATTAAACGTAGACGTAGTATTAGAAGCTACAGGATTCTTTGCAACTAAAGAAAAAGCTGAATTACACGTTAAAGCAGGAGCTAAAAAAGTAGTTATTACTGCACCTGGTGGAAACGACGTTAAAACAGTAGTTTACAACGTAAACCACGAAATCTTAGATGGTTCAGAAACAGTTATTTCAGGAGCTTCTTGTACAACTAACTGTTTAGCACCAATGGCTAAAGCATTAAATGATAACTTCGGAGTTGTAACTGGAACAATGACAACTATTCACGCTTACACAGGAGATCAAAATACATTAGATGCACCACACAGAAAAGGTGACTTAAGAAGAGCTAGAGCTGCGGCTGTAAATATCGTACCTAACTCAACTGGAGCTGCAAAAGCAATTGGATTAGTAGTACCTGAATTAAACGGAAAATTAGATGGAGCTGCTCAAAGAGTACCTGTTCCAACTGGTTCATTAACTGAATTAGTATCTATTTTAAACAAAAAAGTAACTGTTGAAGAAGTAAATGCAGCTATGAAAGCAGCATCTAACGAATCATTCGGATACACTGAAGAACAATTAGTTTCTTCTGACATCGTTGGAATTCACTATGGATCATTATTTGATGCAACTCAAACTAAAATTGTTCAAAACGGAGATACTCAATTAGTTAAAACAGTATCTTGGTACGACAATGAAATGTCTTATACTTCTCAATTAATCAGAACTTTAGGATATTTCGCAAGCAAAATTGCTAAATAATTGACTTTAAAAAGTTTTTAGAATTATTATAGAGAATCGGCTAGAAATAGTCGATTTTTCTTTTTATAATTTGAAATTATTTTAGTTATTAGTTAAAAGAAAACTTAAAAAAAGGAACAGGAGTTACAATTGGAAATGATGTTGTAATTGCCGCAGGAAGCATCGTTACTAAAGATATTCCTTCTGGAGTTATGGCAGCTGGTGTTCCATGTAAAGTTGTAAAAAAATAACAGATTAAAAATTATAATTATTTAAAAAGGGAGGAAAGTAAATTATGATTGAAAATTTAAAATTAAAAAAAGTAAATGCTCCAAAAGATTTACCATTATTAGCAAGTTTATCAATGGCAGTACCGATATTAATTGGATTATTGTCAAATAATTTAAAATTAGGAATGACAGCTTCATTAGCAGCAATTTTAGTTGTATATTTTCCGTTAAAAGGTTCATTTTCTGAAAAAATCTTAATGCTAATGGGGTGTTCATTTGGATTCATATCAGTTTATACGATTGGATTAGTTTTTAGCTTTAACACGGTAGTTTCGGTTATAGTATTTGGAATAACAGCAGGAATTATTCACTGGATGGTTTCACATTTTAAATTAAAACCTCCAAAAGATTTCTTTTTTGTAATGATATGCTCAAATGCTATTTCAATTCCACATCAACCGATTCACAAAATTGCAGAAAATATAGGTTATATGACTTTTGGAACATTGTCAACATGTTTAGTAGTATTTTTGTATTGTTTCATAGTGAAGAAGAAATTAAATCTAGAAAAAACATTGAATATTCCTCATACTCCGCAAGAAATAAGAAAAAGTATTATTGAAGCAATCATATTTGGAATATTTTTGAGTATAGCTTTAGGAGTGGGATATTTTTTAAATTTGACAAATCCGTATTGGGTAGCAGTAGCTTGTATCGCCGTAATGCAAGGAAATTCAACTCAACATGTTTTCCAAAGAAGTGTTCAAAGAATAGTTGGGACTTTAATAGGAGTCGTTTTTTGCTGGGGAATACTTTTATTTGAAAAAAATCCATGGGAAATATGTATGCTAATAATAATCCTTCAATTTATTGTTGAATATTTAGTTCCAAGAAATTATGGAATAGCAATGATTTTTATAACGCCACTTACAATTTTTTTGTCAGAAGCAGGTACATTATTTACAAAAAGTCCTTTTTTATTTGCCGAAGGGAGACTTTTTAATACGATAATAGGTTCTTTAATAGGGATTATAGGTGGATATGTCGTATATCATGAAAAATTTAGAGAATGATTTAATTTTTTGTAAAAAATATCTTAAAATAATTAATTCTATAAATTTGGATATAATAAAAAATACTCTAATCTTAATTGATAGGGGTATTTTTTTGTTATAATACTGTGAGATTTTACCGCCTCACAATTTAAAATATGAAAGGAAGACACCAAATTATGATTAACAGGGACTTTCTAGTATTTATTATTCTAGTTGTAATTTTAACTTTCTGGTTTAATAGAACTAAATAGAAGCTGTTAATTCCTCCTTGAATATTTCAGCCTCACAAGTTAGTGCTGTTTTTTTATATAAGGGAAAAAATTGGGAAATAAAGATAAATGTGGTAAAATTATGGTAGAAATAAATATTTGTAAATAATGGACTTTTCAATAAATTGGTATAAATAATAATATAAAAAATTATTAGGAGGATTGTAAAAAATGAAAAATTATAAAGAGTTAGAAAAAATATTATTTTCAATGGATGGAAAAAGTTATTCAGCGTATAAATCTCTAAAGGGAGAATATAAATTTCCAAAGTATGTTCTTGCAATTGACCATGTCCAATCAGATCCTTACGCTCCGCCTTCAAGAATGCGAATTATAATGGATAGAAAAATTTCAGGAATTCCTTATGAATTAACAGATACAAAGGAGAAAAATATTGCAGTTTCAGATTTTCTTACAAGAAATTTTTACAAGGAAATTCAAAAAAATGGAAATGATAGTTCAGGAACTGGAGGAAGCGGAAGGATTTTTATTGATAAATGTGGGCAAGAAATTTTGGAAAGAACGTCAGTTTTAATAAAGGAAGATAAAATCGAAGTTAGATTTGAAATGGGAATGCCAGCAAGAGGTAGACGAATAATGGGAAAAGCTGCACAAAAAATTATTTTTGAACAGTTACCTAAAATTGTTGAAAAATCTATTATATATGATAATTTGAAGAAAGAAGCCTTAAAAGAGCAAATAGTTTTAGTATTAGACCAAGAATACATAAGAAAAATATTGAAAGAAAAAGGATTAGTAACATTTGTAGCTAACGATTCGATACTTCCACGTGAAAACGGAATTTCAGATAAACCTATGAAAAATGCAGTCAAATTCAAAAGTCCAGAAAAATTTGAAATTACGTTAAATCTTCCTAGTGGAAAAGAAGTATCTGGAATGGGGATTCCAAAAGGAATTACACTAATTGTAGGGGGAGGTTATCACGGGAAATCCACTTTATTAGCAGCTCTCGAACGAGGAATTTATAATCACGTTGCTCAAGATGGACGTGAATTCATAATTTCTGAAACAGATGCAGTAAAAATACGTGCAGAAGATGGAAGAAATGTAGAAAAAGTAAATATCAGCGGATTTATCAACAATTTACCAGGAAATAAAGATACCATAGCCTTTTCAACTGAAAATGCAAGCGGAAGCACTTCACAAGCAGCAAATGTAGCGGAAGCACTAGAATACGGAACTTCTTTACTTTTAATAGATGAAGACACTTCAGCCACAAATTTTATGATTCGTGATGGAAGAATGCAAAAACTTGTTGCAAAGGAAAAAGAACCTATAACGCCATTTATTGATAGAGTAAAAGAACTTTATGACAATTTTGGAGTTTCTACGATATTGATTGTCGGCGGTTCTGGAGATTATTTTGATGTGGCAAATCATGTTATAACGATGGATGAATATATACCAAAAGATGTAACAGAAAAGGCAAAGAAAATTGCAAAATCAGATGAAAATAAGCGAGAATTTTCTCCAAATGATAAATTTCAAGGAATTACACAGCGAATTCCACTCAAAAAAAGTTTTTCACAATCAGGAAAATTAGATAAAACAAAAGCTAAAGGGAAATACAGCATTCTATATGGAAAGGAATTAATCGACATTTCAGGACTGGAGCAACTTGTGGATGACAGCCAAACAAACTGTATTGCCGTAATGATTGACTATTTTAAAAATAAAGTACTAGATGAAAAATTGACACTTTCGCAAGCGGCTAATAGGATTTATGAAAAGATTCAAAAGGATGGACTTGATTCAATTTCTTCGTACGTAGGACATCCAGGAAATTTGGCATTGCCTAGAAAACAGGAATTTTGTGCGGCAGTGAATAGATATAGGAAGTTGAAAATAAAATAGTTTATTTTTAAATTTTTACTTTGTTTAATAATTTTATTAATTAAATTTGAAATAAAAAATATTGTAGAGGAAGTGATGGTTATGAGAACTAAAGTATTGGTATTTGTAGGTTTGTTTTTTGTAAGTATGTTAGGAATTGCATCAGAATTAGTTTTTAAAGGTGGAGAATTAGTTTTTAAAAGTGGATATGACTTTAATACATATTCATATTCATTAAAGGCAAAAATATTCGATTATGGGCAGAATATAGTTTCGATTGAAATTGATACAAAAGGGCAAGGGAAAGATATTCAAAATAAACAAATTGCTAAAGGTACATTCAAGGTTTTTGCTAAGGGAACTTTACCAAAAGATACTGGGATTGTGCTTGACGAAAAAACTAAATCTCTTGGGACATTTGAAGTTGAGAGGGAAATTGAGAATATTTATGTGAATGACAAGGGAAAAATTGTTATTAACTTGAAATATGGAAAAGATGTGGCTGGATCAAATACTTTGAGTTATGTTACAGGGGATGTTTCTCGAAATGTATTGATGAACTTGGAGTATAGAGTGGAGCAAAAAAAGGAGATAAAGGGTTATAAAACAGGATTTTATAGACAAGGGAAAGTTGTTGATGAGGAAGCTGATAAATTTTTAGCAACGAAGTCTAAAAGTGGAGTGAATTATCAATATTTTAAACCTGTTAATAAAGATGATGGGAAGAAACATCCGCTTATAATCTGGTTTCATGGAAATGGTGAAGGCGGATACAAGGATTATCAGAATAATGTTTCACAAAAATTGGCAAATCGTGGGGCAGTGGCTTTTGCAGGAGATAAAGCACAAAAGATATTTGGCGGGGCTTATGTTGTGGCACCGCAGGCTGATGACACTTGGTATAACAATTATAGTAAAGGATACATAAAATCAGTAAAGGCTATGATTGATGAATTTGCTTCTGAAAATAATGTTGATAAAAATAGAATTTATATTTTTGGAGCTTCTGCTGGTGGATATATGTCATTTAGAATGATAATCGAGTATCCAGATTATTTTGCGGCATTTAGTACAAGTGCAGCTGCTCTTGATAAAGCGGCTATTTCTGGCGGAGTTGCAACTACTGCGCAGGATTTGATGAAAATAAGAAATAAACCGCTTTGGATGGTTCACGCACAAAATGATCCGACTATTTCCTACGAAAATACAAGTAAAAGAGTTTATGACGTTCTTTCAAAATATGGAGCAATACTTTCCTCTTATCCAAATGTAAAAATTGGTGAAACTGAGTACAATGGACACTGGAGCTGGATTTACAGCCTTAGAAATATGCCTGTGAATGATAAAGGTGAGCATTTATTTGAATGGATGGCAAGACAGAATTTGAAAAAGAAATTCAAAAAATCCCAAATAATGATAAAGTAATTGGACTTGACTTTTCAATGTCTGAATTATTTATCAGTTCTGAAAATCAAAGGGCTGATTATTCAAAATATTTTAGGATATTAGAAGAAGGATTGAAAAATTACAGGAATTATTATCAAGAAAAGTAAAATTTTCTAAAAATTGATATAAACAAAAAGCGAAAATATCAAAATTACATGAATGTATCAAAAATTGTCGAAGAGATTTTTTGCATAAATTATCAAAAAAATTGTCTGAAGGATATAATGCTGTGGTTGTTGAGAATTTAAATATAAAAAACATCGGAAAATTGATATTGAAATATTAGGAAAATAAAAAAAACAGAGTAGGAACTACCCGAAGAATTTGGTAAATATATTTGGCTAGTAAAAGCAGATACTTCCCAAGAAGTTCCCGTTTCTAAAAGTGGGAGTAGTTCACTGACATAATAGATTTATTTAAAAAAAATCAAAAAAAATAAAAAAAGTAGTTGACAAATATTTTTTTGTTTGATATAATACTTCTTGTCGATACGAAAATGTATCATGTACAATAAACAAATAAATAGAAGAAGCATATACCATGAAAGATGTGATAAATAAGGACTTTTAATAATAAAAAGTTCCTGTCAATAAGACTTTAAAAGGTGAAAATAAATATTGAATGAAGAGTTTGATCCTGGCTCAGGATGAACGCTGACAGAATGCTTAACACATGCAAGTCAATGGGGAAACGGTGCTTGCACCGTGATAACCATGGCGGACGGGTGAGTAACGCGTAAAGAACTTGCCTCTTAGTCTGGGATAACAGATGGAAACGACTGATAAGACTAGATATTATTAAAGTTTCGCATGAAGCTTTAATGAAAAGAGATGCTAAGAGAGAGCTTTGCGTCCTATTAGTTAGTTGGTGAGGTAACGGCTCACCAAGACGAAGATAGGTAGCCGGTCTGAGAGGATGAACGGCCACAAGGGGACTGAGATACGGCCCTTACTCTTACGGGAGGCAGCAGTGGGGAATATTGGACAATGGAGGAGACTCTGATCCAGCAATTCTGTGTGCACGAAGACGGTTTTCGGATTGTAAAGTGCTTTCAGCAGGGAAGAAGAAAGTGACGGTACCTGCAGAAGAAGCGACGGCTAAATACGTGCCAGCAGCCGCGGTAATACGTATGTCGCAAGCGTTATCCGGAATTATTGGGCATAAAGGGCATCTAGGCGGATATACAAGTCAGGGGTGAAAACTTAGGGCTCAACTCAAAGCTTGCCTTTGAAACTGTATATCTAGAGTGCTGGAGAGGTGGACGGAACTACACGAGTAGAGGTGAAATTCGTAGATATGTGTAGGAATGCCGATGATGAAGATAGTCCACTGGACAGCAACTGACGCTGAAGTGCGAAAGCTAGGGGAGCAAACAGGATTAGATACCCTGGTAGTCCTAGCTGTAAACGATGATTACTGGGTGTGGGCATGAAGAGTGTCTGTGCCGAAGCTAATGCGATAAGTAATCCGCCTGGGGAGTACGACCGCAAGGTTGAAACTCAAAGGAATTGACGGGGACCCGCACAAGCGGTGGAGCATGTGGTTTAATTCGACGCAACGCGAGGAACCTTACCAGATCTTGACATCCTACGTAGGCCTGTGAGAACAGGCTGTGCCTTCGGGAACGTAGAGACAGGTGGTGCATGGCTGTCGACAGCTCGTGTCGTGAGATGTTGGGTTAAGTCCCGCAACGAGCGCAACCCCTATAGTTAGTTACCATCATTAAGTTGGGGACTCTAACTAGACTGCCTGCGAAGAGCAGGAGGAAGGTGGGGATGACGTCAAGTCATCATGCCCCTTATGATCTGGGCTACACACGTGCTACAATGGTTGGTACAAAGAGGAGCAAAACGGTGACGTGGAGCAAAACTAAAAAGCCAATCTAAGTTCGGATTGAAGTCTGCAACTCGACTTCATGAAGTTGGAATCGCTAGTAATCGCAAATCAGCAATGTTGCGGTGAATACGTTCTCGGGTCTTGTACACACCGCCCGTCACACCACGAGAGTTGTTTGCACCTGAAGTTACTGGTTCAACCGTAAGGAGGAAGGTACCTAAGGTGTGGATAGTGATTGGGGTGAAGTCGTAACAAGGTATCCGTACCGGAAGGTGCGGATGGATCACCTCCTTTCTAAGGAGTATATAAATACTAAATCTGTTTGGATTATGTTTCTTCGTGTTTATTCTTAAGGGCGTGTAGCTCAGGTGGTTAGAGCACTGTGCTGATAACGCAGGGGTCGCTGGTTCGAGTCCAGCCATGCCCACCAAAGAATTTTATTGTATGGGGATATAGCTCAGTTGGGAGAGCGCTGCCCTTGCAAGGCAGAGGTCAGCGGTTCGAACCCGCTTATCTCCACCAATATTAATTAAGGACAATGGGAAATGAATAGTAGGTAAAAAGATTACAATGAAAACAGGAAAACTGTTAGAGTTAGAATAAAAAGCTATTAAGGGCACACGGAGGATGCCTAGGCAACAAAAGCCGATGAAGGACGTGATAAGCTGCGAAAAGCTTGGTGGAGGTGCACATAACCTTTGATACCAAGATCTCCGAATGGGAAAACCTATATGTGTAGATCACATATACGAAAGAGGTAAGTCCGTGAACTGAAACATCTAAGTAACGGGAGGAAAAGAAAGTAAAAACGATTCTCTAAGTAGCGGCGAGCGAACGGAGAATAGCCTAAACCATATACATGTAAGTTGGCGACGTTGTGTATATGGGGTAGAGGGACTTTAATAGACTAATAGCCATAAAGTCATTTTACTAGTAGAGTAAGTGGAACACAGCTGGGAAGCTGGACCAAAGAAGGTGATAGTCCTGTAGAACATAAAACTATTAGTAAAACTTAAAGCACCCGAGTAGCATCAAGCACGAGGAATTTGGTGTGAATCTGCGTGGACCATATCACGTAAGGCTAAATACTTTTGTTGACCGATAGAGAAGAGTACCGTGAGGGAAAGGTGAAAAGAACCCTGAGTAAGGGAGTGAAATAGAATTTGAAACCGTGTGCTTACAAACGGTAGGAGCTCGCAAGAGTGACTGCGTGGATTTTGGTTAATCATCCTGCGAGTTATGATATATGGCAAGGTTAAAAAGAATGGAGCCGAAGGGAAACCGAGTCTTAATAGGGCGATAAGTCGTATGTCATAGACGCGAAACCTAGTGATCTAGGCCTGTCCAGGTTGAAGCTAAGGTAAGACTTAGTGGAGGACCGAACTCACCGCCGTTGAAAAGTTGGGAGATGAGATAGGTCTAGGGGTGAAAAGCCAATCGAACTAGGAGATAGCTCGTTCTCTCCGAAATGCATTTAGGTGCAGCCTTAATTTTAAGATATGTGGGGGTAGAGCACTGTATGATCTAGGGGGCGTATTGCTTACCGAAATCAAGCAAACTACGAATACCATATATTAATGATTAGGAGTGAGTCTATGGATGATAAGGTCCGTGGACAAAAGGGGAACAGCCCAGACCACCAGCTAAGGTCCCTAATTATGTCTAAGTGGGAAAGGAGGTGGATATTCACAGACAACCAGGAGGTTGGCTTAGAAGCAGCCATACCTTAAAAGAGTGCGTAATAGCTCACTGGTCGAGAGTATCTGCGCCGAAGATGTAACGGGGCTAAGACATAAACCGAAGCTGTGGAAGATGCTTTCGCATCTTGGTAGGAGAGCGTTCTGTAAGCCGATGAAGGCAGGCTGTAAGGCCTGCTGGAGGTATCAGAAGTGAGAATGCAGGAATGAGTAGCGAGAAGGCGGGTGAGAATCCCGCCGGCCGGAAGTCCAAGGTTTCCAGGGGAAGGTTTGTCCGCCCTGGGGAAGTCGGGACCTAAGCCGAGGCTAAGTAGCGCAGGCGAATGGAAAATAGGTTAATATTCCTATACCACTTAATTAACGTTATTACTGATGGAGTGACGCAGGAAGGTATGTGAGAAGGCTGACGGTTTAGCCTTTTTAAGGAAGTAGCGTGAGCATATAGGTAAATCCGTATGCTTAAACGTGAGAACTGATGGGTAAGCACCTCTTGGTGTAAGTCACAAATCCTACACTGCCAAGAAAAACTTCTAAGGAGGAAATTAAGTGCCCGTACTGTAAACCGACACAGGTGGACAGAGTGAGAAACTTAAGGCCGACAGGCTAACTCTAGCTAAGGAACTCTGCAAAATAGCCCCGTAACTTCGGGAGAAGGGGTGCCTATATTACTTGAGAAGAGAAACACTTCAAGGGGAAATAGGTCGCAGTGAAGAGTCTCAAGCAACTGTTTACCAAAAACACAGGTCTATGCTAAGCTGAAAGGCGACGTATATGGGCTGACACCTGCCCAGTGCCGGAAGGTTAAGAGGAGGATTGAGAGATCCGAATTGAAGCCCCGGTGAACGGCGGCCGTAACTATAACGGTCCTAAGGTAGCGAAATTCCTTGTCGGGTAAGTTCCGACCTGCACGAATGGTGAAATGATTTGAGAGCTGTCTTGGCTGGAGGCCTGGTGAAGTTGTAATGTCGGTGAAGATACCGACTACCTGCAGTAGGACGGAAAGACCCCGTGGAGCTTTACTGTAGCTTGGCATTGGGTTTTGGCAATGTGTGTATAGGATAGTTGGGAGACTGTGAAGTAATGGCGTCAGTTGTTACAGAGTCGCTGTTGGAATACCAACCATATGTTGTTGAAATTCTAATCTGGTATCGGAGACAGTGCTAGGTGGGCAGTTTGACTGGGGCGGTCGCCTCCAAAAGAGTAACGGAGGCGTTCAAAGGTTCCCTCAGGTTGGATGGAAATCAACCTAAGAGTGCAAACGCATAAGGGAGCTTGACTGCGAGACTGACGGGTCGAGCAGGTACGAAAGTAGGAGTTAGTGATCCGGTGGTTCCGTATGGAAGGGCCATCGCTCAACGGATAAAAGCTACCCCGGGGATAACAGGCTGATACTTCCCAAGAGTCCATATCGACGGAAGTGTTTGGCACCTCGATGTCGGCTCGTCTCATCCTGGGGCTGGAGAAGGTCCCAAGGGTTGGGCTGTTCGCCCATTAAAGAGGCACGCGAGCTGGGTTCAGAACGTCGTGAGACAGTTCGGTCCCTATCCACTGCAGGCGCTAGAATATTGAAAAGATCTGTCCTTAGTACGAGAGGACCGGGATGGACAAACCTCTGATGTATCAGTTGTCACGCCAGTGGCATGGCTGAGTAGTCACGTTTGGAAGGGATAATCGCTGAAAGCATCTAAGTGAGAAGCCCACTTTGAGATGAGTGTTCTTTTAGTATCCATCGAGAACAGGTGGTGATAGGCTGGAGGTGTAAGTATAGAGATATATTTAGCTGACCAGTACTAATAATACGAAAGCTTTTAATATTCTTTTTACCGTACTATTTATTTCTCATTGTCTTTATTAAATTTTAAGTTTGGTGACAATAGCGACAGGGATATACCTGGTTACATTTCGAACCCAGTAGTTAAGTCTGTTTACGCCGAAGATACTTAGAGTTATCTAGGGAAAATAGGAAATTGCCAAACTTTTTTTATTTGTAAAATTTATGTTAAATAGAAAACTTTAACAAAAAGATAGCAAGAAGTCTCCCGTTTCTAGAAGTGGGAGCAGTTCACTAATATTATTGTAAATCAATTCTTTGAATAAGAGTTGATTTTTTTTAGTTATTTATAATTTGTAGAATATTTAGGCTTTTGTAAATTTTATTAATTTTGTAAATTTTATTAATATAGTAAAACTGCTTTAAAACGATATTCAAAAGCTATGACTATTTTACCCTTTTACTCTACGCTCAATTTTATATAATTTTAAATAGTTTTGAGTATAATTTATGGATTAGTTTATTATTTTTTCAATAAAATAAAGTTATCATCAATTTTTTTCATATATACTTTAAACAGTATTTCAAAATCCGTTGTGATAAATATTTTAAATTGTTGCTCAATGAAAGTTTAAAGGGGAAAATATTAAAAAAAAGTTTTTATAATCGAAGAAAAATCTTGTATTTTAATCATAAAGGGGGAATACATTTCAATAGGATTTAGTGATCGTATTGTAATTTGTTTCCTCTTTTTTTGTTAATTAAAAATATGATTAAACTTATTTATTTTTATATTTTTTACTTTATCCCATATTTTATAAAAAGTTTGAAAAAAATTGTTACATATGGTACAATAACAGAACATTGATATTCTCAATAAAGGCCTTATTCATTAAACTTTTTGGAGTTGTGTAAATGATGAATTTTTAGAGAGTGAATGGGGTTTAGGTTTTGAGGAATTGGTGGTTTAATAAAATGAATGGAGAAGAGGAAAAATGGGAATAAGAAATCATAAAGGGACGATTAGAATTGTTTCGATAATTTTGATTGTTGGATTTGCATTATCGATGTTGATAACTGGGATTATTTCGTTGAAAAATAATGTGTTGGATGCTAAAAAGCATGGAGATAAAACGCAGGCGATAGTAACGGTTAATAAAGAGAAAATTACTAGAGATGAATTTAATTTGGAAGTTGAAAGTTTGAAAGAGAATTTGAGAGCTAGTTTGCAGCAAAAACAACAGCAGTTGGCTCAAATGGGAGCTGATAGTTCTAATTTGAAAGAAATACCTGAGGAAATATTGAAGGAATATACGTTGCAATTATTGATAAATAAAGACTTGTTGCTTTCTTCGGCTAAAGATTTGAATGTTAAGATAAGTGGTAGCGAAGTTGATAAGAAAATGCAAGAGTATTATGCTCAAGCTGGTGGGAAAAATAACTTTTTGATGGCTATAAGAAGTAGAGGATATAGTTTTGATAAATTTAAAGAAACTATTAAAGAACAAGAATTGATACAAAAAATTCAAGATAAAATAGCTTCAATTTCTAAAGTTGATGAAAGTGAATTAAAAAAGGCTTATGAGAGATATAAGTATGCAAGTTTTGGTGGAAGACCTTATGAAGAAGTGAAACCAAGATTGGAACAAGCGTTAAATAATGAAAAAAGTACAATGATGTTGAGTTCGTATATTTTTAAAGCTAGAGAAAAGGCTAAAATAGATATTAAAGATCCTGAAATTAAGAAATTATATGATCAAATAAATTCTGTAGTTGCCGAAAAAGATGGTTATAAATATACAAAAGCATCGTTGAATGAACAATTGTTAAGTGATTATACTTCTACACCAGATGGATATTCAGAAGAAAAAGTTCAAAAATTGAGGGAAAGTTTTAAACAAAATTTGGATAAATTTATTGCTATTGCGGCTAAGGCTAAAGCTGTTGGAATAAAAGCAGATAAAGAATTTGTTGGTATTGATGAGTTAAGTGATTATTCTAAGAAATATTATGACTATTTAGTTGATAGTTATAAACCATCAGAACAAGCATTATTGGATAGATTTAATTCTAGAAGAGATAAATATAATCAAAAGAATACTATTTCAGGATATGTAGTTGGACAAGATTACAAGGCATCTAGTAAAGATTTTGAAAGTGCGAAAAAACAAGCTGAAGAAATTATGAAAACTACAAATAAAGAGAATTTTGCGGCAAAGGCAGAGCAATTTAGTAAAGATCCAGGTTCGGCTAAAAATGGTGGAAGTTTGGGAGAAAGTACTGATTTGAGTAAATTGGTTCCAGAATTTGCACAAGCTGTTAATAATGCTAAAGTAGGAGAAATTGTGGGTCCTGTAAAATCAGAATATGGATATCACATAATTTATGTTCAAGGTAAAAATGCACAAAATCCTAATGTTGCTAAAGTTAGTCATATTTTGATAACTCCGACAATATCAGAAGAAACTAAAAAAGCGGTTGCTAAACAAGTTCAAGATTTAAAAGCTGAATTGTTGGCAAATAAAGTAACTTGGGATAAAATAGAAAAACAAGATAAATATAAATTTGATACTAAAGAGCAATTTAGTGATTTGACAAAAGATCAACCAATTCCAGGAATAGGAAAAGCTAATCCAGAATTGTCAAATAAATTATTTGCTGCGAAAACTAATGAAATATTGGATTATGGTTCAAATGAAGGATATTTCTTATTAACAAAAACTTCTGAAATTCCATTTAAAGAAGCGAAATTTGAGGATGTGAAAGAGCGTATAAGAGTGGAATTAGGAATTGAGTATGCGAATAAAGAAATGGGATTGAAAGATGATAATACTCAAGCAGGAGCATAATTTATTAGGAGTATTTAGTTTTTTGAAAATTATAAAATAAGAATTATTGAATATAAAAAAAATACTTTGACTTTTAAAAGTTGAAGTATTTTTTTTATAATGGGAGTAAAAAAGTTGATAATTATTAATATTTGATAAATTTTAAAAAAAATGAAATTTTCTTTTGAAAATATATTCACATTGTGATATAATTGGTTGAGTAAATATATAAATATATTAAATTAAAAAATTTATGGAGGTAATTACAAATGACTAGAATTGAAGATATCTATGCAAGAGAGATACTAGATTCAAGAGGGAATCCAACTGTAGAAGTTGAAGTATTCTTAGAAGGTGGAGCTATGGGAAGAGCATCTGTACCATCAGGAGCATCTACTGGAGTTCACGAAGCTGTTGAATTAAGAGACGGAGACAAATCTAGATACTTAGGACAAGGTGTTTTACAAGCAGTTGAAAACGTAAACACTGAAATTGCTGAAGCAATTATTGGAATGGACGCTTTAGATCAAGTTTCTATTGATAAAGCTATGATCGCATTAGACGGAACTCCAAACAAAGGAAGATTAGGAGCAAACGCTATTTTAGGTGTTTCATTGGCAGTAGCTAAAGCAGCAGCTAACCAATTAGGTATACCTTTATACAGATACTTAGGTGGAGTAAATGCTAAAGAATTACCAGTACCTATGATGAACATCTTAAATGGAGGATCTCACGCAGATTCAGCTGTTGACGTTCAAGAATTCATGGTACAACCAGTAGGAGCTAAAACTTACAAAGAAGCTTTAAGAATGGGATCTGAAATTTTCCACCACTTAGGAAAAATCTTAAAAGCAAATGGAGATTCTACTAACGTAGGAAACGAAGGTGGATACGCACCATCTAACATTAACGGTACTGAAGGAGCTTTAGATGTAATTTCTCAAGCTGTTGAAGCTGCCGGATACAAATTAGGAGAAGACGTTACATTCGCAATGGATGCTGCTTCATCTGAATTTGCAACTAAAAATGAAGATGGATCTTACACTTATACATTCAAAAGAGAAGGTGGAGTTGTAAGAAATTCTGATGAAATGATCGAATGGTATAAAGGATTAACTTCTAAATATCCAATCGTATCAATCGAAGATGGATTAGCTGAAGATGACTGGGACGGATTCAAAAAATTAACTGATGCAATTGGTAAAGATGTTCAATTAGTAGGAGATGACTTATTTGTTACTAATACTAAGAGATTAGCTGAAGGAATTGCAAATGGAATCGCAAACTCTATCTTAATCAAAGTTAACCAAATTGGTACTTTAACTGAAACATTAGACGCTATTGAAATGGCTAAAAAAGCAGGATACACTGCAGTAGTATCTCATAGATCAGGAGAAACTGAAGATGATACAATTGCTGATATCGCAGTTGCTACAAATGCAGGACAAATTAAAACAGGATCTGCTTCAAGAACAGATAGAATGGCTAAATATAACCAATTATTAAGAATTGAAGATGATTTAGCAGATGAAGCTATTTACGAAGGTAAAAAAGCATTCTACAACATTAAAATTAAATAATTTAATTTGATATTTAGATATTGACTTAATTTATGAAATACGTCACTTATTTGTGTTTTCGGACATAAATTTGGGGCGTATTTTTTAACAAAAGATAGCAAGAAGTCTCCAACTTCTACAAGCGGGAGTAGTTCACCATAGTCAAAGTTTTTAGAGTTCAATTTTGAGGTAGTTTTATTATGAGTAGTTAATTATGAAAATAAAAAATTATAATTTACATAAAAAATATATAGAAAAAAATTTGTCTTTGGGATTTTAGAGAGAAAATTAGAACAAATTTAAAATTTTTAAAAATACATTCAAAGCCTTTAAAAATCAGTTGTTTATTAAAATAATGAAAAAAGTATAGGTTTGTTGTGACTAAAATAGGAATTGACAATAAGTATTAAATAATATATAATATACAAAAGATTAGAAGTAAAAAATAGAGAGAAATTTAGGGAGGAAGAACATGAAAAAAATCGTAACATTATTTATTCTTGCAAGTGCTGTTTCATTCTCAGCTAGAAAAGTTGAAAAAGCTCCAGTTAAAACATCTGGTGATGTAGTAGCTAAATTCAATGCTTTAGAAGCTTCTTATGCTAAATTAGTTGAAACTGAAAATGCAGAATTTGCAAAATTAAGAGCAACAGCAGAAAGAGCATCTGCACAATTGGAACAAAAACAACAAATGAAAGCTAAAATTGAAGAAAGAATTGCTAAAATTGAAGGTGCAGCAAACGCTAAATACTTCAAAGAACAATATTCTAGCTTAGTTAAAGAATACAACAATGTTGTTAAAGCATTAGATCAAGAAATCAACGCTTTAAGCAAAACTGTAGATAACTACAACACAATATTACAATTAAAAGAAGGAAGTGGACAATAATATGAAAAAAAGATTAGCAGTATTATTAGGTGTATTAGCTTTAAGTAGTTTTTCATTCGCAGCACCTACATCAGTAGAAAGCAGCTTAAATAACTTAGAAGCTCAATTACAAAAATTGGAACAAATGGAAAATGCAAAATTTGCTCAAGAACAAGCAAAAGCTGAAGCAGCTCAAGCTAGATTGGACAACTTGCAAAAAATGGATTCAGTAATTGATCAAAGAATAGCTGATATCGATGCTAACGTTGATACAACTATTTTCAATAAAGAATTCAAAGAAAAAGAAGCACAATATAAATCATTAAAAGCAGAAATTTCTAAAGAAATCGAAAAAGAACAAAAAGTTTTAGAAAACTTTGAATTATTGAAATCTTTAAGATAATTAAATGAATGTTTGCTGGTGCTAGATTTTATCTAGCACTTTTTTTTTGAAAAAGTTTTAAAAATGTTTTTAGGAAACACTATGAAAAATCTTAAAGATATGGTATAATTTAATCAAAATGGAGAAGCAACTATTGCCATCGGCTAGGAAGATCGGTGTGAGAAAAAATTAAAAATTAATATAATTAATAGGAGGAAGAAAATGAAAAAGGCATTATTTATGTTAGTAGGAATGACACTTTTGTCTTCAGTGTCATATTCTGCACCAGTTAAAAATACAAACACAAACAGTTTAGAATCAAGTTTGAATGCAATTGAAAATAAATTTAATGATTTATTACAAAAAGAAGCTCAAAAGAAAGCTGAATTCCAAAATGAAAAAGATAGATTGGAAAAAGAAGTTGAAGACTTGCAAAATAAATTGATTGGAAAAGAAAAATTACAAGAAAAATTGAAAAAAGATTCAGAAGTTAGATGGCACAGAGATGAATACAAAAAAATCTTGAAAAACTACGATGAATATTACAAAAACTTAGAAAAAACAATCGTACAAAAACAAACTAGAATCGCTGAATTGGAAACTCTTTTATCAGTAATGCAATAATTTGTGTTAATGTTTAAGAGAAGATAGGGTTAAAATAAAAAAAGAAGAAGAGGAGATAAAAATGAAAAAAACTTTATTTTTAGGATTAATCTTGGCTGCTTCAGTTCAAATGTTTGGAGCGAGTGCACAAGATTTATTAAAAGAAGCTAGAAACGATTATTACAAAAATTTAAATAAAAAAGCTGAACCAGTGAAAGTAAAAAGAGAAAAAGTAGTTAAAGATGCGCAAAAAGCAATGGATGAAGCTAGAAAAGAAATGTCAGATGGGACAGTAGACGAATACTTAGATCAAAAAGAAGAAGCACCAAAACCAAAAACTCCGATGGAAAGATTACAATACAATTCAGAAAAAGCAGCTGACAAAGTTGATTTTTATGAAAGAGTAGTAAGAAGTGTTAAGAGAGAAGAAGTTGAAGTTAGTGGATATAATGATGTATTAGGAAGAACTAATCCTAAAAAAGTTGATATTAACAAAAAAGGTGCTAAAAAAGTAGTAAAAAAAGCAGTAAAAACTAAAAAGAAATAATAAATTAAAGTAAAAAATAAAAAGCCAATTGGTTATGAAAGGAAAAGAAAAATGAAAAAAATTATTGGAATTGCAGCATTGTCAGTATTAGCAGTATGTCAATTGTCATATTCAGCTGGAAAAACAAATAATGATGCGGCTATACAAAGATTATTAAAAGTAGCAAAACAAAGACAAGCTGAACAAGCAGTAGAAGTAACTCCAGTGGAAGTAACTGGAACAACAACAAGTGCTACACCTAGAGTAAAAAGAGTTAACTCTAAAAAAGCTGAAATTAAAGCAATGAAAGCTAAAGAAAAAAATATGACTGAAAGCGAAAAAATGGATGTAGAAATTCAAAGAATTAAAAAAAGAGTAACTCAAATCAATAACAACATTGATACATTCAATAAAAATAATGAAATTTTAGAAAAAATGGAACAAAGATTGGATCAAATCCAAGATAAAATGAAATAAGAAATTTGAAATAGATCCAAACATGTGGTATTATAATAATATGATTATGGACTATTTATAAAAGTTAATGAAATAAAAATTTAATATAAAAAGTTCGAAAACGAAAGGAGAATTAAATGAAAAAATTAGTATTATTAGGGGCGTTAGCAACATTAGGAGCAATTTCATGTACAGATGCTAATGCAATAAATTATTCAACAGCGAGAGTAACTCATGTAGAAGATTACTTAAGAGAAAACAAACCAAATCCAGGTACTAAAAAATATAAATCGCTTGAGAAAGAGGCGGAAGCATGGAAAGAAAGTCAAGAGTAGCAGCAATGTTATCTATGCTGTTAGTTTCAGCACCGACAACAGCTAAAAAAATTACGACAACAAACTTGAGAGACGATACTATGAAAACTAATGCAGTTGAAGTAGAAGGAGCGACTCAAAGTGATGATTTAGCTGTAAATCAAACGGCAAAAGCTCAAAATCCTGCTGAAATAATGGTGTTAGATACGGATAGTTTAAAATTTGATTTTAATAGCGCAACTATAAAAGATGAAAATGTAGGAACATTAAAAAAACTTAAAGATTATATTGAGAAAAAGAATTATAAAGTTGCGATATATGGGCATACAGATTCAAAAGGGACTGAATCTTACAACTCAGAACTTTCATTGAGAAGGGCTGAAAATGTGGAAGAAAAATTAGTTGAACTTGGATTGGCACCAGAAAGAATAGTGAAAACTATTGGAGAAGGTTCTAAAAAACCTGTAGCTTCTAACGATACCGAAGAAGGTAGGGCAATGAATAGAAGAATAGAATTAGAATTTTTTGCACAAAAATAATTTTAAATAGCTACTACCACTTTTACTTTTGTAGTAGTGGTTTTGTCTGTTATTGCACAACGAGAATTTAGATAATAGTTTAAGAGGAAAATAATTTTTCTCTTAAATTATTTTTTTGTTTCTAAATTCCAGACAAATTAAATTATTTTAAAAAATTCTAAAATTGGAAAAGTTATAATTAATGTAAATTTGAAACAAATTAAATTTAGGAGAATGTGTAAATATGACTAATGAACTAAGACAATTAGCGAAAGATTTAAAAGCTTTTGCGAAGAGATGCAAAGAATTTAAGTACACAGAGAGTGCTTTATTTGCATTTCCTTTATTAGGATTGACATCTTTTGCAGAAACATCGACAACAGATAAAGCAATCCAAAATCAAAGACAAGAAATATCAACTTCTATAGGTGATATGAGACAACAGTTTAGAAAAATTAAAACTGAAAATGACAAGTTAATGAAAGACTATAACTTGGAATTGATCCAATTAATGGAACAAGGAGACCATGTAGTTAAATCGCCTTGGAGCTCTTGGCAATATGGAGCTAACACAATTTTGAATGATTGGCATGGAAGCTATAAAGGTCGTGGAGATAAGAAAGAGAAATATCCTTATGAGGGTGTGTTGAAGAGAGATTCAAATGCTTACAATAGATATATTTCTAAAGAAAGCTCAATGTATCAATATTTACCACAAAGTAGTGATCCTTCATCAGCTTCTACAAACTCTAGAAAAGGATATGGTTCATACGGATTGGCAAGTAACAAAACAGTGCCAGAACCACCTGTATCATTTGAAATATCTGCTAGTATTAAACCTAGAATAGTTAGTAAGGGAGCTATTACGGTGCCTGAGCCACAACCAATACAACCTACTTTACCGAAGGCAATTGATTTTAAACCAGTGCAACCTAAAATAACTCCTCCACCATTACCAACTATAAATATACCTCCTATAACACCACCTGGTACTGGAAATGGAGATAACCAATGGGTAAATCAATCAGGAGACGTTGCACCACTTGCTCAACAAAATATGACAGGTGGAACATTAACAGTAAAAGCGAATGGTACATTATTTGATGTAAGCGCTAATAAAGTGAAAATGGTTGGAGTAGTAGGTTCTTCGCATACAGAAGTAGACAATGGAGAACAAATTTTTAACTGGACAGGACTTGGGACTCCTGCTTTAGATCAGTTTGCAGTAATGAAACTTGTTGGAGGGCATCCAGTAAAAATAAATGGAGTTGCTATAAAATATAGTGGTAATTCTTCTGGAGCTTACGATAGATGGTTATTCCATACAGATGGACATAATGATCATGGAGATTCTACATGGGTTTTGGATAATGGAACTACTGTTGATATGGATGGAAAAAATTTAGTAATGTACTCAGCGCAATATCACACACACAGTTGGAATCCTAGTTCGTATCCTACAGAAAATAATAATATAGGATTTCAAAATAATGGAAAAATAACAACATCAAATACAGGTTCTGATAACTATTTATGGCTAGCATTAGCGGCTACAGGTGGGTTTGATAGAGTTATGTGGTTTGATAATAAAGGAAGTATAACTCTTGGAGGAACAGGAGATACAATAGCTGTAATCGGAAGCGAGTATGCAGCTAAGGGTGGTTTTAGTTTTATGAATTCAGGAGATATATATCTTAATGGAAATCAACAAAAAGGTATAGTCGTAAATGATAAGCTTCTTAATACTTCGAATTCATCAAATCCAGGTTATCCAGGGGCAGAAATAATATTAACTAAACCAATAAAAATAACAGGAAGTGAATCTGTAGGAGTTGCTTTTAAAACATTTGTTGATTTGAATGGTGGAACTGCAATTAGCCCAGGAGCTTCAGCAAGTACAAATGTTAATGAACAAAATTCAAGTGTTTTAGCATTACCTGCTACATCAAGAGAATCTGTTTTAAATGTTGAATTTGAAGGAGCTACTAATAAAAAGAATACAGGTCTTTATTTTGAACATGCAAATGCTTCAACAAATCCATTTGAAGTTTCAAATTATACTTTGAAGTCAACAGATGGAAGTGAAAATGCCATGGTTTATATAAAAAATGGATATGTAAACCTTGCAGCACAAAATCAAGCAGGTAAGGATAATGTTATTACTATAACAAGTGGAAGTAGTAATACCGGAGTATATACAGAAGCAGCAGGAAAAACTTTAAATACAGGGGCTAAAATTATAGTAGATAATTCAGATGGTTCTACAGGTATTTATGCTAAATCTTCTGGAACAGTAACAAATACTGGAGAAATAAATGCAAAAGGAAAATCTGTAAAAGCAATAATTACAGATGCTGCAACAATTAATAGTTCAGGTAAAGTTACTGTAGATGGAACAGCTTTAAGCGCTACTGATGGTTCTGTAGGATTAGTAGCTATGAATGGAGGAACATTAAATCAAACTGGAACAACAGATATAACTGTAGCAGGTAGTGCTTCTTCAGGTGTTTATGCTGAATCAGCAGGTAGTACTTTGAATTTAACAGGTGGAAAAATAACTGCAAAAGATGGAGCATTTAATGTTTATTCAAAAGGTGGATTAGTTAAATTAGATGGAACTGATGTAATAACTGGGCAAAAATCGTTAGCATTTTATACAGACAATACAGGAAAAATTGAATTTACAAATGGGATGACAAAAGCTGATATAGCAGGTGGAACAGATGCAAATTCAAGAGGAACTGCATTCTTGTATAAAGGTAATGGATATACGAATTTTGATTCATCAGCAATTTCAGCTTGGAAAGCAACTAATTTCAATAACAGTATGGGACATTTAACATTGAATATGAATGAGGGTTCTAGATTATTTATTGCACAAGATGTACATATGGATCTTAATAATACAAATCCATCTGGTTTAGTGACTTCGCTTGGTGTAGCTAATATAACAGGAAGTCCTAACTATAAAACATTCATGCTTTATTTAAGTGAGTTAAGTTTAAATCAAAATGTTGATTTAGATAATCCTACAGATGCATATAATATGCTTGAAATTGCAAACTCAAGAATTGAAAATAAAAATACAAATACTATGACAGGTACAACAGCAGGGCAAGTTGCAATGGCTCAAGAAAATGATCCAAGTTATAATAGAAATAAAGTTCAGTTAGTAAATAAAGGAACTATTTCATTGAGTGGAGCAAATTCTACAGCTATGTATTCAAAATTTGGTGAATTAACAAATGATGGTGGAACAATTACAGTGGGAGATAGTTCAGCTGCATTATATGGAAAAGATGATTCTAAAATTGAAAATATAAATGGTGGAGTGATTAACTTAGGAAATGGTTCTACAGGAATTTACTCTGAAGGAGATACAGCAGCAGGAGTAACTAATGCAAGTGGAAACTTTAAAGGTTCTGTAAGAAATGATGGAACAATTACAAGTACTGGTAAATCTATAGGTATTACTTATAAAGGGACAGGAGCAGGTAATACAGATGTAAGAGTTACGAATGATACAAATGGTCAAATTAATTTAGCTGGAGAAGGTTCAGTTGGAATATTTGGACTTGGAGCAAGTTATGGAATTGAAAATAAAGGTCAAATTAATTTAGGAAATTCAAGTAGTTTGACTACAAATCCTAATGTTGGAATTTATACACCAGTTGAAAGTGTTAAAGTAACAAATGATGGATCTGGAAAAATAACAACAGGAAGTAATTCAGTAGGTATTTACGGATTTGATATTGACAACGCAGGACAAATCACAACTGGAGATAACGGAATTGGAATTTATTCTAAGAAATTATCTACAGGACCATCTACTGTAAATCATACAGGAACAATCACAGTAGGAAATAATGACGCAACTGGTATTTTCCTTGAAGATGGAGGAACTTTAAACTTTAATAGTGGTGCGATAAATGTAGGAGATAACTCTTATGGAATAGTTGCAATTGGAAGTAGTCCATTTAACTATACTAATAATGCAGCGGCAACTGTAACATTAGGAAATGGTTCAACATACTTCTATTCAAATAATCCTACAACAAACTTTACGAATAATATTGCATTAAATAATCCTTCAGGAGTAGGAATTTATGGAATATCTTCACCAGGTACAATTGTAAATAATGCAAACTTTACTTTAGGTGATCAAAGTGTTGGTATTTTGAATACAGGAAATGGTGTAGCTACAAATAATGGTACAATAGTTGTTGGAAATTCAGATACAGGAAATAAAAACTATGCTATTGGTATGGCTACAACTACAGGAAAAGTAGTAAATAGTGGTTCAGGAGTAATTACAGTAGGAGCAGATGGTATTGGATTATTTGCAGATGGAGCAAATGCACAAGCTGAAAATGCTGGTACAATTAATATCGCTGGAGATCGTGGAATGGGTATTTACTTAGACCATGGAGCTAAAGGGGTAAATAATGGTACAATTACAACAGTAGGAACTCCAACAGGAGCAGTTGGTGTAGTTGTGCAACATCAAGCTGAATTGACAAATAATGGTACAATTAATATTAATTCTCCAGATGGATATGCAATGTTTAAAGCAACTGGTGGGGTAATTAAAAACTATGGTACAATTACTTTAGGAAGTGGAGCAACTGAATCATTTGATCCAACTTCAAAACCTACATCAAAAACAGCAGGTGGAATTTCAATAAATGCACCAACAGGAGCAACACCAGCAACAACTACAGTTACAACAATAGATCATGGAACTATATCAAGTATAGTATCACCTGAACATGTGGTAATTAATAATCCACAAGGACCAGCAGGACCTTCACCTACATCATTAGGAATTTATATTGATACATTAGGTTCAACTAATCCAATTTCAGGTAACTTAGGATTGATAACAGATGAAGCAGACTTGATTATTGGTACAGAAGCTGCTAGAACTACAAATAGTAAAAATATCGTAGTTTCAGGAGCAGTATTAAATCCATATATTCAAATGATGGATGCAAATCCAGGAGTAACATGGAACGCTTATGGTGGATCATTAACTTGGATGGCAACACCATTATATTCTAATGGTCAATTAGGATCAGTTGTATTAGCTAAATTACCTTATACAGAATTTGCTGGAAATGAAACAACACCAGTAAATAGTAGTGATACTTACAACTTCTTACATGGATTAGACGACAGATATGGAGTTGACTGGTACGGAGATAGAGGAGCTAGAGAAAAACAATTATTCAATAAATTGAATGAAATTGGTAAGAACGAAGAAGCATTATTCTATCAAGCAACAGACGAAATGATGGGACACCAATACGGAAACGTTCAACAAAGAATCAATGAAACTGGAAGCTTGTTGGATAAAGAATTCAAATACTTACGTAATGATTGGAGAAATCCTTCTAAACAAAATAACAAAATTAAAGTATTTGGTATGAGAAATGAATACAACACAGATACAGCTGGTATCATTGATTATACAAGTAATGCTTATGGAGTAGCTTATGTTCATGAAGATGAAACTCTTAAATTAGGAAATTCTTCTGGATGGTATGCAGGAGCTGTTAATAACAGATTCAAATTCAAAGACATCGGTGGATCTAGAGAAAATCAAACTATGGTAAAAGCAGGAATCTTTAAAACAATGTCACCTTACATGGATCATAATGGTTCATTGAGATGGACAATTGCAGGAGATGTTTTTGCAGGTAGAAATGAAATGAAACGTAGATTCTTAGTTGTTGATGATGTATTTGGTGCTAAAGGAAGTTATACTTCTTATGGTGCTGCGTTTAAAACAGATTTAGGATATGATATTAGAATGTCTGAAAGAACTCATTTGAGACCATATGGTGCGTTGAAAATGGAATATGGAAGATTTAATAGCATAAAAGAAGATGACGGAGAAGTTAGATTGGAAGTAAAAGGAAATGACTACTTCTCAGTTAAACCAGAAGTTGGAATGGAATTCAAATACGTTCAACCAATGGCTGTAAGAACGCAATTATCTGTTGGATTGACAGCTGCTTATGAAAACGAATTAGGAAGAGTTGCAGATGGTAAAAATGTAGCAAGAGTAAGATTTACAGATGCTGACTGGTTCGGAATCAGAGGAGAAAAAGAAGACAGAAGAGGAAGCGGTAAATTTGACTTGAACATCGGTGTAGATAACACTAGATTCGGAGTAACAGCAAACTTAGGATATGACACTAAAGGAAGCAACATCAGAGGTGGAATTGGATTTAGAGCGATTTACTAATGAGAAATGTTTGAGTTTAGAAATAGCTTAAATAGAAGTAAGAGTAGTGGAACTTTGGTTTCACTGCTCTTTTTATTATATTTTTTATTAATGTTTTACCTAGATATTATATATTTGACTAATTGAAAAAAATAAGGTACACTTATTTATTGAAAAAATATTGAAAGGTGTGATGTTATGAAAAAGCTATTTTTAGCTATGATGTTAATTTTAGGTTTATTATCTTGTGGAAAATCAGGTATAGGAGGAAAAAGTATATCATTTAATATGGAAGCAGAACCCAACTCTTTAGATCCTCAGCTGACTAGTGATATGGGAGGATTTATTATTACAGATATGGCTTATGAAGGATTGCTTAGATTAAATGAGAAAAATGAAATTGTACCAGCGAGTGCGGAAAGCTGGAAGGTTTCAGATGATGGAAAAGTTTGGACATTGACTCTTAGAAAAAATTTGAAATGGTCGAATGGAGATCCAATAAAAGCTCAAGATTATTATAATGCTATAAAAAGAGGGATAGATCCTGAAACATCTTCAGAATATGCATTTATAACTTACTATATTAAAGGGGCTGAGGATTATAATACTGGGAAAATAAAAGATTTTAATCAAGTTGGAGTAAAAGTTAAGGATGACTATACGATAGAGTTTACTTTATCGAAACCGGCAGCATATTTTGGAAAAACTTTAGTAATGCCGATATATTTTCCTGTAAATGAAAAGGTATTAGCTGCAAATAAGGATAAGTATGCTTCAGAAGCTGATAAATCTGTTTATAATGGACCGTATATCATAAAAAAATGGGTTCATGATAATAAAGTGGTTCTAGAAAAAAATCCAAATTACTGGAATGCTGGAAATATAAAAATCAATCAAATAACAGCTTTAATGGTACCTGATTTTGATACAGCAACAAATTTGTTTAAAAATAAAGAGCTTGGAGTCACTAGAGCTTCTATAGAAAAAAGTGCTGAATTTAAAAGAAAACCAGAGCTAAGAAAAGTTTCAAATGGAAGACTTTACTATCTAGCATTTAATCAAAAAATTCCTGCCTTAAAAAGTAAAAAAGTTAGGGAAGCATTGGCTTTGGCGATTAACAGAGATGATTTGGTAGAAAAAGTTTTAAGTGGTGGTGGAGTAAAAACTACTGGAGTTGTAGCTGACCAAATGAGAGGAATTTCTAAAGACTTTAGAGAAGAAAATGGAGATTTGTATGCGGCATACAAAAATATAGATGTAAAAAAATTGTTTGATGAAGGTTTGAAAGAAGAAGGATTGACACCTGATAAAGTCCATTTGACATTAACTGTAGATGAAAAAGGAACAGGAAAAAGAGAAGCTGAGTTTTATCAATCTCAATGGAAAGAGAAATTGGGAATAGATGTTCAAGTGGAAGTATTGACTTATAAAGAAAGATTATCAAGAGGTAAAGAAGGAAACTTTGAAATTATAAGATCTGTTTGGGGGCCTGATTATGCTGATGCGATGACATATTTGGAAATTTTTGCTTCAAATGGATTGAATATTGCAAAAAATAAAAATCCAGAATATGATAAATTGATTGAAGAAGGAAAAGTTATTACTGACAATGGAAAAAGAATGCAGACTTTAGAAAAAGCTGAAAAAATATTAGCTAATGATTTTGTGTATTCAGGATTGTACTATGAGTTGGCAATGTATTTGGTAGATCCTAAAATAGAAAATGTTACACTTAGAGCAGTTGGAAGTAAAATTAATTTCAATAAAGCAGATGTTAAAAGTAAATAAATTATGATTGTAGTTTTATAGGATTCATGATATAATTATTTTGTAAATATATTCATAAGATATGACAAAAAAGAGAGCTAACGGCCAAGTAAGCTCTCTTTTTTTAGTTATTTTGAGAATTCATTGATTAAGATAATAATGATTTGAAGCATTATTGTTACAATGATTCTTATCCATAACACTTTCATAAGATATGACCTCCTTTTCAAGGATTGAAAAAATTATATCATTTTTAAAGAGAAGGTGCAATATCATGTAAAAAATGTAATTAAAAAGATTGTAGTTTTATAGGATTCATGATATAATATATCATATAAAATCATGATGTATGACAAAAAGAGAGCTAACCGCCAAGTAAGCTCTCTTTTTTTAGTTATTTCCAAAATTCGCTAATTAAAATAATAATGATTTGAAGCATTATTTTAATGATAATTTTTATCCATAACTCTTTCATGATGTATGACCTCCTTTCTTCAAGGATGTTAAGATTATATCACATCATTAAGAAATATACAAAAAACAGTAATTTCCTTATTTTATAAAGAAGTTAGAAATAATTGTAGTATTAAATATGATAATTTTTGGAAATAATTTTATATAAAGATTTTTCAATGGGAATTAACAAAAATGAGAAATAAATAACTTGAAAATGAACTTAAAGAGTGGTATAATTAACATGGAATTTAAAGAGATTCTGATTTTTAATAAGTTGGGATTGTAAATATTTTAGGAGGAAAAATGGCTAAAAAAACATTAAAAGATTTAGATGTAAAAGGTAAAAAAGTTTTAGTAAGAGTTGACTTTAATGTACCTATAAAAGACGGAGTTGTTGGGAATGATAACAGAATTACTGCTGCATTGCCTACATTAAACTATATTTTGGACAACGGTGGAGCAGTTATTGCTTTTTCTCACTTAGGAAAAGTTAAAACTGAAGAAGATAAAGTTTCAAAAACATTGGCACCAGTTGCTAAAGTATTAGCTGAAAAATTAGGAAAACCAGTTAAATTTGTACCTGTAACAAGAGGACCAGAATTGGAAAAAGCAGTTGCTGAATTGAAACCAGGAGAAATTTTAATGTTTGAAAACACTAGATTTGAAGATTTAGATGGTAAAAAAGAATCTAAAAATGATCCTGAATTAGGAAAATATTGGGCTTCTTTAGGAGATGTATTCGTAAATGATGCATTCGGAACTGCTCATAGAGCACACGCTTCAAATGTAGGAATTGCTTCAAATATCAAAGAATCAGCAGTTGGATTCTTAATTGAAAAAGAAATTAAATTCATCGGAGGAGCTGTTGATAATCCTGAAAGACCATTAGTAGCTATTTTAGGAGGAGCAAAAGTTTCTGATAAAATTGGAGTTATTGATAACTTATTAGAAAAAGCTGATAAAGTAATTATCGGTGGAGGAATGATGTTTACTTTCTTAAAAGCATTAGGAAAAAATACAGGTTCTTCATTATTAGAAGCTGATAAAGTAGATTTAGCTAAATCATTAATCGAAAAAGCAAAAACAAAAGGTGTTGAATTATTGTTACCAGTAGATGCTGTTGTAGCTCAAGAATTCAGTAACGATGTACCATTTAAAACAGTTTCAGTGGATGACATTGAAGATGGATGGATGGGATTAGATATAGGTGAAAAATCTGTAGAATTATTCAAAAAAGCTTTAGAAGGTGCTAAAACTGTAGTATGGAACGGACCTATGGGAGTATTCGAAATGTCTAACTATGCTAACGGAACAATTGGTGTTTGTAAAGCAATCGCTGAATTGAAAGATGCTAAAACAATTATCGGTGGAGGAGACTCTGCAGCAGCAGCAATTCAATTAGGATTTGCTGATAAATTCTCTCACATTTCAACTGGTGGAGGAGCTTCAATGGAATACTTAGAAGGTAAAGTATTACCAGGTGTAGCAGCTATTTCAGAAAAATAGGAAAAAATTATAAATAAAAATGTGGAATTTAAGTTCCACATTTTTTTGTTTTTTCTCACTATTCTAGTTTGGATAGTGAGTTTTTTTTCTTGAAAATGGCAAGTACATCAAATACATAATAAATAACATTGTTACAATTAATACAACTCTATAAAACCAAAGTGGTTTAATGAAACTGACAAAAGGTGCGATATAACTTCTTAAAAACATTGCATTTACAGGGAAAAATAGGTTGTAAATGGCGGCATAGATAAAAAGGCCGATTAATGTTATACTTGCTTGGATGTAGCCTTTTTTTGTGATTTTATCTTTGTTGTATACGAAGCCTATTATTGGAGTGAGAACTATTAGAGCGTGTACGAACATGAAAATATGAACGTAAAGTGGACGATAATAGACTGTAACACCAGGAAGTAATAAAGCAAGGACAGCTCCAAAACTTAAAAAATATGCTGTATTAAATAAATATGCAGTTCTAAAAATCAAATACAGTCCTGCGAATAAAACGGCAAAATTACATAGATGTATTAAAAATACATTGTAAACAGGTTCGTGTTCAGAAACTACTCTAAAAATAGAATCAACTATTTTAGAAACAATTGCAAGTATTCCTAAAAAAATATTGTAGTATTTCAAATTGATGTTTTTAAAAATTTTTGGTATAAAAAATAAAATAGTGCAAAGAACTATCGAGACAATAAAAGTTTCAATGTGAATTGCACTGAAATAGCTAAATTTATGGGCTATTGGCATTTTTTCCTCCTTAAAGATTTTTTAATTATTATATTATGATTTTGGGAGAAAAACAAGACTAGAAATAATATTTTTTAGAATTTGTATTTAATGTATTTTTTATAATAAAAGTTATTTCTTTGTATAAATAAATTTTAAAATCCTTAGTATTATAATATAATTCTCGAAGAATAAAAAAACATTGAAAAATTATGTATCTAGTGATATAATCGTACAATATGATTAAGTATAATTTGGAGAAAAAATTTATGAATAAAAGTAAAGTATTTTGCAATATTTTTTTAGAGAAAAATATTGATTTTGATGAAAATGAAATTAAGATAAAAAGAGTTTGTATGAATTCGCAAGAAGTTGAGAAAGATGATTTATTTGTTGCGATAAGAGGTGGAAATAATTTTGTAAACGAGGCTCTGGAAAAGGGTGCTGTAGTTGTTTATGATAAAAAGGATTTAGAGATAGAGGGGAAATATAGGAAAAAAGCTTTTTGGGTGCAAGATAGTGTAGAATTTTTGCAAGAATATGCTAAAAAGTGGCGTGAAAATTTGAAAGATTTAAAAGTAATTGGTATAACGGGAAGTAACGGGAAAACAACCGTGAAAGATATGATTTATCAATTAATGTCAACTAAATATAAAGGTAAAAAGACAGAAGGGAATTATAATAACCATATTGGACTACCCTTTACTTTGTTGCGTGCAGAGGAATCTGATGAGTTTATGATTCTTGAAATGGGAATGAGCGGTTTTGGAGAAATAGATTTGTTAGGGAAAATTTCAAATCCTGATGTGGGAGTGATTACAAATATTGGAGAATCGCATTTGGAATTTTTGAAGACGAAAGAAAATGTATTTAAGGCAAAAACGGAATTGGTGCCTTATGTGAAAAATGCTATTATTATTAATGGCGATGATTTTTATTTGAAAGATTTAACTGTTGATGGAATAAATTTGGTAAAAGCGCTGAGTTTAAAAGAAAATCAATTTAAAGATAAAACTCGTGATTTTTATTACGGTGATATTAGATTTAATGAGAGTGGAACGAAATTTAGTCTGAAATATTTTGGACAAAAATGTGGAAAAACTGTTGAAAGAAATTATGAAACAAACATCTTGGGAGAACATAACATATTAAATTTAACAATGGCGATTGCGGTTGTTAAACAATTCGGAATGGAAGATAAGTATATTGAAGAGGCTATAAAAAATATAGCTTTAACTAATATGAGATTCCAAATAATTGAAAAAGGAACTACAACTTATATAAATGATGCATATAATGCAAGTCCAATGTCTATGGAAAAATCTTTAGAAACTTTTTCAAAAATCTATAATGATGGAGATGTGAAAGTTCTAGTTTTAGCGGATATGCTTGAATTGGGAGATAGAGAGTTAGAATTACATCAAAATATTTATTATACAATTGAAAAAACAAAATTTGATAAACTTTATTTGTATGGTGAGAGAATGAGAAGCTTATATGATAAAGTAAAAGAAAATATGGAAAATGGGAATTTAAAAGGTAAAGAAGTAGAACATTTTAGTGATAAAAAAGCGATAAAAGCTAGAATAAATCAGATAAAAGATAAAAAAGTAGTTCTTATAAAAGGTTCACGTGGAATGAAACTAGAAGAGGTAATAGAATAAACGAAGTATTTTGAAATTAAGTTGAGAAGGAGAGAAAAAGATAATGTTATATTTGATACAAAGTTTGTTTATAAACAATTTTGGAACGTTGAGGGTTTTTAAATCGATAATGTTTAGAGCGTCGACAGCGTTTATAGTAGCGTTTTTGTTTATGTTAATTTTAGGAAAACCGTTTATACAATGGTTGAAGGTGAAAAAATATGGAGATACTGCTAGAGAGGTAGGACCTAAATCACATTTTGATAAATCAGGAACACCGACAATGGGTGGTTTGTTGATTATTGGTGCGATATTGTTTGCGACATTGATAGCAGGGAATTTTACAAATAAGTTTATTGTATTTTTATTTATTATAACAATTTTGTTTACAACAATTGGTTTTTATGATGATTATTTGAAGTTAACACGGAATAAAAATGGGTTGTCTGGAAAGAAAAAAATTGCAGGACAATTAATAATAACAGCATTAACGTTTTTCTTCGTATATAAATTTGGATTAATAAATAAAGAAATTGATTTTTCGATAGTAAATCCAGTGTTTAAAAATTCGTATTTTTATATAACACCAGTGTTATTCTTCATATTTATGGCACTTGTAATTATTGGGTCTTCAAATGCAGTGAATTTAACAGATGGATTGGATGGATTGGTAAGTGGTCCAATAATTGTTGTTAGTATAACATTATTTATAATTACATATTTGACAGGGCATTATGAATATGCGAAATATTTGAATTTGTATCATGTAAAAGATTCTGCTGAAATTTGTGTTTATCTTGCTTCAGTGATTGGAGCATTGACAGGGTTCTTATGGTATAATTTCTATCCAGCACAAGTGTTTATGGGAGATACTGGTTCTTTGACGTTAGGTGGAATTTTGGGAATTATTGTAATTTTTATAAAACAAGAATTGTTGTTACCAGTGGCTGGATTTATTTTCATAATGGAGGCATTATCAGTAATGATCCAAGTTTGGCATTATAAAACTTTTGGGAAAAGGGTATTTAAAATGGCACCTATTCATCATCACTTTGAGTTGTTGGGGTTGCCAGAAACAAAAGTTACAATTAGATTTTGGATTGTGTCGATATTGACTTGTTTGTTGACATTTGTAGTATTGAAATTGAGATAATTCTAAAATGTAATTTTGGAAAATCGGATTTTGTTGGTATAATATTAGAAAGAGTTTGTATAAAAAATAATAAAAAATGAATAACTCAGAATTGTAGAAAGGAAAGAAAAATGGAAAAAGCTTTAGTTTTTGGAGCAGGATTGAGTGGTTTAGGAGCAAAAGAATTACTAGAAAAGAAAGGTTACGAAGTATATTTAATAGATGACAAAGTGGCAAAAACTTCAAAAGAGGGAATTGAAATTTTAAACAATAAAAAAATAGAGTTTATTGTTAAAAGTCCAGGAATTCCTTGGAAAGCAGAATTGTTACAAGTGGCGAAGGAAAAAAATGTGCAAGTGATCTCTGAAATTGATTTAGCTTACAAATATATGGATAAAAATATTAAAGTTTTTTCTATAACAGGTACAAATGGTAAAACAACAACAGCTACTAAAATTTATGAGTTATTGGATTTTGCAGGGTATAAGGCGAGATTAGCTGGAAATGCAGGGTTTTCGTTTGCGAAATTGGTTGCAGATGAGGAACCGTTAGAGTATGTAGTGTTAGAATTAAGTAGTTATCAATTGGAAAATAATCCTCAAATTCATTCAAATATAGCTGGAATTATTAATTTGACTCCAGATCATTTGACTAGATATAAAACAGTTGAAGATTATTACATTACAAAATTTAACATTTTTAGTAAACAGACTGAAGATGATTTTGCTTTGATTAATCTTGATGATCCAGTATTTTTGGGATTGGCGGAAAGAGAAGAAATAAAATCATTGATGAAAGCTAAAAATGTGTATTTGAGTAAAGAGAAAAAAGGTAACATTTTTGTGTATAACAATGAAATTCGTATTATGAATGATTTGGCAGATAGAGCTGAAAATTTAAGTGAGAGCGAAATTTTAGAAAAATCTAGATTTTTAATAAAAGTTGAAGATTTAGCATTAAAAGGAGTGCACAATTTGGAAAATATGCTATTTTTAATAGGAGTAGCGACGATTGTGAAAGTTCCTGATGAAAAAGTTGTTGAATTTTTAAGTAGTACGAAAGCGTTAGAACACAGATTGGAAAACTTTTTTGTGAAAGGGAATACGACATTTATTAATGATTCTAAAGGTACAAATGTGGAATCGACTTTAAAAGCGATTGATTCGTTTAATAATGATATTATTATGATTTTAGGCGGAGATGACAAGAAAATTGATAATACGGAATTGGTAAAAAGAATAGCTGAAAAGGTGGAAAGAGTGTATTTGATAGGAGATAATGCACCGTTGTTGATAGATGATATGGAAAAAATAAATTATAAAAATTATAAAAATTTGGAAACATTGGAAAATGTGTTGAATTATATAAAAGAAAATGAGGATTTTGAAAAAGATCAAACAATATTGTTTTCACCAGCAACTTCAAGTTTTTGCCAATTTAGAAGTTTTGAACATAGAGGAAAAGTATTTAAGGAATTAACAGTTAAAATTTTAGGAAATTAGAAGAATGTACTTAAATTTATTAAAAAAATTTGGGGTTTGGAATTAAGGTGGTGTGATAATAAAGTTGAAAAAAAATAGGAAAGATTTAGGAACAGTTTTCATTATAGTGATTTTATTGCTTATGGCATTAAGTATTATTACGTTAGCTAGTTTAAGTTCTCCAAGATCACTTTCAGATAGTAATGGGAAAAATGCGTTACATTTTGTAAATCTGCAAGGAATGTGGTTTGGATTAGGGATAATAGTATTTTTTGGTGTTTCTAAAATAGATTATAGGAAATATAGAAAAAAATGGTTTAGCAATGGATTGTATTCTATTGGAGCGATATTACTGAGTGCTGTACTAGTTATTGGACAAAGTGTAAATGGTGCGAAAAGATGGTTTCAATTAGGTCCAATACGTGTTCAACCGTCAGAATTTGCAAAAATATTTTTGATTTTAGCTTTGGCTGGGTGTATTGATAGGATTTCAAAATCAAGTAAAAAAAAATATAGAAATAAAATAAAATTAAAAAAAATGCGAGATATATCATTATTAAAAGGAGTAGGATTATATACCGGACTGTATTTAATACTAATACTTTTTGAAAAATCGTTTAGTTCAATGTTCCAAATACTAATTTTAGGATTTGTATTATTATTTGTTTCAGGATTTAATTTAGGATGGTTTTCAGTGATTACTGGTGTAGGTTTTTTTGGAGCATTTGATGTAGCTATACAGGCTGGGTATCGTTCTAAAAGAATTCAAGATTTCATTGCTAATATAACATTGAAGTCAGAACCACCTTATCAAACAAAACAATCATTGATAGCGATCGGAAGTGGAAAATTTCTTGGAAGAGGCTATGGGGGTAGTATTCAGAAATATTATTTCTTACCAGAAATTCATACAGATTATATTTTTTCAGGGTACTCTGAAGAAATGGGATTTATTGGAGTATTACTTTTAATAGCATTGTATCTAGCTTTGGTTATAGTTATTATTATAACAATCGGTAAAGCAAGAGATTTTTTTGCAAAATATATTTTAACAGGGATATTAGTAATGATTTCAACACAAATAATAGGAAATATTGGAGTTGTAAGTGGATTGGTACCGTCAACAGGAATTCCTTTACCTCTTATGAGTTACGGAGGAAGTACAACGATTGCATTGATGATTTCTTTGGGAATTGTTTATAATATAATAAAATCAATATATGAACAAGAAGAAGAGACAATTGAAGAGTTTGAATATGAGATGTAAAAAATAAATTGAATGGAGAATATTTAGATGAAAAAAGTAGTTTTTACAACAGGAGGGACTGGAGGTCATATTTATCCAGCTTTGTCTATAGCGAAAAAAGTTAGAGAAAAAGGTGGAGAAGTGTTGTTTATAGGGACTAAACATAGAATGGAAAAAGATTTGGTTCCAAAAGAAAATTTTAGATTTATTGGATTAGATGTGTTTCCGTTGAAATCACCATCTTCTTTAATAAAAATGATAAAAGCAACATTTCAAACAATAAAATTATTAAAAAAAGAAAAACCGACTGAAATAATCGGATTTGGAAATTATATAACAATACCGGTGTTATTGGCAGCGATTGTGCTAAAAATACCGTATTATTTGCAGGAGCAAAACTGTACAATGGGTCAAGCAAATAAATATTTTTACAAAATGGCAAAAAAAGTTTTTATTGCTTTTGAAAATACATTGCCAAATATACCAGAAAAATATAGAAGTAAATTTGTGGTGACTGGAAATCCATTGAGGGAAGAATTTTATACGAAAAATAAAAATGAAGAGAGAAAAAAATTAGATATAAAAGATAATGAAAAAGGGATTTTGGTAATTGGTGGAAGTTTAGGAGCCAAAAATATAAATGAGGCTATTTCAAAAAAATGGGATAAAATTGTAAATGATAAAGATATTAGATTGTTCTGGGCGACTGGGAAAGATAATTTTGAACAAGCGACATATAGAATGAGAAATTTTGGAAGTACAGTAGTAAAACCGTATTTTGATAATGCGGCTGATCTTATGGCAGCTGTAGATTTAGTAATTTGTCGTGCTGGAGCTTCAACGATTTCTGAATTGATTGAGTTGGAAAAACCAGCAATATTGATACCATATGATTTTGTTGGACAAAAGGAAAATGCAGATGTTTTAGAATATGCTGATGCGGCGAAAATATTTTCAAATGAAGAAGTGGATAAAGCATTAGAAGAAGCATTGGAACTTGTAAAACAAGATAGCATATTGGGTTTTATGAGCAGTAACGCAAAAACATTGAAAAAAGGAAATGCAGCAAATATAATATTAAAAGAGATGGAAATATAAGGGAAGTGGAGGAAAGATGTTAGCAGAAATAAAAAGTATTTATTTTAGTGGAATAAATGGGATTGGAATGAGTGGACTTGCAAAAATACTTGCAAAAGATGGGTATGAAGTTTACGGATCAGATATTGATAGAAAACCTATAACAGATGAATTAGAAGCAATGGGTGTTAAAGTGTACATTGGTCAAGTGGAAGAAAATATGAAAGGGAAAGATATTGATGTATTCGTATATTCGACAGCAATTAGAAAAACTAATCCAGAGTACAAATATGCAGTTGAAAATAATATTACAATGATAAAAAGAGGACAGTTACTTGCTGAAATAATGAATAGATTTGATGGAATCGCAGTAGCTGGAACTCACGGAAAAACAACAACAAGTTCAATGATGAGTGTTGCTTTATTAGAAAAAGAGCCATTTATCGTAGTTGGAGGGATAATTCCTGAAATTCACAGTAATAGTAAAATTGGAAATTCAGAATATTTCGTAGCAGAAGCTGATGAAAGTGATAACTCATTCTTGTTCATAAAACCTAAATATGCGGTAGTAACAAATGTTGAGCCTGATCACTTAGAACATCACGGTACTTTTGAAAATATTAAAAAATCATTTGAGCAATTTATTGATAGTACAGAAAGATTGGTTCTTTTGTGTAAAGATACTGTAGAAAAAGAACATTTGAAATTTACGAATAAAAATGTAGCTTGGTACAGTTTGGAATCAGAAGATGCTCAAATTTATGCGAAAGATGTAGAAATAAAAGATGGGAAAACTTCATATGAAGTTGTAAAAAATGGAGAAAGCTTAGGAAGATTTACATTGACAATTCCTGGAAAACATAATATTCTTAATTCATTGCCTGTGATTTATTTGGCTCATGAATTTAAATGTGATATGAATAAAGTTAAAGAAAAAATTGAAGAATTTAAAGGTGCAAATAGAAGATACCAAGTTATATACGATAATAATTTGAGAATAATTGATGACTATGCACATCATCCGACTGAAGTCAGTGTAACAATTGAAGCTGCAAAATCTACAGAAAAAGGAAAAGTTACAGTTATATTTCAACCACATAGATATACAAGAACAAAATTCTTCTTGGATGGATTTGTGGAAGCCTTGAAAAAAGCGGATGACTTGATGTTGTTACCAATTTATGCAGCGAGTGAAGATAACATTTATGGAATTTCATCTGAAGATTTAGCAGAAAAAATAGGAAATCATGTAAAAGTTACGACAGAAGAAGAAATTGAAAAAATAGTGGAAGAAAGTAAAAATAGTGGAAATACATTTGTGTTTATGGGAGCTGGAAGCGTTTCTAAAGTTGCTCATAATATTGTTGATAAATTAAATGCGAACGAAAATAAAAATAAATAGGAGTGTTCAAATGGAAGTATTAAAAAATGTTGAGATGAAAGAATATTCAAATATGAAAGTCGGAGGAACTGCCGATGAATTGATTTTTATAGAAGATAAAAATGAGTTAAAAGAAGTATTACAAACTAGAAAAAGAGTGTTTCTTTTAGGAAATGGAACAAATACTTTGATAAATAATGGTCATTTAAATATAAGTTTTGTTTCATTGAAAAAATTACAAAAAATTGAAGTTGTGGAAAAACATGATGATTATGATTTGGTAAGAGTAGAAGCGGGACTAGATTTAGACGATTTGATAAAATTTATGGAAGAAAATGACTATTCTGGATTGGAAAATATTACAGGAATTCCTGGATCTGTTGGTGGACTTGTTAATATGAATGGTGGAGCTTACGGGACAGAAATCTTTGACTGTATTGAAGAAGTAGAAGTTTGTAAAAATGATGGAGAAATAGTAACTTTGAAAACATCAGATTTGAAATTTGAGTATAGAACTACTGAAATTAAAATAAATCACTGGATTGTAGTTTCAGCGTTATTTAAATTTGGAAGAGGATTTGATAAAGCAGCATCTCAAGATAAAAGAGATCAAAGGGCCTTCAAACATCCTTTAGATTTACCAAATTTAGGAAGTACATTTAAAAATCCAGAAGGAACATTTGCAGCAAAATTAATTTCTGACGCTGGATTGAAAGGATACAGAGTTGGAGATGCAATGGTGTCACCAAAACACCCTAATTTCGTTACAAATTTAGGAAATGCAAAATTTTCTGATGTAATAGGTGTTATTCAACATGTAAAAGAAGTTGTATTAGAAAAATTTGGGATACAATTGGAAACAGAAATTATTATATTGGAAAAATAAAAGGGAAATATTAAAAAATATTAATTTTGAATGAAAAGTTTTATAAAAAAAATTGAATAATAGTAAAAAAAAGTGTATAATACTAACGAGTGGAGTTTGAATATGAGAAGAGTATACCAAACATTAGTTTTATTAGTAGTTTTAGCAATAGGTATTTTTTCAACAGTTACTTTTTTGAATACTGATTATTTTAAGATAGAAAAAGTTGACATAAAAGGGAATACCGAATTGCTTAGACAGGATATAAAAAGCCATTTAGAAGATATGAAGGGTAAAAATATTATCTATTTGGATACTAATAAAATACAAGATTTGATAAAAAGTGATGCGAGGGTTAGTAATATTTCTATAAAAAAAATATATCCGAATAAGATTGAGATACAGCTAGATGAAAGACAGCCTTATGTTTACGTAAAAAAGGGATCCGATATATTTTTAGCAGATGCAAATTTGAATTTATATGGAGATATTTCTGAAACACCTCAAAAAAATATACCAGTAATAATATATTCTGATAGTGCAACTATGAACGGATTCAAAACAATTATTTCAAAAATAAAAAATAAAGACTTATATGCTTTAATATCTGAAATAAGATTAGCTGACAAAAGTTATCAATTAATTTTGACAGATAATACTAGAGTTTATGTAGACACGTTTGTAGATGAGGAAAAGTACAATCAGATGTATAGACTGTACAAAAAATTAAAAGCGCAACATACGGATTTTAAAACGGTGGAGCTAAGATATAAAGACATAACTACAAGACAATAAAAATATAGATAATTTAAGAGAAAGGAGAAGCTACTTTAAAAAAATATATCAATGATTATATTTTGTGACTATAAATGTCTACAAATAATCAAATAAAAGTAAACTGAATCTCAGTAAGACATATAGAATTAGGTAAATATATTTTAAGTGGCTAAATGATTAAGATGGAGAATTCTAGCAATGCAGCAAAACTAAAAGTCGTAGGAGTAGGTGGAGCTGGAGGAAATGCGATAAACGATATGATTCAAAGTGAAATAAATGATGTAGAATTTATAGCTATAAACACTGATCAGCAAGATTTAGACAGATCGGTAGCAGGGAAAAAAGTTCTTTTGGGAAAAGGAATGGGAGCTGGTGCTGATCCTGAAAAAGGGAGAATTGCAGCAAAAGAGTCTGAAGAAAAAATAAAAGAAGTATTAGAAGGAACAGACATGCTATTTATAACTGCCGGAATGGGTGGAGGAACAGGAACTGGAGCCTCTCCAATTGTTGCTGAAATAGCTAAATCTATGGGAATTTTAACAGTAGCTGTGGTAACAAAACCATTTGAGTTTGAAGGAGCATTAAAAAAGAATAACGCAGATGCAGGAATAGAAAATTTAAAAGAACAAGTGGATACATTAATAGCAATACCAAATGATAAATTATTTGAATTGCCAAATGTTAGCATCACTTTAATGACAGCTTTCAAAGAAGCAAATAGTGTATTGAGAGTTGGAATTAAAGGGATTTCTGACTTAATTACAAAACAAGGATTTGTAAATTTGGATTTTGCAGATGTTAAAGCAATTATGCAAGATTCAGGAATAGCAATGCTTGGATTTGGAGAAGGTAGCGGAGATGGAAAAGCTAAGACTGCAACAGAACAAGCATTAAACAGTCCGTTATTAGAAAAATCAATTGAAGGTGCTCAAAAAGTATTGTTAAATATAACAGCAGGACAAGATATAGGATTACACGAAATAAGAGAAGTTTCTGAAACAGTGTCGAAAAAAACTGGAAGCGCAGGAGCAACATTAATTTGGGGAGTTATCCTAGATCCTGAATTAGAAGGAACAATAAAAGTTTCGTTAATAGCAACAGATTTTAAAGAAGTTAAAGATGTAGAAAAAGTGACTTCAGGAATGGTATTTACACCACACAAAGAAGCTACTAATAAAACAGGAACTACTCCTGAAAAGTCTGAAAATGCGGAAAAAGCAACAGTGGAAAATGGTGCTGAAACTGAAAAAAAGTCTGAAAATGGTGTTGAAAAAGAAGAAGTTCCAGAAATGGGAGATGAAAATAAAGAAAACGATTTTATAGGAGACGGATTCGTTGTTCCACCATTTTTTGAAGAATAAAAAATATTCTTGATTTAATTAAATTTTTTTGATATAATACTAAGACGAGCCTGCTCTATTGTAAGAAGTAGGGCTAAAAAGCCAAAGGAAAGGAGAAAAGAATGAAAAATTACGAAATTATGTTTATACTTTCTACGCAATTAACTGATGAAGAAAAACAAGCAAAAGTTAAATTCGTTGAAGAAACTTTAGTAAAATCAGAAGCTGCAGAAATTAAAACAGAAGTTTGGGGAGAAAGAAAATTAGCTTACCCTATTAAGAAAAAAGAAAATGGATACTATGTTTTAACTACATTCCAAATTGATGGAATTAAATTAGCTGAAGTTGAAGCTAGATTAAATATCGAAGAATCTATTTTGAAATATATGATAGTAAAAAATGACTAATTAGATTAAATATAATGGGGGTTATAAAATAATTCAAGTGATTATGAGGGGGAATAAATTATGAATAATATAGTTTTAATTGGAAGAATGACAAAGGATCCAGAATTAAAATATACAAGTACTGGAAAAGGAAATACTAGATTTACTTTAGCCGTGTCAAGAAATAAAGATGAAGCAGATTTTATTAACTGTGTTGCATGGGAGAAAACTGGAGAGACTATTGCTGAATATTTTAGAAAAGGTAGTCAAATAGGTGTACAAGGTAGATTAAGTGTTAGAAGTTATGAACAAAATGGTGAGAATAAATGGATTGCTGAAGTTATAGTAGAAAAATTTGATTTTATAGGATCAAATAATCCTTCAAATGGTGGAGGAAGCTATTCACATAATAATTCTAATAATAACTACAATAGTAGTAATTATAACAATAACAATAACAATAACAATAACAATAATTACAATAATTCGCACAACCATGATAATCAATCGCAACATTCAGATAATAAACCATTTGCTGGAAATAATGGTAATTCGGATGATTCAGACGAAGATTTCCCATTTTAGGGTAAAAAAATTAGGAGGTGACTATGAGAGCGAAACCATCTACAGAATTTAAAAGAAGAAAAAGAAGACCAAAAGTAAAATTTAAAGTTGAAGATATTAACTACAAAAATGTAGATTTATTAAAAAATTTCATGAATGATAAAGGTAAAATCTCTCCTGCAAGAGTTACAGGATTAGATGCAAAAATTCAAAGAAAAATAGCTAAAGCTATTAAAAGAGCAAGACAAATAGCTTTAATGCCTTATACAAAAATAGAAAAATAATTCATTGAATTTATAAAAGGGCTATTTAAAGATAAGTAAAACTTATTTTTGATAGCTCTTTTTTTTAAAGATAAAATTGAAAGGAATTACGTGAATACGTGAATTAATAGGAATGTGGTAATTTTTATAAGTGATAAATACTACTTTTTTTATAAATCGTTAAGGAATGTTATACCGTGGAATTTAACAAGATTTATATAATTTATAAAAAAATTAAAATTTAATTATAAGACAAAAATAATCGTAATATTTTTCTAAATCGTATTTTTTTTTGTATAATTAGCATAAATAAAAGTAATAAAATTCTAAAAATGATAAAAGGACTCTTGAGCTTTAGTTATAAAAGGTTCAGATATAAGGTGATGAAAAATGAAGAATAAAAAAATATTATTGACAGGTTTTTTATCAGTTTTTCTTGTATTAGCATGTAATGAACAAAAGAAAAAGATGGAAGAACAGAAGAAAATAGAAATGGAAGCTAAAAAAGAAGAGCAAAAAAAAAGTTTATTTTTTAACAACTCCATAGATACAATAATACAGAATTTTGACAAAAAATCGAGGGAAAATAATATCGCTATTGGGAAATTTGAGAAATTGAATTTTGATAATAGAAATTACTATTATTCAAAAATTAATTCAAGAGAAGGATCAAATTCTAATTATGTTTTGGATTATCAAGGTGTGAATGTAAGTGGAATGTTTTTAAAAGTAGGTGTTGTGACAGGTCAAAATTTGGCAACTATTGAAAATATGGTCGTTAATTTGATACAAGTTTCGGATTCGGCGATGTCAGATGAGGAAGCGAAAAAGATTTATGCACAAGTATTATCAAAAATGGATGATAACGGTTTAGAAAGTTCGATTTTGTATTCAAATGGAGTGATTTATAGTGTAAAAATTACTCAGAAAACAGGAGAGCTAGTATTCATGGCAAGAGAGGTGGAAGATAGGTCACTTTCACAAAAAATATAAAATAAAAAATGGAGGGAATTATGAATTTAGAAGCACTATTGGGATTATTACAAGGACAAAATTTAGGAAAATTAGCAGAACAAATTGGTGGAACTGATGGTCAAACTAAAAATGCGATAATGGCAGCACTTCCAGCATTGTTGGGAGCTTTAAATAAAAATTCAAATACACCAGAAGGTGCACAAACATTGAATAATGCATTGGAGCAACATGATGGTTCAGTTTTGAATAATGTAGAAGGGTACTTACAAAACCCTGATTTAAAAGATGGAGCAGGAATTTTGAGCCATTTATTTGGTGGAAATACACAAAATGTGGCAAATGCAGTTTCTCAGTCGAGCGGTTTGGATACTCAAGGAAGTTTGAAGATGTTAGAAACTTTAGCACCATTAGTTTTGGGAGCGTTAGGACAACAGAAAAAAGAAAATAATTTAGACGCACAAGGAATTAGTAATTTAACTTCAAATCTTGCAGCGAATTTTGCTGGAGAAGGTGGAATTATGAGTATGATTACAAATTTATTAGATGCGAATAAAGATGGAAATGTAATGGATGATTTGACTGGAATGATTGGTAAATTATTTGGTGGTAATAAATAATTAAATTATAAAATAAATATGCAGTTAGGCAAAGAGGTTATTCAGTTTTGAATTAGTCATCTTTGTCTATTTTTTTAGATTGTCAATTGAGGCGACAGGAGAAATTGGAGGGAAATATGGATAGAGAACGTTCGATAGAAAATACAAAAAAATATGCGATATTAGAAGTTATGTTCTTTAATGGATATTCGGTAGGAATGCAGAGCTTTGTACTGTTAAGTCTGGCGATTTATTTTAATATGAGTTCTTTTTTTATCTCGATTGTGTCGTCTTTACCAACGGCTGGATATCTATTGCAAATATTTACAAGTAAGGTAAATAATATTCTCGGGAGTAGAAAAAGGACAATGGTAATAGCAGCAACCCTTTCAAGATTGGTAATATGCGTAATGCCTTTTGCTGTTCTTTTTGATGTGAGAAAACAGGGAGTATATTTTATGGTAATGTTCATTTATGCTATTGTTTCACCATTTTCGAATAATGTGTGGACAGCGGTAATGACAACGATTATTAACAAAAAAGAAAGAGGAAAATATTTTGGAGTGCGTAATTTATTTTCTTCATTATCTACTGTAGTTTATACTTTGTTTTACGGATATGTTTTATCAATGCCTAACAGAAAACTCGCAATGCTATTTTTGACAACAACAATGTCGCTTTCAGCAATAGGTTCAGCAATATTTATGTGTCTTCATTATGTTCCTGATTTAGGAGATGATGCTAAAAAAGTGAGTATAAAAACAGCCTTTAAGAATAAGAATTTTGTTGATTATTTAAGATTTGCTTCTGTGTGGCTTTTTACATGGGAATTTTTGAAACCAATGACAGAATACTATAGAATCAAAATACTTGGTGTAAATACAATGTTTATTTCACAAATGGGAGTTTTAACAGCAATTTTGTCAAGCGTACTTTATTTGGTGTATGGAAAATTTTCTGATAAATACGGGAATAAAACGATGTTACGAATGGGAATATTTTTTACAACATATTATGTCCTTACATATTTTTCGATGACTCAGGATAACAAAATGTCAATGCTTTTTGCAGCTGCGGTAATTGATGCGATTGGATTTACAGCAATAACACTAAGTCTATTAAATTTGATGATGGAAGTTTCTGGAGAACCTGCTGATGCTTATGTGGGAGCTTATGCGATGGTTTCCGGGCTTTCAGCAATAGCAGCTGGAATATTTGGTGGAATTTTAGGAAAATTTATCAATAACGGCGTAATTTATATTTTTGGAGAACAATTTTACACTATAAGATTTGCTTTTGTTATCGGATTTGTCTTGAGATTATTTTCATTGTTGGAATTGACAAGAGTTTATTCATTTGAAAAAACATTTGTGTACGCTAGAAAAAGTGGAAAGATGAAAAGTATGTTCTCAAAAATAATGTTTTCGGGATCTAGATATGTTCTTAATTCTAGTAAATCTAGAGATGAGTGGAGTGATGAGAAAGAAGTTGAGAATGAGAAGGAATAATGAAGAAATTTCATTTGAAATTTTTTGATTATTATTGGAGGATTTTATGAGAGAAATAACAATTATTTATATAATTGCGATTATAATTTTACTGATTTACTGCTTTTGGACAGTAAAATTTTGGGGTAAAAATTTTTTCAAAAAAGATGTGCTACCAAAATTGAAAGTTCCAAAAAGTATTTCTGCAATGGGAGTTGGAATTTTGAATAATTCGAGGACGGAGAAAAATTTTCATATTGGGATATTTTCTTTGGTGGAGAAAAATTTTATAATTGCGGGACGAGAAAAACTTTTTGAAAATATGGATTTTCAAACGAATATTTTGTATAAGAAAAATTTGGAAAAATCTAAAAGTAATTATTACAGACAAGATGAGCTTTTTGCAGAAGAGCGATGGGTTTTAGATAGCTTGGCGGATTCTGAAAAGGGGATTTTGAGTGATTATCAAAGTTCTGGGAATAGAGAGAAATTGCCGAAAATGGATGAAAAAAATATTGATAGAAGAAAAGAGATTTTTAGAGAAGTCTTGCAAGTGTTAATAACTTTTTTAGTAGCTTTTTTGATAAATGTAATTTTAAAGGGTTCTTCATCGAGTAGTTCAAGCGGCAATTATTCGAGTAGTTCATATAATCAAAAATCTTTAGATCCTTTTTTTGAAAAAATGTTTGAGATTTATAAAAGGACGAAGAAAAAGTTTTTAGGTTCATTTTGGTCGCCTGAAAAATTGGAAGAATTTATAATTTACAAGAAAAATTCAGGGTTTTATATTTTTTATTTTGGCGTTATTTTAGCTTCAATTATAATGACAAGTAAAGATGTAAAATTTGGAAGTGGGGAAGGGAATTTTGGACTTATAGTTTTAGCTGCAATAATCGTTTTTTTCTTGGAAAGTCTTTGGCTAAGAATGTCATTTTTACCGATATTTTCTAAGTATATCCCAAAAATAGTAAAAATTTTTATTGCATTGGTATTTTTATTTTCGTTGTATAGTTTTATGTTGCCAAATATTGCATTCATATTTGAACTAAGATTTTATATTTTAATTCCACTGATATTTGTAATTTTATTTTTCATTTACAAGAAATTAATCGTGCGATATACTGAAAATGGACTTTTGGCCATGAATGAAATTGAATCATTCAGAAAATACATTTTAAATTTTGAAAAATTAGAAGTTCCCACTTTTTCAAGTGAAGATGAATTAATCGAAAATTTTCAGCAAATGTATATTTACGCTTTTGCTTTGGGAATTGAAAAAAGATTTTTGAAATTTTTGGATGTTACTTTGGAGAAAAATAATTTTTTTGGGAGAAAAGAATTTATTTACGAAAAACTTTTGATTTCGACTGTTTTTTGTGATAAAAAATTGTTGGGGGAATTGAAAGTTAATATTATGGGAAGATGATTTTTTAAGGAGGAAACTTTATGAAAAAATTTTTAGAAAAAATTGGGAAAGATGAGTTGATTGAATATTCACGTTTAGGAGATAAATTTTCTGTTGGAAATCATATTGGGAGTAGTAATGATTTTCATATTTTTACATCAATTAATCCATATGGAAAATACGAAGGTTATAAATTTTTAAAAGAAGAAGAATTGAAAAGATTAGGAAGAAATAAGTGGTATTTAGAATTGATGAAAGAAGAAATGAAGGAAAGAGAACTAAATGAAGGAAAGACTATTATTTTAGAAAAAGATAAATTTTTTAAAAATTTGTTTAAATATTTTATAGAAAATAAAATAAGATTACAAATTTTCTATGATAGAGATTGGAGTAAAAATGGATATTTGATAAAAAATTTAAAGGAATTTTTTAAATTTCATTTTTGTGATGAAGATGATAAAAAAGAAGAAGAAGTTATAAGAAAATATGGAGTAAAAATTATAAAAGCAGGAAAAAACGTTATAAAAGATATTATTGTAGAAGATAGCGAAATTAAAAAAAATAAATTAATAAAAGTTTATGGTTTAGATGATGTTTTAGGTGATATTATCTTTCAAGATGATAATTATATTTTAATTTGCGAAAAAGATTTATTTTTTGGTGATAGTAAATTTATAATATTACAAATGTCAGATATTGATGAGATTAGTGATAGAGTTTGTGTAATAGAAACAGAAGATATAGATTTGGAGGAATTTTTTCCAAATATTGTAAAAATGAGAATAGAAGAAGTTTTGAAAAAATGCTTTGAGAATAAAATATTAGTGCATTTTGAGCATGAGAAATCATATTCGGAAAAATTTGGGATAATTGAAACATTTGATAACAAGAAAATAACTTTAAAAGAAATAGATAAAATGTCTGGAATTTTTATTGCTAAATCTGAGATAATGATTGAAGATATTTCGTTTTTATTTGTGAGAAATTGTAGAGTTTTGAGAGTAGTAGGGTAAAACTATGGCTTTGTTTGTTATAGAAAAAAGAGAACTGATTTGATTGGTTCTCTTTTATTTTTATCTATTTATTATGAAAATTTTGGGATAAAATTATTATATTATAAAAGTCAGTAAAATAAAATATTTTAAGATAAAAATTTTTACTATAATTCCAAAATCATAAATCCAGCAAAAAATCTATAATCTTTTTCCGTTGAATTCCATTTATATTATATTCACCTAAATTATCCATAGAAAGAACATATTTGGGATAGTTATCTTCAATGTTTTTTAATGGAGAAAATTCTCTCTCAATGGTATTTTCTGAGGCTAAAAGATAAGTTGCTTGAATATATAATTTTTTATCTTCTTTTTGTGCGATGAAATCAATTTCTTTTGTTTTTAATTTTCCAATATTTACATTGTATTTTCTTCTTAATAGTTCTAAATAGATGATGTTTTCAAGATGACCAGCGATGTCGTTTGCTTTGTAGCCTAATTGAGAATGTTTTAAACCTAAGTCAAGAAGATAAAATTTTTCTTGTGTTTCTAAAATGGATTTTCCTTTTATGTCATATCTTTGAACTTTTGAAATAATATACGCATTTTCAAGTGCCTTTAAATAATTGTAAACAGTTTCAACGCTTAACTTTCTACCTTGACTTTTTAAAAAATCTGAAATTTTTTTTGCAGAAAAAATATTTCCAATATTGTCAAAAATGTATAAAATTATTCGTTCTAAAAGTTCAATATCCCTTATATTATTTCTCGCAACAACATCTTTTAGCAAGACAGAATTATAAATATCAGTCAAATATTGATAAATAGAAGTTTTATCTTGATTAAAATTGTGGATGGCAGGTAAACCTCCAAATTGCAAATATTTTTCAAAATATTCTTCATTGCTGTAAATTTTTTCTGGATTTTGAATTTTGGAAAAATCTATAAATTCTTTAAAAGATAAAGGAAAAACCTTTATTTCAACATATCTTCCTGCAATGTAGGTAGCCAATTCCGAAGATAATAAATTAGCATTCGAACCAGTGATATAAATATCACAATCTAAGTCAACTAGCAATGAATTTATTACTTTTTCCCAAGAAGCAACTTCTTGAATTTCATCGAGTAAAATATAAATTTTACCAGCTAAATTTTTTGATTTTTCAATAATATAGCTATATAATTTTTGAAAATTTGCAAATTCGGCGAACATTAAAGACTCAAAATTAATAAAAATAATATTTTCTTTATTAATTCCCTTTTCTTCAAGTTCTTTAGATATTAATTTTAAAATCATAGATTTCCCGCTTCTACGCATACCAGTAATAACTTTTATTATCGGCTTATCCATAAATTTCCTAATTTCTTTTAAATATTGCTCTCTTTTTATCATTTTATTACCACCTATATTAATATATACAAGAAATTATATCCTAAATTAAAAAGTTTTTCAACTTATACTAGAAAAACTTTCCAAAATAACATATTTTTTGCTTATATACTAGAAAAAATAAATATAAATTTCTGATAAAATAAAAAAAGAGGCATAAAACCTCTTTTTGCTTTTAAATAAAAGTATAATAAAAATATTTAATAGTAAATTTCATTTTTTATAAATAAAAATTTATAAAGCTGTAATAAAAGTTAAAAATCCTAATATTACACCAGCTAAATTTGGAACAATAAGGATGAAATCTTTTTTAGGTTCTTTAGTCCATCCGTAAATAACCCAAATTAGACAAGAAATTGAAGCTGTGAGCGGTTGCCAAGGCTGAGCTTTTTCTCCTCCTAAATTAGCGATAATTTGAGGAATATAGGTTATAAACACAAAAACTCCAATAAATGCTCCAATTGAACCAACAATAGTGTTAATTTTCTTTTTGTTCATAAAATCACCTTCTTTTTTAAAAATTTATAGGTATCATAATATCACAGTTTAATATTTTTGTCAAACTTAAATATTTTGAAAATTTCTCAAACATTGTAAACAAATATCAAAAATGATATAATTTAACGAATAAATTTAAAAATGAAATATTTAGAAAAAATAATTTGATAAAAATAAAGAAAAGGAAGGGAATTTGATGAGTTTAGTGCAATTTAATAGGGTGTATAAGCAGTTTGCTGGGGAATATATATTGAAGGATATTAATTTTACGATTGAGGAGAAGGATAAGATTGGGCTTGTTGGGGTGAATGGAGCTGGGAAATCGACGATTATTCGGATGTTGCTTGATAGAGAGCGAATTGATGGGGCGGAAGATAATTTGAATGAAGTTGGGAATATTGTGAAAAGTGCTTCGATGAAAATTGGATATTTGTCGCAAAATCATGAATTTTCAGATGAAAAAAATACGATTTATGAAGAGATGATGTCGGTTTTTGCAGAAGAGAGGGAAATTTGGCATGAACTTCAGAAGGTTAATTTGCTTTTGGGAACGGCTGAAAATGATGAGCTGGAAAAATTGATTAATAAGTCTGCGGAGTTGTCGTCGCTTTATGAGGCGAAGGGCGGATATGATATTGAGTATAAGATAAAGCAGATTTTGACTGGGTTGGAGCTTACTGAGGAATATTACAATTTGGTGTTAAAAGATTTGAGTGGTGGAGAGCAAACTAGGGTTTCACTTGCAAAATTGCTGTTGTCTGAGCCAGATTTATTAATTTTAGATGAGCCGACAAACCATTTGGACTTGGTTTCAATTGAGTGGCTGGAAGATTATTTGAAACGGTATGCGAAGGCGTTTTTGCTTGTTTCACATGATAGAATTTTCTTGGATAATGTTTGTAACAAAATTTTTGAAATTGAGAATAAGAAATTGCATAAGTATGATGGGAATTTTTCTGCATTTATCATTCAAAAAGAGATGATTTTAAAAGGGGAAATGAAGCGTTACGAAAAAGAGCAGGAAAAAATTAAGAAAATGGAAGAATACATTGACAGATTCCGTGCTGGAATAAAGGCTAGACAGGCAAAAGGGCGACAAAAAATTCTAGATAGAATCGAGCGAATGGACGACCCTGTTTTTAATCCGCAAAGAATGAAATTGAAATTTGAAACAGATACGATTACTGGGGACAATGTTTTAAAAGTGAATGGAATTTCAAAAAGTTTCGACAACAAAAAAGTATTGAATAATGTGAGTTTTCAGCTATTCCGTGGCGAAAGAGTCGGAATTATTGGAAAAAATGGGATTGGAAAATCAACTTTGTTAAAAATTTTGGTAAATAAATTGAAGCAGGATTCAGGAACAGTTGAGTTTGGTTCTCGTGTAAAAGTCGGTTATTACGACCAAAATCACATGGATTTAACTCCAGCAAACAATATTTTGCAGGAAATTAATAATTCTCTAAATTTGACGGAAGAATATTTACGAACACTTGCGGGAGCTTTCTTGTTTTCAGGCGATGATGTTTTGAAAAAAGTAGAAAAATTGAGCGGTGGAGAAAAAGTTAGAGTTTCATTCTTAAAATTGTATATGCAAAGGGCGAATTTCCTAATTTTAGATGAGCCTACAAACCATCTGGATATTTACTCAATTGAAGTTTTGGAAGACGCATTAGAAGATTTTGACGGAACAATGCTTGTCGTATCGCATAATCGTCACTTTTTAGACACAGTTTGTAACACAATTTATTATCTTGATGAAAATGGTCTTACGAAATTTAAAGGAAATTACGAAGATTACAAGGAAAGTTTGAAAAATAATAAATCGAATCCGACTGCAACTGACATTGAGACCAAAGAAGAACAAAAATTGTCATATCAGGAGCAAAAGGAACTTTCTAAAAAAATTTCAAAATTGAAAAGAGATATTGCAAAATTGGAAGAAAAAATGGAGAAAATCTCGAAAAAACGGGAAGAATTGAATAAGGATTATGAAGAAGCTGGACGAAAAAATGATGTTGGAAAGTTGATGGAAATTCAGGAGGAATTTGATAGATTAGATAGTGACGAGATGGAAATGATGGAAGAGTGGGATTCGAAGAGTGAGGAATTGAAGGGATTTGAAGAATAGAAAGTAGAATGGGGGAAATAAATGACAAATAGCAAATACAACTGGGAAAACGAATTGGAAAAGTGAATAAAAAATTGAATTTTTGAGATCATAGAAATTGAAAAAAATGAAAAAGAGTGAAGAAAGAGAGGTCAAAATGGAAAAATTAGTAAGAAGAGGTGGTGGCGGACATTCTCATGGTGGTGGACATGGTCATTTTCATGGAAGTGGTGGAAGTCATCATTATGGTGGTCACTATGGTGGAGAACATAGTAGCGGAGAGCATTCGAGAGGACATTCAGATGGAGAAGGAGATGGAAAATCTAAAAAATCTGGTGATGATGAGCAAGAAAATTCGTCATCTTTTTGGAGAAGTCGTGGTTCTCATTCAAGCAGTTCAGGGAGAATAAACTGTGAAAGTATTATTGATGCAAAAGAAAGAGAAAATTGTATTAATAGGAGTCAAAATATTGGTCTTTTTGATATATTTATCATTTTTGCAGGTGTAATACTTTTTATTGGTTCAGGATTTTATAAAATAATAAAAAAATTATCTTAATAAAATTTAGCAAGAAGTTGTAGGCTTTTTATAAGGGAATTAGCTTATTAAGAGAAAAAATTAACGCAATTTACTGATGAAACGACCTTGTAATTTAAAATGAAAAGGTATATAATGAATTATAAAAAAGTTTAAGGAGTCAGTTTATGTTGCAAAGTTTTTATGGCGTTATTCAAGTGAAACATTATCAAAATGGACGTTTGCGATTGCAGACGGAAGTGTTAAAAGATGACGAAGAGTTGAAAGAGGAATTTTTAAATAATATTTGTAAAATAGAAGGAATAAATTCTGTGGAAGTTAATTCTATTACTGGAAGTATTCTGATTTATTTTGATGAAAAAGTTATTGAAAGTTCTTTTTTGTATTTGGTAGTGTTGAGATTGCTTCATTTGGATGAGGAAGCCTTGAAAAATAAACCTGGGAGAATAAAAGAGTTGTTAAAGCAGATATTTGAATCAGCAGATATGGCTGTTTATAACAAGAGTAAAGGTTATTTGGATTTGAGGACATTAACTGCAGGTATTTTTATTTTTTATGGAATAAAAAAAATATGGAAAGTTCCAGGATTACCTAAAGGAGCTACATTGTTATGGTGGGCTTCTAGACTTTTATCAGATGAGAAAAGAAAATAGTAGACAAAAAATTGAAAGGAAAAAAGATGTTAGAAAATTTTTTTAGAACAACATATCTGATGTTTAATCAGATAAAGGTAGTGCACAGTATTCCTGGAAGACTTAGGCTATTTGTTCCAAATTTATCAAAAGTTCCAGAGGAATTAAAAAAATATGATAATGAAGTAAAAAAACTTATTTTATCAAAAAAAGGGATAAAAAGTGTTGAATATTCGTATATAACGAATAAAATTTTGCTTTATTATGATCCAAATTTGATTTCAGAAAAGGAAATACTTGAATGGATGAACAAAGTTTGGAAAACGGTTGTCAATCATCCTGAATTGTATGAAAATAAATCTTTGAAAGAAATAGAAGATAATCTGGAAATTTTTTATGATTTGATAAAAAGACTTTAAGTTTGTGGAATAAAAAGAAAGGAAAATTTTATGGCTGGTAGAAATTATTTGCTAAATTGTGAGATTTTGCATGAAATTCGTGGGAGAATCAGAATTCGTTCAAGAGCGTTAAAATATCTTGGCGTTCACAAAGAAGAAATAACAAAGCGTTTAATGCAAGTTCATTATATAAAAAGTGTTGAAATTTCAACTATTACAGGTTCTGTACTTATTTATTTTGATAACTTTTCGCTAACTGGAGAAAATTTTGTATCTTTGCTTCAAAATACATTGAATGGGTATTTGGTGGATATTTACAAAAATGAGAAAAAACAAGCATCGAATAAATATGTGATAGAAAGACGATTACAGGAAGAATCACCAAAAGAAATTATGAAAAATATTGGAGCGGCAGTATTATTGCTTTTGCTTCCAGGTCCAAAAACAAAATTGACTGGAATTAGAAGATTATTTAATTACAAAACTATTTCAACAATTTCTTTGGCATTGCCTGTTTTAAAAAATGGAATTTTATCATTGATTCAGAATAAGCGCCCGAATGCGGATACATTGAGTTCTACGGCGATTGTAAGTAGTATCGCTTTGGGAAGTGAGCGAACAGCTTTGACAATTATGATTTTAGAAAGAATTGCAGAACTTTTGACAGCTTATACTATGAAAAAAACTCGTGGTGTAATTAAAGACATGCTAAGTGTTGGAGAAAGCTATGTTTGGAAAGCATCTGAAGATGAAGACCAAGTGGCGAAAAAAGTTCCAATTGAAGAAATTAAAAAAGGTGATTTGATACTTGTTCAAACTGGAGAAAAAATAAGTGTTGATGGAACAATTGAAAAGGGAAGTGCGGTAATTGACCAATCGGCGATTACTGGAGAATATATGCCTGTTAAAAAGGAAACAGGACAGGAAGTTTTTGCTGGAACACTTTTGAAAAGTGGAAATATTACTGTAAGAGCTGAAAAAGTTGGAGATGATAGAACGGCTTCAAGAATTATAAAATTGGTGGAAGATGCTTCATTTAACAAAGCGGACATTCAATCTTACGCCGATGCATTTTCTGCACAGTTGATACCGTTAAATTTCCTTCTTGCTGGAATAGTTTATGCTTCAACTAGAAATTTACAAAAGGCGTTGAGTATGCTTGTAATTGACTATTCATGCGGAATAAGATTGTCGACAGCGACAGCATTTTCTGCTTCAATTAATACAGCTGCTAAAAATGGAATTTTGATTAAGGGAAGCAATTATTTGGAAGAACTTTCAAAGGCTGATACTGTAATATTTGATAAAACTGGAACAATTACAGAAGGAAAACCTAAAGTTCAAACAGTAAAAACTTTTGCTAAAAATATGAAAGATAATAGAATGATTGCATTAGCTGCGGCTGCTGAAGAAACTTCTACACACCCTTTGGCGAGTGCAATTTTAAACGAAGTAAGAAATAGAGGATTAAAAATACCACGACATAAAGAAGATGTAATTAGAGTGGCGAGAGGAATTGAAACTTATGTAAATAAGGATATTATTCGTGTGGGAAGCAGAAGATACATGGAAGAAAATAATATTTCGGTAGAGATGTCAGTTGACGTGGTAAAAGGAATGCAAAATAATGGAGAAATCGTTATTTATGTGGCTAAAAATGAGAATTTAATCGGTGTAATCGGAGTTTCTGATCCACCAAGAGAAAATATCAAAAAAGCTATGAACCGTTTGAGAAATCAAGGAATAGACGATATTGTGCTACTTACAGGAGACTTGAGACAACAGGCTGAAACCATTGCAAATAGTATGTCAATGGATAGATATGAATCTGAATTGTTACCAGAAGATAAGGCAAAAGATATCTTGAAATTCCGTTCAATCGGATCAAAAGTTATTATGATTGGAGATGGAATAAACGATGCTCCAGCTCTTTCTTACGCAAATGTAGGAATAGCACTCGGAAGTACTAGAACAGATGTTGCAATGGAAGCTGCCGATGTTACAATAACTTCTGACGATCCGTTGTTAATACCAGCTGTAATCGGTTTAGCTAAAAATACTGTAAAAATTATAAAACAAAATTTTGTGATGGCGATTGGAATAAACAGTTTTGCACTTGTATTAGGTGCGACAGGATTGCTACCAGCAATATATAGTTCAGTTTTACATAATTCAATAACAATTTTAGTAGTTGGAAATTCATTAAGACTTCTAAAATATGATGTCAATAAATAGAATTTTTGTGGCGTATCTGATTTTGGAGGAAATTATATGAAAAAATTAACTTTAACGGTATTGCATAAATTACCGAATCGTGTCAGATTGAAAGTTTCACACGAAATTATTGACACAAAAAAATTTTTTGAAACAATAAAAGTTGGAGCAAAAAGTACAGCTTTACGATATAATAAAACTATAAATACATTGCTTATAACTTTTGAGCCAGAGGAAATTACGATTGATGAAGTGATTTATCGAACTGCGACAGCATTATCAGTTGAGCACGGGATGACTTCGGTAAAATTAGTGGAAGATTTTGAAGAAAAATCAATAGATTCGTTGTCTGTATATTCTGGAGCTGCGATTTTGCTTTCTTTCTTGTACGGACTTGGAAAAAGTAAAATTGAAAAATTACAATTGGATATAAACAATTTTACAGCGGGACTTACAACAGCGGCAATTATGGAACACGCCTATATGGAAACACAACGAAAAGGTTTCTTTGACATTGAAATTTTACCAGCATTGTATCTTTTAAGATCCTATATGGCAAATAGATCAGTTACAGCAATAGCACTTATGTGGCTTACAACTTTTGGACGACACCTTGTATTAAATAATGTATCGAATAAAGAAGTGAGAATTTATCGGTTAAAAGCTGAAAATGGGAAATTCCATTATGTTGTGGATGTGAAAAATGATAAAACTATTGAGAATGTAAGTGATTTAATAGATCATATATTCTTTAGCAAGAGATCAGATGAAGATTCGGATGATAAATATATAGCTTTGAAATAAATTGTGATTTAAAGTAAAAGAATTTAACAAAAGATATCAAGAAATCACCAGATTCTACAAGTAGGAGTAATTCACATAGTTATAAAAAAATATTAATATATAATTATTTGAAAAAATATAATAAATAAATTAAAAATTTGGAGGTAATAAAATGATAAAATTCGGAAGCATAAAGAAAGAGCATTTAGTGGGAGCGGCAGTTGGAGTGGGAACAGTTGCAGTTGGTTACTATTTATACAAAAAAAATCAAAGTAAAGTTGACAGTTTTTTAAGAAAACAAGGGATAAATATAAAAACATCTTCAGAAGCAACTTACGATAACATGAATCTTGAAGAATTGATGACAACAAAAGAACGTCTTGAAGATTTAATTGCTGAAAAAGAATTATCTACAAATACAGCTGTTTCAGAAACAGTTGTGGAAGTTGAAGAAAAATAGTTAATTTTTTAAAACTAAGTTACTATCAAATAAAAAAAGTTTATAAATAACACAATATTTTTATGTTTTTAAGCATAAAATGAGTGACATTAATAAAAATATTATTTTAAGGAGGAAACTTATGAAATTAGTATTAATCAGACATGGTGAAAGCCAATGGAATTTGGAAAACAAATTTACTGGTTGGAAAGATGTGGATTTGAGTCCTAAAGGAGTTGAAGAAGCAAAAGCAGGAGGGAAAGCATTAAGAGAAAAAGGATTAGTTTTCGATGTTGCTTACACATCTTACTTAAAAAGAGCTATTAAAACTTTAAATTATGTTTTGGAAGAATTGGATGAATTGTATATTCCAATTTATAAATCTTGGAGATTGAATGAAAGACACTATGGTGCATTACAAGGATTAAACAAAGCAGAAACTGCTAAAAAATACGGAGATGATCAAGTTCTTATTTGGAGAAGAAGTTTTGATGTTGCACCACCTGCAATTGACAAATCAAGTGAATATTATCCAAAATCAGACAGAAGATATGCTGATTTAACTGATGAAGAAGCACCACTTGGAGAAAGTTTGAAAGATACAATCGCAAGAGTGTTACCTTACTGGCATTCAGATATTTCAAAAAGCTTAAAAGAAGGTAAAAACGTTATTGTAGCAGCTCATGGAAACAGCTTGAGAGCATTAATAAAATATTTGTTAAATATTTCAGATGAAGATATCTTGAAATTAAACTTAACAACTGGAAAACCATTAATTTTTGAAATAGATGAAAACTTGAACGTTGTTTCATCACCAGATTCATTTTAGTCAAAATAAATAAAATAGTTTTTTTGCAAGGGCATTTTTATAGTCCTTGCTTTTTTAGTTGAAGAATAATTATCTACTCTGATTGTTATGATACTAGAACCTATTTAAAATAAAACTACTAAAATTCTATAAATTTAGGTTTTAAGTAAATAGCCATCGTTTTTAAATTTGGTTTTAAAGCAATTTTACTATAATTTAAAGAAACTAGAAGGAAATATTATTTTTGTTAAAATTAGTTTTATTTATTATACTAATAAAATTAATTGAAAAAAATGTAAAAAAAAAAAAGGGAAATATGTTATCATATTTTTACATTAAAGATAAAAAGGAGAAATAAGATGAAAAAATTAAAAGTGTTGGTAAGCATAGCAATGATAGCGTCTTGTATGACAGGAATGGCTGCAACAAAAAGAACTACAACAAAAAAAGTTACAGCAAAAAAATCTGTTATAGGAATGGCAAATCCAGCATCAGAATTTTGTGTTAAAAATGGTGGAGAATCTACTATTGTAAAAAGTAAAAACGGAGAATTCGGTGTTTGTAAATTAAAAGATGGAACAACAGTAGAAGAATGGGAATATTACAGAGAAAATAATAAAAAAGAAACTAAAGAACCCGAAAAAATGATTGGAACACCCAATCCAGCATCAGTTTTTTGTGAAAAACATGGTGGAAAATCAATCAATGTAAAAGATAAAGATGGAAACGAAACAGGAAAATGCCAATTTAAAGATGGAACAAAAGTTGATGAATGGCATTATTACAGAGAAAATAATTAGTAATAAATATGTTGTTGTTAATTATAATTATGAGATAAAAAATATTCGTGATTTTATTTGAGAAATTTTGTGAATAAAAAAGAATAAAATAAAAAGCAGTCAAACGAGTTTTTTAGTCAAAAACTTTTGTGAGGCTGTTTTTTTATTTCATAAATTATTTTAGTAAAATATAATGTAGAAATTCATTCATAAAATTTGATTATCGAAAAAATTGTAAAAAATTGAAATATGGCATTACATATGGTATAATTAAGAGAAGAACCAAGAATTTCAAAGATAAGTTAAAAAAAGGGGTTGATTTATTTATGAAAATATTAGAAGTGGAAATCAAAAATGAGCAAGGTGTTCATGCGAGACCTGCAACATTAATTGCACGTTTAGCAAAAAAATATAAATCAACGTTGAAAATCAAAAGAAAAGATGAAGAAGTTGATGCCAAAAATGTTTTTGGAATAATGACTTTAGGAGCTGAGCAAGGTGAAAAACTTACGTTAATTGCCGATGGCGAGGATGAAAATGAATTATTGGAAAATTTGAAAAAATTGATAGAAGTTGATAAATTTTTTGAAGAATAAATTTTTGGAGATTTGAAATGAAAGAAGATAATTAAAAAATTTTAAAATATAGGGGGAAAATAAAATTTTATAAATAAAATTAGAAAAATAAACAGAGAAAGGAGAAGAAATTGTTAAAAATAAATTTTAATAATTTCTAAATAACAGCATGGAAGATTTTAATTTTGAGCAAATGTTAGATGACTTCTTACCAGAAGAAAAAAAATCAGGAGATATCGTTGAAGGTATAATTACTAGAAAAGAGATGGAATATTCATACTTAGATTTAGGTTCAAAAAAAGAAGGAAGAATTATAAGTAGTGAAATAAAAGACTTTAATGTTGGAGATACTGTAGAAGTTAAGGTTTTGAGAGAAGATGAAGAGAATATAATTGTCTCTAAATTTGTGCTTGATAAAGAGAGAGAATTTGCGTCGTATGAAGTAAATGAAATTGTGACAGGAAAAGTGGATAAAAAAATTAAAGGTGGATACAATGTAAAAGTTGGGAAAAACAATGCTTTTTTACCATTTTCATTGTCAAGTTTTGATAAAAATGTAGATTATACAGGAAAAGAATTCAAATTTATAATAAAAGAAAAAACGAAAAAGAGTATTACTGTTTCAAGAACAGATTTAGTAAAAGAAGAAGAACAAAAATATTTTGATTCAATAAATGAAGGCGATGTAGTAACTGGAAAAGTTAAAGAAGTTCTTGATTTTGGAGTAATCTTAGATTTAGGAGTAACAACTGGATTTGTGCATATTTCAGAAGTTTCATGGGATCAAGTTAATGATTTAGTTGAAAGATTTGGAATTGGTGAAGAAGTTAGTGCGAAAATTATTGAAAAAGATAGTGAAAAACATAAATTGAAATTAAGTATTAAACAATTATCGCAAGATCCATGGGAAATTTTCTTGAGTTCTCATAAAGTAGGCGATGTAGTAACTGCAGAAGTTAAAGAAATTCTTGATTTTGGATTGATTGTGTCTGTTGATGGAAATAATGGATTTGTACATGTTTCTGAATTGGCTTGGCATAATGGTGCAAAAGCGTTGAAAAACTATAATGTAAATGATAAAATTGAAGCTAAAATTATTCAAATTGAAGAAGATAGAAAAAATGTTAAATTAAGTGTAAAACAATTGGAAGAAAATCCTTGGGAGAAAGTGAAAGAAAAATACCAAATTGGTGAAGTATTGGAAAGACCGATTACAGAAGTGTTTGATTTTGGAATATTAGTTTCACTTGAAAAAGATATTGAAGGATTGTTACACATTTCGGATATTTCTTACAGAAAAGTAACAAATTTAACATCAAAATACAATGTTGGAGATATTATTAAATTTAAAATAATCGACTTTAATGATGAAAAAAATAGAGTTTCATTGAGTTCAAAAGCATTATTAGACGATAAATGGGAAAAAATAGAAGATAATTATGATTTTAATTCTACTCTTTCAGGAAAAATAAGAAATATTCAAGAATATGGAATTTTTGTGGAATTGGAAGAAGGAATTGAAGTATTTATTCACAAAAACGAGTTTTCTTGGGATAGAAAAGAAGAAAAAGTTTATAAAAAAGGTGATACAGTAGAATTCAAAGTGATTTCATTTGATAAAGCTGAGAAAAAATTAGCTGGAAGTATCAAGCAGTTAACAACTTCTCCTTGGAAAGAAGTTACAGCTTTATACAAAAAAGGGAATAAATTAACTGTGAAAATAGTTGAAATCCAAGAAAATTTTGTTTTAGTTAAATTGACTGACAGATTTAATGGAATTATTCCTAAAAAAGAATTAACAAAAGAATTCTTAAAAGATATTTCTGAAAAATTCTCTGTGGGAGATGAAGTTGAAGCGATTATTATTGAAGAAAATGAGAGAAAAAAATCAATTGTTTTATCAGTAAGAAAAGTTGCTGAAATGGAAGAAAAAGAAGAAATGGAAGAATTGTTGAAAATTTATGGCGTTGGAGAATCTAATTAAGAAATAATTAAAAAATAAATTATATAAGTGAAGTTATTTCATAAAAGTATTTGAATTATAAATAATTTTTTAAAATTATTAAAAGCAAAAATATATTTATAATGGATTATATTTTATGGATTAGCTTCATTTTTTACTATAAAAAAATTTGTTGAAGCCTTTAAAAATAAAAATTTGTTGATTTTTATAAAGTACAAAAATCGAAAAAAATACAAAGTGCTGCTACAAATGTTTTAAAGATAATCGTAAGAGAAAAAAAGGAAAACTTTAAAAAAAACAAGAAAAAAAATAAAAAGTATGATATAATAAACCATACGGAAAACATTTGGAAGGAAACGTATGAAAAAAATAAGAAATTATTATGAAAAATTTAAAATATTGAATCCTGAGTACACGAAATTGAAATTGTGTTTTCTTTTATTAGTAATCGTGTCACTTTTGTATATGTGTGTATTTAATATGGGGATTTCGTGTGACATTGTAATTGCAATAATTATTTTCATTTTGTCAGTTACATTTCATGAGGTGGCTCATGGTTATGTGGCTTATAAATTTGGAGATAGTACAGCGAAGGATGCTGGTAGAATAACGCTGAATCCGATTAAACATTTAGATTTTGCAGGAATGATGTTACCGATTTTAATATTGCTAAGTGGTTCGAAATTTTTGATTGGATGGTTGAAGCCTGTTCCAGTTGATTTTTCAGAATTGAAACCGCATAGATTGGGATTATTTTGTGTGGCGATTGCTGGAGTTGTTATGAATTTTATTTTAGCAATAATAGCTTTAATCATTTTAAAAATAAGTGTTGAATTTTTGACACCAAATAATATGATAATAACGATAGCAACATATACTTTAGTAATAAATTTATCATTAGCAATTTTTAATTTAATACCTGTGACACCGCTAGATGGTGGGAGAATATTGTATTCAATATCAGGAGAAAAAATAAAAAATTTCTATAATAAAATAGAAAATTATGGAATAGTAATCGTATTCTGTTTTGTTTATTCGGGAATTTTTGCAAACGTATTTTCAAAAATTTTAACATTTTGTTTAAAATTGATGAATGTAAATATAGAGTTAGAATTGATGTAATTGTGATTAGATAAAAAAATAAAAAAGGAAGTGATTAAGATAAAAAGGACGACACTATTGGTAATGACTGTATTTTTGTTAGCTAATCTTGAATTGAGTGCATTTTCTCAAAAGGAGAAAATACAAGAAACTTTATCGAAAATCGGAGTAAGTCAAAAAATAATAGATGAAACTATAAAATTAGATTTTGAAATAAGAGATACGATAACATTTGAGAATGATGAGAATATTATTAATGAGAGAGTGAAAAAATTGGAAGCTCTTTTGGATAAAGATAAAAGAAATTATATAGTTTCACAAGCATTAATAACGATTTTTGAGTCAAAAATTGGTTCAAATTATGAAAAATATTTAGATTTATTTGTGCAATATACGCCTTACGAATATGAGAAGATTTTTTCAAAAATGGTGTATTATCGAGGAATTGGAAATTTAGAAGAATTTAATAAATATATGACTGAGCTAGAGAAAAAGTATAAAAACAAACCTATTTGGGAATTGATAAAATTATATCAAACTGAAGATGCAAATAAACGTGAAATTTTGACGAAAAAAGTATTGAGTTTGATGGAAAAAGAGAGCTTTAGAAAAGAGGTTGGTCTTTCTGACGAGGCTTTTTATTTTATGAAATTGACGTATTACTTGAACCGATTGAGAGATCATTATAATAATGGTGAGATTGAAAAAGGAGTCGAGGAATACTTAAAAGAAGTGGCTTCTACGAATGTAAGTAGAGAAGTAGAAGATTACAATTTACGAGCAGAAGTAATTTTGTTTTTTAATGTTACAATAATGAATGAGGAAATTCAAAATATAGGATTGCGTGAGGAAAATGCTGACAAATTGGAGCAAACACGGATTTCTAAAAGAATTAAGGAAGAAACTGATAAAGATTCAGAATTTTTAAATAAAGTTTTCAGTTTGGAAATGGACGAATTATGGAATCAGACAATGAAGGTATAGAAAGTAAAGGAGACAAGGGAGTTTTGGGATATAGAATGAAGAAGAAATTAGCAGTTGCGATGTTTTTTATTTTTGGAAGTGTCGTAGGAAATGCGTATACAAAAAAGGAAATAATACGAAGTGATTTAACAAAAATAGGTGCAAGCAGAGATATTATAAATAGTACAATAAAAATAGATTATGATTTGAGGGATTCGCCTCAATTTATAAATGATGAAAAAGCTCTTGAAGCTCAAAAAAAAGATTTAGAAGGTTTATTAAGTAAAAACAATAAGAATTATGTAGTTTTAGGAAAATTAATAAATTTATATTTAGTAGGTTCTAAAAAAGACTTGAATAAAGCAAAAAAATATTTGGATGAATTTGTGAAGTATAATCCGTATGAATATGATCAATTGCTTTTAACATATAGATATTATGATGCTATGAATGATACAAAAAAGAAAAAAGAATATTATGAAAAGGTAAAAGCTAGATACGGAGATAGCTTTATGTTGAAAATTTTAGATGCTTCTCAAGAAAAAGATGAAAAGAAGAAACAAAAGATTTTAGAAAATGTGTTAAATGCTTTATCTGATAAAAAAATTCGTGATATGTATAGAATGTCAGATGAAGAATACAGAGGAATGAAACTGACTTATTATTTGAGTAAGTCAATGTTAGATTCAGATAAAAAGGAATATGCAAAAGCTGTTAGTGATTACATAAATAATATTTTAGGAGAAAAAGTTTCGAACGAAATGCTTGACTATAATTTTCAGAGAGAAATGGTGTTATTTTTTAGTATTTTAGGAATAAATGATAAGCTAGAAGATAAAACGCTTATGAAAGAAAATTATAAAATATTGGATGTGAGTCCAATTGCTAAAAAAGTTAGAGCTAAAATGAAAGAAGATAACAAATTTTTAGAAGAATTTTTAAAATAAATGCTAGAAAATTATTTTGTTTTATGATATTATAACTATTAATTTACAGAGAATTTTGACAGATTGTCGAATAATGGGAATTAAAGGAGAGTTTAAAATGTTGAAAAAAGTAATTACATTGGGATTGGTCATCGCAAGTATAAGTTTTTTAGGAAGTGCAAAATCTTTAAGAAAAATTGAAGTGCAAAAAAATGTGAAAAATACAGTTGTTGTAAGAAAAAATACAACTGGTAAAAAGGTTGAGAAAGAATTAAATAGTCAAGAATATGCTGATGTTTTGAAAAAATTTATGGAAAAATCTGAAAAATATTTAGAGACAGGAAATAAGAAGAAAATGTTTGAAGATTACATAAATGATATTGAGAATGCGAAAGTTTCTGAAAAAGTGTTAAAAGATAACTATGATGAGGATAAAGAGGCTTTTCAACTGGTTGAATTAGCGTTATTTATGAAGAGTTCATATTCTAATGGCGAAGATGCTAAAAAATTAACAAATGCAGATTATGAAAAAATGCAAAAAGAATTTGTTAAGACGAAGAAATATCAGCAATTAGAAGAATATGTGACTATTCAATAAAATTTTTTGAAATAATATTAAATATGGGATAAGATAGATAAATAGGGTAATTATAGATTATATTATTTATTGAAAAAAATTACCGTAAAATAAAAACTCAGATATACTTAATTTACTTGAAAATAGGTTATCTGAGATTTATTTTTATTAAATATTAAGTATTCATAATTTTAGTCGTGGAAGTTTTAAAAAAGTGAGGAGGGAAAAAATTGAATACAGTAGCAAAAGAAACAATAATTGAATTTGAGGAAAAAAAATCGAAATTTATAGGTTACATAAAACCAGTTTCAAGCGTAAGGGAAGCAGAAAAATTTATAAACGGAATAAAAGAAATGCACCCAAATGCCACGCATAATGTGCCACTTTATCGAGTAATTGAAAATGGACAAGAATATTTCAAGTATAATGATGACGGAGAGCCGACAAACACAGCAGGGAAGCCAATGGCAGAAATATTAAATATTTTAAATGTATATAATGTCGCCTTAGTTGCAACAAGATATTTTGGTGGTATAAAGCTAGGTGCTGGAGGTTTAATAAGAAATTATGCGAAAACAGCAAAATTAGCAGTAAATGAAGCAGAAATTATAAAATATGTAGAAAAATCAACATTCATAATTGATTATGATTACGAATATACTTCGGAAATTGAAGCATTTTTAAATGCAAATCAAAATGTGTACAATATTGAAATTTTAGAAAAAAATTATGCAGATAGAGTTACTATGAAAATTAGTGCAAATGCGGAAATTGAAGAGAAATTAAATGAAATGCCAAAGTTGATAGTGATAAAATTTTAAGTATTTTTAGATTGAGCATATAATTGTGGCATAAAAAATTATATTTAGAAATTAAAAAAAACTAAAAAGTTATAGCAATAATTGAGTTTTCAAGAAAAATTTTGTTGTGAAAAATTAAAAAAAATAGTAAAATACATAGTAACAAAAAAATCAAAAAAAGATATAAATAATTTTAGGAGGAAAAAATGAAACAAGTAGTCGCAATCGTCGGGAGACCGAATGTGGGAAAATCAACGTTATTTAACAAATTGATAGGAGATAGGTTGTCAATTGTTAAAAATGAGCCAGGAGTAACAAGAGATAGACTTTATAGAGAAACAGAGTGGTCTGGGAAAGAATTTTTATTAGTAGATACAGGTGGACTTGAACCAAGAACAAATGATTTTATGATGAGTAAAATTAAACAACAGGCCCAAGTAGCTATTGATGAAGCTGATGTAATAATTTTTTTGGTAGATGGAAAAGCTGGAATTACTGGGTTAGATGAAGATGTAGCAAATGTTTTGAGAAAACAGGATAAAAAAGTAGTTGTGGCCGTTAATAAAATTGATAATTATATGAGAGACCAAGAAAATATTTTGGAATTTTATGCGTTAGGATTTGAGGAAGTTATTGGAATTTCTGGAGAACACAAAACAAATTTAGGTGATTTGTTGGATGCAGTAGTTGAAAAATTTGATGATGAAAAAGAGGTTGAGGAAGAAGATAGTTTGAAAATAGCAATCCTGGGAAGACCAAATGCTGGGAAATCTTCGCTAGTAAATAAATTATTGAATGAGGAACGTTCAATTGTAAGTGATATGGCTGGAACGACTAGAGATGCGATTGATTCTAGCTTGAAATACGATGGGGATAAATTCACATTGATTGATACAGCTGGGATTAGAAGAAAATCAAAAGTTGAGGATTCAATAGAATATTACAGTGTTTTGAGAGCGGTAAAATCAATAAAAAGAGCAGATGTTTGTGTATTGATGTTAGATGCGACAGAGTTGTTAACAGATCAAGATAAAAGAGTTGTGGGATTGATTTATGAAGAGAGAAAACCAATTATTATTGCAGTTAATAAATGGGATTTAATTGAAAAAAATAATAATAGTGTGAAGGAATTTACTGAGTTGGTAAAAGCAGATTTGTCATTTTTAGATTATGCGCCGATTGTGACAATATCAGCGTTGACTGGAAAAAGAACAATAAATATTTTAGAGCAAGCGAGATTTATTAACGAAGAATATCATAAGAAAATAACAACTGGATTATTGAATCAAATTTTAGCAGAAATAATTGCACAAAATCCTGTTCCTACGAGAAAAGGTAGAGCCGTTAAAATCAATTATGCGACTCAAGTAAGCCAAGCACCGCCAAAATTTGTATTTTTCTCAAACAATCCAGATTTAATTCATTTTTCGTACCAAAGATACATTGAAAACAAATTGAGAGAGTATTTTGGATTTGAAGGATGCCCAATTGACATTGTATTTAACAGAAAAAACAGTGCTTACTAAACGTTAAAAGGAAGGAAATGAATTAATGAAATTTTATAATGAAGAAAAATTTACAAAAATTCGTAATATTTTGATTGTGAGTGTGTTGACTTTATTGACAATATTGTTATTTTTTAAAGTTTACGAATATTTTGTGAAACCGATTAATTTAGTGATAAGTACGATTTTTCCTTTCATTTTGTCGTTTATAATTGTGTATGCATTGATGCCAATTATAGATATGATAAGTGTTTCAGATGATGAAGAGAAGCAAAAAAAATTGATAAAAAAAGTGGATGGGAAAATAAGATTAAATAGAAATTTAGCAATTTTAGTTGTTTTAACAATATTTTGTGCGATTTTTTTGTATATCGTTTTGACAATAATTCCGCTTGTAACTAAACAATTATCAGGATTAATTGAATTTTTTATAAAGAATCAAGACCAATTTCAAAAAAATACGTTTAAGTTTTTAGAAGATAATAATATTGATTTAAAAACGACAATATTAAATTCAAAAGATGCGATTATTAGTAATGTGTTAAAAGTTTTGAGTTCAAGTTTTTCATTGATGAGCAGTACTTTTACGCTATTATTTATGACGCCAATTTTTACGATAATGTTGATTTTTAGCTATGATTCGATAGAAAGAGGCGTTAAAAATAGATTGGATGCTTTGGATTTGAGCAAAGAAAAAAATTTGATAAAAGAAATTGATAAATCAATAGGAGATTATATAAAGGTAACGATTATAGACAGTTTGATTGTGGGAGTTTTATCTTATATTATATTTTATTTTGTGAAATTAGATTATAGTTTATTGTTCTCGATGATTATTGGTTTTGGAAATGTTATTCCATTTTTAGGGCCTTTTATCGGATTGGTGCCAGTAGTTCTTTTTGCAATAACAAAATCGTGGCAATTGGCATTATGGATAGTCGTGTTTATTACAATTATTCAAACTGTAGAAGCGAATATAATAAAACCATGGTTAACTAGTAAAAGTGTTAATATTCATCCAATTACGACGCTTTTAGTAGTTTTAATTGGAGGAGCTTTATTTGGAATGGGAGGAGCCTTTATTGCAATTCCTGTTTATGTAATTATAAAAAAAGTTTTGGAATTTTATTTTCCAGTCTTAAAAATAGGTGCGAAAATAGAATAAGAGTGATTGACAAAAGTAAAAATATGATATAGTATATGTACATACAAACAAAATTTAAGGAGAGAAAAAATGGGATGTAGTAAAGGAGAAGAAAAAATAAATGGCTGTTTATATTTTACTATCTCGAAAATGTTTAGACTTCTAAATAAAATAGCCGAAGAATCGTTTGAAGGAATGAATATGTGTTCGACGCATGCATTTTTGTTAGTGTTGTTACAAGAGGAACCAAAAGGATTGTCTGTGAATGAAATTTCAGAAGCATTGACGATAGCTCCTTCGACAGTTACGAGATTTGTTGACAAATTGGCTGCAAAAGGATATGTTGAAAGAATAAAAATTGGAAAACATTCCTATACAAAAATAACTGATGAAGGGCAAAAAATTATGCCAGAAGTTTATAAAGCGTGGCACAGTATTTTTGATAAAATAGAGACTTTGGTTGGAGATCAGAAATATCTGGAAGAAACGAAAGAGAAGTTTATTGAATTTACGAATATTATAGAGAATGGGAAAAAATAAATAAATTGCTAAATTGATTGATTGTGTGACAATGAATTGTTTTTTATATAAAAAAATGATATAATTCAAAAGACAAAAAACTTAAAAAAGGTTGAAAATATGAGAAAAATAAAACATAAACAAGTATTGATTTTGCTGTTCTATATTTTACTTTTTGCAAGATTAAAGGCAGAAAATGGAGTTATAGAATTAGAAACACAAAAATCAGTAATCGATTTAGAGAAGGAATCAATAGAAACAAAAGGTAACGTATCATTGAAATATAATGATGTTACTATTCAAGCCGATAATTTGAAAAAATTGGCTAAAAAAAATATAATTTTTGCTCATGGAAATGTCGAATTCAATCAAGGTTCGCAAATTATAAAGGCAGATCAAGTAGTTTATGATATGGATAATAGAAAGGCCAAAATGTTTGGTGCTGAAAGTTATGATGTGAATTTAAAATTAAGATATGGTGGTGAAGAAATACTGAGTGAAGAGCCAGATCCTAAAAAATCTTCAGGAAAACAATCACCAAGAAAAATAACCGTAAAAAATGGTTGGTTTACATCAAGTCCGTATGAAAAGCCAAATTATAAGGTGAATTCGAGAGAATTGGATATATACCCTAATAGAAAAGTTGTCGCCAAAGATATTGGTATAGTTGCAGCTGGGAAAACTTGGCTGAAATTACCGTACTATGTGGTTTCCTTAAAACCGCAAAGTCAGAGAGCGACATTATTTCCGTATATTGGATCAGATAGCGATAGAGGATTGTATGGAATATGGGGATTTGATTATGATAAAGGTCCATTAGCACAGGGATTTGTAGATTTTGAGCTTAGTGCAAAGAAAAAATTAGCATTAAAATTTTCTAATGATTATAATTTTTCAAATGGGAATAGCGGAAATATATTTATAAATAGATTGGTTGTTCCGATTGGTAACCGTAAAAGAGAATGGGATTTTTCATTAAATCATAAATTTGTTAGTACACCAAAAAAAGAGGCGGAAGACAGAAAATTTTATGATTTAGGTTACGGAATATGGAATTTGAATTATAAAAATATGACTACAAATTTGATGAGAGCTGTAGATGGTGTTAAATTGAATGACGATTATACAGCTTATGTTAATAAGTATAATAAAATCGGACTTTATGACTTTAAGATTGATCAAGAGCTTGGAAGAAATGGAGAATTTAATTTAAATTACAATTGGACATCTGATAGGGAAGCATTAAGAGAGTTGACAAAAATTAATGATGATATCGTTGATAGAGACGAACTTGACCCTAGAAAAACTGATGTTGATTTGTATAAAAGTGTAAAATATATCAATGGAAATAACGATGTTTCTGTTGGAGTAGACAATGAAGAATTTATGGATATTAATCCAGGATATGTGGGAGACTTAAACTCGTATAGGAAAAAAAGAAATTATTTTATAGATTTGAGAGGACCTAAAATTCGTTTTGAGTATTTAAATTCAGATAAAGATGAATACGGAGAAGTACGTGGAATGAGAGAGCGTGACGATGCAGATTGGTATTCATTGGAAACTGGTACAATTAGATGGGTTCCAAAAGTGGCTTATGATAAGCGAAAAGAGCAATCTATGACTTTTGGAAATTATTATCCTTTCAAAAAAAGTGAATTTTTTGGATACGAGCCAAGAACAGCATACCAAAATTTGACAAATACATTATATTTTGGAGCTCAAACAAAACAAGTTGATGTAAAACGAAAAGAGTATGAATACGATTACACAAGAGATAATCCTAATTATAATAATTTATTTTTGGATTTGACGGCAGATGCAAACAGTAAAACATACAAAGTTTACGAAGATGCTGAAAGAATCAGAAGAGCGAAAAAAATTATTTCTGAAAAATATAGATCACAAAAGTTCAATGTAGGAAATGATAGAATTGATATTCCATTGAAAGATTCGTATATTTCATATGATTTTAGTATTGAAGCGAGAGATTACGAGAATACTTACATTCCAGAATTTAGTGGTGGTAGAAAAATAGAAGATGTTAATTCGACAACTGGATATAAATTAGCAACAGATGCAAGTGGAAATCCGATGAAACAAAAACCAGCAGTAAATATTGGAGCATTAAATGCAAAATTGTATACTACAATTTTTGACAATACTGCAAAAACAAATAATAAATATGACGTAAAAGTTGTAAATGATGCAGATTTTACATTCCAAAAAGTTGATGCGAAAAGAACGATGTTCAATGGATATGATATCATCGAAACACCGACTGATGTTTTAGGATTAAAAAATAATTTTAGATATAGTATTGGGAATGTAAATTTCAATTATATTTTAACAATGAGAGATGATAAACATGCAGTTGATAATTGGTTAAAAAATCGTTACGTAAGAAATTATTTGAAGGCTGATATTGATAATAAACGTTTTGTGAGTTTAGATTTTGAGAGAAATGACGAATATGAATTTGAAAATTTTAGATCAGAACAAACGTTTAACAGAGAAGTTCAATATGGATATGTAACAGATAATGACAATGCATTTTTATATAGATATTCTGATAGAAATAAACGATATTTTCCATATAACGAAACTATAGGATGGGACAGAAAGAAATATAAGGAAGCCTATCGAGACAGAACATTCGGAGTTAATTTTAATGAATGGGGAGTAGAATATTCAAATGTAATGAATCAAATAAATGATATTTACGGAAATAGTGCAACTTTTGGAACTCCTGATTTAAAATTGAAAACGAATTTACATAGATTCGGTTTCGTTTATGATACAACAAAAATGAAAAATAAAAAGTTTGAATCAGATCATTATTTTAGAGCTAGTTACGGTTTTGGAAAGAAAAAATATAGAGATATAAATGCAACACCGACTAATGCAACGGATGACGTTTATTCTTCTGGAAGTGATTATACAACAATTAGTTTGTTATATAGATATGAAAATAATGCTAAACCAAAATATGCAAAAGATAAAACTGAAGAAACTGAAAAGGTTGCGAATGAAAATCAGGATATAAAATTAGTACAAGATTCAAATACAAAAGAATTTTCGATTGCTAATTCTAATAATCAAATTGATAAAATAAATATTGATACTAAAGATCAGTTATTTTTGAGTAATGAAGAAGAACAAGCGTATAAAAGTTATGTTGAAGAAGAAAAATATAGACAAAATAAATTTAACTTGAATGACTTTAATTCTAAATTACAAGATTTAAGAAAAGGTAAAAAATATTTCCAAGTGGGATTAGATATGGAAATTGACGGTTCAGATTCTTTACATAAAACAAATTATAAAGGAATTGACCGATTGAATGACTTGACATTCAAAATTGAAGCTGGATACTTAGAAAAATTCTTTATGGGATATAAATTTATAATGGAAAGACCAGATAGAATTTATAGAGATGTGCCAGGTCGTAAAAGTACGTTTAATTTCAGAAAACATGAACTTGAAGGAAAATACATGTTTGGACAAGATCCTGATAAACCTTGGTGGGTAGGAGCAAAAGTACAATATGTACAAGATGGAGCTCCAAAAGCTTCAGATCCAGAAATTTTCGAAAGTTCGTCAGCAGCAATAAGAGCAAACAAATTAACATTAGGAATGGCTACAATAAGTCATAGATTCGAAAATGTTGAATGGGAAATCGGTGCTGGAATGAAATGGGATAAACCTGACAATAAAAAATTAGGATACTACCCAGTAGTAACATTAAAATTTGGAATAGTAACATTCCCAGAAAAAAATGTTCAATTAAATTACAGCGGTGGTGGAATCCAATTCGGAGCTGGATTATAAAACAAAGTTAAATACGAAAAATACTTATTTTGCTAAAATGTGCTTAATAAGTATTTTTTATTAAAATTTTGAAGCAAAAGTAAGAAATTGAGAACGGAAAAAATAAAAAGGTTTGAAGAATTTTCCCACATGTGATATACTGAAAACACAAAAAATAAATTGTAAATCAAACTAAATTTTAGAAAGAAGGAGAAAAAAATGATAGAAATGATATTACCTGACGGTAGCAAAAGACAACTAGAAAAACCAATGACAGTAGTGGAATTTGCTAAAACCATAGGTTCTAGCTTAGGAAAAGCAACTGTAGGAGCTATAATTGACGGAACGCAAGTAGATCCTTCATATTTGATAGAAAAATCAGGAAATATAGAATTGATAACAGCAACAAGTGAAAAAGGAATAGAAATCATAAGACACAGTGCAGCACACATTATGGCACAAGCTGTTCAAAGATTATTCCCAAATACAAAAGTTACAATAGGTCCAGTAATCGAAAATGGATTCTTTTATGATTTTGACCCAGAAAAACCATTTACTGAAGAAGATTTAGTAAAAATCGAAGACGAAATGAAAAAAATTGTAAAAGAAAATTATCCTTTTGAAAGAAGCGAAATGAGTGCTGAAGAAGCTAAAAAATTCTTCGCAGAAAAAGGAGAAACTTACAAAGTTGAAATAATTGATGACTTAGGAGAAGATACTGTTAGCATTTATAAACAAGGAGAATTTGTAGATTTATGTAGAGGAACTCACATTCCTTCAACAGGATATTTAAAAGCATTTAAATTAATGTCAACAGCAGGAGCATACTGGAGAGGAAATTCTGATAACAAAATGTTGCAAAGAATTTACGGAGTAGCTTTTGCGAGTAAAAAAGAATTAGATGATTACTTAACAATGATGGAAGAAGCAGAAAGAAGAGATCACAGAAAACTAGGAAAACAACTTAACTTATTTTTCTTAGATGAACATGGACCAGGGTTCCCATTCTTTATGCCAAAAGGTGTTGAATTATTTAATAAACTTCAAGAAATGTGGAGAGTTGAACATAAAAAAAGAGGTTACCAAGAAATTAAAACACCAATTATGCTAGATAGAGAATTATGGGAAATTTCAGGACACTGGTTTAATTATAGAGAAAATATGTATACATCAATAATTGATGAAAAAGTATACGCTATTAAGCCAATGAATTGCCCAGGTTCAATAATTGCCTACAAAAACAACTTACATTCATACAAAGATTTACCATTAAAATATGGAGAAATGGGATTGGTTCATAGACATGAATTTAGTGGAGCTTTGCATGGACTTATGAGAGTTAGAGCATTTACACAAGATGATGCGCACGTTTTCTGTACTAAAGAACAAATTGAAGAACAAATTATTGAAATTATTGATTTATACGATAAATTTTATACTTTATTCGGATTTGAATATCACATTGAATTATCGACAAAACCAGATAAAGCAATTGGTTCAGACGAAATTTGGGAAATGGCAGAAACTAATTTAAAATCAGCTTTGGAACACAAAGGAATTGATTACAAATTAAATCCTGGAGATGGAGCATTCTACGGTCCAAAAATCGATTTCAAAATGAAAGACTCAATCGGAAGAATTTGGCAATGTGGAACAATCCAATTAGATTTCAATTTGCCACAAAGATTTGAAATGAGCTACATTGGTGCGGATGGAGAAAAACATGAACCAGTAATGATTCACCGTGCAATGTACGGAAGTTTAGAAAGATTCCTTGGAATTTTAATTGAACATTACGCAGGAGCTTTCCCAATTTGGCTAGCCCCAGTTCAAGCAAGAATTTTAACAATTTCTGATGAACAAGTTCCATTTGCAAAAGAAGTATTCAAAAAGTTACAAGAAGCAGGAATCAGAGTAGAAATTGACACAAGAGTAGAAAAAATTGGATACAAAATCAGAGAAGCAAACGGAGACCAAAAAATACCAGTACAATTAATTATTGGTAAAAATGAAGTAGCTAACAACGAAGTAAACGTAAGAAGGTTCGGTTCTCAAGACAGTCAAAATGTATCTGTTGATGAAATTGTTAATATTTTAATCGAAGAATCAAAAGTTCCATTTGCAAAATAGTTTGTAAAAAGAATTTTTCTATAAATAAAAAAAGGAAAAATAGAGAAAGTTATAAAAGAAGTATTCTAAAATATACTTAAGGCCATTTAAAATAAAAAATGACCATATTGTCAAGAGGTGATAAAAATGGGAAATGTTAATTTAGAAGAAAACAATTACAGAACGTATATGAGTTATGAAGATTTACAAAGTTTAGTAACATCAAAAGTAAGAGGAAGTATACTTTGGATGGTTTTAGGACTAATCATTACAGGAGTTACTGGTTTTTTCTTTTTAAACGCAGTATCCAATGGAATTATTTCAAATGAAATATTCGGACCAATAATGATAGGGGCAATAATACTAGAACTTGTAACAGTAATAGCATTTACAGCACTAACTTATAAATCAAGTGCTGGAGCACTAAGAGCAATGTTTTTAATTTATTCAGTATTAAATGGAGTTACATTGTCAACATTAGGATTCGCTTACGGATTAGATTTAGTAGTTATCGCATTTGCAAGTACAGTAGTTTTATTTACAGTATTAGCAATTTACGGTTACTGCACAAAAGAAGACTTAACAAAATACACAAGTTTACTAACAGTAGGAATAATCTCATTAATCATAATGAGCTTAATAAATATATTCCTAAGAAGTGACGGATTAATGCTTATAACTTCAATAATAGGAGTTATAGTATTTATAATCTTCATAGCTGTTGATGTAAATAGAATAAAAAGCAACGTAATAGCTTATGCAATGCAAGAAGATGCTTCAATACTTGATAAAATTGAAATACACGGTGCATTACAACTATACTTAGATTTCGTTAACTTGTTTATTTACATTTTAAGACTTCTAGGAAGAAGAAGATAAATATTTAAAATTAAAGATAAACTCAAATAGGTTATTTTACTTAACCTGTCTGAGTTTATTATTTTATAAAAGTCATAGTAGCAAAAAAATTACAAAACATAATTAAAAAAATAAAAATCGAAAGGAAAAAGAATGAAAAGAAAAATTGAATGTGTAGAAGAATTTCACAGAATCTATAAATTAGGAAACTCAGAAAAACCAATCGGAAAATTAAAAGATGGATTAGAAAAATTAAGATTCAATTTAATGAAAGAAGAAAATGAAGAGTATTTAGAAGCAGCTCAAAATGGAGATATAGTAGAAGTTGCCGACGCATTAGGAGATATGCTTTACATCCTTTGTGGTACAATCATCGAACACGGGATGCAAAACGTTATAGATGATGTTTTTGAAGAAATTCACAGAAGTAACTTAAGCAAATTAGATGAAAATGGACAACCAATCTACAGAGAAGACGGAAAAGTAATAAAAGGACCGAATTACTTCCCTCCAAATTTAAAAAAATTCTTTGAAAAATAATTTTATATAGTAAAATTACTTTTAAAACTAAACTTAAAATCTAAGTTTATGTAATTTTATTAATTTATAGGTTAGAGTATAAAATGAGAATAGTAAGAATTGATTATTAATAAAAATTCTTATTTTCTCACTTCCCTTATTTTTTCATTTCTATAAAAAATATTATCTAAATACATCATATTAAAAAAATTATAATATAAATGCTCTTTAAACATAGTAAAAATCGTCATTATATCATTATTATTTTTATAAAAAATATAAAATTCAAAAAAAACTAAAAAAAAATAAAAAAAGTAGTTGACAATTTTTTTTGTTTTTGATATAATACCTCTTGTCGATACAAAAATGTATCATGTACAATAAACAAATAAATAGAAGAAGCATATACCATAAAAGATGTGATAAATAAGGACTTTTAATAATAAAAAAAGTTCCTGTCAATAAGACTTTAAAAGGTGAAAATAAATATTGAATGAAGAGTTTGATCCTGGCTCAGGATGAACGCTGACAGAATGCTTAACACATGCAAGTCAATGGGGAAACGGTGCTTGCACCGTGATAACCATGGCGGACGGGTGAGTAACGCGTAAAGAACTTGCCTCTTAGTCTGGGATAACAGATGGAAACGACTGATAAGACTAGATATTATTAAAGCTTCGCATGAAGCTTTAATGAAAAGAGATGCTAAGAGAGAGCTTTGCGTCCTATTAGTTAGTTGGTGAGGTAACGGCTCACCAAGACGAAGATAGGTAGCCGGTCTGAGAGGATGAACGGCCACAAGGGGACTGAGATACGGCCCTTACTCTTACGGGAGGCAGCAGTGGGGAATATTGGACAATGGAGGAGACTCTGATCCAGCAATTCTGTGTGCACGAAGACGGTTTTCGGATTGTAAAGTGCTTTCAGCAGGGAAGAAGAAAGTGACGGTACCTGCAGAAGAAGCGACGGCTAAATACGTGCCAGCAGCCGCGGTAATACGTATGTCGCAAGCGTTATCCGGAATTATTGGGCATAAAGGGCATCTAGGCGGATATACAAGTCAGGGGTGAAAACTTAGGGCTCAACTCAAAGCTTGCCTTTGAAACTGTATATCTAGAGTGCTGGAGAGGTGGACGGAACTACACGAGTAGAGGTGAAATTCGTAGATATGTGTAGGAATGCCGATGATGAAGATAGTCCACTGGACAGCAACTGACGCTGAAGTGCGAAAGCTAGGGGAGCAAACAGGATTAGATACCCTGGTAGTCCTAGCTGTAAACGATGATTACTGGGTGTGGGCATGAAGAGTGTCTGTGCCGAAGCTAATGCGATAAGTAATCCGCCTGGGGAGTACGACCGCAAGGTTGAAACTCAAAGGAATTGACGGGGACCCGCACAAGCGGTGGAGCATGTGGTTTAATTCGACGCAACGCGAGGAACCTTACCAGATCTTGACATCCTACGTAGGCCTGTGAGAACAGGCTGTGCCTTCGGGAACGTAGAGACAGGTGGTGCATGGCTGTCGACAGCTCGTGTCGTGAGATGTTGGGTTAAGTCCCGCAACGAGCGCAACCCCTATAGTTAGTTACCATCATTAAGTTGGGGACTCTAACTAGACTGCCTGCGAAGAGCAGGAGGAAGGTGGGGATGACGTCAAGTCATCATGCCCCTTATGATCTGGGCTACACACGTGCTACAATGGTTGGTACAAAGAGGAGCAAAACGGTGACGTGGAGCAAAACTAAAAAGCCAATCTAAGTTCGGATTGAAGTCTGCAACTCGACTTCATGAAGTTGGAATCGCTAGTAATCGCAAATCAGCAATGTTGCGGTGAATACGTTCTCGGGTCTTGTACACACCGCCCGTCACACCACGAGAGTTGTTTGCACCTGAAGTTACTGGTTCAACCGTAAGGAGGAAGGTACCTAAGGTGTGGATAGTGATTGGGGTGAAGTCGTAACAAGGTATCCGTACCGGAAGGTGCGGATGGATCACCTCCTTTCTAAGGAGTATATAAATACTAAATCTGTTTGGATTATGTTTCTTCTAGCATAAGGACAATGGGAAATGAATAGTAGGTAAAAAGATTACAATGAAAACAGGAAAACTGTTAGAGTTAGAATAAAAAGCTATTAAGGGCACACGGAGGATGCCTAGGCAACAAAAGCCGATGAAGGACGTGATAAGCTGCGAAAAGCTTGGTGGAGGTGCACATAACCTTTGATACCAAGATCTCCGAATGGGAAAACCTATATGTGTAGATCACATATACGAAAGAGGTAAGTCCGTGAACTGAAACATCTAAGTAACGGGAGGAAAAGAAAGTAAAAACGATTCTCTAAGTAGCGGCGAGCGAACGGAGAATAGCCTAAACCATATACATGTAAGTTGGCGACGTTGTGTATATGGGGTAGAGGGACTTTAATAGACTAATAGCCATAAAGTCATTTTACTAGTAGAGTAAGTGGAACACAGCTGGGAAGCTGGACCAAAGAAGGTGATAGTCCTGTAGAACATAAAACTATTAGTAAAACTTAAAGCACCCGAGTAGCATCAAGCACGAGGAATTTGGTGTGAATCTGCGTGGACCATATCACGTAAGGCTAAATACTTTTGTTGACCGATAGAGAAGAGTACCGTGAGGGAAAGGTGAAAAGAACCCTGAGTAAGGGAGTGAAATAGAATTTGAAACCGTGTGCTTACAAACGGTAGGAGCTCGCAAGAGTGACTGCGTGGATTTTGGTTAATCATCCTGCGAGTTATGATATATGGCAAGGTTAAAAAGAATGGAGCCGAAGGGAAACCGAGTCTTAATAGGGCGATAAGTCATATGTCATAGACGCGAAACCTAGTGATCTAGGCCTGTCCAGGTTGAAGCTAAGGTAAGACTTAGTGGAGGACCGAACTCACCGCCGTTGAAAAGTTGGGAGATGAGATAGGTCTAGGGGTGAAAAGCCAATCGAACTAGGAGATAGCTCGTTCTCTCCGAAATGCATTTAGGTGCAGCCTTAATTTTAAGATATGTGGGGGTAGAGTACTGTATGATCTAGGGGGCGTATTGCTTACCGAAATCAAGCAAACTACGAATACCATATATTAATGATTAGGAGTGAGTCTATGGATGATAAGGTCCGTGGACAAAAGGGGAACAGCCCAGACCACCAGCTAAGGTCCCTAATTATGTCTAAGTGGGAAAGGAGGTGGATATTCACAGACAACCAGGAGGTTGGCTTAGAAGCAGCCATACCTTAAAAGAGTGCGTAATAGCTCACTGGTCGAGAGTATCTGCGCCGAAGATGTAACGGGGCTAAGACATAAACCGAAGCTGTGGAAGATGCTTTCGCATCTTGGTAGGAGAGCGTTCTGTAAGCCGATGAAGGCAGGCTGTAAGGCCTGCTGGAGGTATCAGAAGTGAGAATGCAGGAATGAGTAGCGAGAAGGCGGGTGAGAATCCCGCCGGCCGGAAGTCCAAGGTTTCCAGGGGAAGGTTTGTCCGCCCTGGGGAAGTCGGGACCTAAGCCGAGGCTAAGTAGCGCAGGCGAATGGAAAATAGGTTAATATTCCTATACCACTTAATTAACGTTATTACTGATGGAGTGACGCAGGAAGGTATGTGAGAAGGCTGACGGTTTAGCCTTTCTAAGGAAATAGCGTGAGCATATAGGCAAATCCGTATGCTTAAACGTGAGAACTGATGGGTAAGCACCTCTTGGTGTAAGTCACAAATCCTACACTGCCAAGAAAAACTTCTAAGGAGGAAATTAAGTGCCCGTACTGTAAACCGACACAGGTGGACAGAGTGAGAAACTTAAGGCCGACAGGCTAACTCTAGCTAAGGAACTCTGCAAAATAGCCCCGTAACTTCGGGAGAAGGGGTGCCTATATTACTTGAGAAGAGAAACACTTCAAGGGGAAATAGGTCGCAGTGAAGAGTCTCAAGCAACTGTTTACCAAAAACACAGGTCTATGCTAAGCTGAAAGGCGACGTATATGGGCTGACACCTGCCCAGTGCCGGAAGGTTAAGAGGAGGATTGAGAGATCCGAATTGAAGCCCCGGTGAACGGCGGCCGTAACTATAACGGTCCTAAGGTAGCGAAATTCCTTGTCGGGTAAGTTCCGACCTGCACGAATGGTGAAATGATTTGAGAGCTGTCTTGGCTGGAGGCCTGGTGAAGTTGTAATGTCGGTGAAGATACCGACTACCTGCAGTAGGACGGAAAGACCCCGTGGAGCTTTACTGTAGCTTGGCATTGGGTTTTGGCAATGTGTGTATAGGATAGTTGGGAGACTGTGAAGTAATGGCGTCAGTTGTTACAGAGTCGCTGTTGGAATACCAACCATATGTTGTTGAAATTCTAATCTGGTATCGGAGACAGTGCTAGGTGGGCAGTTTGACTGGGGCGGTCGCCTCCAAAAGAGTAACGGAGGCGTTCAAAGGTTCCCTCAGGTTGGATGGAAATCAACCTAAGAGTGCAAACGCATAAGGGAGCTTGACTGCGAGACTGACGGGTCGAGCAGGTACGAAAGTAGGAGTTAGTGATCCGGTGGTTCCGTATGGAAGGGCCATCGCTCAACGGATAAAAGCTACCCCGGGGATAACAGGCTGATACTTCCCAAGAGTCCATATCGACGGAAGTGTTTGGCACCTCGATGTCGGCTCGTCTCATCCTGGGGCTGGAGAAGGTCCCAAGGGTTGGGCTGTTCGCCCATTAAAGAGGCACGCGAGCTGGGTTCAGAACGTCGTGAGACAGTTCGGTCCCTATCCACTGCAGGCGCTAGAATATTGAAAAGATCTGTCCTTAGTACGAGAGGACCGGGATGGACAAACCTCTGATGTATCAGTTGTCACGCCAGTGGCATGGCTGAGTAGTCACGTTTGGAAGGGATAATCGCTGAAAGCATCTAAGTGAGAAGCCCACTTTGAGATGAGTGTTCTTTTAGTATCCATCGAGAACAGGTGGTGATAGGCTGGAGGTGTAAGTATAGAGATATATTTAGCTGACCAGTACTAATAATACGAAAGCTTTTAATATTCTTTTTACCATACTATTTATTTCTCATTGTCTTTATTAAGTTTTAAGTTTGGTGACAATAGCGACAGGGATACACCTGGTTACATTTCGAACCCAGTAGTTAAGTCTGTTTACGCCGAAGATACTTAGAGTTATCTAGGGAAAATAGGAAATTGCCAAACTTTTTAATATATATTCTTATTAAAAAAGAGTGTCTCCGTAGCTCAGCTGGTTAGAGCATCTGACTGTTAATCAGAGGGTCGTTGGTTCGAGTCCAACCGGGGACGCCATTTTTTTTATTATATTTTTCTTTAATTTTTAACAAAAGATAGCAAGAAGTCTCCGACTTCTATAAGTGGAAGATGAATTGCTTTTTTTGTAAAAAAATTGAAAAAAATATATACTTATGATACAATTTTTGTATAAAATATAGAAGAGAAATCATTAATGATAAAATTTCTAAAAAAAATAATTAAAAATAATATTCAAAATCAAAAGGAGGTGTAATTTATGAAATATAATTTAGCATTCAAATACAGAATTTATCCAAATAAGGAACAGAAATTATTGATAAACAAGACTTTTGGATGTGTTCGTTTTGTTTACAATACGATTTTGTATACTGCGAATAAATTTTATGAAGAAACTGGAAAAAATAAAATAATTACACCTGCTAGTTTGAAAAGTGAAAATCAATTTTTGAAAGAAGTAGACAGTTTGGCACTTTCAAATGCTCAATTGAAAGCGAAAATATCAAAATTACATGAATATATTAAAAATTGTCGAAGAGATTTTTTACATAAATTATCGAAAAAATTGTCTGAAACATATAATGCTGTGGTTGTTGAGGATTTGAATATGAAAGGGATGAGCCAGGCATTAAATTTTGGAAAAAGTATAGGAGATAATGGATGGGGAATGTTTTTGAGGATGCTTGAGTATAAACTGATGTTTTTAGGGAAACAATTTTTGAAGATAGATAAGTGGTTTCCGTCGTCGAAAACTTGTAGTAAATGTGGAAATGTTAAAGAGGAACTGAAATTATCAGAAAGAAGCTATAAATGTGAGTGCTGTGGAATTGAGATTGATAGAGATTATAATGCGGCACTGAATATAAAAAACATTGGAAAAGAGATTTTGAAATATTAGGAAATAAAAAGACAGGGTAGGAACTACCCGAAGAGCTTGGTAAATATATTTGGCTAGCAAAAGCAGGTACTTCCCAAGAAGCTCCCGCTTCTAAAAGCGGGAGTAGTTCACTCTTGGTATAAAGATAATAATAGATATTTTAAAATAAGAAAGAAATAGGTATTATGTTGTTAGAGCGATTAAATTTTTAAATAGTATTGAATAAAAATTTTATGAGTAAGAGAGTGTCTAATTTAATTTTGAGAGTGTAAAAATTTTTATGCAAATGTATATATAAGTCCACTGATATAATGTTCTCTAGGTTATTTACACAAAAAGTTTACACTCTCATTTTATTATTTTTTTGAATTGTATTTATTCATTAGTTTTTCTACTGAAGTATTTGTTTTGATATCTTCTATTAAGTTGAAGATTTTTTTTCTGCTTTCTTTTAAAATTTCTTTTTCTTCAGGAGTAAATTTTCCAAGAACATGTTTTATTGTTTCTTCTTTCAATTCTGGCTTTCCAATTCCATATTTAATTCGAATAAAATCTTTTCCAATGTGACTAATAATGGATTTGATACCGTTATGTCCTCCAGCACTACCTTCTTTTTTTATTTTTAATTTACCAAATTTCATGTCCATATCATCATAAATTACAAAAAGTTCGGTTTTTGGATCAATTTTAAAAAATTTTACTGCTTCAGCTATTGCTTCACCGCTTAAATTCATATATGTCAGAGGTTTTTGATAAAATATTTTTTCATTTTGAAAATTTGTTTGAATAAATTCAGATTTAAATTTTTCTCTAATATCATTGATGTTATTCTCTTTTAAATATTCATCAATAAAAATAAATCCAATATTGTGTCTTGTCAATTTATACTGCTCTCCAGGATTTCCTAATCCAACAATTAATTTCATATGTCCTTCCATTCTATGCTAAGTGCATTTTTATAATTTTTTATTAAATGTAAAATTTTATGTATTACGATAATAAATACAATAAAAATTTTTATTATCTTTGAAAAAGTTAAAGTATAATTTTAAAATTTTTATTATTCTATTGAGAATAAAAAATATTATTATCATATTTAAAATACATTTTAATTTATAAGTTTTATTATATCATAAAAAGGATGTTTCGACAATTTTAAAATTATAGTATTATATATTCTAATAATATAGGGATAATTTCAAAAGCTATATTTATTGATATTTAGTATACAAATACATCTTAAATATTAAAAAGTTGATTGAGATTTTGTAATTTCTCCACAATCTTTTTAAGATTACATCTCTTTAAATATAATAAAACTCAATATTTACTGTTTTATAGCATCCCATGTTAATTGGAATATATCAATTATAGTAGGACAGAGTAAAAAATATAGGAGCAAATAAATTTAATCAAATTTTTAATTAACAAAAATGAGGAAACCAGTTACAATATAATCTCCAAATCCTATTGAAAGGTGGTTTTCTTTATGATTAGAGAAGATCAGATTTTTCTTTACTTGTAAAAACTTTTTAAAAAATATTTTTTCTTTCAAACTTTCTTTTGAGCAACAATTTACTATTTATCATAAAGGCTTTTGAAATATTGTTTAGGGTTTATGTCAAAAAAAGTTGACGATAGATTTTTTTATTCCACTGAAAGAAAGAATAAATTTAAAAGTAAAGGGTTTGTCAAAAGAACTGTTAACTGCTTTTGGGTAGTGAACGTCGAAAATATGTAGATAAGAAATAGGAAAATAATGAACTTAAACGCTACAAATGGTTTTCTGACGAGATGATTTTTACTATACTTTTTCAATAATCAGCATACTGTGGCTTTATTTTTTGCAAAGACTTACGGTGTTTTAAAGGTTACCATAAAATCTTGTCAATTCTTTTGTAAGGTGACAAAATTTATGAGATAGTATATAGATATTTTGTTTTAGTAAAATTATTTTTATTTGTAAGACATTCATATAGTTTAATTCTTCTATAATAAATGAAAAAATTTCTATATAAAATAAAAAAATGCTATATCTAATACTTTAATAGTATTAATTTAGCATAGTTAATAAAAAAATATGGCTGGGCTGAATGGATTCGAACCATTGCATGCTGGAGTCAAAGTCCAGTGCCTTACCGCTTGGCGACAGCCCAACAAATCTTCTTCAAGACAAGAAGTATTATACACTATTTATATTATTTTGTCAACAACTTTTTTAAAATTTTGTAATTTTTTTGTTGTGAGATAATACATATGTAACAAGAGTATATAAAAAAAGAAAGATTTTTATACATTGTAAGTCTACCAAACCACATTAAGGAGAAACCTTTCATATGAATAGTGTATTAGAAATATACCATGTTTGTTAACGGACAGTTGAGAATGGACAGAGTAAAAAAATATAGGGGCAGCTGTCAAATGCATAATAAATATTTCGGATTATCTTTTTTAAATCATTCTACTTCGGGGTACTTTCTTTAGAACTTCACTCATCAGATATTCTTCTTTCCTTGAATACAAAATATTTGCTCCTGTTCAAATGAAAGTTTGAAGGCAAAATATTGGGAAAATATTAAAAAAAGTCTTTAATCTGATATTTTTATGAGGATCGCTTTTTAATAGGATTGATTGAATATTATAACTGGTTCCTCTTTTTTTAATTAAAAATTTGATTAAATCTATTTGCCTTATGTTTTTTATTTTGTCGTTGTCAAAATAAAAGTTTAAAAAATGTTGTAATTTATGGTATAATTCACAAAAGAAAACGAGAAAAAGGTGAGATATGAAAATATTAATTATACATACAGCGTTTATTGGAGATATTGTGTTATCAACGCCGTTGATTCAAAGATTGAAAGATATGTATCCAGATTCAGTTATAGATTATTTGACTTTGCCAGCGAACAAAAGCATTATTGACAATAATCCAAATTTGAATGAGATTATGTTATATGATAAAAAGGGTAAAGATAAGGGAATTAGAGGTTTTTTTAGGATTTTGAAGATTTTGAAAGAGAAAAAATATGATTATGCGGTGATACCTCATAGATTTATAAGGTCTATTGCACTTGCGAAGTTAGCTGGGATACCTAAAATTGTTGGGTTTGATGTGGCTAGTGGAGCGTGGATGTTGGATAAAAAGGTGCATTATGATATGAAAAAGCATGAGGTTGAGAGATTGTTGGATTTGGTTGATTACGAGGGAGAGAGAATTCCAATTAGAATTTATCCGACTGATGAGAATAAAATGAAGATTAGAAATATTTTAGAAAAAAGTGGCTATGAAGAAGCAACAAAGAAGATAATTGTTGTTGCACCTGGGAGTCAAAGACCTGAGAAGATGTGGCCGATTGAGAAATATAGAGAAGTGATACAGAGGTTGTCTGAGGATTCTAAAAATGTGATAGTTATTACAGGTAGTAAGGTTGAAAAGGGATTACCTTTAAAATTTTCTAAGAGAAATGTGATTGATTTAAGAGGAGAAATAAATTTGTTGGAATTTTCGGCACTTTTGTCGTATACAGATGTAGTTGTGGGGAATGATAGTTCTCCGATTCATATTGCTAGTGGATTTGAGAAACCATTTGTGATTGGAATTTTTGGACCAGGGAAACGTTCGTTAGGATTTTTTCCTTGGAAAGAGAAGAGTAATGTTATTGAGGATAATGAATTTTATGATAATAATATTGTGAAAATACCTGAACATCAGTATGCGTATAGGAAGGATTATTATAGGGGGATACCTGGAATTAGTGTTGAGAGGGTGTATGGAGAGATTGTGAAGAGATTAGAAAAATAAAAGGAGTTGTTTCATAAAATAAATAAATTTACAAAAATGGATTGTATATTTTTTGATTTATGAGACATCTCCTTTTGTTTTAATTTTTTGAAAATTGTTTTTTATAAATATAGTTAATTATGAATAATATAATTGTAAAAACGAAAACCATTATTTTTTTATTTAAGTTAATTTCTGTTAAATTTTGAATTAAATAGGCAATAAAAGAAGATTTTATTGCAACTTCAAGAGCAATAAAACGAGTATCATTAAAATTATTTTTCAAATAATTTATTTTTAAAAGTCTTGAAGGAATAACAATAAATAAAAAATAAATTAAAGAAAATATTCCAATTCCATAGTATGCCAAATAATGAAGATACATATTATGAGTATTTACAATTCCAGTTTCAGTTACTTTAAATTCATAATTGTTGGCAATATATTCAAGGGTACCGTTATTTTTAAAATGATTCAAATTAAAATTAACTCTATCTTTTGTCGTCATTCCAAATAATGGACTTTTTTTGAAAGAAGCAATAGCACTTTCCCAAAATAAAACACGTAAACGACTAGAAGGATCTTTGTCAAATTTTATAATGTATTGTAATCTTTCAGAAATAGCTTTTGGAAGGAAAAAATAACCGACAAAACAAACAGATATAAATGATAAAATATATTTTTTATTTTTTTCCCATAAAATATATATAACACTAGGGAATAAACAGATGTAAACCATTTTAGATCTATTTACTAATAAAATAAAAATAGCTAGTATTGCTGAAATTAAAAAGGTTATTTTTATTTTTTTATTTTCATTTTTATAAAAGAGTAAAAATGAAATCATAAATAAAAAAAAGATACACATTATGTTTGCAAAATCTTGTGTTGGCAATACAAATTGTATTCTTGGATAATAAAATCCTTTTGGATTAGCCCATTCTTTAAAAATTGTAATGAAAAATATAAGAGCACCTGTTAGGGAGATTATTGCACTTCCAAATAAAAATTTTAAAAAAAGAAAAAATTTTTTTTCGCTATTAATAAAATATACTAGTGGAAAAAACATTAATAAATATAAATAAATATAATTATCTGAACGAGACATGATTCCGCCACTAAAGATTGAAATAATAAAAGGTGTTGCTATAAAAATTAGAAGACCAATAGATATTTTTTTATCCAAGTGAGAGCTTAGATTAGCTCTGTTATTTTTATTTATTATTTGTAAAATAAAAAAAAGTAAAATTATATAACTGAGTGTTTGAACTCCTTTATAAGACAAAAATAGTAAAATTGGAAATAAAAATACAAAAAATTGTATTATAGAATTTAATTTTTTCATAATTTTTTCCTTTCTATGATTAGATTAGTTAAATTTTACCATAAAATAGAAAAAATATAAATAAATTAATGTGATTTATGATATAATATGTGAAGAAAAAATTATAAATAGAATGTTAAAGGGAAAGGTATAAAAATGGGAAATAAAGAAGTAAAACTTAGTGTAGTAATTCCTGTATATAACGTAGAGAAATATATAGAAAAATGTTTGGGATCATTATGTGGTTTAGAAATAGCAAATGAAATAATAGTGATCAATGACGGAAGTTCAGATAATTCGTTGGAAATTATAAAAAAATTTAAAAATGAGCATGAAAATGAAAATATAATAATAATAAATCAAGAGAATAAGGGAATTTCCAAAACAAGAAATGTTGGATTGAGAGAATCAAAAGGAGAATTTATATTTTTTTTAGATAGTGATGATTGGGTAGAAACAGAATCATTTAAAAAAATGTTGAAAGAAAATATAGAAAAGGATACAGATATTGATATAATTGTTGGAAAAGAAACTAGATATGATGAAAATAGTGGTGAAACATGGGTTGGTGCAGATGCAAGAACGCCTAAAGAATTAATAGGTAAAATATTAACTGGTAGAGAATATTTTAAAAAAGGTATTGAGCATAAATTTTTAAGTGTAAGAGTTGGAATTTATTTATATAAAAAAGAATTTTTAGAAAAAAATAATATAGAATTTATAGAGGAAATAGGAACTCATGAAGACGAATTGTTTCTAATTAATATTTTAAGTAAAGCACAAAAAATAAAAATAGTTGATGATATATTTGGGGTATATTTAGCAAGAGAAGGAAGTACTTTAACAACTTCATATGATAAGCAAACTGAAGATGTTTTTGAAAATTGTAAGTACTTAGTTCAAAAATATAAAACAGAAAAAGATGAACTAATAAAAGCATTGGTATTTTATAGAACAAAAAGATTTTATAAAAATGCAATGAAAAGGGCAATTGAATGTGATCGAATAGATTTATTTTATAAAATACATAAAGAATTTAAAAAAGATTTTAGAGAAACATTGAAGTATACACATGCTAAAAATTTTGAAAATATTAATTTTTATTTATTATATTTTTTAGGAAAATATTTTTTTATAAAAGAATTAATAAAAAAGAAAAAATAATAAAAGATGGGAAGATAGAAGAATGAATTGGAAATTTTATAAACCTTTGAGAAATAAATTAAAGGATAATAGAGATTTTTTTATAAATAAGTTGTTGGATGAAAAGAGAAAAAAAATAAATATAAATTATAAAAATATAAAAAGAATACTATTTATGAGAATAGATGGGAAAATAGGAGATTATATAATTAGTTCTTTTATATTTAAAGAGTTGAAGAAAAATAATCCGAATATTATTATTGATATAGTTAGCGATACTTCAATAAAAAAACTTTTAGAAACGAATAAAAATATAGATAATGTTTATGTGTATAAGAGAAAAAATACTTTTCAAATGTTGAAAATGATAAAAAAATTGAAAAAAAATAAATATGATGTTTTAGTTGATTTAACAGAGCATATGAAATATAAAGAATTTTGGTTTGTGAAAAGCATGAAAGCTGAAGTGAATATAGGGTACGATAAGGAAGATTTCAATATTTTTAACATAAAAATAGAAAAAAATAATAATAAAATGATAGAAAATTATAAAGAGATATTGAAAAAATTAGGAATTACAGATTTTAATTCTAAATATGAAGTACCAATTTCATTGGAATATGAAAAGGAAATAGAAAAATATTTTGAAGACAAAAAGTTGGGAAATAATGTAATTGCAATTAATTTTTTTGGATATTCAAAAGGAAGGAAAATTAATAAAGAAAATATATTAAAAATATTAGAATTATTAAGAAAAAAGGAATATAAAACTATAATTTTAGATTCTCCAAGAGATAGAAAAATATTGGAAGAGATAATGTCAGAAATACAAGATAAGAATATTTTCTATAAAAAAACAGAAAGTATAATGGAAGCAATTTCAATAATAAAAAGATGCGATTTAATAATTTCTCCAGATACTTCGATAGTTCATATAGCAGAAGGATTGGATAAAAAAATAATAGCATTTTATGATGAAGAAAAAGTTGAAAAATGGGGAATAAATAGAACTAAAAATAATATTTTAATTGAATATAATGAAGATATAAATGAATTAGATTATGAAAAAGAGTTGGGAAAATATTTGTAAAATTGATTATTTTAGTAAAAATATGAGAAAAACTGAAAGGATTTAAAATGAAACTATCAGTTGGTTTAATAACGTTTAATGAAGAAAATAGAATAGGGAAAACTATTGATGCTATAAGGGATATAGTGGATGAAATTATAATTGTGGACAGTGAGAGCAAAGATAGGACGGTAGAAATAGCTGAGTTTAAAGGAGCGAAAGTTTTTGTTGAGAAATGGAAAGGGTATGGTCCTCAGAAGAATTCTGTTTTGGAGAAATGTCAGGGAGAATGGGTATTGTTATTAGATGCAGATGAAGTTGTATCGCCTGAATTGAAAGAAAAAATAAAAAGTATTATAAATGATGAAAAACCTTCAAGTGATGTTTATAAAATAAAACTTAGAAATATTGCGTTTGGGAAGGAGATTAAGTTTGGTGGATGGGATGATTATGTAATTAGGCTTTGGAAGAATGGAAAGGTTAAAATAAGTAATCGTGAGGTTCATGAACAATATCAAACTGAGAGTAAAATTGAAAAAATTAATGAGAAAATAATTCATTATACTTATGACAGTATTGAGGAATTTTTAGAGAAATTGAATAGATATACTTCGCAGAGTGCGACTGAATATATTAAGCATAAAAAAAGTGCAAGTTTTTTGAAAATTTATTCAAAAATGTTGTTTCGATTTGTAAAAATGTACATTTTTCAATTTGGTGTTCTGGATGGATACGAGGGGTATTTGTTGGCTAAGTATAGTTCAATTTATACGATGACAAAATATACAAAATTGAGAGAAGCGTATTACAATACTTTGGGGAAAGATACTTCACTTATAATAACTACTTATAATTGGCCTGAAGCGTTGAAGGCTTGTTTGAACAGTGTTTTAGAGCAGACGGTAAAGCCACGAGAGGTAATAATTGCGGATGATGGTTCTAGGAAAGAAACGATTGATTTAGTGAAGGATTTTCAGCAAAGTTATCCGTGGTTGAATATTATTCATTCTTGGCAAGAAGATGATGGATTCAGGCTTTCGATGTCAAGAAATAAGGCGATAAATTGTGCGAGTGGAAAATATTTAATAATAATTGATGGAGATTTGATACTTGAGAAGCATTTTATTCAAGATCATATTGAGAATATGGAAAAAGGATATTTTGTGCAAGGTTCTCGTGTGATTGTGGATGAAAAAAATTCGAAAAATCTTTTGAAAAATCGAATGCCGAATTTTATTTTTAGATTATTTGAAAAAGGATTTAAGAATAAAGCGAATATGATAAGATGTGGAATTTTGTCGAAAATGTTTATAAAAAGGGATAAGAAATTGAGTGGAATTCGTGGTTGTAATATGGCATTTTTTAAAGAAGATTTACAAAAGGTGAATGGATTTGAAGAAAAAATACAAGGTTGGGGTCGAGAAGATAGTGAAATTGCGGTTAGACTCTACAATAATGGGATTAGTAAGAAAAGATTGAAATTTAAGGCTTTGGTTTATCATATTTATCATAAAGAAAATGATAGAAGCAAGTTAAAAGAGAATGATGAATTTTTAGCGAATGTTATAAAAGCTGGTAAAATGAGAGCAGAGAAAGGGTTAAGTCAATATGAATGATGAAGTTAGTTTGATCATAACAAGTTGTGGTCGGTTTGATTTGCTAGAAGAAACTTTGGATAGTTTTTTTAAGTATAACACTTATCCGATTAAGAAAATTATAATTACAGAAGATAGCACGGAAGGGAATAAATTAAAAAAATTGGTTTCTAAATATGAGAATCAGAATTTTCAGCTGATTGTAAATGAAACTCGTTTGGGTCAGTTAAAATCGATTGATAAGGCTTATAAGGAAGTTGATACTGAATATGTATTTCATTGTGAAGATGATTGGGAATTTTTTCGAGAGGGATTTATTGAGAAATCGATTGAGTTGCTAAAGGAAGATGAGAAAATCTTGATTGTTGGTGGAAGAGCGAAGGAAGATTACGCAGAAGGTTTCTTTTTTGATGAGAGTGAAGATTATATTTCAAAATCTGGTGAGAGATTTTATAAAGTGAAAGGTGAGATTTTCACATATAATCCAGGTTTGAGACGAAAAAAAGATATGGATTTATTTGGTTTGCATGAGAAATTGGAAAATCAGAGATATGAGGAAGTTTTATCAGATTTTTACAAGGAAAAAGGGTTTAAAACGATATTTTTTAAGGAGCCGTTTGTTAGACATATTGGGAATAAAAGGCATGTGCATTTTAGTAATAAACGAAAAAATACGATTTTAAATTTTAAAATTGATAGATTGATAAAAAAAATAAGAGCGAAATGGCTGAAATTTAGAGGAAAAATTTAGGATTTCTAAAATAATTGGGTGAATTTAAAAAATTAAAAATAAAAAAGGAAGGAGAGAGGAATGTTAGTTTTTTTGTTGCGGCAAGTGTTGATATTGCTAGTATTATTGGTACTGGGATATATTGTTTATAATAAAAGTAGAAAAAAATTTTTTACTTGTTTGATGTATCACAGTGTTTACAAGGTAGGAATTCCAGGAATTATTTCAACGGAAGAATTTGAAGAGCAAATGAAAGTGATTAAAGATAAGAAAACTTTTAAAATGGAAGAATTGAAAGGATTAGGATATAAATTACCTGAAAATTCAGTTTTGGTTACGTTTGATGACGGATATAAGAATAATTATGTTGAGGCGTTTCCAATTTTAAAAAAATATGGCATTAAGGCGACAATTTTTTTGAATACAAAATATATTGGGAAGAATGATTTTTACTTGAATTGGGATCAGGTTAGAGAGATGTATGATAGTGGATTAGTTGATTTTCAGATGCATACACATTCTCATGCTATGACACTTAAACATTTGAAAGTAACTGGGTTTTATGATGAGGAAAGTTCTCCATATTTTAGAAGAGAAAGTTACAGTATGTTTTTTGATGATTTTTATGAGGAAAATGTTAGTGGTAAAAAAATGGATGGATTGCCGATTTGCAAGTCAGTGAGTCAGATTTCAATTCCTGGACATAAACCTAAAAAAGATTTTGTTGAGAAGTACAGAAAGATAGAAAAAAGTGAAGAATTTCAAAAAAAATCTTTGAAAGAGAGAAAGAAGTTTTTGACAAAATTATTTAAGGAAAAACAGGATGAATTTTTTTATAAGGTTAGTGAAGAGGAATTTAAGAAAACTGTAGAATTTGAAATATTGGAAAATAAAAGAATAATTCAAGAAAAATTGAATAAAACGCCAGATTGTTTGGCTTATCCGTGGGGACACAGATACAAAGGGAATCGAGAGGATTTGAGAAAGTTGGGTGTTGATATTTTTATAACGACAAGAAAAGGTGCAAATTCTCTGAAAATAAATAAAAATTGGGTTTATAGATTGAGTGCTGATGATTACAGTATAGAAGATTTCAAAAAAGAATTAAATAATGGAACGACTGCAATTTATCGGAAAATTTTTAAATAAAAAATGAAAGGTCAGAAATGGAAGAACATGATATAATCTTAGTTGATAGCGGATATACTTTGTTATTGTATATGCTTTTAACAAAAGAATTACACAAAAATAAAACTTATATCTTTTCTGATAAAACATTATTGAATTATTTTGAGAAAAGTAATTTTAAACTAGATACAGTTTATATTGATAAAGAAGAGTACAATAAGATTTTGTCAATAAAATTAAGAATGCTAAAAGGGATAAAAAAAATTCTTTTTAGAAAAAAATTAAGAAAAATTTTGTTATCAGAAATTGAAAAGAGAACTAAAAATAAAAAAATACGATATATTGGGAATGATCATATATTAACGACGAGAGTTATTTGGGATAAGATAGATGAGTTTACCATGATAGAAGACGGAATAGCAAGTTATTATGATCAAAAACTTTACAGAAAATCGAGAAGGAATAAGTTTAAGTCGAAGAAAAATTTAAAATTAGGTCTATCTCCAAAGGTAAAAAAAGTGATATTTAGTGGGATAAAAGAAATTCCACAAGAGTTGATAAAGAAAGCAGAAATTTTAGATTTTAAAAAAATTTATGAAGAAAAAGATGATGTAGATAAAAAAGAAATTTTAGATTTTTTCACGTTGAATACAGAAGATATAGAAAAAATAAAAACTAAAAGAGTAATTTTTTTGACACAACCTTTTTCTCAAGATGGAATTTTGACTTTAGAGGAAGAAATTTCGATTTATGAAGAAATTTTTAAAAATTATAAAAGAGAAGAAATAATGATAAAAACACATCCAAGAGATAGAAAAGATTACAGCAAATATTTTCCTGATATATTAGTATTTGATAAAATAGTTCCTTTTGAATTATTTGATTTTGTAGGAGTTCAGTTTGATGTATTGGCAACAGTGGCTTCAACGGCTTCGTTAACTGTTAAAAATGTGAAAAAAGTAGATTTTTATGGTTCACAAATAAATAAAAAATTAGAGAAAAAATTAGGGAAGTTATAGGAAAATAAATTTATGAAGTTTATTGGTTAAAATTAAAAATATAAAAAGGAGAAAAAGTTTAAATAAAATGAGAAGTAAAAATTTAATTTCAATAAAAAAATTAAAAAAATATATAAAAAAATATTATATTTTAATAATTTTAAATATGATTTTAGCAATGGTCTCATCTGCTTCTTCGGTAGCTCCAATTGCTTTGTTGAAGCGACTTATAGATCAAGGAATTATTGGGAAAAATGAGAAAGATATACTTTATGCAGCAGGTGGAATGATACTTTTATCTGTAGTTGGTGCATTTATAATGTATTGGAATACGCTTCTTTCGGGAAAAGTTTCATCATCAATTTATAAAAATATAATAGATGATTTGTATTTAAAATTACAGTCATTGGATATAGAATATTTTTCTAAAACAAAAGTTGGAGAAATGATGACGAAGGTTTTAAATGATCCAGCAAATGTAAATTCATTGATTTTGGATTTATTTGAGTTGATTAAATATGTTTTTACTGCGATATTATATTTGGGAGTTGCGTTGTATATAGATTGGAAATTAACTTTAGGAGTGTTAATTGTAGCACCAGTATTAATGGTAACGGTAAAAAAATATTCGAGAAAATTAAAAAGTTCTGGGAAAGAAAGACAAGAAGCAACAGGGATCTTGAATTCTAAATTGCAGGAAACGATTTCTGGGATTAGAGTAATAAAGGCATTTGCTACAGAGGGTGTTGAAATAAGAGATTTTAAAAGAAAAAGTTTGAATTTAAAAAAAGTTGTATTGAAAAGTGTTAGTTATAATGCAAAATCAATGGCAGTTTCAGAAGCATTGAATTATATAATGGTTGCGATATTATTATTGTTTGGAGGATATCGAATTATTAGAGGACATAATTTTACAACAGGTGATTTCTTAACGGTTGTGGGAGCTATAGCTTCTGTGTATACGCCAGTAAGAAGAAGTACAACAATTTATAATACAATAAATTCAAATATAGCTTCAATTGATAGAGTATATGAGATTTTAGAAATAAATCCTCAGATTATCAATAAAGAAAATTGTATAAAATTTAGAGAATTTAATGATGAAATAGCATTTAATGATGTGGAATTTTCTTATCAGGATAATAAAGAGAAAATATTGAAGGGAATTAACCTTAGAATAAAAAAAGGAGAAACGGTTGCTTTAGTTGGAAATTCTGGTGGAGGAAAGTCTACGATAGTGAACTTGATTCCAAGATTTTTTGACGTTACAGGTGGTAATATTACGATTGATGGTACTGATTTGAAGGATTTTGAAATAAAAAGTTTGAGAAAAAGTATTGGAATTGTGCCACAGGAAACATTTTTATTTAGTGGAACGATTTTTAGTAATATTAAATACGGAAGACAGAATGCGACTGATGAAGAAGTTATTCAAGCCGCAAAATTAGCGAATGCACACGAATTTATTCAAAAATTGGATGACGGATACGATACAGAAATTGGAGAAAGAGGAGTCAAACTTTCTGGTGGTCAAAAACAAAGAATTGCAATAGCGAGAGCAATTTTGGAAAATCCACAAATTTTAATTTTAGATGAAGCAACTTCGGCACTTGATAATGAGTCAGAAAAGTTAGTTCAAGATGCTTTGGAAAAATTAATGGAAGGGAAAACAACATTTGTTATCGCTCATAGGTTGTCAACAATAGTAAATAGTGATAAAATAGTAGTTATACAGCAAGGGGAAATTAGAGAAGTTGGAAATCACGAAACTTTAATGGATAAGGAAAATGGAATTTATAGAGCATTGTATAGCAAAGCTGGAGTTAAGAGTTAAGAAAAAAAATTAAGATTTTATTTTCTAATTGAAAAACTGTATAAAATTAAAAAAATTGTAGAAAGGAAACGGTAAATTATGAAACATTTAAAAAATGTGTGTATCTTTTTGGTCTCATTATTATTACTGGCGGTTGGAAGTTTTAAGGCAAAAGATATAGGTAATCCAATGATTGCAAAGATTAGAGCAGAGAAGAAGGCAGCGAAAAAGGCTAAAGAATTGGCTGATAAAAAAGCAAAAGAAGAAGAAAAACAACGGCAAAAACAAAAAGAAGAAGATGCGAAAAAAGCAGCTCAATTAGCAGCACAACAACAAGCAGCAAAGGCTAAGCAACAACAGCAACAGCCTCCTCAACCACAAGCTCAACCTGCACAGCCACAACAACCAGTAGCACAACAGCCAACGCAACCACAACCAGCAACAGCACCTGTTGTAGCACCACAAAATCCAGTGGCAAAGGAAAAACCAAAAGAAGAGAAAAAACATACAACGAAAAAAAGAAGTATGGGAAATGTTGAGAAATTTTCTTTAGATAAACCAAAATCAGGAAGTACAAAAAAATCTTCTAAACATAGTTCACCAGAAAAATCGAAGACATCAACTAGTAGTTCACCAGAAAGTAACGGTAATAGTGGAAGTTCTTCTGAATCAAGTTCAGGTTCTTCTGGAACAAAATCTAGTGAAGGTACATCAGAATAGAAAGAGAGGATAAATTGAAATGAGATTAAATGAAAAAAGGGCTCTGAAAGAAAAAATTACAACAACTATGATAGATACTTTGATAGCGACTATTCCATTGATAGTAGTTGCATTTGTAGTTTATGGGATTTTTCCGATTTTAATTATTTTAACATCAACAGTGTTGGCAGTATTAACGGAATATATATTTGGAAAATTTATATTGAAAAAAGATATTGAAACTGATTTTTCAACAGCGGTTGTGGGAGTTTTAGTGGGACTTTCATTAGCACCATTTACACCAATTTATATCGCAGGATTAGCTTCAATTATTAGTGTATTATTTGGACAATTATGTTTTGGTTCGGTAGAAAAGAAAATTGTAAATCCTATAGTAATTGGTAAATTAGCGATTTTATTATTCTTTCCATCTGTATTGGCTACGGGATCAGCTGCTTGGTCAAATCCAGATATTGTAGCACCTGGTTTTGAGGGAGTTGGATCAATCTTATTGGCAAATACAGGAATGATAGGTGGATATTCAGTAATCGCAATAGTAGTTGGATCAATATATTTAATGCTTAGAGGAAGATTAAGTTGGGAAGTTCCGACAGGATTGTTTATATCTATTTTTGTAGGATATTTTGTTGCAGCATTTATGGGTATTGAAATTCCATTAGAATTAGGAGAAATTGTATTTTTAGGAGTTTTCATTTTAACAGATTTATATTCAAGTCCGAAATACTTATTTGGGAAATTATTCTATGGAATAATGATTGGAGCTTCAATGATATTATTCTGGAAACATGGAATACAACAAGAAGCACCATTATATGCAATTTTAATACTAAATATATTTATAAGACCAATAAATTCTGTATTAAAACCAAATGTTTACGGTGATGATAAATTAGGATTTGCTGAAATAACACAAGGATTAGGAATGGCGATAGCAGTAATCGTGCTAGTATTCGCATTCATTTTCTTACACCAATTTGGATTAATACTTTACTTATTTATAATTTATTTATTTTTCGGTATTTGGAAAATATCAACTTTAAAATAACTAAAAATATATTTTATATAGTTTAAAATTAATTGCGTCATGCACTAATAGTTGGAAAGCTGTGAGTTGTATGACGTTTTTATTTTTTTATTGAAATTTAGAATTTTTAGAAAATTTTTTATTTTTTTGAAAGAGAGAAAATGATATAATAAACTATAAATTAAGAACAAAAAGATAGAAAGGGGAAAAATGGGTGAATTAAATTTTTTAAAAAAAACAGAAAAATTTGAGTTGAAACAGAATAATAAAATTTATCGTGGAGCAATTCCTTGGATTTTATTGACTTCTAAAAATAAAAAAATAATTTATATTTCCACTTCTAACAGAAATTTAGAAAATTACCACTATATGTTGGAAAATTATTTTGAAGAAAAAAAAAGTAAAAAATATTCTAATAAAAAAATTGAGATTTTTGAAAATATTTCTTCAAAAAAAGAAGATATGACAGGAATTAATATAAAATTGTTAGATATTTTAAAAAATCAGTCAGAATTTGTGTTATTTATTAATTTACAAATCACATTGGATGTATTTTTTGAAAAAGTAAAATTTTTGGATTTCAAAATTGGAAAAGAATACGAGATTATTAAGACGATAAATTTTTTAATAGAAAATGGTTACGAAAATTCATATTTGATTGATAAAAAGGGACAATATAGCAAAAGAGGAGATATTTTGGATATTTTTCCACCTGATCTTGAAAATCCTATAAGGCTTGAGTTTTTTGGAGATGAATTAGACAGTATCAGAGAATTTGATATTGATAGCCAAAAGTCTATTTCAAAAATAAATGAAATTAAAATTTTTGGAAATGCTCTTTCAGGAAAAAATTATGAATTGGTTGAATTGATTGAAGAGTTGCAGTCTGAAGATGTGGTGATCATCATAGAAAACGAAGAGTTACTAGATTACAAAATGGAAGAATATATTTTGCTAAATCGAGAAAAGGAAAATATTTATAGACAGAGATATGAAAATTTAAAAAATAAAAGTTTTTCGATGGAAACGGTTAATTTTACTGAAGAACAGTTAGAAACTTTTAAAACAAAAGATAAATTAGAAAAATTATCTGAAATAAAAAAAGTTGAATTATATACAAAAAATTATGATAAAAAAGTTTCAGAATATAATGAAATTTACAAGAAAAAGTTGTTAAAAATTCACAATTATCCGTTAATTGAGGGATTTGTAATAGAAGATGTTTTCATTTTAACAGATAGAGAATTAGATGGTTACATTTACGAAAAGAAAGTGAAGGCAAATAAAGGTATAAAGTACAAGAAAGTCAATCAAATTGTAGAAGGCGACTATGTAATTCATGTTCAGTATGGAGTTGGGATTTACAAGGGAATTGAAACTATTGAAGAAATGGATTATTTGAAAATTCGATATGCCGATGAAGATATTTTGTACATCCCTGTTGAAAAATTGGATAGGCTTGAAAAATATGTTTCCTACGGTGTTGAGCCGAAATTATTTAAACTTGGAACGAGAGGATTTAAGAGAAAACGTAAAAAATTAGAAGAAGATATCGAAAAATTTGCTCATGAATTGATAAAAATTCAAGCTCAAAGACAAAGTCAAAATGGATTTGTGTATCAAAAAGACACTGTTTGGCAAGAAGAATTTGAAGCAGCTTTCCCATTTGAAGAAACAGAAGACCAGAAAAAAGCAATTAATGATGTTAAAAGAGATATGGAAAGTCCGTATATTATGGACCGAATTGTATGTGGAGACGTTGGCTACGGGAAAACAGAAGTTGCAATGAGAGCTGCATTCAAAGCGATTGACAATTCAAAGCAAGTTGTAATGATTGCACCAACGACAGTTTTGGCAGAACAGCATTACAAAAGATTTAAGCAACGATATGAAAATTATCCGATTACAATTGAAAATTTATCAAGATTAACACAGAGCAAGGCAAAAGATATCTTGAAAAATATCAAAAATGGAACGACAGATTTAGTAATTGGAACGCACCGATTACTTAGTGACGATGTTCAATTTAAAAATTTAGGACTTTTAATAATTGATGAAGAACAAAAATTTGGTGTAAAAGCAAAAGAAAAATTAAAAGCAAAAAGACAAAAATTAGATGTATTGACCTTAACTGCAACACCGATTCCACGAACATTAAATTTAGCATTATTAGGAATCCGTGAAATTTCTATTATCGACACGCCTCCAACAAACCGATTACCAATTATAACAGAAGTTTTCGATTGGGAAGAGGAAGCTGTGAAAATCGCAATTTTAAAGGAACTTTCACGAGATGGTCAAGTTTTCTACATTTATAACGATGTAAAAAATATGAAAAACAAATTGAAGGAATTACAGGATATTTTGCCAGAATTTGTGAAAATTGAATTTATTCACGGACAACTTCCACCAAAAGAAATAAAAGATAAGCTAAAAAGATTTGAGCAAGGAGAATATGATATTTTAATGGCATCAACAATTATTGAAAATGGTATTGATGTTTCAAATGCAAATACGATTTTAATTGAAAATTTCACACATTTAGGACTTTCTCAAGTGTATCAGCTTAGAGGTCGGGTAGGTCGTAGCGATAGGCAAGGCTATTGTTATCTAGTAAAAACACGAGGAACAACAGCAAAAGGTAAGAAAAAAGAAGAAAGTATGGAAAAAATAGAAGGAATTAAATCAGGTGGTTTTCAAATTTCAATGGAAGATATGAAAATCCGTGGAGCTGGAGAAATTTTAGGTGATAAACAGCATGGAACAATTGAAACTTTTGGATATGATTTGTATATAAAAATGTTGAATAAAGAAATTAAACGTCAAAAAGGTGAATTTAGAGAAAAAATTGAAAATGTCGAAATTTTACTTAGGGAAAAAGGTTATATTCCAGAAACTTACATTCAAAAAGAAGAAAGACTTAATATTTATAAGCGATTCGCAATGCTTGAAAAATTTGAAGAATTAAATGAGATGAAAAATGAAATAGAAGATAGATTTGGAAAAATACCAAATTCAATGAAAAAATTTATATTAAGTATCGAATTAAAATTGTTTGCAGAACAGAATCACATTCAGAGAATAGACGAAAACTCAGATTATTATGAACTTTATTTTTTAAAAAATATTCCAGAAGAAAAAATCAATAAACTTTCAGAAAATCTAGATTGGAAAGATATATCGAATGAGAAAAAAACTGAAGAATATATTGTAAAAAGATTGAAAAAAATAAAATTGAAAGATTATATTTCAAAAATTAGTAAAATAAAATGTTAAAAAAGCAATCTTTCAAATAAAAAACTAATAAAAGTAGAGTATAATAAACAGAATGGATAATTTAAATATAACAAAACTTGAAAAATAAATAAATGGAGGAAAAAATGAAGAATAAATTGAAAATTGGATTAATGACAGCATTATGTGTATTAGCTGTATCATGTGGAAATTCAGGACAAAGTGGAAAAGTTTTATATGAATCAGGAGATAAAAAAATAAAGGTATATGAATCAGAAGTTCAAACTGAATTAGAAAAAAGTTTAGATGCACAAGGATTGAAAGCAAACGAAGTAACTCCTGAACAATTAACTCAATTGAAACAAAATATTGTAAAAAATATAGCTTTAAATAGAGCTGTAGCTTTGGATGGTAAAGATAAGAAAATCGATAAAGAGAAAAAATATGTAGATAGTATCGAAAGCGCAAAAGAAGGATTGTTAGCGACTTTAACTTTAACTGCTGAAGCAAATAAAGCAAGTGTAACTGATGAAGATGCAAAACAAGCATATGAAGCAAACAAAGCAAATTTTGAGAAAAAAGAAGATACTGTAAAATTACAATTAGTAGTAGTTCCTTCTGCAGATAAAGCAAAAGCTGAAGCTGCTTTAAAAGAAGCAACTGCAAATCCAGCTAATTTCTCAGCTGTAGTTCAAAAATATAGTGCAAATGCAGCAAAAACAGGTAATGGAGAAACTCCTGAAATTACGGCTTCTCAATTATCACAAGGTTACGGTCCAATAAGTCAAGCTATTGCAAGTGTACAACCAGGACAAGTAGTAAATAGCGTAGTTACAGTAGGAAATGAATTGTACGTAATAAAAGTTCTTGAAAAAAATCCTAAAGGTTTAATACCTTTTGAAAAAGTAAAAGATTCAATTAAAAATCAAATTAGAACACAAAAAAGACAAATTGAAACACAAAAATATTTACAAACTGTAACAGATAAATATGGTTTGTCAAAAATTGACGATGCTATAAAAAACATTAAATAAAATAGCAAAAAAAGATATTAAATGAAGTGTCAGGACTATTTCAAAATAATAAAATAATTTTGGAATGGTCCTATTTTTCACTAAAATAAAATTAAGAAAAGAGGTTTTTTTATGAAATTTTTAAAAATTTTACTTTCTCTCGTACTAATTTTAGTAATGTTATTAGTTGGAGGAGTAATTTTTTCAGATAAAATTTTGACTCATATGACAACTACAAAAAATTCTCGTTTTGAAAATCTAAAATTTTCAATGAAAAATGGAGAAATTACATATGATAATTTTATATTAAATAACAAAAAATTAGGAAAAGGAAAAGCAATAGTTACACTTTCGAGAGGCGGATTATTTGGAATTATACCAAAAGTAGAATTAGAAGAAATGAATTTAGAAAATGTTGATTTAGAAGCAATTTACGCACAAGAAGACAAAGCAATTGATAGTTTTTCTGAAAAAATGGAAATAGTTCCTCAAATAAAAAATTCTAAAACAACAGACCAATTTGTAGAAGAAACAACAAAAGAAACAGAAACTTTAAATAATAACGTAAATACTTTCATAAATCAAAAAATAAGAGAAGATCTGTTAGCAACAAATAACATTAAAGAAATTTATGCAAAATCGACAGATTTAAAAGAAAAAGCTGCTAAAATAAAAGAATTAAATGCAAAATCAGAAATTTTGGCAAAATTGATTAATTCAGAAAAAGAAAATTTAGAAAATAAAATTGAAAAAATTGAGTTGGATAGAAATATGATGTTAGAGAATATTTCTGTAGACTTATCTAAATTAGAAAAAGAAATTTCGTTAAATGATGTAAAAAATCTTGATTCATACATTTTTTTAGATAAAGGTAAAAATTTAAAAATAGTTACTAATGATTCGTTGAAAACAGCAAAATTAATTAATGAAATTGAAAGATTACCATTAAAAGTCAAAAAATTAAATATTAATAATGGTATTATAAAAGCAGAAAATTTAGATACTGAATCAAAAGAAAAAATTGAAGTAAATTCAGAAAATAATTTAAAATCAATTATTACAAAATCAGGAAGCAACTACGAAATTCAATATGACGAAAATGACTTAAAAGCAAAAACAATTTACAATGGAAAAGATGCAATAATTTCCAATATTGAATACGATAAAAATAATATTTTAGAAGGAAAAAAAATAAAAATCGCGTCAGAAGTGTCATTAAATAAGGATGAAATAAAAACTACAAATAAAACAGTGTTAAATCCAGAAGAAGAAAGTCTATTAGTACAAAAAATGACTACTTTAAAAGAAACTGAATATCAAGAAATAACAAAAAAATATGAAGAACAAACACAAGCTATACAAAAATTAATAGATTCATTAAATGAAAATAAAAATAAACTTGATAAATTACAAAAAGATTTGCTATCATTGAATACAATGATTACAATTGAAGAAACTCAATCAGTTTCGCAACCACAAAATGAGGTTCAAAGTGATAAAAATGAACAAAAAACAAATTTAAACAATACAATAATGGAAAATATAAAAAATCAACAGCCTCAAAATAATACAGATAATAAAATAAAAATTAATTAAGAAGGATATAAAAATGAGACTAGATAAATTTTTAAAAATTACAAGAGTTATAAAAAGAAGAACAGTAGCAAAAGAATTAGCAGATAATGGAAATATTATAGTTGATGGAGATGCAAAAAAGTCATCATACAGTGTAAAAAAAGGAGATGTCTTAGAAATAAAGTATTTCAACAAAAACATAAAAGTTAAAATAAAAGAATTACCACCAGAAACTCTAAGAAAAGAATTGATCGAAGAATATATTGAAATTATATAAAAAAAAAATACAAATTCTCCTTGTTTTTTTTAATAAATAGGGTATAATTTAAGTGGAGGAAAGATATCAATAATTTTTATTTTAAAGTAATAATCTTTAAATAAAAGTTAAAATATAGTGATTAATTTTATAAAAAAGTATTAAAATTTTAATTATTAAGGAGAAATTTGTATGAAAATAACAGATATTAGATTAAGAGTCAATAAAAATGTAGAAGAAGACGGGAAATTGAAGGCTTACGTAGATATTACATTTGATGAAAGTTTTGTTATACACGGTTTAAAAATAATCGAAGGACAAAATGGGTTATTTGTAGCAATGCCATCTAGAAGAATGCCAAACGGAGAATATAAAGATATCGTTCATCCTGTTACACCAGAATTAAGAACAGAATTAACAGCAGAAGTTTTAAAAGAATATGAAAAAGAAATAAGTAAATAAATTATTTTATTTCAAAATTATAAAATCAAAAATTGTACCAAAAGACTAATTAAAAGTATTATAAAGTTTAGAGGTACAATTTTTTTTTAAAAAAAATAAAAAAAGTAGTTGACAAAAGAAAAAATATTTGATATACTAATTCTTGTGATATGGAAACATATTTAAGTACAATAAACAAATAAATAGAAGAAGCATATACCATAAAAGATGTGATAAATAAGGACTTTTAATAATAAAAAAGTTCCTGTCAATAAGACTTTAAAAGGTGAAAATAAATATTGAATGAAGAGTTTGATCCTGGCTCAGGATGAACGCTGACAGAATGCTTAACACATGCAAGTCAATGGGGAAACGGTGCTTGCACCGTGATAACCATGGCGGACGGGTGAGTAACGCGTAAAGAACTTGCCTCTTAGTCTGGGATAACAGATGGAAACGACTGATAAGACTAGATATTATTAAAGCTTCGCATGAAGCTTTAATGAAAAGAGATGCTAAGAGAGAGCTTTGCGTCCTATTAGTTAGTTGGTGAGGTAACGGCTCACCAAGACGAAGATAGGTAGCCGGTCTGAGAGGATGAACGGCCACAAGGGGACTGAGATACGGCCCTTACTCTTACGGGAGGCAGCAGTGGGGAATATTGGACAATGGAGGAGACTCTGATCCAGCAATTCTGTGTGCACGAGGACGGTTTTCGGATTGTAAAGTGCTTTCAGCAGGGAAGAAGTAAGTGACGGTACCTGCAGAAGAAGCGACGGCTAAATACGTGCCAGCAGCCGCGGTAATACGTATGTCGCGAGCGTTATCCGGAATTATTGGGCATAAAGGGCATCTAGGCGGATATACAAGTCAGGGGTGAAAACTTAGGGCTCAACTCAAAGCTTGCCTTTGAAACTGTATATCTAGAGTGCTGGAGAGGTGGACGGAACTACACGAGTAGAGGTGAAATTCGTAGATATGTGTAGGAATGCCGATGATGAAGATAGTCCACTGGACAGCAACTGACGCTGAAGTGCGAAAGCTAGGGGAGCAAACAGGATTAGATACCCTGGTAGTCCTAGCTGTAAACGATGATTACTGGGTGTGGGCATGAAGAGTGTCTGTGCCGAAGCTAATGCGATAAGTAATCCGCCTGGGGAGTACGACCGCAAGGTTGAAACTCAAAGGAATTGACGGGGACCCGCACAAGCGGTGGAGCATGTGGTTTAATTCGACGCAACGCGAGGAACCTTACCAGATCTTGACATCCTACGTAGGCCTGTGAGAACAGGCTGTGCCTTCGGGAACGTAGAGACAGGTGGTGCATGGCTGTCGACAGCTCGTGTCGTGAGATGTTGGGTTAAGTCCCGCAACGAGCGCAACCCCTATAGTTAGTTACCATCATTAAGTTGGGGACTCTAACTAGACTGCCTGCGAAGAGCAGGAGGAAGGTGGGGATGACGTCAAGTCATCATGCCCCTTATGATCTGGGCTACACACGTGCTACAATGGTTGGTACAAAGAGGAGCAAAACGGTGACGTGGAGCAAAACTAAAAAGCCAATCTAAGTTCGGATTGAAGTCTGCAACTCGACTTCATGAAGTTGGAATCGCTAGTAATCGCAAATCAGCAATGTTGCGGTGAATACGTTCTCGGGTCTTGTACACACCGCCCGTCACACCACGAGAGTTGTTTGCACCTGAAGTTACTGGTTCAACCGTAAGGAGGAAGGTACCTAAGGTGTGGATAGTGATTGGGGTGAAGTCGTAACAAGGTATCCGTACCGGAAGGTGCGGATGGATCACCTCCTTTCTAAGGAGTATATAAATACTAAATCTGTTTGGATTATGTTTCTTCGTGTTTATTCTTAAGGGCGTGTAGCTCAGGTGGTTAGAGCACTGTGCTGATAACGCAGGGGTCGCTGGTTCGAGTCCAGCCATGCCCACCAAAGAATTTTATTGTATGGGGATATAGCTCAGTTGGGAGAGCGCTGCCCTTGCAAGGCAGAGGTCAGCGGTTCGAACCCGCTTATCTCCACCAATATTAATTAAGGACAATGGGAAATGAATAGTAGGTAAAAAGATTACAATGAAAACAGGAAAACTGTTAGAGTTAGAATAAAAAGCTATTAAGGGCACACGGAGGATGCCTAGGCAACAAAAGCCGATGAAGGACGTGATAAGCTGCGAAAAGCTTGGTGGAGGTGCACATAACCTTTGATACCAAGATCTCCGAATGGGAAAACCTATATGTGTAGATCACATATACGAAAGAGGTAAGTCCGTGAACTGAAACATCTAAGTAACGGGAGGAAAAGAAAGTAAAAACGATTCTCTAAGTAGCGGCGAGCGAACGGAGAATAGCCTAAACCATATACATGTAAGTTGGCGACGTTGTGTATATGGGGTAGAGGGACTTTAATAGACTAATAGCCATAAAGTCATTTTACTAGTAGAGTAAGTGGAACACAGCTGGGAAGCTGGACCAAAGAAGGTGATAGTCCTGTAGAACATAAAACTATTAGTAAAACTTAAAGCACCCGAGTAGCATCAAGCACGAGGAATTTGGTGTGAATCTGCGTGGACCATATCACGTAAGGCTAAATACTTTTGTTGACCGATAGAGAAGAGTACCGTGAGGGAAAGGTGAAAAGAACCCTGAGTAAGGGAGTGAAATAGAATTTGAAACCGTGTGCTTACAAACGGTAGGAGCTCGCAAGAGTGACTGCGTGGATTTTGGTTAATCATCCTGCGAGTTATGATATATGGCAAGGTTAAAAAGAATGGAGCCGAAGGGAAACCGAGTCTTAATAGGGCGATAAGTCATATGTCATAGACGCGAAACCTAGTGATCTAGGCCTGTCCAGGTTGAAGCTAAGGTAAGACTTAGTGGAGGACCGAACTCACCGCCGTTGAAAAGTTGGGAGATGAGATAGGTCTAGGGGTGAAAAGCCAATCGAACTAGGAGATAGCTCGTTCTCTCCGAAATGCATTTAGGTGCAGCCTTAATTTTAAGATATGTGGGGGTAGAGTACTGTATGATCTAGGGGGCGTATTGCTTACCGAAATCAAGCAAACTACGAATACCATATATTAATGATTAGGAGTGAGTCTATGGATGATAAGGTCCGTGGACAAAAGGGGAACAGCCCAGACCACCAGCTAAGGTCCCTAATTATGTCTAAGTGGGAAAGGAGGTGGATATTCACAGACAACCAGGAGGTTGGCTTAGAAGCAGCCATACCTTAAAAGAGTGCGTAATAGCTCACTGGTCGAGAGTATCTGCGCCGAAGATGTAACGGGGCTAAGACATAAACCGAAGCTGTGGAAGATGCTTTCGCATCTTGGTAGGAGAGCGTTCTGTAAGCCGATGAAGGCAGGCTGTAAGGCCTGCTGGAGGTATCAGAAGTGAGAATGCAGGAATGAGTAGCGAGAAGGCGGGTGAGAATCCCGCCGGCCGGAAGTCCAAGGTTTCCAGGGGAAGGTTTGTCCGCCCTGGGGAAGTCGGGACCTAAGCCGAGGCTAAGTAGCGCAGGCGAATGGAAAATAGGTTAATATTCCTATACCACTTAATTAACGTTATTACTGATGGAGTGACGCAGGAAGGTATGTGAGAAGGCTGACGGTTTAGCCTTTTTAAGGAAGTAGCGTGAGCATATAGGTAAATCCGTATGCTTAAACGTGAGAACTGATGGGTAAGCACCTCTTGGTGTAAGTCACAAATCCTACACTGCCAAGAAAAACTTCTAAGGAGGAAATTAAGTGCCCGTACTGTAAACCGACACAGGTGGACAGAGTGAGAAACTTAAGGCCGACAGGCTAACTCTAGCTAAGGAACTCTGCAAAATAGCCCCGTAACTTCGGGAGAAGGGGTGCCTATATTACTTGAGAAGAGAAACACTTCAAGGGGAAATAGGTCGCAGTGAAGAGTCTCAAGCAACTGTTTACCAAAAACACAGGTCTATGCTAAGCTGAAAGGCGACGTATATGGGCTGACACCTGCCCAGTGCCGGAAGGTTAAGAGGAGGATTGAGAGATCCGAATTGAAGCCCCGGTGAACGGCGGCCGTAACTATAACGGTCCTAAGGTAGCGAAATTCCTTGTCGGGTAAGTTCCGACCTGCACGAATGGTGAAATGATTTGAGAGCTGTCTTGGCTGGAGGCCTGGTGAAGTTGTAATGTCGGTGAAGATACCGACTACCTGCAGTAGGACGGAAAGACCCCGTGGAGCTTTACTGTAGCTTGGCATTGGGTTTTGGCAATGTGTGTATAGGATAGTTGGGAGACTGTGAAGTAATGGCGTCAGTTGTTACAGAGTCGCTGTTGGAATACCAACCATATGTTGTTGAAATTCTAATCTGGTATCGGAGACAGTGCTAGGTGGGCAGTTTGACTGGGGCGGTCGCCTCCAAAAGAGTAACGGAGGCGTTCAAAGGTTCCCTCAGGTTGGATGGAAATCAACCTAAGAGTGCAAACGCATAAGGGAGCTTGACTGCGAGACTGACGGGTCGAGCAGGTACGAAAGTAGGAGTTAGTGATCCGGTGGTTCCGTATGGAAGGGCCATCGCTCAACGGATAAAAGCTACCCCGGGGATAACAGGCTGATACTTCCCAAGAGTCCATATCGACGGAAGTGTTTGGCACCTCGATGTCGGCTCGTCTCATCCTGGGGCTGGAGAAGGTCCCAAGGGTTGGGCTGTTCGCCCATTAAAGAGGCACGCGAGCTGGGTTCAGAACGTCGTGAGACAGTTCGGTCCCTATCCACTGCAGGCGCTAGAATATTGAAAAGATCTGTCCTTAGTACGAGAGGACCGGGATGGACAAACCTCTGATGTATCAGTTGTCACGCCAGTGGCATGGCTGAGTAGTCACGTTTGGAAGGGATAATCGCTGAAAGCATCTAAGTGAGAAGCCCACTTTGAGATGAGTGTTCTTTTAGTATCCATCGAGAACAGGTGGTGATAGGCTGGAGGTGTAAGTATAGAGATATATTTAGCTGACCAGTACTAATAATACGAAAGCTTTTAATATTCTTTTTACCATACTATTTATTTCTCATTGTCTTTATTAAATTTTAAGTTTGGTGACAATAGCGACAGGGATACACCTGGTTACATTTCGAACCCAGTAGTTAAGTCTGTTTACGCCGAAGATACTTAGAGTTATCTAGGGAAAATAGGAAATTGCCAAACTTTTTAATATATATTCTTATTAAAAAAGAGTGTCTCCGTAGCTCAGCTGGTTAGAGCATCTGACTGTTAATCAGAGGGTCGTTGGTTCGAGTCCAACCGGGGACGCCATTTTTTTATTTGTAAAGAAATTAGAATAACGTTTTAATATTTTTAAATGGAATATTTAGATAAATAATTATTAGTTCGATATATTATAGCAAGACTTTATTAGAACCAAAAGAAAGAACTGTGTCTATTCTATTTAATTTTTGAATTTATACATTCTTTAAATTTCTAGTAATTTAATTTTAAACGAGTATTTCTATTTTATAATTAAATAGGTTTTACTGTAGTATGATTAAAGTAATTAAATAATAATTGAAGTAGTACTGATTGTCATTTGAGAACCGATATCAGCTTTTATCAGATAACCTGTTCCTCTTGTATAAACACCGATAGGTTCATTTTCAATAGTAATAAATTAACAAAATGAATAAAGATAAGTATATAGAATCGATTTAAAATAAAATTACTAAAATTCTATAAATTTAAGTTTTGACTATAATGGTCATAGCTTTTAGGTTTGGTTTTAAAGTAGTTTCACTATAAAAATAAGGATTGACTTTTGTTTTTTTATGTAGCAAGAATCAATCCTTATTTATTTGGGTTATTAATAAATTGTATTTATCAGATTTTTTGAGAAGTTAGTTAGACAATTGCCCAAACTCTTACTGGTAATCCGTTTGCATCGCTAATTCTAGGTGCAGCTATGAATATAATTGCTCCTATTGGTGGTAATTTATCTAAATTATTTAATACTTCAACTTGGAATTTATCTCTTCCTAGAATGTATCTTTCTCCTGCTAAGTCTCCGTTTTTAGCGCATGTAACGGCAGCATCTGTATCAAATGTTTCGTGTCCAACTCCAGCAATATTTCGGTTATCGAATAAAAATTCTAGGGTAGGAATTGGCCATCCAGGTGTATGTGCATTTCCATTTTCATCAGCATTTTCTAATGCTTTTAAATTAGGCCATCTTTTACTCCAATCACTTCTAAATGCAACAAAAGAATTTTCTGGGATTTTTCCATATTTTTCTTCAAATTCTAAAATATCTTCGATACTAATTTCGTAATCATTATTTTCTTTTACTTTTTCACTAAGATCAATAACGACAAGAGGTAAGATAGTATCAGAAATATTAAAATCTTTTGCTAAACGAGCATTTTGTATAAAATGTCCTGGATAATCGATGTGAGTACCAAATTGTCCTGGGAATTTGAAAGTTTGTATTCTTAAATTCATTTCTGAGAAATCTATAACAGTTTTATTAAGTTCTAAAACACCTTTAGGCATCCCTTGCCAATAAGGGCTTTCATTTGATAATTCATGTGATAATTCAATCCATTGATGATTTTTTAATGTTTCTAGTGTTTTCCATAAATTTGACATAAAATCACTCCTTTGTTATATTTTATTTTGATAATTTATTATTCAAATATTTATTTAATACTATTGTATCATAAGAGTGAAAATTTGTATAGTAAAATTACTATTTATGAGAAAAAAGAATAATTGAATATATATAATAAATGTTTTGAAATAGGAAGAGTTAAAATTTTTTAATATTGAGAGAGAGTTTTAGTAATAAAGGCTCTATAATATTTATGGGGGTGGAAAAAGAAATAAAAAAAGTGGAACACCTACCATGTATATGGAATAAGAACTGATATAAGTCAGAACTGCTGTGGCAGAAAAATGAATATACATGACTACAGGACTGTTACAATAAGAAGCCTTAGCTACGGAAACAGGAAAGTTATCCTCCATATAGAAAAACAGAGGTATGTATGTCCTTATGCAGTAAAAGAACGACTTCCTCAATAGATATTGTGGACAGGAACTGCAGCATCTCAAACGAAGTCAAGGATGAGATAAGAAGAAAACTTTCTGAGATGAAGTCATTCACTCAGATAGGAAGGGAAGAAAATACGAGCATATCAACTGTCATGAGGATATTTCATGACATTGAAGTTCCTCATAAGGAGCTGGACTATGAAACTGTATACCTTGATGAATTTAAGGGGAATGCAGATAAAGAAAAGTACCAGCTGGCAATATATGATACAAACCATATCCTTATAGATATTTTAAAGGACAGGAAATCATCAACCATAAGGGAATTCCTTCTCTGTCATAAGGACAGTATAAAAAAGGTTGGAATGGACATGTTTATGCAGTTCGGGAATACAGTGTACTCCTGTCTTCCACATGTTGATATTGTGGCAGACAAATATCATGTCATAAGGCAGGCAAACTGGATGATAGGGGATGTGAGGATAAGATTATTCAATTCAGATGCAAAGTACAGGGAATACAAAAAATACTGAAAGCTATAGCAAAGAATCCAAACAGTGCATTCAGTCCTTCACAGAAGAAGAGGCTAAAGAAACTGAAGAACCTTTCAGAGATATTCTCAAGGGCTTATGATCTTAGGACAAAATTTTTCAGTATATTTGAAATAAAGGATGTCACTATATTCAGTTATGAACTGAAGAATCTGATAGGAGAGTTGAAGGAATCAGGAAAAAAGGAATTATTAAGTTAGGGGAAACATTATCAAACTGGGAAAAAGAAATAAATAATATACAAAAATATAATATAAATAATGGATTTGTTGAAGGTAAAAATAACAAGATAAAAGTAATAAAAAGGCAATCTTATGGGATAAAAAAATTCGACAACCTTAAAAAGCTTATTCGTTACCGAACTTTTTCCACCCCACTCTTGACAAAGAGCTGTAATAAAGAAATAAAAAAAGTAAGTTTTACAAAAAAACTTACTTAACTGAAAATAATGCTTTAGCTACTCTTGGGCTTAAATTTTCTTTGTTAGCTAATAATATTTTTTTAATTTGATCGTCATTTTTACCTTTTAAAGTTTTCATTGCTTTTGTAGAAACTCTTACTTTAACTTCTTCACCATTGATATTTAATTTCATAGCTTGAAGATTAGGTCTCCAGATTCTTTTAGTAGCTCTTTTAGAGTGACTTACATTATTTCCGTGACTCACTTTAGTTCCAAAAATTTCACATCTTTGCATAATATTCTACGTTCTACTTAAACTAAAAAATTAAGTAGTCTCCTTTCCTTTTTAATTTATTTATAGCTTTTGCTATGGGTTTTTAACTATTAATTAGTGTATATGAATTTACTACATGAAATTTCAAATAATTAACTATAATTTTAATTATTTTTTTTAATAATTAAATGTAGTTACCTTCACTTCAAATATCGGTTTATATTTTAACATATTTTTTGAATTATTACAAGAAAATATGAAAAAAATTTGAAAAAATCTTTGTCGTGGTACAATACATATGTGACAAAAAAGAAGAAAAAAAGAAAGGTTTCTGATATAATGTAAGCCAACCAAAACTACATAAGGAGAAACCTTTCTATGAATAGTATATCAGAAGAGTACCGTGTTCGTTAACGGGCAGTTGAGTATGCAATAAAACATAACAATAATTCAAAGGCGGCATTAAAATATAAAACATCAAGACAGCAGATTAAGAGATGGCGTGACAGATATGACGGAACAGTGCAGTCACTAATGCCAAAAAGCAGAAGACCTAAAAGTCATCCAAATCAACATACTCAGGAAGAAATAGATTTAATTATGAAAAAATACAGGAGATTTTCATATGAAGGACTGGCACAGGTATATACCGAAGCTAGAAAACTGGGATACAGCCGTTCTTATGGAACTATGTGCAAAATAATAAGAAAAATTAGGGATCATAAGCCCAAAAAGCTTAAAAGACTTTAAAATAGAAAAAATACAAAGTGATAACGGCAGGGAGTTTATGAATTCGGAAAATGGCAAAAAGACACTATTTGAGTTAAAGCTGGAAGAACTAGGGATAGAATACATGAGAACAAGACCGTATTCGCTGTGGCAGAACGGAAAAGTGGAAAGGAGCCACAGGCTAGATAGCAATTATTATTTAGGAAAAAGATTTAGAAGTCTGGAAGAATTAAGAAGGTTAGTAAAAAGATATTGCAGTAGATACAATAATATATCAAGAAAAGTATTAAATTTTAAAAATCCAAATGAAATGCTGAAAGAATACAGGACAAACAATTAGGCTAAGACATTAGTAAGATAACTTTTCTATTTATTTTTAAAGTTTTTGTAACAAATGTTTGGCAACTATATACAGTAAATGTGGAAACGTTAAAGAGGAACTGAAATGATTAGAAAGAAGTTATAAATGTGAGTGCTGTGGAATTGAAATTGATAGAGATTACAATGTGGCACTAAATATAAGAGATGTTGGAAAATTGATGTTGGAATATTAGGAAAATAAAAAAACAGGGTAGGAACTATTCGAAGAGCTTGATAAATATATTTGGCTAGCAAAAGCAGATACTTCCCAAGAAACTCCCGCTTCTAAAAGCGGGAGTAGTTCACCTGTGCTATTTTGAATGTTGAATAAATAGTTTTGTTTAACTATTAATGTATTTACTTCAATGTTTTTACTCAATCTATTTAAGATTAAACTGTTAAAATTGTATAAATTTACTTTTTAAGTAAATAACCAAAGTTTTTGAGTTTGGTTTTAAAATAAGTTTTATTGTAATTGAGTAATTATCCACTATTACGAAGACCTGTTGCCAGTCCGTTTATTGAAATGTGGATTGCTTTTTTTAGATCTTCTGATGTATCTCCACCTCTCGCTCTTTTGATTAATTCGATTTGTAAGTAATTCATTGAATCGAAGTAAGCTAAACGGTTTGAAAGGCTGCTTGCCAATTCAGGGTTGTCAGCTAAAAGAACGTCGTTTCCTGTGATCTTTTTCAAGACGTCGATTGTTAATTCCCATTCTTTTACGATTTCTTTGAAAATATGTTGTGCTACTTCTTGGTTTGAAGCTAATTTTACATATTCAGAGAAAATTCCTAAATCTGATTTTGAAAGCACCATATCAACATTTGAAATTGTTGATTTAAAGAATGGCCATTCGTTGTACATTTTTTTCAATGTTTCAAGTCTGTTTTCGTCGTTGTTTATCCATTTTGTGAATGCAGTTCCAACACCGTACCAACCTGGTAACATGATACGAGCTTGTGACCATGAGAATACCCAAGGGATTGCTCTTAAACTTTCTAATGTTTGTGTTTTCTTACGAGAAGAAGGTCTAGAACCAATGTTTAATCCTGCAATGAAGTTTATTGGTGTAACTTCAAAGAAGAATTCTGAGAAGCCATCTGTGTTATAAACTAAATCACGATAAGAATCGTAACTTAAATCAGATATTTCAGCAACGATCTTTTCGTAAGGTTCCCAACTTGCATCAGCAGTAGTTAAAGCACTTGATTCTAAAGCGGCTGAAACTAGAGCTTCTAAGTTTTTGAATCCTAAATCAGGATTTCCGTATTTGGCACCGATTACTTCTCCTTGTTCTGTTAAACGGATAGTTCCGTCAGCACTTCCTTCTGGTTGCGCTAAAATGGCTTCATAGCTAGGTCCTCCACCACGACCAACAGTTCCTCCTCTACCATGGAAGAATGAAATTTGAACATCAAATTCTTTTCCGACAGCTGTTAATTCTTTTTGAGCTTTGTATAATGACCAACTTGAACTTAGATATCCACCATCTTTGTTACTGTCTGAGTAACCAAGCATAACTTCTTGTTTTCTACCACTTTTTGTCATCCATTTTCTAATTAATGGTAATGAGAACCATTTTTTTAAAACTTCAGGAGCAGCTTCTAAATCTTCAACTGTTTCAAATAATGGAACAATTTGTAAATCACAAAATTCATTTCCAGCAGTTCCTCTAGCTAAGTTTGCTTCTTTCAACAAAATTGCGATTTCAAGCATGTCAGAAACATTCATTGCGTGAGAAATCAAATTCTTTTCAATAATTTTACTACCAAATCTGTCTTTCAATGATTTAGCTTTTTTGTAAATAGCAAGTTCAGATGCTAATAATTCGCTTTTTGGAATATTTTCGTCGCTTAATGGACGAGGATCTTGTTCTAATTCTCTAATTAATACTTCGCAACGTTCTCCTTCAGATAATTCTAAATAATTATCAATAATATTGGCACTTTTTAGTAATTCAGCAACACAAACTTCATGTATGCTTGAATCTTGTCTTAAATCGATAGTTGCTAAATGGAATCCAAATATTTTTGTAGCAGTTATTAAGTTAAGTAATTTTCCTTTAACTAAAAGGCTGCTATTATTTTTTGCCAAAGAATCCGCTATGATTTGTAAATCTTTTGTGAATTCTTCTGAATATTTATATGGATTATTTGAAGCATTTTCTCTTTTTGGTGGTAAAAATTCTGTATTTTCACACAAATTGTAAGCTGTTGCTAAAAGTCTGTCTTTGATTGTTGTTAAGGCACGACGGTAAGGTTCGTTTGTACGGTGAGGAGATACTTCTCCTGAAGCTTCAGCTAATTCTTTTACTTCTTCAGAAACATTTGTCATTGTGATAGACATTGATAAATCACGATAAAGAAGTTGGATTTCAGCTAAGTAATGTTGGAATAATTTTAATGCTTGAGCTTGAGCTGATTTTTCCAATGTTTCTACAGTAACGTAAGGGTTTCCATCTCTATCTCCACCAATCCACATTCCCATTGTTAATGGTGTTAATGTTTCAGATTTTTCAGGATCAGTTCCTAATTTTTTTGATAATTCGTGAAATTTGTTTGTTAATTTAGGAATTTCATTGAAAAAAGTGATATCATAATAGCTTAAAGCATTATTTATTTCGTCAGTAACTCTTAATTTTGAAGTTCTTAACATAGAAGTTTGCCAAAGTATTTGGATTTTTCTGTTTAAATCTTCAATCCATTCAACTTCATCAATTTGAAAATTTCTAACATTATCGTGTTGGTCTAACAAATCAGTAATTTTTTTATTCAAATCAAGAATACTTTTTCTTTGTACTTGTGTTGGATGTGCAGTTAGCACTGGTACAATCGAAACATTTTCCATTGCTTTAGCCATTTTTTCTCTATTAATTCCTTTTGCTTTTAAATTATTTAGAGATTTTTCTAAAGTTCCTAATTGCAATTTATTGGAAAATTTTATTGCACGTTGTTCTTGAGTTTGGTAAACATCTTCGGCAATATTTGCTAATAATGAAAAATGTGAAAAGCTTCTGATTACACGTAAAATTTCAGAATCAGAAAGATCAGAACACAATTTAGAAAGATTTTTACGGCTTTCTTGAGTTTGATTTTTATAAAATTCGACTGAAGCATTTTTTAACGCTTCTGTAACTTGATAAATATGCAGTCCTGCATATGAAAAAATAGTTTCACCTAAAAGACCACCTAGTAATCTGTTGTGTTCTAATAAAGTTTCTTGCCTTTCATCTCGATTAACCGAGAGTAAGGGTGTTACAGGTAAATTTTGGTAACTCATAAATATTAACCACCTTTGTATAAATTTATTTTTCAAAGTATAATTTGTAATTTTGATACAAATATATAGTCATACCGCTTAAGTAATCAAACTGAGAATAATGACTATTAGCCTCAAACTCCAGTATTTTTTGAAAATTTATTTGTTTGATTTTAAAAGAGGTCGAGTATACATTGAAATTCTATAATTTATTATAGAATAAAACGAGATATTTTTCTAGCACTATTTTTAAAAAATTATAAATTTATAATTGAGTATATATGTTATTAATGATTAGATAAAGAAATTTTTATTAACTAGATTTCAATTATAAAATATTATAAATAATTATTAGATTTTATTATTTAAAGAAGATTTATAAAAAAATGGAACTGTCTAATAAGTCCAAAATTTTATAGCTATAATTTTTTTATATAGTAATTTATTAACTTATTAAGACAGTCCCTTTAAAAAAATAAATTTTTAGTTATTTTTCTCTTCTTTATCATTTTCGTTTTTTTCATCTTTTTTATCAATTTTGTTTTCTATATCAGATACAGATTTTTTAAATTCACGTATCATTTTACCAATGGCTTCCCCTAATTCAGGAAGTCTTTTAGGTCCAAAAATTAATAATGCACCGAGAATTAAAATAATAACACCAGGTGCTCCAATATCTCTAAAAATTCCCATTTTTATCTCCTTTTATTATAAATATATTTACTAATAAGAACACTTACTTCATATAATAGAATCAACGGTGCCGTCATTGTCAAATCACTTATAAAATCAGCTGGAGTTAGGACAACTGCTAAAACGAGTAGTAGAAAATATCCGTATCGTCTGTTTTTTATAAGAAATTTTGGCGTTATAATGTGTAGTGATGTTAAGAATGCCGCAATAACGGGAAGTTCAAATATTACTCCTAAAGGGAGTGAAGTATGTAATACAAATGTAAGGTAGTTATTTGCAGTTAATTGTACGTTAAATAGATTTTCTCCAAGAGAAAGTAGAACATTTAAAAGTACAGGTGTTATGAAGAAAAATCCAAATGCAAGTCCTGTGATAAACAGTACAAAGGTTGCTGGTACATAGGAAAGTATTATTTTGGCTTCTTTGTCTTCAAGTGCTGGACGAACAAATGCCCATATTTGATAGCTTGCAAAGGGTAAAGTCACACTAAAGGCACAGATTCCTGCAATAGTTAGATAAATTCCTAAAATATCATCAGGCCCTAAAACAACTAATTTTTGATTAAAGGAGGAAGTTAACATTTTGTATATATCTGAACAGAAGGTAAGACTTATTATGAAAGTTAGAATAAAAAATATTATTGTAAATATAAATCTTTTTCTAAATTCAGTTAGATGTTCTACTAGAGTTTGATCATTAATATTTTGCATTGTTTTCCTCCTTTTTTGTTTTATTTATATTTTATTTTTTGATATTTTTTTTCAATGTAGCTATAACTATTACAACAATTAATATTAATTGACTGACAAAGACTTCAACATTTGCGTATATTCCTAGCATTTCTATAGTTGGAACAAAATGTATTACATGTAATGGTAAAATTCCTACAACTTGTAACATGTGAATACTTGTACCAAGCATCTTGAATGCAAGGAAATAAATTGTCCATGTAAGTACGAAAAATACTTGGTGTATTTTTATTTTAGATGAAGCATATATAAGTACAAATGCAATTATAACTAGTATAATAATAGCGCTAAGAATACCAATTATCAAATTTTGTAATGAAATCAATGGTAAAATTCCCACATAAAATAGAATTGTTTCAGCTCCTTCTCTAAAGACTGCTAAAAAACTCAAAATAAACATTGATACAAAACTTCCAGTACTTAAAACGATATTCATTTTTTTGTCAATATAATTCTTCCATGATTTTAAAGAAGATTTACTGTGTAGCCAAAAGCCAATTCCTATCATCATCAATACGGCAAAAATTCCTACGAAACCTTCTAAAATTTCACGGTTTGTTCCAGAAGATACAGTTGGGAATAATGCTTGAAGTACAAATGCTATAATAATGCTTGCTAGTATACCAGCAGTTGCTCCAGCGTAGACCCATCTAAGACCTTTTTTCTGATTTGCAGCTTTTAGGCTACTTACAAGTGCTAATACTATAAGTAATGCTTCCACACCTTCACGCAGAAGAATAAACATTGCATCTAAAAAGGTATAATGAGCTTTTGTGTCAATTTGTGACAGTTCAGTTATAAGATTTTGAAGTTGATCTTGATACTGTTTTTCAGTTCCTTTTACCATAATAATTGGTGTTTGTGTTTCTACTTTTGTATAAAGTGCTGAATTACGAGTGCTTACATCTCCTTCAACTGTTGGCCAAACTTGTATAAATTGTTTAACTTTAGATTGTCCTGTAGCTTTATCACCGTTTTTAAAAGATTTAAGAGCATCTTTTAACATATTCACGGCATCTTTAAGTGTAACAGTTTTAGAAACATTATTTTCTATTTTTTTCCCATCCAAATAATCTTGAATACTTGATTTTAACTCATTAAAAGAATTTATTGTATTTTCATAGTCGAAAGGTTCTACTTCCATAGCACTTCTAAGAAATGACATTGCAGTTTCCACTTTTCCATAGTAAGCAATATCTTTATTTCTAATAAAACTTTCATTTCTAGTCCATACACTATTATATTTTAAGTATTCTTTTTTCATAAGTTCTACATTTTTTGTTTTGATAGATTTTTCAAGTACTTCAAGTGCTGGATACATTTTAGATTTAAAGTTTTTCTTTTCCTCTTCTTCATTGACTGGATTTTGCTCTTTTTCAAATGCAAGAAGAGCAGAAGTTACTTCTTTTAGATCATTTTCTGAAAGTGTAACCTTATTTTTTTCTAAAAGTTCTTTTACTTTCTTTCCTTGTGGCGAGTTAGAATTTTTTACTTTTTCAAATTCGTTCTTTACTTCAGAAAAAATTTTTTTAGCTTCATTTTGATTATTATTTTTTAATGCAGTTGTAGCATCAGTTATTTTTATATAAATTTCACTATAACTTTCTTTCGCAATAATTGTTGTAAATGAAAGAATAAGGCATAGAATAATCATTAATGATATTTTATTCAAATAATTTTTGACCAATGTATTCTCCTTTCTTTACTCCTCCAAAGCACGCAAAAATTCCTGTTCCAACGTGAGTAATGTATTCGTTTAATTTATCTTCATTTCCAAGACTATTTTGGATTTTAATAAATTGTTCAGGATCTTTTTGGAAACATAAGAATAAAAGTCCAGCATCAAATTGACCACTTATTTCATCAATTCCATTTGAATATGAGAAAGCACGACGACATATTTTAGTACCAGCTTTTTTTGCAAGATATACGTGAGAATCAATAGGAATTATAGGTTTTCCGTCTGAACCTTTTTTCTCTATATCAATTGTAGCAAATTCGTCTTTTTCTCCAAATGGAGCTCCACTTTCTTTATATCTCCCAAAAGTATTTTCCTGCTCTTGCAAGTTTGTACGATCCCAAGTTTCCAAGTGCATCTGAATACGTCTAACGATAAGGTATGTACCATTTTTCAACCAATTATTTTTATCATACCAAACGACATTTTTGAAATCATTTTTATTTTTGGGATTTTCTGTACCATCTTTAAAGCCAAATAAATTTCTTGGAGTTTCTTTTCCGTTTCCAATTGGAAGAAATCCAGATTGTGTCCATTTTAAATCAATTAATGAACGTCCTTTACGTACAAGGTTTCTTACAGCATGAAAAGCTACTTGAGCATCATCTGCACACGCTTGAATACAAATGTCCCCACCTTTATATTTATCTTTTATTTGATCTCTTGGAAAATGTGGTAAATCTTTAAATTCAGGTAATTTCTTACTGTCTAGTTTTAATTTATCAAGAAAAGTAGGACTTATTCCAAAAGTTACTGTTAATCTATAAGGATTTAATCCAACGGTTTCTCCCGTGTCTGCAGGTGGAAGCAGATGATTTTTAAGTTCAGGTGCAACTAGTTCTCCACTCATAAGTTTTTCTGTGTAATCAGTCCAGTCCTTAAACATTTGCTTGATTTCTTCTAATTCAATAGAACGTAAATCAAGTACTGCAAAATAAACGTTTTTTTGAACTGGAGTTGCAATTCCAGATTGGTGTTCCCCATAAAATGAAATTTCTTCATTTCCAATAAGTTGTCCAGATGTACCATTTATCATTTTTGCTAAAATTCCACTAGCACCACTAGCTCCGATAGCAACTCCTGCTCCAGCTATACCAGCTTTTTTTAGAAAATCTCGACGAGATATTTTTTTTTCAAACCATTTTTTATCATTTTCGTTACTCATTATTTTTACCTCTTTATTTAATTATTTTTCACTTACATCCATAATGATACCCATTTGTGATAAAGGTTCACCTAATTTAGTTACAGCTTCAGCAAGAGCTTTTGTATCTTCTTTTGTAAGTTCTGTGTATAATTTGTAATGTTTGTCATCAGTCATGTATTTATTTAATAGATCATTTACAGCTTTAAATTCTGAATCTAAAGTTGTTACAAGTTTAGCATCTTTTTTTTCAAGTTTAGGTCTAAATAATTCAAATATTTTTTGTGCTCCTTCAATATTAGCTCTGAAATCATATAAATCGGTGTGAGAATAAACTTCTTCTTCCCCTGTTATTTTTGAAGTTGATACTTCGTTAAGTAAATCAATAGCACCTGTAACCATTAAATCTGGAGTAACTTCTACAGTAGCAATTTTTGCTTTTAATTCCTTAATATCTTTTACTAACTGATCAGCATATTTTTCTGTCCCTTTTGTTGTATTTTGCTCCCATAATATTCTTTCAATTCTATGAAAACCTCTCCATCCCTCTTCAGTTTTCTTTTCTTCTTTAAAATCAACTAAACGGAAATCTATGTTAACATCTGATTCTCCGAAACTTTCAGCAATAGGTTCTGATCTTTCATAAGCCATACGAATTAACGGATATACTTTTTTAGCTTCTTCCAATTTTCCTTCTTTCAAAAGTTGTGCAAAATTTTTGGTATCCTTTAAAAGCATATCTATTTGATCTTCTACAAATTTTTTATACTCAGTAGTTTCTTTACTTAGATCTACTTTTCCATTTTTTTGTGATTGTTGCGAAACAGATGAATCTGCTTTTCCGTTATCTTTTGTTTCCCCATTTTTACCACAGCTTACTGCAAGTAATGCTCCTAATAATAATAAAGTTCCTATTTTTTTCATAAAAATCCTCCTATTTTTTGTTGTTACAATTATACTTGTTATTTTTTTATTTGTAAAGTAAAAATATTTGATTATTAAAATATTTTTTTTAAAAAATAATAATTTTTTTGTAAAATAAGTAAAATAAAGATATACTTTTATCAGATTTCAAAAAATTTTATAAAAATATGAAAAAGTATGATATAATCTTAAATAAAATAGAATTTTAAGAAAATAAAAAATGAATAAATAAATTGATAATTTTTTAGAAAAGGAAGTAAAAATGGAAAAAAGATACGATGTTTTAGAATTTTACAAAATAGTTAATGAGCTTATCGATTTATCAAGATTGGAAAATACGAAAGAAAAGTTTTTAGATATAGATATTATTAAAGAAAAATCGACTTTGGATAAAGAGTTGATGTTAATGGGAGAAATGATAGATTTTTACAAGTATGATGATGGTTTTGAACTGGCTGGATTATCGGATATTCAAAGATTTATGAGAAATGTTGAAGTGATTGGATCATACTTGAGTTCTGAAGATTTAGCAAATTTGAAGAGAAATTTGACAATTTTTAGGGTTTCAAAAAGTCGAGCTAAAAATGTGCGGGATAAATATAAAAATATTTGGCAATTATTTGCAAATATTGAGGAAGTTAAGGATATTGAACAATTTATTGATGATGCGGTTAGAGAAGATGGGACATTGAAGGATGATGCATCACTTGGATTGAGAGATGTTCGTAGACAAAAGCAAAATATAAATGCGAATATTAAAGAAAAATTTGATGATTTAATGAATGGAAAAGATACGCAAAAAGCGGTTTCAGAGAGAATAATTACTCAAAGAAATGATAGATTTGTAATTGCAGTGAAGACTGATTTTAAAGGTTTGATTAAAGGGATTGAACATGATAGATCAGCTACGGGGAGTACTGTTTACATTGAGCCGTTGAATGTTGTTTCGTTGAATAATAAGTTGAGAGAGTATGAGGCGAGAGAAAGAGAAGAAATTAGAAAAATTTTACTTAGATTGACAGAATTAATTCGTGGTAGAAAAGAGGAAATTTTAGAAATAAAGGAAATTTTGGAAAAATTAGATTTTATTGATGCGAAAACGAATTATGGGATTTCTAAAAAGGCAATAATTCCTAAAATTATTAATAAAGAGTATTTGAAATTGGTTGAAGCTAGACATCCGTTGATTGATGAAAATGTGGTTGTGCCAATTAATTTTGAGCTTGGAAATCCTGAAAGCATAATGCTTATTACAGGTCCGAATACTGGAGGGAAAACGGTTACGCTAAAAGTTGCAGGATTGTTGACGATAATGGCGCTTTCGGGAATACCGATTCCTGCTGGAGAAAAGACAGAAATTGGACATTTTCAAAATGTATTAGCGGATATTGGAGACGAGCAAAGTTTGGAGCAAAATTTATCTTCATTTTCGGGGCATGTTAGCAAAATTAAGGATATCATGGAGCATGCAAACAGTAAATCGCTTGTGTTGATGGATGAGCTTGGAAGTGGAACTGATCCGATGGAAGGAGCAGCTTTTGCGATGTCGATTATTGATTATTTGAATAAGAAACACGTAACTTCGATAATTACGACACATTATAGTGAAGTCAAGGCTCATGCGTTTAATTCGACTGGGATAAAAAGTGCTTCGATGGAATTTGATGTGGAAACATTGTCGCCTACGTATAGATTATTGGAGGGAATTCCTGGAGAAAGTAATGCATTGATTATTGCTAGAAAATATGGGATTAGTGATGAAATCATTGAAAATGCGAAAACTTACATAAGTGAGGAAAATCAAAAAGTAGAGGAAATGATTAAGTCGATTAAAGAGAAAAACGATGAGTTGGAAATCTTGAAGGCTGAATTGGAAAACTCTAAAAGAGAATTGGAAGAGCAAAAATCAGATTATAATCAAAAATTGACGCAGTTGGAAAATGATAAAAATAATGTAATTAAAAAGGCATATGAAGAAGCTGATGAATATTTGAAAAATGTTCAGGCAAAGGCTAGAAGTCTGGTTGATAAAATTAGTAAGGACGAATTGAAGAAGGAAGAAGCGAAGAGTACGCAAAGAAGTCTGAATATGCTTAGAAATTCGTTCATTGAGGATAAGAAGAAAAATGTTAAAGAGAAAAAAGTGTTTTCTAAAGACATTGATATTCATGAAGGAGAAGAAGTGCTGGTAAAATCATTGAATCAAAATGGAAAAGTGCTTCGTGTGATTGCCAATACTGGAAATGTTCAAGTTCAAGCGGGAATCTTGAAATTAGTTGTTCCAATTGAAGATTTAGTGAAAATTAAGAAGAAAAAAGTTAATAAATTTAAGAATTTTGCTTCATTGAAACGAACTTCGCAAGTACGAGGAGAAATTGATTTGCGTGGAATGACAGCTGATGAAGCGATTGCTGATTTGGAAACATATTTGGATAGAGCGATGTTAACTGGATATCATGAGGTTTATATCATTCATGGAAAAGGAACAATGGTTTTGAGAAAGAAAATACACGAATATTTAAGAACTTCAAAATATGTAACAGAATTTAAAGATGCCAATCAAAATGAAGGTGGAATTGGGTGTACAGTGGCTACTTTGAAATAATTTTTTAGAATTTAGGATTAAAGGGATGATTAAAATATATGAAAATTGAGAAAATTTATATTTCTAATTATAAAAATTTGAAAAATTTGGAAATGGATTTTAAGAAAGATAATAAGATTTTAGATTTAGTTATCTTGACTGGATCGAATGGAAGTGGAAAAACTCGTATACTGGAGTGTATACTCAATTGTTTTGAAGATTATATAAATTCTAATTATAGAGAAGACAAAAATCGATTGGATATTTATTTTCAAGAAAATGAGAAAAAATGTTTTAATGAAAGTTTTGATTTAGAAATGTTTTTTAAAGTATTGAACAGATATAACTGGAAGAAAGTAGAACCTTTTGTGTTGGGAGGTAACTATAAAAAGGATGATTTTTTTGAAAAAGGAAAAATATTGAAAGAAAAATTAGAAGTACTTCCTAAAATAATTTATGTTCCGACTGAAATAAATTTCCAAAAAATGGATACAGCATCGACGACTTTAGTTCAAAAATATAAATTTATTAATATTGTAGACACAAATTTGATAAAAGACATTCCTTCTTTCATTGCTACGAAAATAATTACTACGATATTTCAAAACAAAAATGAAAAAGTTGGAGATGTGCAGAAAAAGGTTTTTGATGAGATAAATGAAATATTCGAAATTTTGGAAATAAATGTAAAGGTTGAAGATATTTCACAAGATGGTAGAAATATACCAATTTTTAAAAATTCAGCAGGAGAAAAGTTTGACATAAATGAACTTTCTTCTGGGGAAAAACAGTTGTTTTTACGAACGTTGGCAATAAAAATGTTGAATCCTGAAAATTCAATTATTTTGATTGATGAACCTGAGCTTTCGTTACATCCAAAGTGGCAACAACAAATTGTCGATGTTTATAAAAAAATTGGGAAGAATAATCAGATAATTATTGCGACACATTCTCCGCATATTTTGGGGAGTGTAAAAAAAGAAAATATTATCTTATTAGATAGAAGCGATGATGGCAAAATTATGATTAAGACTGACGAAGATTTATATGATTCTTATGGACAGCCGACAGATAGAGTGTTGAAGGACATTATGGGATTGGAAAGCACTCGTAATCCAAAAATATCCAAATTATTGAAAGAAGCTGGGGAATTGATAGATAAGAATGAATATGAAAGTGAAGAATTTAAAAATAAATATAATGAGTTGAGGGAAATGTTAGGAAGTAAAGATGAGGATTTACTTTTGATGGATATGGATATTCAAATTAGGAAAAAAAGAGGTTCTAAAAATGTTGAAAATAAATAAAAAAGAGGAACCAGAGTTTTTTTCAAAGTTTAAAAAGAAAGAAAAACCTAAAAATTGGGGAGATTTTGATTTTAGGCTAAAAAATAAATTGAAAGAATATATGTTGGAAAATGAACAGAAAATTGGGAAAGAGAAATATTGTCCATATTGTGAATTAAAAATTTTATTGGAAAATAGTCAGATAGAACATTTGAAACCGAAAGATAAATTTCCAGAATTATTTTCTAATTATGAAAATTTTATAGTTGGATGTGTGGATAAAAAAACTTGTGGGCAAGCAAAAGGTAATAAGTGGGACAGATTATTTATTAATCCAGTTATGGAAAATCCGCAAGAATATTTTTCTTACAGATTAAGAACAGGTGAAATAATACCTAAGATAGATGACGGATTAGAATATAAAAAAGCTATAAAAACAATTGAAATTTTGAATTTAAATGAAAGAAAATTATGTGATTATAGAAAAGTTTATATAAATCAGATAATAAATATTTCTAAAGATTTGAAAGAAGAAGAGAAAATAGGAATTATAAAATATTTTGATGAATTTCCAACATTAAAGGAATTTTTGATAGAGAATATTGAAATTTTGAAATAAAAATTTTAGTATTTTAGAAATAGATTTTATGATAAAATAATAAGCGATAAAATATAAATAAAAGTTTTCAGAAATAGGGAGAATAAAAAATGAAACTTTACAATACGATGACAAATGAATTAGAAGAATTTAAAACGATAGAAGAGAATAAAGTAAAAATGTATGTTTGTGGGCCTACGGTTTATAATTACATACATTTAGGGAATGCACGTCCAATTGTAGTATTTGATACGCTGGCGAGGTATTTTAAGTATAAGGGACTAGAAGTTGATTTTGTGCAGAATTTTACGGATGTGGATGATAAAATTATAAATCGGGCAAATGAAGAAGGGATTACGCCTGAAGAATTGACGCTTAAGTATATTAATGGATTTTTTGAGGATACAGAGGCGTTGAATATTTCACAAGATGTGAAAAGACCGAAAGTAACGGAAAATATGGATGAAATCATTGATATTATTAAAAAATTAATTGAGAATGGTTTTGCGTATGAGAAAGATGGAAATGTATTTTTTAAAGTGAAAAAATATGAGGATTATGGGAAGTTGTCGAATCAGAAAATTGATGAGTTGGAAACAGGAATTAGGGTTTCGATTACGGAAGATAAGGATGATCCGTTGGATTTTGCGCTGTGGAAAAAGAAGAAGGATGGAGAGATTTATTGGGATTCGCCTTGGGGTCAGGGAAGACCTGGGTGGCACATTGAGTGTAGTGCGATGTCTAAAAAATATTTGGGAGACACGTTTGATATTCATGGTGGTGGACAGGATTTAATTTTTCCACATCACGAAAATGAGATTGCTCAAAGTAGATGTGCGTATCATGGAGAATTTGCAAGATACTGGATTCATAATGGATTTGTGCAAGTTGATGGAGATAAAATGTCGAAATCTTTGGGAAACTTTTTCTTGTTGAGAGAAGTTTTGGAGAAATTTTCTGGGAATGTTGTGAGATTATTTATTTTGAGTACGCATTACAGAAAGCCAATTAATTTTTCATTTGAGAATATGGAAGATACGAAAAAAACTTTGCAAAATGTGGTTAATTCAATTAATAAATTTGAAGAAACTATTGGGAAATTTTCTGGAAGTGAGAAAAAAGGAGAAATTTCTTCGGAAACTGAAAAATTTATTCAAAGTGTAAATGATTTTGATGAAAAATTTGTGAGTGCAATGGATGAAGATATGAATACGCCACAAGCATTGTCGACAATTTTTAATCAGATTCGTGAGACGAATAAATTTGTGAATGAAGTATTTGAAAATGGTGAAGTTACGTTTGAAGATGTGGAAGCATTGAAAAAATCTTATGATTCATTGAAGATTAAATTGCAAAATGTGTTTGGGATTGATTTGGTGATTGAGAAAAAATCAGATAATAGTAGCGAATTGACAAATAATTTGATAGAATTGTTGTTGAAATTGAGAAGTGATGCGAGAAAAGAAAGAAATTTCAAATTGTCAGATGAGATTCGTGATGAAATGAAGAAACTTGGAGTTGCGATAAAGGACAATAAAGATGGATCAACGAGTTTTGAAATAGAATAAAATTAAAAAAAATTAAAAAAAATAAAATTTATAGTAGTTTTTATGAAAAATTATGATATAATTGTAAATAAGTAAATTTTTTAATAAAAAAGAAAAAATAAAAATAATAAAAAAATTAGGAGGAAAAATGGGAGTATTTGATGCTTTTAGAATATTCAGGGTAAATAAAAGTATATCTATAGACTTAGGAACAGCAAACATACTAATTTATGACAAACAAAGAAAAAAAATCGTTTTAAATGAGCCGTCTGTAGTGGCGAGAGACAGAAAAACTAGAAAAATAATTGCAGTTGGTAAAGAAGCAAGAGAAATGTTAGGGAAAACACCTGCAAGTATTGAAGCTATAAAACCATTGCAAGATGGAGTAATCGCTGATATCGATTCTACAACAGAAATGATAAGTCACTTCATTCACAAAATTTATGGAAACTCATTGTTCAAACCAGAAGTAATGATTTGTGTACCAATTGAAGTAACAAGTGTTGAAAGAAAAGCATTGTTTGATGCGGTAAAAGGTGCGAAAAAAACATACATTATCGAAGAAGGAAGAGCTGCAATTATTGGTTCTGGAGTAGATATTTCACAACCAGAAGGAAGCATGGTAATCGATATAGGTGGAGGTTCTACTGATATCGCAATATTGTCATTAGATGAAATTATTGCTAGTAAATCAATTAGAATTGCTGGAAATAAATTTGATGAAGATATCGTAAAATATGTTAAAAGAAAATATAATTTGTTAATTGGAGACAGAACAGCTGAAAAAATTAAAAAAGAATTGGCAACTGCATTAAAAGTACAAAATCCAGAAGTTATGGAAATTAAAGGTAGAGATTTAGAATCAGGAATACCACAAACAGTTGAAGTTAATTCTAATGAAATTTATGAAGCAATTGAAGATTCTTTATTCAAAATCGTTTCTGCGACAAAAGAAGTGTTGGAAAAATGTCCGCCTGAATTAGCAGCAGATATTTTAGATAATGGAATCGTTATGACTGGTGGAGGTTCGTTAATTAGAGAATTTATCGATATGATGGAAAAAGAAATTAGTATAAAAGTACATTTATCACCAAATCCATTAGATTCTGTAGTGTTAGGTGGAGGAGCCGCTTTTGATAACAAAAAATTATTGAGAACATTACAAATGAGAGAAAATTAATAATTGAAATTATGGGAAATAATGAAATATTAAATAGATTTGAAAATGAAATAGAATTAGGAAAAGAAAGTGCAAGTTACCTTTTTTATGGAGATAAAAGAGTTGACTTGCTCTCTTATGCTTTGGAATTTTCGAAAATTGTTATGACGAAGGATATGGTTGATCCGCTTGAAATTAAAAGGGAAAAAACTTTAATAGATAGACTGCAACATCCTGATATTGAAGTGATCAATCAGCATAATGAAAATATTAAAATTGATGAAGTGCGGGAAATTATTTTTTCTTCAGTGGAGTCAACTTTTAATTCGAGAAAAAAAATATTTATTTTATGTGGGATAGAAAATTTGAGAAAAGAATCTTCAAACGCATTATTAAAAATTTTAGAAGAACCACCTAAAGATGTCTATTTCATTTTGTTATCGAGAAGTTTGAATATTATTCCAACGATAAAATCTCGAACGATAAAATTTCATTTAAAAAGTCCATCAAATGAAGATTTGGGAGTTAGTAAAGAGATTTACTATTTTTTTGGTGGAGATGAAAAGGATATAAAGGAATTTAAAGAAAAAGGGATTGCGCTGGAAGAATATGAGAACAGAGTTGAAACGATAGATGATGTTCTTTATTATTTTATTGAAATGAAAAAATTTTTGAGCTCTAAAAAAAATGGGGAAAATGAAGGGAACAAAATTGAAAATTCGTTGAATTTAGTTGTAGGATACAACAAAAGTATAGATTTTTTATGTAAAAAAATTCGTTTTTTCGATACGGAAGAGGTCTATTTTTTGATAAATGAAATAATTGAAGAATTTAAAGATGAGAAGGAAATTCTTTTGGATTTGTTGTCAAAAATAGTAGTTAATTCTAGAAATATTTTAGATAGCGAAGAGTTAAAAAAGTTGATTAATTTGAAGAATAGCATACGGAATAATGTAAATATTCGAAGTATTTTATTCAATTTTTTTGATATTTGTGCAAATGGTTAAGATTTTTATTGATTATTGAAGAGAAAATCATAGTTTTAAATTTTTTAGAATAATGATGATGATAAATTGGAGTAAAAATTTTGAAAAAATAAAAATTGTAGTTCACGGCGAATTTTACATTTGTCGTGATTTTAAGATATTTAAATATTGAAAAAAATTAAAATGATTGGAAAAAAGAAAATGAGAAATATGAATGTATCAAAAGTTTTAAAAATGATGTTAGCTATAATTATTGTCTTGTTTGCGGCTAAATTTTACACGGATAAAGGTGCTGTGAAAAATGAATTGATTGCGGCGGCAAGTGGGACTAGCAGTAAAAAAGTTGAGAAAGAGAAAGCTTTGGAAGAGGCTCAAAATTCGAAAGATGAAGATGGAAAAACATCAAAGAAAGCTAAAAATTCACAAGATAAATTTGATAAGTCCAAGAAAAATCAAGGAACGACAGGCGATAGGAAGTATAATATTGATTATGACCATGTGTTAGGTGGAGATATAAATTATAAGTCTGGGAAAGTGACTGGAGGGCATACGTTACTAAAAGGCGATGTGAGAATTGTGAAAAAATATGGAAAACCTTCAAAAAGTGGTGTCTATAAAGCGAGTATTGAAGTGAAAACTCCAGATGGAAATTGGCAAGCAAAAACTAGTAATGGTGGCATAAATACGATGTTTCCAGAAGATTGGGATGAAGCGAGAGTTATTGATGAGATAAATTCTGCTTGGGAAAACAGAAAAGATCTAAAAGGAAGAGATTCGAATATGTGGCAAGGAATTAGTAAAAGTGGAGTTTTGATTCGTGGATATAAATCGCCTAGAATTACGGCTTATCCAGTATTTGAAGGTGATAGATAATGATTATAAAATTTGGTTACTATAACGACGAGGATTTTGGATTGATAGAATATCCAGAGATTTTATTTTCAGAAGATGGGAAAAGTTCTGATGAATCAGAAGAAGAAACAGTGAAAAAACAAGGTTATACAAAATATTTGATTACTGGGATAATGGAAGATTTTCAGTATTATGAATTAATTGAGGATTTTTTGGAAAATTTGAAGGAATTGAAGGATGGGAAGCGAAAAAAATTAGAGTGGGATGGACAGGCATTTCAGTATGAAATTACGCTTTCAAGAGTGGAAATGGCGCATACGATTTTTGGAGAATGTGAGGAATATCCAAAATGGTCTTGTAGATTTAAGGAATTTGAGAAAGTTTTAAAGGGATGGAAGAAATTTCTTGAAATGGATAGGAGCGAGGAAAGTTTTGTAAAAGTGGAAATATAAAAAATAAAAGCCAATTTGAATTGACTTTAAAAATTTGAAAGTTCAGTTCATTTTGGCTCTTTTTTTATTCTCTGTCGATTTTTTCAACTTCTTTTATATTATCGTAATCATTGCTGTCATTGTTTTTTTTTAAAGAATCATCATAAGGTTTTTCAGTATCTTTTGGGATAATGAAACCTAAAACAAAATATATGATTAATCCTGGAAGTCCAGCAAATAGGATAATAGCAGCAGCTGCAATAATTCTAACTATAGTAGGATCCATATCAAAATATTCTGCTATTCCCCCACAAACTCCTAAAATCTTTTTATCTTTTGTTGAACAATATAATTTTTTCTTCATAAGAATTCCTCCCTATTTTTTTGTTTTTTTCGTACTTATTATATCTTATACTATAGTATATCACATTTTTTTTAAATTTTAAAATACTTTGAAAAAATTAAAAATATATTCTTTGAAAAATGGGAAAAATGAGTTATACTTATAATCAAAGTTGTGTTAGTTTTCAAAACATAAATTGAAGAATATAGGAGATGAAAATAATGATATTTACGAATTTGAAGGATGATTTACAAAATAAAATTTTACCAGAAAATTTGCAGAAATGTATAAATTATACGAAAGAGAATTTTGAGAAATTATTGACTGATGAATGTGGGAGTTATGATATTGGGAGTGGAATAAAAATGAATATTCTTTCATATGAAACTGGAGATGGAGAAGGAAATATTTCTGAGACGCATTTGAAAAATGTGGATGTTCAAATTACTTTGTCTGGTGGAGAGGGAATTGCAGTTAACAATATTCATAATATGAAAGTAGATAAAATTGATGAGGATAAAGATTTGATAATTCATTCTGGAGAAATGATGTTTAATGTGGTAATGAAAAGTGGAGACGTGTTAATTCTTTTTCCAGAAGATGTTCATAAATCAGGATTGAAAAGGGAAGAGACTGGGAAAGTGAGAAAGTTAGTGTTTAAAGTACCAGTAGAGAGTTTGTAAGAATATTAAAATAAAAAAGTTGAAACTATCTCAAAAATTTGGGGATAGTTTTTTATTTTGGATAAAAGTTTTTTACACTATTTATAAATTTACTGAATTTTATTCGATTTCAAAAACTTGACAAATCAAAAAATCGAGGTAATATTTATATAGAAACTATAGATATATTTACAATGGGGTAAGCATATTTAATTTAAAAAATTTCAAAAGAATAAAGGCGAGCAAAGAGGCTTAAAGATAGAAAACAGGTTATACAAATTGTATAAATGTTATTTTTTTTAAGTGTCTTTTTTTATTTTGTACTTGAACTCATTTAAAATCGGCTAATGAAATTGAGCAAATCTTGGGTTTAGGTAGATAGTTTTTAGATTAAATTAGTTGAAATCATTGGATGAGGAGATGATTGTAATGGTAACGGAGTTTGTAGGAACTAACAGATTAGGGGATACAATTGGGTTAGTTATTGCCAATATTGATTCGCAATTGAAAGAGAAAATGAATATTGGTACTAGATACAATTCGATTGGGATTGTTGGTGCTAGAACAGGAGCTGGACCACATATTTTTGCGGCAGATGAGGCTGTGAAATCGACTAATTCAGAGATTTTATCAATTGAACTACCGAGAGACACTAAAGGTGGAGGAGGACATGGTTCGTTAATAATTTTTGGTGCTGATGATGTGTCTGATGTGAGAAAAGCTGTGGAAATTTGTTTAGCTGATTTGGAAAGAACATTTGGTGATGTTTATGGAAATGATGCGGGACATTTGGAATTTCAATATTCGGCTAGAGCTAGTCAGGCTTTGGTTAAAGGATTGGGAGCAGAAAAAGGTAAGGCTTTTGGGATAACAGTAGCCAGTCCAGCAGCAATTGGTGTAATTTTAGCAGATACAGCAGTGAAAGCCGCCGCCGTTGAAGTGAGAGCGTATTCTTCACCTGGTCACGGAACAAGTTACAGTAATGAAGTAATTTTGGGAATAAGTGGAGATTCAGGAGCTGTTAAACAAGCGATTATTTCGGCTAGAGAAGTTGGAATTGAACTTTTGGCAGCGATGGGAGATAGACCAGAAAGTACTACGAAACCATATATTTTGTGATGAAATGAGAATTTAAGGGCAAAAAAGTAAAAAAATTGGTGATTTTGGAAGCCCTTAAATATGCGTAGGAGGAAATTGTATGAAATCAAAAAGATTTGAGGCTTTGAGAAATAGACCGATAAATAAAGATGGATTTGTATTAGAGTGGGAAGAAGTAGGATTTATTGCGATGAACAGTTCGCAAGACCCGAAACCAAGTATAAAAATTGAAGGTGGGAAAATTGTTGAGTTAGATGGTAAAAAGAGAGAGGAATTCGATTCGATTGATACTTTTATAGCGAATTATGGTATTAACATTGAAAAGACGAAAGAAGTAATGGCGATGGATTCTAAGAAAATAGCAAACATGCTTTGTGATCCTAATGTTTCAAGAAAGGAATTGGTTCAATTGACGACTGCTATGACGCCTGCAAAAGCGGTTCAAGTTTTGGGGTATATGAATGTCGTTGAGATGATGATGGCGATGCAAAAAATGCGTGCTAGAAAGACACCGATGAATCAATGTCACGTTACTAATATAAAGGATAATCCAGCACAAATTGCAGCAGATGGAGCAGAAGCAGCATTGAGAGGATTTCCTGAACAAGAAACTACGGTAGGAATTGCAAGATATGCACCATTTAATGCGTTGAGTTTGTTAATTGGTTCGCAAGTTGGTCGTGGTGGAGTTTTGACTCAATGTTCGTTGGAAGAAGCGACTGAATTGGCGTTGGGAATGAGAGGATTGACTTGTTATGCAGAAACAATTTCGGTGTATGGGACAGAAGATGTATTTACTGATGGAGATGACACGCCTTGGTCAAAAGGATTTTTAGCATCAGCATATGCGTCGAGAGGTTTAAAAATGCGTTTTACATCAGGAACTGGTTCAGAAGTGCAAATGGGTTATGCTGAAGGTAAATCAATGTTGTATTTGGAAGCTAGATGTTTGTATATTACGAAGGGAGCTGGAGTTCAAGGAATACAAAATGGTTCAGTAAGTTGTATTGGTATTCCGTCAGCTGTACCAGGTGGAATTAGAGCCGTTTTAGCAGAAAACCTATTGGCAGCAATGTTAGATTTGGAATGTGCTTCTAGTAATGACCAAACTTTCACTCATTCAGATTTGAGAAGATCAGTTAGATCGTTGATGCAAATGGCACCAGGAACTGATTTTATCTGCTCAGGATACAGTGCAACTCCAAACTACGATAATATGTTTGCTGGATCAAACTGGGATGCGGAAGATTTTGATGACTGGAATGTAATTCAAAGAGATTTGAAGATTGACGCGGGATTGAGACCTGTTTTAGAAGAAAATGTTGTGGCGGCTAGAAATAAAGCGGCTAGGGTTTTGCAAGCGGTATTTAAAGAATTAGGATTGCCTGAAATTACTGATGAAGAAGTTACTGCAGCGACTTATGCTAATGGAAGTAAAGATATGCCACCGAGAAATGTAGTTGAAGATTTGAAGGGTGCTGAAGATATGATGAAACGTGGAATTACAGGTATTGATGTAGTTAAGGCACTTTACAGATCAGGTTACAAAGAAGAAGCACAAAAGATATTGAATATGTTGAAACAAAGGGTAGCTGGGGATTATTTGCATACTTCGGCAGTAGTTGATAAGGATTTCAATGTAATTAGTGCGGTAAACGATGTAAATGACTATGCAGGACCAGGAACAGGATATCAAATGAGCGATGAAAGATGGGATGAAATTAAAAAAATTCCAGCGGCTATAGATCCAAGTAAAATATAATTTATTGGTTTAGGAGGGTAAGACCATGAACATTAGTGATCAAGAATTGAAAGTATTGATAAATAAGGTGTTACAGGAAATAGAAGATAAGAAGAATGGAAAATGTTCTTCGAAAGAATGTAAGATAGAAAGTAAAAATGTGGAAGATCCAGCAGTTCACGAAGCAGAATTGAATCGATTGGTTTTGACAGATATTGGTGAAGCGAAAAAAGGATCATCTTCAGATGAAGTTGTAATCGGAGTTGCACCAGCTTTTGGGATTTATCAAAAGGAATCGATAACGAAAGTGCCACATTACAAGATTATTAGGGAATTGGTGGCAGGAATTGAAGAAGAAGGCTTAAAAGCTAGATTTGTTCGGATTTTGAGAACATCAGATGTTTCGATTTTGGCGAATGATGCGGCTAAATTAAGTGGTTCAAAAATTGGAATTGGGATTCAATCGAAAGGGACAACCGTTATTCATCAGGCTGATTTACCGCCTTTGAGTAATTTGGAATTGTTTCCTCAATGTCCGTTGCTTGATTTGGAAACTTATAGAGCGATTGGTAAGAATGCAGCAAAATATGCGAAAGGTGAAGTACCTAATCCGGTTCCAGTGAAAAATGATCAAATGGTAAGACCGAGATTTCAGGCGTTGGCAGCAATTTTGCATATAAAAGAAACAGAGCATGTAATTCATCAGGCAAAACCACGAGAATTAGAAGCGAAATATTAGATGGAGGTCAGAATTATGAACCAACAAACATTAGAACAATTAGTTAAAGAAGTATTGGAAAGTATAGAAAATCAAAAGAAATCTTCTAAAAATGGGACAAAAGTGGATGCTTCTCAATATCCCTTGGGTAAAAATAGGAAAGATTTGTTGAGAACGCCGACTAATAAGACTTTGGACGACATTACACTTGAAAGTGTTATGGATGGAACAATTACGATAGATGATGTGAAGATAACTCCAGAAGTTCTAGAATTGCAGGCACAGGTGGCTGAATCAGCGGGAAGACCAACTTTGGCAAGAAATTTTAGAAGAGCAGCAGAATTAACAAAAATACCAGATGCGAGAATTTTGGAAATATATGATGCATTGAGACCGTTTAGATCAACAAAATCTGAATTGTTGGATATCGCTAGTGAAATTGAGAGTAAATATGATGCAAAAGTAAATGCGGCTTTTATTCGAGAGGCAGCTGAAGTTTATGAAAAGAGAAAGAAATTGAGAGTAGATTAGTATTTATTAATAAGAGGAGCAGTTATGAGATATGTTGTAGGAATAGATATTGGGAATTCAACAACAGAAGGGGCATTGGCTAGTATAGGTGATGATGAAAAAGTAATATTTTTAGCGAGTGCCATTGTGAGTACAACTGGAATAAAAGGGACTTCGCAAAATAAATACGGTATACACGGTGTTATCAATCAATTGTTGAAAAAGGCAAATTTAACAGCAAAAGATATTGATTTAATTAGGATAAATGAGGCGGCACCTGTAATTGGCGATGTAGCAATGGAAACAATAACAGAAACAATAATAACTGAGTCTACAATGATTGGACATAATCCAAAAACGCCGAGTGGAATTGGATTGTGTTCTGGAAAAACTGTGGATTTTAAGGATATTTTAAGTCCAAATTTTGAGGATAACGGGGATGTAATTGTTATTGTTTCAAAGGAATATGATTTTGAAGATGTTGCAAATACGTTTAATGAGGCAAATAGAAAAGGTGTTAAGATAAAAGGTGCAATTTTACAGAAGGATGATGCAGTTTTGGTGCAAAATCGATTGAATTTTAGGATTCCAATAATTGATGAAGTTGAAATGATTGAAAAAATTCCTTTGGGTGTGGAATGTGGCGTGGAAGTCGCTGAGCAAGGGAAGGTTATCGAGGAATTATCGAATCCTTATGGAATTGCGAGTATATTTAATCTAACGCCTGAGGAAACAAAAAAGGTAGTTCCAATTTCACGAGCTTTAATGGGAAATCGATCAGCAGTAGTAATTAAGACGCCAGAAGGAGATGTGAAGGAAAGAACGATTCCAGCTGGAAAAATAATTATTAACGGAGATGGAAAAGAAATTTTTGTGAATATTGAAGATGGTGCTGAGAAAATTATGCAGACAATTTCTAAAATTAAGAAGATTGAGGATATTAGAGGTGAAGCTGGAACAAATGTAGGTGGAATGCTTGAAAAGGTTCGACAAACAATGGCAAATCTTACGAAAAAGAAAATTTCAGATATTTGTATTCAAGATTTGTTGGCGGTTGATACTTTTAGTCCAGTGAAAGTGAAAGGTGGCTTGGCGAATGAGTTTTCGATGGAAAATGCAGTTGGAATTGCATCGATGGTTAAGTCGGATAGATTGCAGATGACAATTATTGCTGAGGAATTGGAACGAGAATTGGGGATAAAAGTTGAGATTGGTGGAGTTGAGGCTGATATGGCGATTCTAGGGTCATTGACAACACCAGGGACTACGCTTCCTTTAGCGATTGTAGATATGGGAGCAGGGTCTACAGATGCTTCGATTATGGATAAAAGTGGAAATATTCGTTCAGTGCATTTGGCTGGAGCTGGAAATATGGTTACGATGTTGATAAATGAAGAATTGGGACTTGAGGACACGAGTTTGGCAGAGGAAATAAAAAAATATCCATTGGCGAAAGTGGAAAGTCTGTTTCATATACGGCATGAAGACGGGACTGTTCAATTTTTTGAAGAACCGTTACCACCTGAGATTTTTTCGAGGGTTATTGTCTTGAAGCCAGAAGGAATGTACGCTATTCCAATTGAGAAATCTTTGGAAAAAATCAGAGCAACCAGAAGAAGTGCAAAAAAAAGAATTTTTGTGGAAAATACAATTAGAGCATTAAATTCAGTGAGTTTGACAGGGAATATTCGAGATATTCAGTTTGTGATTTTGGTTGGAGGATCCGCTTTAGATTTCGAAGTGCCAGAATTTGTTACAGATAAATTGTCACAATATTCAATTGTCGCTGGAAGAGGAAATATTAGAAGCACGGAAGGGCCTAGAAATGCTGTGGCTACTGGATTGGTTCTCGATTTAGTGAGAAATAGTGGTGATTAAATTGGCTAGAGAATTTCCAAATATAAAAATAGTAACGGTGCAAAAAAATATAGGGATAGCGAAAGAAATATCATATGGGATTGAAGAGGAGCAAATACCGTATGTGCTGGAAACTGTGTATGATTTAGATGAAAAAAATGTTGTGGAAAAGGCCTATGAGGAAGCTACCAAATCTAAATTGTCCATAGGAATTGCTATTTGTGAGAGTAAAGCAATTTTTCATTTTTCAAGATTGAAGGTAGAGGAACCATTGTTTGTTATAAATAATGTTGAAGATACGGAGAAAGAAGAATTGAGAGTTTACGGTAGTAATATCGCTAGAATTGTGAAGGGAATTCCCCTAAAGAGAACATTACTTAATTCATTGTAAGTATAGTAATTAAAGAGGAATGAAAAATGGATAACTTTGAAAAAGAAAAAATATATGACTTAATCAAAAAAGAATTAAAAAAATATATAGAAAATGAAGAAAAAATAGCTAGTAAAAAGAATTATGAAGATGTGAATCTTGAATTAGCAGAAAAATTTGTGAAAGAAGCATTAAAGTATGCAAAAGAAAAATCGTTGAATTTAAGCGTATCGGTTGTCGATAAAGGTGGAAATTTAGTACTTTTTAAGAGAACGGATGGAGCGATTATTGCAAGTATAGATGTTTCAATGAAAAAGGCATACACGGCATTACTTTTAAATAGTCCGACCTCTAAAGTAGATTTAGTTGAATTTCCAGGATTGGATAGGATTTTTAAAGAAAAACTTGTCACTTTTGGTGGAGGTTATCCAATAGTGTATGAAGGTAGATTAATAGGAGCGTTGGGAGTTAGTGGAGGGAGTTCGGTAGACGACGATGAAATAGCAAGAAAGACCGTAGAGAGTATCGTTGAAGGACTTAGTTGTTACTAAAAAATTACTCTTAACGGTAAAACTATAGATAATACAATAAAAAACGGCATTAGAAATTTTAAAAAGAAAATTTTGAAGCACAAGCCGAGTTTGAGATTGGAAAATGGAATCTCAAAATGAAGAAAGGTTTGGTTATGGATAGAAAAAATATTGAAAATATAGTAAAAAAGGTTTTAGAAAAATTAGAAACAGAACAAAAAACAGCCAAAACAGAAGGATTAGGATTAGGAGTTTGCAGTAATATGGAAATTGCTATCGAAAAGGCTTCAAGTGCTCAAAAACATTATGAAAAATATAGTTTGAATCAAAGAGAAAAATTGATTAATCATTTGAGAAGAGAGTTGACAAATTTTGTGGAAGAGATTTCGGAAATGACGGTTAATGAGACTGGAATGGGGAAAGTGAAGGATAAAATTAAAACAAATTTGTTGGCGATTGAGAAAACTCCAGGGGTTGAAGATTTGTCGACACAGGCTTTTACTGGTGATAATGGATTGACACTCATTGAATTGTCAGCATTTGGAGTGGTTGGAAGTGTTACTCCAGTTACGAATCCGACTGAAACTATAATAAATAATACGATCAGTGCTTTGGCTGCTGGAAATTCGATTGTTTTTTCGCCACATCCGAATGCTTTGAAAGTGTCAAAATACTTGGTACGAGTGATTAATGAGATTATTGAGAATTTGAAGGATTATCCTAAAAATTTGGTGACAATTTCGAAGGCTTCTGAAAAAAATGATGTTGAAGAGTTGTTTAACCATGTAGATGTGGATTTGTTGGTTGTGACAGGTGGAACAGAGATTGTAAATAAGGCTTTGAGAAGTGGGAAAAAGGTCGTTGGAGCAGGAGCTGGTAATCCGCCAGTTATAGTTGATGAATCAGCGAATATTGTAAAAGCAGCAAAGGATATTGTTAGTGGAGCTTCATTTGATAACAATTTGTTATGCGTGTCAGAAAAATCGGTGTTAGTGATTGATGACGTGACTGATTATTTGACATTTTGTATGCAAAAGGAAGGCGCAATTCAGATTGAGAATACTAGTGACATTGAAAAATTGCAAAACTGTATTTTGAAGGATGGAAAGCCAAATGAGAATTATGTTGGAAAAAGTCCAGCTGTGATTTTGAAAAATGCGGGAATACAATTTGAGGGAAATCCAAAATTGATAATTGTGGAAACTGATATTTTGCATCCGTTTGTGCAGGAGGAATTGTTGATGCCAGTAGTTCCTGTTGTGCGCCAAAAGGATTTTGATACAGCGTTAAAAAATGCGATTCAAGTGGAAGGAAAGCGAAATAATACAGCGATTATCCATTCTCAAAATGTTTCAAGATTAAGTGAAGCAGCCAAAAAAATAAAAACGACGATTTTTGTGAAAAACGCTCCGTCATATGTTGGATTAGGATTTGAAGGAGAAGGATACGTTGGATTTACGATTGCTGGAAGAACAGGAGAAGGAATTGTGAGTGCGAAGGATTTTGCAAGACGTAGAAGATGTGTTTTGAGTGGAAGTTTTTCGATAAGATAAGAACTTTTGTTATGAAAATTTGTTAACAAAAAAATTTAGGGGAATAAAAATTCGTTGTAGAATTGTAGAAGTTAAAAACATTAGTTAAAATGGTGTAAAAAAAACAAATTAATAAATATTTTTTTTAATTAAGCACTTGATATAATTAAATATCGAGGTAAAATATAACTGTGACAAAAATATAATCATAACAAAAAAAGTAGAGAGATTTATTATAATCTATGAAATTGTAACAGTTGTATTATATAAATAGGTTTTTTAAATTTAAAAATATAAATAAAATAAATTTTAGGAGGAAAAGACTATGGCAACTTTAAATGCGTTAGGAATGATTGAAACTAGAGGATTAGTAGGAGCGATTGAAGCAGCAGATGCGATGGTAAAAGCAGCAAATGTAACTTTAGTTGGAAAAGAACACATTGGTGGAGGATTAGTAACTGTAATGGTTAGAGGAGACGTTGGAGCTGTAAAATCAGCAACAGATGCAGGAGCAGCAGCAGCAGAAAGAGTAGGAGAATTAATTTCTGTACACGTAATTCCAAGACCACATGATGAAATCGAAGGAATTTTACCAAAAGTTCCAACAGCTGAATAAAAAATTTAAGAAAAGGGATTTGTTAATATGGAAGAAGCAAAACAAAGGATGATACAAGAGTATGTTCCTGGACGACAAGTGACGCTAGCTCATGTAATTGCAAATCCACAAGATGAATTGGCAAGAAAAGTAGGTCTTACGAATGAAAAAGTGGACGCTATTGGGATATTGACAATAACTCCTGGAGAAGCAGCTATAATTGCAGGTGATTTAGCTACTAAAAGTGCAGCGATTGAAATAGGATTTGTTGATAGATTTAGTGGTTCTGTAATTTTAAATGGCGATGTATCAAGCGTTGAAGCAGCAATAAGTGATATTGTGGACTATTTCAAAAATGTTTTGAGATTTAGTGTAACAGAAATAACGAGGTCTTAAAATGAAGAAAATACTGTTAGTTGGAAGATCAGGTTGTGGAAAAACGACTTTGCTTCAAAGAATGAATGGATTAAAGCTGGAATACAGAAAAACACAAACAATAACTTATGAAAACAACGCTTTTGATACACCAGGAGAATATTTGGAAAATAGAAATCGATACAGTGCTTTAATTGTGAGTTCGTATGATTGTGATGTTATTGGAATGGTTCAAGCAAATGATGATGAGAGAAATCAATTTCCACCAGGTTTCTCTTCAGCATTTAATAAGCCAGTTATCGGAATAGTCACAAAAGTAGATCTTAGTGGAGATGTCGAGAGAACAAAAAGAATGTTAGAGCAAGCAGGAGCAACAAAAATATTTGTAGTAAGTTCATATGACAACACAGGAGTGGATGAACTTGCAGAATATTTGAAATCAAATTGATAAAAAGATTTTGAAAAAGCTCTAGATTTTTAAGAAATTAGTTATGATTTTACTCGAGTGAGAAGGTGATAAGAAAAAATGGACTCATATGGTTATATAGAAACATACGGTTATGTAGCAGCTATAACAGCAGCTGATGAAGGTTTAAAAGCAGCAAATGTAACATTGAAAAATCGTTATTTTGTAAAAGGTGGAATAGTTACAATCGAATTTTCAGGAGATGTAGCAGCTGTAATTGCCGCAGTAGATGCTGGAGTTGAAGTAGCAAAAAGAATGGGAGCGTTCCTAACGAGTAATGTAATAGCGAGAGTTGACAATGAAACGAAAAAAATTCTTGTAAATATCGAATCTCCAAAAGGAAATAACCCAAAGGATAAAAATCCATCTGAAATTGAGGAAAAATCAGAAGTAGAAGAAAAAACTGAAGAAAATTTAAATGAAGAAAATGTTGAAGATAATTCAATTTTAAAAAATGAATTGGAAGAAATTTCAGAAATTGAAAATGTTGAAAAAGATTTAAATTCAAATGATGATTTTGAAAAAAATTTAGAAATTGAGAATACTGAAGAAAACTCAAATACAGAGGAAATACAAGAAGAATCTAAATTAATAGAAGAAAGTGAAACAGAACAAAAGTTAATTGAAAATGTTGACCAAAAACTTTTGAGTGAAAATAAAGTTGAGAAAATCGAATATTCAGAACATGACGAAAAAAATTTGGATTCTAAAAATAAAATAGAAGATTTAAAAAAAAAATACCAGAAAATGAAAGTATCTGAACTTAAAGAAAAAGTAGAAAAACTAAAATTAGATTATAGTCCTTCTCAAATTAAGGGAATGACAAAGAAAAAATTGATAAATGTATTAATAGAACATTATAGTTAAATTTATAAGGAAAAATTACGGAGGTAAGGATTATGGCAACTTTAAATGCATTAGGAATGATAGAAACTAAAGGATTAGTAGGAGCGATTGAAGCAGCAGACGCAATGGTAAAAGCAGCAAATGTAACTTTAGTTGGAAAAGAACACATTGGTGGAGGATTAGTAACTGTAATGGTTAGAGGAGACGTTGGTGCAGTTAAATCAGCAACAGATGCAGGAGCAGCAGCAGCAGAAAGAGTAGGAGAATTAATTTCTGTACATGTAATTCCAAGACCACATGATGAAATCGAAGGAATTTTACCAAAAGTTCCAACAGCTGAATAAAAGTTAGATAGAAAAAATTAAAAATTAACAAAATAAATTAACGGTAGGAATGAATTTAAATTGTTTTAGAGAGGAAATGAAAAATGGATAAAGATTTACAATCGATACAAGAAGCGAGAGATTTGCTAGTAGCAGCAAGTCAAGCTCAAGAAATATATGCTGGATTTTCTCAAGAACAAGTTGATGAAATAGTAAAAGAAGTAAGTGAAGAAGCAAGAAAACATGTTACAGAATTGGCAAAAATGGCTTGCGAAGAAACAGGATTTGGAAATTGGGAAGACAAAGTAATTAAAAATAAATTAGCGGCAATAGATGTTTACGAATCTTTCAAAAATGAAAAAACAGTTGGAATTTTAAATGAATACAAAGATGAAGGAATAATTGAAATTGGAGTTCCAATGGGAGTTATTGCGGCTTTGATACCTTCTACAAATCCAACTTCAACTGCGATTTATAAAGTATTGATTTCATTGAAAGCAGGAAACGGGGTTGTAGTAAGTCCTCACCCAAATGCGAAAAACAGTATTATTAAAACAGTTGAATATTTGATTGAAGCGGCTGAAAGAAAAGGTGCACCAAAAGGATTGATAGGAGTTATTAAAACACCTACATTACAAGCTACAAATGAATTGATGAAACATAAATTAACATCATTGATTTTAGCAACAGGTGGAGAAGCAATGGTTAGAGCGGCATACAGTTCTGGAACACCAGCAATTGGAGTTGGACCAGGAAATGGACCTGCATTTATTGAAAAAACAGCTGACATCAAAAAAGCAGTAAAAAGAATAGTTCAAAGTAAAACTTTTGATAACGGAGTAATTTGTGCTTCTGAACAATCAATCGTTGTGGAAAGAGAAGTAAAAGATAAAGTTGTTGAAGAATTGAAGGCACAAGGAGCTTATTTCTTGAATAGAGAAGAAAGAGATAAAGTTGGAGCAATCTTGATGAGAGCTAACAATACAATGAATCCAAAAATTGTTGGAAGAACAGCACTTTACATAGCTTCAATGGCTGGAATAACAGTTCCAACAAATACAAAAATTTTGGTTTCAGAAGAAACAGAAGTGTCACATTTTAATCCATATTCGAGAGAAAAATTGTGTCCAGTATTAGGATTCTACTGCGAAGAAAATTGGGAAAAAGCTTGTGAAAGATGTATTGAAATATTGAAAAATGAAGGAATTGGACATACAATGTCTATGCACTCAAATAATGTTAATGTAATTAGGGAATTTGCCTTGAAAAAACCAGTTTCAAGATTGTTGGTAAATACACCAGCGACATTAGGTGGAGTAGGAGCTACAACTAACTTATTGCCAGCATTAACATTAGGATGCGGAACAGTTGGAGGAAGTTCAACTTCTGATAACATTGGACCAAAAAATTTAATAAATATTAGAACAGTTGCATATGGACAAAAAGAATTGGAAGATTTAGTTAAGAAGCCGTGTGTAAGTGAATTGTCAGATGTTGTGGGGAATGCTGTAAAAGAAGCGACAAATTTGGGAAGTAATGATGTAGATGTAACAAATGCAAAGGAAATTGAAGATATTATAAAACAAGTGTTAGATAAAATCTATCAAAAATAGATAGGGTGTGATAAATATGCCAGTAATAACTGAAGAAAAGTTAAGAAAACTTGAAAAGGATGGCGTTTTAGACCAATTGGTTATTGAAGAAAAAGATATTCTCACACCGTCAGCAAGAGAATTTTTAAATAAAAAAAGAATTTCTTATGATCGAAATAGAGAGAAAAAAGAAGAAAAAGAAGAAAAATTGGAAATTCAGAAAAAAGATGATAAAAAATTAGCAATGGAAGAAGCAAAACCGAAAAGACAATATCGAGATTATGTAACAGGTGCGATTTATGATAAAAAACCTGAATTTATGACTCAGATATTTGGCGATAATCTAGTTGTTAAAAATCATAAAAGAATAATTTTGCGTGGTAAATTTGACACTTTACAGGCTGAAACTATTAAATTTTGGAAAAAATATGAAAAAAATAAAAAGTTGGAAGCCGATTTTGCACAAGCATATAGATTTATAAGAGATTTATTTATTAGTGAAATGGTTGATTCAGAATTTAAAGAGAGAGATGTTCTAGGATATGATATTGACACATTAAAGGAAATTACTCACAATACGCATAAATATTATAAAACAGGGCATTTGTTTGAAATAAATGTAGAATATGACGAAAAGGTTATTGATATAAACTGTTTGAGAGCGTTGTCTCGGGAATGTGAAATTGCAGCTGTGGATGCTTTTTATCACGAAGGGAAAACGGAAAGATTGGATATATTAAAGGCTTTGAATAGATTGAGTAGTATTTTCTATTTAATGATGTTAAAGGCGAACAATGGAGATTATAAATAGGAACAGGAGCAAAATATGGAAAGAGCGGAATTAGAGAAAATTATTAGAGAAAAATTGAAAGAAATAATGGAAAATTCTAGCGAGCAATCTGTTTCAGAAAAAAAAGATAATTCATTTATGGTTGAGGCATCGGGAAGACATGTTCATTTGTCCAAGAAACATCTTGAGTTCTTATTTGGAAAAGGGTATGAATTGACGAAAGTGAAGGATTTGTCTCAACCGAATCAATATGCAGCTAAAGAGAGAGTTAGAGTGATAGGACCTAGAGGTGAGTTTTCAAATGTTGTTATTTTAGGTCCTTGTAGATATTTTACTCAAGTGGAATTATCGTTGACGGATTGTAGAGATATTGGAGTGAAAGGTGTTATTCGTGAAAGTGGAGATATTAAGGGAACTCCTGGAATTTTGATAGGTGTTGGAGATAAATATTTGCAGTTAGATGAGGGAGTTATCGTTGCAAAAAGACATATTCATATGACACCAGAAGATGCAAGACGACTTAATGTAAAAGATAAAGAAATTGTAAAAGTGAAAATAAACAGTGAAAGACCTGTAATTTTTGATGATGTGCTAGTGAGAGTTAAAGATAGTTTTAGATTGGCTATGCACATTGATTATGATGAAGCTAATGCGGCTGGGTATGTTTCTGGAGTAACAGGAACTATTATCAAAGAGTAGGCGGTGATGTGTATGCTCAATGAAGAAATGCTCGAAATTATTTTAAAAAAGGTGTTGGAGGAACTTTCAAGAAAAGGAATAGATATAAGCTCTAGAAAAAATCAAGAAGAAAAGCCGATAAAAGTTAGTTTTTTAGGAAAAGATAATCTTTTGAAGGATGAATTAAAAACTTATGCGAAAATAAATGATAACATTGATTTTAAAACATTTTTTGAAAGTTTAGAAAAGGCAGATTCAGAAAAATTAGTCGTATCTGATTTAAGTATTGATGAATTGGTGGACTTATCGCAAGGTAGAAAAAATATTGTGACAGAATTTCTTTTAAATTCGAAGGAAGTATTTTTGGTGGAAGAGGGCTTGGAGTATAAGAGATATCAGAAGCCAGAAGCTTTGATAAAAGTGTATGATAGTTATTTTCAGAATTTGAAGGAATTTGGAGTGAAAGTGCTTAAAAGAGTGGAAATCTCAAAAATGTTTACAAAACGAGAAGAATTTTCTATCAGTGGTGTGATTACAAAAGATAAATTACAAAAGTTATCGGCTGAAAATCAGAAAATTATTGTGAAAAAAGGTAGTAAAATAACATCACTTGCAGATGAGTACATAAAATCAAATAATATACAATTAGAGTACGAATAGAATGAAAGAGGGAGAAAATGCTAATAGGAACAATTATTGATAATATTTGGGCGACAAGAAAAGATGAAAAGTTAAGTGGTCTAAAACTTATGGTAGTGGCAATTGAGGGAGAAAAGAAAACAATTGTTGCGGCAGATTATATTGGAGCTGGGATTGGCGATAGAGTGATTATCGTTACAGGCAGTTCTGCAAGAAGGGTATTTGATGCGGAAACACCAGTAGATGCAACAATTGTTGGAATTATTGATGAGCTTGAAACTAAATAAAAGTTAGATAAATCAAAGTTTTTAAGTAACAAGTCGATTGATTAAAAAATAGAAGAGGAGTAAAAAATGAAAAAAAAATTAATAACAATAAAAAATTACTTGGACTATGTGTGTGACGGTAAGTTTATTGTAACAAGTGATATGATTATTACTCCAGGTGCAAAAGATAAGATTAGAGCAGCAAATTTAGAAACAATTTACGAAAAAGAAAAATGTTGTGTTGCTCATGAAAACAAAAATGAAGGAACTTGCAAAAAAAATGATTGTGAGGGAAACAGAAACGAGATAAAAAGTAGTGAAGAATTAGAGAAAAAAATTATCGAAATTCTTTTGAAAAAATTTAATATCACGGATGTAGAAAGAGTAAAAGTAATACTTAAAAAAGTTAAAGAGAGTATTAAATAATTTTAAGAACCAAAAAATGGGAATAAAAAAGAGGAGTGGTGTTTAGATGAGTTTATTTCATATAAAACCAAAAATATATTACGGATCAGACTCCTTGGATATATTGAAAACTTTAGAAATGAAAAAAGTTTTTATCGTAACTGATAAGACAATGGTAAAATTAGGAGTTATCAATAATATTACAGATATTTTGAAGGAAAGAAATGTTGAAATTGAAGTTTATTCGGATGTAAATCCAGATCCGAAAGATGAAGAAATAATAAAAGGAATGTTGGATTTTGTTTCTTTTGATCCAGATTGTGTAATAGCTTTGGGAGGAGGTTCTCCAATTGATGCTTGTAAAGGAATACTTTATTTTGTGAAAAAAATTAAAAGAGCAATGAATGAAACTGAAAAGTTAACTTTTATTGCAGTACCAACTACGAGCGGAACAGGATCAGAAGTAACAACTTATTCAGTAGTTACATCAGGTAATAAAAAAATACCTTTGAGTGATGTGGAAATGTTGCCAGATATAGCGATTTTGAATCCAGTGTTCACAGAAACATTGCCACCAGCAGTTATTGGAGATACAGGAATGGATGTTTTAACTCATGCAATTGAAGCATATGTTTCAGCTAATCCAAATTTGTTTTCAAGAACATTGGCGATTGGAGCAATAAGAACGGTATTTTCTGATTTAGTGAAAAATTATGAAAATCCATCATTAGAAAAAGAACGAACAAATATGCAAATAGCGTCTTGTATGGCTGGAGTAGCTTTTAGCACTTCATCATTAGGAATTAATCACAGTGTGGCACATTCAGTTGGAGCGTTATTCCACAAACCTCACGGAAGATTAAATGCAGTTTTAATGCCAAAAATTATAGCGTTTAATGCTAAAAATCCTGCTGCGAGAAAAGCATACTGTGAAATAGCTAGAGCATTAGATTTTATACCAAAAACTGAACAAGAAGGAGTAGAAATCTTAATAAAAGGGATTGAAATGAGAAACGCAAAAATGGGAATTCCAAAAAGATTGAGAGATTTAGGAATACCAAAAGATGAATATTTCAAACAAATTGATAAAATTATAAACGATATTGAAAATGATATGTGTACGGAATACAATCCTAGAAAATTTAGTTATGCAGAAATTAAAGAACTTCTTGAAGAAGTTTATTAAAATTAATTTATAAATTTGGAAGTAATAAACGATAAGAAAAATTAAAATGAAAATTTTATAGATTGAGTTTTTAATTTAAAGGAAAGATGAAGATGGAGAGAATATTAGTTGTAGATGATGAACCAATAACAAGAATGGATATTTCCGAAATACTTAAAGAAGCAAATTACAATGTGGTTGGAGAAGCAAAAGACGGCTACGAAGCGATAGAAAAATGTGAACAATATAAACCAGATTTTGTAATAATGGATGTAAAAATGCCACTTTTAGATGGTTTAAAAGCTGCAAAAGTAATAAATGAAAAGAAATTATCAAGAGGTGTTGTTTTATTGACTGCTTATTCAAATAAAGAGTTTATCGAAGAGGCAAAGAAAATAGGAATAATAGGTTATATAATAAAACCAATTGATGAAAAATCATTTATTCCGAATCTTGAAATCATATTTAGTAAACAGGAAGAATTTGAAAAATTAGAAAAGAAATATTTAAAAACAGCACAAAAATTGGAAGATAGAAGGAAAATTGATATAGCAAAAAGTATTTTAATGAGAAACCAGAACCTATCAGAAAATGAAGCATACGAATATATTAGAAATTTGAGTATGAACAAAAGAACTGATATGGGGAAAATAGCAGATATCATTATATTAACTGGAGAAAATAATGATTAGAGAAATATGCGAAAAATTTACAAATTTACCAGAAAGTAGTATCAGAAAGTTAGAAAAAATCTCAGAAGGGTTGCCAGTTTTGAGTGAGTTGTTGGAAACAGACATATTTATTGACTGTTTGGTGGATAGTGATAGAGCGATTGTTGTAGCAGAAGCAAATCCTGAGCATACTTCTAATTACACGAAAAGCGTGGTTGGAGAATATGCTTACAGAAAAAATGAACCTGCAGTGATAAGGACGCTGGAAACTGGTCATCCTTCGAGAGATTACAAGGCTTTGACGCAAGAAAGTAAATATGTTACTCAAAATGTCGTTCCAATTACAGATGATGAAAATAAAAAGATAATTGCATCACTAATTGTGGAAGAGAAGATGAATGGAAATCAGACTAATGAAATAAAATTTTTGACGGATACGACGAAGGAAATACTGTTAAATTCATTGAAAATGTCACAAGAAAGAAAAATCATAAATTATGTGAAAGATGGAATAATTATTTTTAACGACAAGGGAATTTGTATTTATCAAAATGTGAAAATAAAAGAACTTTTTAAAGAAATTAACTACAAAACATCTATTTTAGGAGAACATTTTGATAATATAGTGCCAGATAGTATAAAATTTTCTGATCTTGTAAATAAGAAAGAAGGATGGAATACAGAAATTTTTATTGCGGATAAAGTCTTAAGATTAGAGTATTTTTTCATAAAACATGAAGTAAAAAAAAATTTAGTTTTGTTTTTGAAAGATATAACAGATATAAAAATAAAAGAAAAAGAGCTAATGTTAAAATCTGTTGCGATAAAGGAAATTCATCATCGAATAAAAAATAATTTGCAGACGATAGCGAGTTTACTTAGAATGCAGGCACGAAAAGCGGAAGATGAATCGGTGAAAAAGATTTTAAATGACAGCATAAATAGAATTTTGAGTATTTCAATAACTCATGAAATGTTGGCTCAAAATGGATTTGATAATTTAAAAATTCAAGAAGTTATAAAAAAAATTTTGAGAAACTCGGTTAGAGAGAATATAAATGAAAATTTGAATTTAAAAATAAGTATCGAAGGCGATGATTTTCAGATAAATTCTGATAAAGCAACAACAATTGCATTAATTATTAACGAATTAATAGAAAATTCTGTAAAACATGCTTTCAAAAATAAAAAATGTGGTACAATTATAGTAGGAATAAAAAATGAAGGAGAAAAAGCAAGAATTTCTGTTGTCGATAATGGAATAGGAATGGAAAATAGAAAGATAAAGAAAAATAGTTTAGGATTACAAATTGTGAAAAGTCTCGTAAAAGATAAACTTGATGGGGACCTAAATATAAAATCGGATAATAATGGAACAAATATAAGTTTTGATGTAAAATTGGATCAAAACTAGAAAGAAAAGGTACGAAAATGACTGAAGAGATATTGAGCGTAGGAATAGATATTGGAACATCTACATTACAACTTATATTTTCTAAAATTTATATAGAAAATAGAGGTTCATCTTTTACTGTTCCTCAAATAAAAATAATTGGAAAAGAAGTAATTTATAGAAGTGAAATCTACGAAACTCCATTAATATCGGAAACAGTGATAGATACGAAAAATGTAAAAAAAATAATTGAAAATGAATATAAAAAAGCAAATATTAAATATGAAGATGTATCAACAGGAGCTGTTATTATAACAGGAGATACAGCTAGAAAAGAAAATGCGAAAGAAGTTTTGGAAACATTAAGCGGAATGGCTGGAGATTTTGTTGTAGCTACGGCTGGACCTGATTTAGAAAGTATTATTGCAGGAAAAGGTTCTGGAGCATATACATTTTCTGAAGAAAAAAACACAAGTATTGTAAATTTTGATGTAGGTGGTGGTACGACAAATAATGTAATTTTTAATAGAGGTGAAGTTGAAGATACGACTTGCCTTGATATTGGTGGAAGACTTATAAAATTTGATGAAAATCGTAAAATTAAATATATTTTTGAGAAAATGTTTGAGATTGCGAAAGATGTGGATGTGAGCATCAAATTAGGCGATTATGCAGATGAAGCCAAATTTAGAAAAATTGCAAAAAGAATGGGACAATTGATATTTGAAAGTGTTGGGATTTTTCCAAAGACAGAGTTGTACAGAAAAATTGTGACAGATAAAGATTTTAGAAAAAATATTAAAGATATAAAATACTATTCATTTACAGGTGGAGTAGCTGATTTTATATACGGAAGAAAAGAAGAAGATAAATTCAAATATAATGACATCGGGGTCATTTTAGGAGAAGAAATCTTGAAAATAATTGAAGAAAAACAAATTAATTTGAAACAATTGAGTGAAACAATTGGTGCGACTGTTGTTGGAGCTGGAAATCATACGACTGAAATAAGTGGAAGTACGATAACTTATTCAGAAGGAATTTTCCCAATTAAAAATATCCCTGTATTAAAATTAACCGAAGAAGATGAAAGTGTAAAAGGAATCGAGTTAGAAGAGATTATTAAGAGAAAATTAGAGTGGTTCAATTTGAAAAAAGAGGATAAAAATGTTGCGATTGGGTTAAGAGGAAAGCATAATATGGACTATTTGGAAATAATGGAGTTGGCAAAAGTTTTTTCTAACATTGCAAAAAGTGAGATAAATTCTAAATATCCAATAATAATTATTGTTGAAAATGATATGGCAAAAGTTTTAGGACAGTGTATGAAATTGGAATTAGCTGGTAGAGATATAATTTGTATCGATAGCGTAAAGGTGCGTGACGGAGATTATATCGATATTGGAGAGCCTTTAGGAAGTGGAAATGTTTTACCCGTTGTAGTAAAAACATTAGTCTTTAGTTATTAAGATTGAAAAATTAATATTTTTTGAGAGGTGGCAGTAATGATATTAAAAACAAGATTATTTGGACATAGTTACGAATTTAAAAGTGTAAAAGAAGTTCTAGCAAAAGCGAATGAATATAAATCAGGAGATGAACTAGCGGGAGTGGCAGCAGCAACTGCTGAAGAAAGAGTAGCAGCAAAAGCTGTCTTAGCAGAATTAAAATTATCAGATTTAAGAAATAATCCAGTTATACCATATGAAGAAGATGAAGTTACAAGAATCATTCAAGACGATGTAAATGAAAAAATTTATGATGAAATAAAAAATTGGACAGTTAGTGAATTTAGAGAATGGTTATTAGATTTGAAAACTACAGGGGATAAAATTAAAAGAGTTAGTAAAGGTTTGACAAGTGAAATGGTTGCAGCTGTTGCTAAATTAATGAGTAATATGGATTTAGTTGTGGCAGCGAAAAAAATTAGAGTTAAAAAATTCTGTAACACAGAAATTGGTGGAGAAGGAATTTTGGCAGCAAGATTACAACCAAATCATACAACAGATGATCCAGATGGAATTATGTTGTCAGTTTATGAAGGATTGAGCTACGGAGTTGGAGATGCATTGTTAGGATTGAACCCAGTAGATGACAGTGTTGATAGCGTTATGAGAGTTTTACAAAGATTCCATGAAATTAAAACAAAATGGGATATACCAACACAAATCTGTGTATTGGCACACGTAACAACACAAATGGAAGCTGTAAGAAGAGGAGCACCAACAGATTTGATTTTCCAAAGTATTGCAGGTTCGCAAAAAGGAAATGAAGCGTTTGGAATTGATGGAAAAATGATTGAAGAAGCTAGACAATTAGCTTTGAAACATGGAACAGCAACAGGACCAAATGTAATGTATTTTGAAACAGGACAAGGTTCAGAATTATCATCAGAAGCACATCACGGAGCAGACCAAGTAACATTGGAAGCTAGATGTTATGGATTCGCAAAAAGATTTGATCCATTTATTGTAAATACAGTAGTTGGATTCATTGGACCAGAATATTTGTATGACAGTAAACAAGTTATAAGAGCTGGTTTAGAAGATCACTTTATGGGTAAATTGACAGGAATCTCAATGGGAGTTGACGCTTGTTATACAAACCACATGAAAGCGGATCAAAACGATATTGAAAACTTAGAAATGTTATTATCAATTGCAGGAGTTAACTATTTCATGGCAATTCCAGCAGGAGACGATATAATGTTAAACTATCAAACAACATCTTATCATGATGATGCAGCATTAAGAAACTTAACTAATGCAAGACCTATAAAACCATTTGAAGAATGGTTAGAAAAAATGGGAATAATGAAAGATGGTAAACTTACAGAAAGAGCCGGAGATGCTTCAATTTTCTTAAAATAGGGAGGAAAAACAATGTTATCAGATAAAGAGTTAATGGAATTAATAGAAAAAGTGGTTAAAGAAACAGGAAATATGTCAGAAAGTAAAGTAGCAGAAGTAGCCGCTAAAGTTTCTGAAAAAGTTGGTAGCGATATTGAAGATGGAGAGTTGAAAGATATAGGAAAAATCAATATAAAAGACCAATTGTTAGTTGACAATCCAGAAGATAGAGACGAATATATGAAATTAAAACAAAGAACGTCAGCAAGATTAGGAATTGGAAGAGCTGGAACTAGATTTAAAACAGATATTTTGTTAAGATTTAGAGCTGACCATGCTGCTGCTCAAGATGCTGTGTTTAACGATGTTCCAAAAGAATTTTTAGATGAAATAGGATTGTTTGAAGTGACTACACAATGTGAAAGTCGTGACCAATACATAACAAGACCTGATTTAGGAAGAAAAATTAGTGATGAAGGTATAAAAATAATAAATGAAAAATGCAAAAAAAATCCGAAAGTACAAATTATTGTTTCAGATGGATTGAGTTCTACAGCAATCGAAGCTAATGCTAAAAACATTTTACCAGCATTGGAAAATGGATTAAAAGGATACGGAATTGATACAGGAACTACATTCTTTGTAAAATATGGAAGAGTTGGAGCAGGAGACCACGTAGCAGAATTAGTAAATGCCGAAGTTGTATGTATTTTGATCGGGGAAAGACCTGGATTGACAACAGCTGAAAGTATGAGTGCTTATATTACTTACAAGGCATATGTGGGAATTCCAGAATCAAAGAGAACAGTTGTATCAAATATTCATAGAGATGGGACACCTTCAGCAGAAGCAGGAGCTCACATTGCTACATTAATTAAGAAAATATTAGATGCTAAAGCGTCTGGACAAGATTTGAAATTATAAAAATTTTGAAAATATAAAAAATAAATTTTTTGAATAATTTTTTTGAAATAAAAAGTTGTAAAAATTTGATTATAAAAATCAGGAGGAAAATATGAAAGGCGATAGATTGAAAGCTAGTGTATTAGCTACGAGATTAATACCAAATGTAGACCGTGGAATGGCAAAAGAATTAGGATTGTCAGAAGGTCATAGAAGTATTGCGATTTTAACAGCTGATTGCGATGATGTAACATATACAGCATTGGATGATGCGACTAAAAAAGCCGTTGTAGAAGTTGCTTATGCGAAATCATTTTATGGTGGTGCTGCAAATGCAAATACCAAATTAGCAGGAGAAGTAATTGGAATTTTATCAGGACCAACTCCAGCTGAAGTAAAAAGTGGACTTGACGCAGCAGTAGACTTTATCGAAAATGAAGCTGCATTTATAAGTGCAAATGATGATGATTCAATCGCATACTACGCTCATTGTATTTCAAGAACAGGAAGCTATTTGTCAGAAGCTTGTGGAATAAAAGAAGGAGAAGCAATCGCATATTTAATTGCACCGCCATTAGAAGCAATGTATGCTTTAGACATAGCACTTAAATCAGCAGATGTTCAATTAGTAACATTCTACGGACCACCTTCAGAAACAAACTTTGGTGGAGGTCTATTAACTGGAAGCCAAGCCGCATGTCAAGCTGCATGTGAAGCATTCGCCGACGCAGTTAAATCGGTTGCAGAAAAACCATTAGATTAATTGATAATTCTAAAAAAAGAATTATAATAATAGAATTGCCTTAAAATTTATGCAAATTCCGCTAAATTTACAAAATTTCCCTTTAAATGAGGCAATTCTATATTTTTCTATAAAACTGTGAAATTACGAAAAATTAGGAATTTTAAAAATCAGAGTTTGAGAGCGGCGATTGAGTTCTCATAAAAAAACGGAGGGATTCAAAATGGGTATAGATAAAATAATAATGTATATAATGGTAATATTCATGATAATTGGTGGAATAGACAAATGTCTAGGAAATAAATTTGGTTACGGAGAAAAATTTGAAGAAGGAATAATGGCAATGGGATCTTTAGCCTTAGCAATGGTTGGGATAATAGCATTAGCACCAGTTTTGGGAGAAGTATTAAAACCAGTCGTAACACCTATATATAAAATGTTAGGTGCGGATCCTTCAATGTTTGCGACAACTTTGTTAGCAACTGATATGGGTGGAACTCCACTTGCATTTAAATTGACAACAGATGTACAAGCTGCTAAATTTGCTTCATTTATTTTAGGATCAATGATGGGACCAACAATAGTATTCACAATTCCAGTTGCATTAGGAATAATCGAAAAAGAAGATCGTCCATTTTTAGCAAAAGGAATTTTGGCAGGAATGACAACTATACCAATAGGGTGTTTTTTTGGAGGAATTATAGCAGGAATGCCTGTAATAATGGTACTTAAAAACTTAATTCCAATAATTATATTTTCAATATTAATTTGTATAGGATTATGGAAAATACCAGAAAAAATGACAAAAGGATTTTCAATATTTGGACAAGCAGTTGTTATAATCATAACTTTAGGATTAGTTGTAGCAATCATTCAAGCTTTAACACCTATAACAATAATACCAGGAATGGATTCAATATACACAGTTTATGATCAAGCAGCAAAAGAACTTAAAATGGGTGGAATTGAAACTATAGGTGCAATTGCAATTGTATTAGCAGGAGCATTCCCATTAGTTCATTTCATAACACAAGTATTCAAAAAACCGTTGACAGCGATAGGAAAAGGACTTGGTATGAATGAATCTGGAGCAGCAGGGCTTGTTGCCACATTAGCAAATAATATTCCAATGTTTGGTATATTAAAAGATATGGATTCAAACGGAAAAGTAATGAATATTGCATTTGCAGTAAGTGGTGCTTTTGTATTCGGAGACCATTTAGGATTTGTAGCAGGTTACGCTAATGGAGCTTACAAAGACATGATGTTCCCAATGATAGTTGGAAAATTAGTGGCAGGAATAACAGCAATATTTGTAGCAAAAATGTTGTTTTGTAAAAAAGGAAAAAATGCATAAATAATTAGTACAAATTAAAAAATTAAAATGTTCAGAAATTCGGAGGGATTCTTATGTTTAAGAAAATGGCGATGGTGTTTTTGATAGCGATCTCTTTGAACGGATTAGCGGCTAATCTGGATGAAGGAAGATGGGTTCCTGAAAACAAAGAAATTTTATCAAAATTAATTGACGATAATAAAAATCAAGGAAATTATGTGGTATTCGATTGGGATTACACATCAATTTATCAAGATACACAAGAAAATTTATTTAGATATCAAATTGACAATTTGAAATTTGATATGACTCCAAAAGAGTTTGCTAAAGCGATTAGAAAAGATATTCCTTTAGATAATTTTGCAAAAGGTTATGAAAATGCTAAAGGAGAAAAAATTAATATTACAAAAATTGGTAACGATTTAGATAAAAGATATGCATTTTTGTATGAAAATTATATAAAAAATAAAAAGATGAGTTTGGATGAAATTAAGAAAACTGAAGAATTTAAAGATTTTAGAGGGAAATTAGCATTTTTATATGAAGCGATAGGAGGAACTTTTTCACATGACATCGCCTATCCATGGGTATTATACTTATTCAACGGAATGACAAAAGAAGAAGTTCAAAAATTGGCAAAAGAAGCTAATGATTATGGAATTGGAGATAAATTAGGTAAATATACAATTGAATCTAGCGATAAATTATTAGGTGAAGCTGGAAAAATAGTTTATGAATACAAGAGTGGATTGAGAACACAACCTGAAATCGCAAATTTATTCCACGAATTTCAAAAAAATGGAATTGAAGTTTACATAGTTTCTGCATCTCTTGAAGATATCGTAAAAGTTTTTGCAAGTGATAAATCATACGGATACAATCTAAAACCAGAAAACGTGTACGGAATGAGATTGGAAATGAATAAAGATAAATATTTGTCTCAATATAAAAAAGGTTATCCACAAACTCAAACAAAAGGAAAAGTGGAAACAATAAATAAATTTTTAAAACCAAAACATGGAGGGAAAGACCCTATTTTAGTAGCAGGAGATAGTGGTGGAGACGAAAATATGCTTACAGAATACAAAGGAACTAAAGTTTTACTTCTTATGAAACGAAAAGGAAAATTGGATGACGTTGCAAAAGATAAAAGAGCTTTAATTCAAAGAAGAAATGAACAAACAGGATTATTAGTTCCTGAAAATTAGGAATGAGATAACCGATTATTATCAAAAGTAGATATATTCTCAATTTTGAGATAAGAGGAGAGATGACAAAATGGGATTACAAGATTTAGATAGAGAAACTTTAGAAAAATTATTGAGAAAAGTAGTGGCAGAAGAATTAAGCAGAAAAGCTGGAGATAGTTTTGAAAAATATATGGACCCAAGCGGAGTTGGAGTTGTAAAAATACCAACTGTTAAACCAAAAAAATTCGATACAGGAAATCCAAATGACAAAGTGTACTTAACTGATGTTTTTACAATTGATGAAAGCAAGAGATTGAGTTGCGGAGTAATGGAAATGGAAGAATCAGCATTCGATTGGACGTTGAATTATGATGAAATTGATTATGTAATAGAAGGAACTTTAGAAATAATCGTAGATGGAAGAAAAGTTGTTGGAAATAAAGGTGAAGCAATTTTAATTCCTAAAGGTTCAAAAATTCAATTCAGCGCACCAAAATTTGCAAGATTTTTGTATGTGATTTATCCAGCTGATTGGCAAGAAAAATTAGAAAAATAGAATATTTTTATAAGAGTAGAAAGTTTTTTCTGCTCTTTTTTTCTCTAAATTTCAATCTAAAAATTTTTATTTTCTGGTTTACTAAAACCCCCATTTATGATAAAATAAAGTGAGAAAAAATGTGATGATATCACTTCAAAAAAGTAATAAAAAATTGATTTTTGAAGGATTTTGAATATAAAGAATTTTAGTAAATAGGATATAGTCAAATTGTCTGTAAAAATGGAAAATACTAAAAAAGTAAAACTAATGAAAGGAGAGGCTACTTAAAATATTGATTGACTAATTTTAAATTTAAAATTTAAAATTGAAAAAAATTAGAATAAAAAAATAATTAGTTAGAAGTAGCAAAAAGATATAATGCTAGAGACAATGATATTTAGAGAGATTAGATACAATGAAAATAATGAGCAACTTCTTAAAGAAAATTTGAAAAAAATTGCTGAAAATCCAAATGATATAGAAGTTTTGCAAACATTAGCTTCGATTTATCATGCATTAAAAGAAAATGACAAAGCAATAGAAATATACGAAAAATTAGTTAAGTTAAAACCAGAAAATTATACAATTAGAGCATTTTTAGGATATTTGTATTACGAAACTGAAGATTTGGATAATGCGGAAAAGTGCTTTGAGGAAGTTTTGGATAATATTTCAGAACCTTTTGTAATGTTTCTTTTGGGAAATGTTTATGCGAGGAAAGGGAAAATATCGACAGCAGTAAATTGTTATGAGTTGGCGATATTCCTTGATTTTGACATGTATATAGCGCATATTGATTTTGCGAGAAAATATGAGCATATGGGAAGACATAAAGCGGCATTGAAAGAGTATAAAGCTGCGTATGAAATTGATTCAAGAGATGAAGGATTGGTAGAAAAAATCGAATATCTTGAAGAAAAATGTAAGAATAATACTGAGAATGAAAAGGCTCATTAATTCTGGTGTTATTTACAATTTCAAAAGTAAAAATTTTAAAATCGAGCTAGTGAAAGCTCGTTTTTATTTGTTAGGAAATTAAAAAATTATGGAAAATTAAAAAATAAATTTAAAATCAAAAGGAGGAAAAATGGTAAATTTATTGTGTGATGCGATAATACCTGACGGGCCTATGAAAGAGGTCGATGAAATCGAAGATAGCCTGAGAACAAAGTACAAAAAGTCAATTTTATCTAAATTTTTAAAAGCAATAAATGATTTTGATCTTGTACAAGATGGCGATAAAATAGCGATTGGAGTGTCTGGTGGAAAAGATAGTTTGCTTTTAGTGAAACTGTTTCATGAATTGAAAAAGGATAGAAGAAGGAATTTTGAATTTAAGGCAGTTAGTTTAAATCCAGGATTTAGAGATAGCGATTTGAATCAATTTAAGCAAAATTTAAAGAATTTGAACATTGATTGTGAAATAATTGATACGAATATTTGGGAAATTGCAAATGAAAAAGCAAAAGACTATCCGTGTTTTTTATGTGCAAAAATGAGAAGAGGAATTTTATACAAAAAAGTTGAAGAATTTGGGTTCAATAAATTGACATTAGGACATCATTTTGATGACGTAATTGAAACAACACTAATAAATATGCTTTATGCAGGAACAGTTAAAACAATGACTCCAAAAGTATCATCAACTTCGGGGAAATTGGAGTTAATAAGACCATTAATTTACGTAAAGGAAGCCGATATAATTGACTATACAAAAACAAATGGAATTAGAGCGATGAACTGTGGATGTACAATAGAAGCTGGAAAAACGTCAAGCAAAAGAAGAGAAGTAAAAGATTTATTAGCAGCTCTAGAAGAAAAACATCCAGGCGTAAAACAAAGTGTCTTCAATTCTATGAGAAACATCAATTTAGATTACGTTTTCGGCTACACTCGTGGAAATAAAAGCGATAAAACTGAAGATTTGGCAGATGAATAGACAATAGGTTTTGTTAGAAAATTTTACAAAATATTTAAATAAATTCAAAAAAAGAATTTTAGGAAAGGAAAAATTATGTTAGAAATCATAAAAGTTTTTATACTAAGTCTAGTAGAAGGACTTACAGAATTTATACCTGTCAGTAGCACAGGTCACATGATACTTGTAGATCAATTTTTGCAATTATCAAAAAATGAGGAATTTGCAAATGCCTTTAAGATAATCATACAGTTGGGAGCAATTTTATCAGTAGTTGTATATTATTGGAAAAGAATTTTTCCATTTGCAAAAGGACTTAGTAAAAGTCAGCGAATGGATATTATTCAAATGTGGATAAAAATAGTAATTGCAGTAATTCCTGCGGTTGTTTTAGGATTATTGTTTGATGATGTTATTGACAAATTATTGTTTAATTCGGTAGTTGTAGCAATAATGCTGATTGTTTATGGAGTTATACTTATTTGGCTAGAATCTGGCAAAAAAAAGGAAGGTAAAATTACTTCAATTACTCAAATGCCTATAAAAACTGCAATTGGAGTGGGACTATTTCAATGTCTTGCAATGATTCCTGGAACTTCAAGATCTGCAGCTACTATTATTGGAGGAGTTTTACTTGGATTGAATAGAGTACTTGCAACAGAATTTTCATTTTTCCTTGCGATTCCTACAATGCTTGGAGCTACTCTTTTAAAATTGGTAAAACTTGGGACAGCATTAAATGGTTATGAATGGTTCTTGATTGCACTAGGTTTTGTATTATCATTTATTTTTGCTTATGCCGTTATAAAAGTGTTTATGGATTACATCAAAAAGCATGATTTTAAAGTGTTTGGTTACTACAGAATTATTTTAGGGATTATTGTTTTATTGTTATTTTTCATGGGAGTGATAAAATAGAAAATGATAATTTCGAATATAGAAATCAATAAAAATAAATTTGAAGAATTTGTAAGGGTTTTGTTACTGGAAAAGTATGAAATTTTAGATGAAAATTCTAGAAAAAATGTTTTTTTTGAAGTAATAGAAAATTTTGAAAAAATTGAAGTAAAAGCAGTTTTGACAAATGAAAAATTTTTAGAGGACAATGAAAAAGAAATTGAAGAAAATTCAAAAATAAAAATTGAGGTTTTAAAAGATTTTGAGATAAAAATGCTGGATAAGGCGAAAATATTGAAAGAGATTGATTTTTCATATGAAAAAATTTGTGATGATTATTTTGATCAGGCGGAAGTTATGATGAAAAACGTGTTGATGAAATTGTTTGGGAAGGAAAAGTCTTACAAATGGGGAACGCTGATTGGAGTGAGACCGACTAAAATTGTAGGAAGATTTTTGAAAATGGGACTTTCATATGAAAAAATTTCTGAAATATTGGAAAATATTTATTTGGTTAGCGAGATGAAACGAGATTTGCTGATTGGAATTGTGAAAAGACAAGAGCCGTATTTAGATAAGGAAACAATCGGAATTTATATTGGAATTGCTTTTTGTCCTACCAAATGTTCGTATTGTTCGTTTCCTGCATATTTGTTGCGAGGGAAGTATGCTGAGAGATATTCTGAATATATCGAGTCGATCTACCGAGAAATTCGTGAAATTGGCGAGTTGACACGTGAATTGAATCTAAAAATAAATACGATTTACATTGGTGGTGGGACGCCTTCAATTTTGACAGCTGAAGAGATCAAGAAAATGTTGGAAACAATTAAAGAAAGCTATGATTTAAGTTATTTGAAGGAATTTACGTTTGAGGCTGGACGGATTGATACGCTGAATGAGGAAAAATTGACGATTATTAAGAATTATGGGATTAACAAAATTAGTATAAATCCGCAATCGTTTAATGAGACGACATTAAAACTCGTAAATCGTTATCACGACAGAGAACAGTTTGATTTTGTTTACAAACTTGCAAAAAATCTTGGGTTAGAAATAAATATGGATTTAATTTTGGGATTGCCACGTGAGACGACGGAAGATATTTTACACACGATGGACGAAGTTGCGAAATATGACATGGAAAATTTGACAATTCATAATTTAGCAATAAAAAATGCGAGTAAACTAAATAAGGAAAATTACAAGCATAAAGATGTTTTGGATTATGAAATGATTTTTAAAAAAATTGATGAAGTTACGATGAATAAAGGATTGAAGCCATATTATATGTATCGTCAAAAAAATAGTTTTCAGTGGGGAGAAAATCTAGGTTACGCACTTGATAATTGTGAGTCGATTTACAATATTGAGATGATTGAGGAAAATAAGACGATTATTGGGATTGGTGCTGGTGCAATTACAAAGTTGATTTGGCAAGATGAGATGTTAAAGAAGGATAATATAAAAAGGATTGTGAATCCGAAAGATCCGCTTGTTTGGATGAATGAATTGGATGAGCGGTTGGAAAAGAAAAAAGGGGAAATAAAAAAATTATTTAAAAAATAGGAAAAATAAAAAGGTTAATTGAGGGGGAAAATTTATGAAAATCAAATATTTGATTATTTTTGTGATGTTATTAATTTTAGGGAATTTTTTGAGATTGTTTGTTGAGGATAGGAATGTGCCTAAAATCGAGATTAGTGAGGAAGTTTCCTACAAAAAGGATAAAGCCAAAAAAGAAAATGATTTATCGGAAACGAATATGAAATATGATGTGAATAGTGTGACTTACGAGGAATTGCTAAAACTCAATTTTGGTAAATCGAAGGCCCAGAAAATCATTGAGTTCAGAGATGAAATGGGAATAATTTTTGAAATGGATGAATTGAAGGGAATTCCAAAATTTGGTGAAAGTGGATTGAAATTAGCTAAAAAATATTTGTATGTAGATTCAGAAAAACTAAAAAATGTTGAAGAAAACTACAAAAAATCTAGCTTTAAGAAGTACAATATTACAAAAGCTGACGAGGAAGAACTGAAAAAAATTGGTTTTACAAAAAAGGAAATAAAAAAAATATTACCTGAAATTGAAAATAAAAATATTCATTCAAATATAGATTTGGAGCGACTTGTAGGAAATAGTAGATATTTAGAACTAGAAAAAAGAATAAAATTCCTTGACGAATAAAAAAAAATATGCTATACTACTTTAGTAAGGTTGCCCGAGTGGTGAAATTGGTAGACGCAACGGACTCAAAATCCGTCGATTTTATATCGTGCCGGTTCGACTCCGGCCTCGGGCACCAATTACCACTTAAAATATAAAGACTTAAAAATAATAACTTAAATATCAAACAGGCTATTTTATAAGTAATAATTATTACTTATAAAATAGTTTTTTTGATTTATAAGGAAATTAAATTAATATTCTTTTATTAACATTATCAAAATGATTAAATAATATCAAATCTAAATTTTAAATTAGAATGAAAGTTTTTTTGAATAATTTGGCTAGTCAAAAGTAAAAAAATAATAAATAATTAAAAATTGGAACAAAAATTTAATGTTTTAAAATTTAATTTTAATTGTATTTTAAAGCATTAATTATAAGTATTTTATTGGGTAGAAAAGGAAAATATTTATTTATAATTTTAAAGATTACTATATAAAATAAATATATAAAGGACATAGTTAATATATTATATATATAAGGTATTGAAAAAATTATAAATTTTTATTATAATATAACTTCGATAAAGAACTCAAAAAAATTTGTATTATCTAAAAAAATTATTATAAGATAATAGGAAATTAATTTAATAAAAAGAAAAAAGGAATTTATGAAATTAAAACAACATCTAGGAGGAAAACATAAAAATGACAAATAATTTAAAACAATTATCAAAAGAATTAAAATCATTTGCGAAGAAATGTAAAGATTTTAGTTATACGGAATCGGCATTATTTTCGTTTTTGTTGACGGGAATAGTTTCTTTGGCAAATACGGTAATAACGAAAGACAAAGAAATTAAAGAGCAAAGACAAGAGATTAATACTTCGATTGGAGAGATAAAGCAAGAATTTAAGCGAGCAAAAATTGAAAATGATAAATTGATGAAAGACTATAATTTGGAATTGGTAAAATTGATGGAGCAAGGAGATCATGTAGTAAAATCACCTTGGAGCTCATGGCAATTTGGAATCAATACATTTGCAGGGAAATGGGGAGGTTCTTACAAAGGACGTGGAGATAAAAAAGGAGATGTGATTTACAGCAGAGTTAGTAAATTAAGTAAAGATTTTCCAGATAGAACATCAACATATGGTTCAACAACTTTGTCACATTTAACAGAGCCAGTGACATACATACCTGTGGAAATTGCAATAAATCCAAAAATAATCAACAAACCCAAAATAAATGTAAATTTACCAAATATACAAACACCACAAAAACCTAGATTGAATGTGGTTATTGATCCGATTAGGGATGTGACTATTCCTACGGTTACAGCACCAAATAAGACGGTTTCAATAGTGGAGCCTAATGCGAAGCCATTTTCTGATTTTGGTTGGAGTTGGATGAATGGTGGAAAATTATTTCAAACTGGGTATGGATTTGTAAATTATAATTTTAAAGATGCTAATGGAAATGATAACTCAACTAAACTACCAGATAATTCAGGTTATGGGTATCAAGGATATACTAACTGGTCGCAATATGCTATAGCTGAAAATGTTAATTTAACTAATGGGACATTTTGGTCTGGTGTTGATACTAGTGGAAATGTAGGAGCAAGTGCCACAAGTATAGCAGGATATGATGGAGCAACTTATGATCATTCATTACCTTATTCAATTGCTAATAATCCATTTAGTCAAATAAGTAGCTTATTTAATGGCGAAAGACACGATTATAGATATAGACACCAAAGTATTTTAAATCTTCATGCAGGTCCTTGGAATAATCAACCTGGATTTACTGTGAAAAATGCAACTTTCTATGTTGCTGGAAACCACGGAGATGTCAATGATAAAGATTTTGTATTGGATAAAAAAGGAAGTGGACAAGGGCTTGGAACTGAAGCAATACATATAGTGGGAAATGCAGATTTAGACCATGTAACTGCGTATTTGTATGGAAAGTCAGCATTTATTAACAATGAAACTTTTAGAGGTGGAAAAACTAATATAACAAATTCAAATGTATATGTTAAAAAAGATGAAAATACTATATTTAATTTAAGAACAGAATTTGGTCCTTGGCAAGATTCACCTTATTACGCAGGAGATAATCCTACTGATTACAGAGGTTGGCAACTTTCTACTAAATTTAATGCAAATGTAGATTTAACTGTAGATCATCAAAATAATACGATGTATGCTGTGAAAGGATTTGCTGGTGGACTTAGAGTAGATAGTTCTGGAAATTCTTCGTTTAATGGAGCTTCGAACATTGGATATTCTATGTTGGGATGGGTTCCTAATAAATATAATTATATTAATGATACTTATACAATAGCTACAGGACAAAGTTTTGATACTAAACATACTTCAGGAGTTTTGGATAGAGAAGGAGAAGCTAATAGAAAAGATTATATTCCTTACGTTAAAATGCAAAATGCTCTTAACATGTACGGAGATGAAAATGTAGGAATCTTCTTTAATAAAATGGATATGAGTAATAATGGAATGGAACAACATTTTGATGTTGGTATTCACCAAGGGGAATTTGATTTGAAATTTAAAATTGGGGAACAATTAAATTCAAATGGTACAGCGACAACTCAGAATACAAAAGGGAATTTATCAGCAAAAGGATATTCAGATAAAGATGTAGATGGTAACGTGGCAGTATTTGCTAGATCTGGACAAAGAACAGGTGTAGATGTAAAAGGACTATATCAAGAAAATGCAAATAACCACGGTTATAACGGAAGTTTCTTTGAAAAAGATCAAATACATGATTTAATATTCAGAAACTTTGACATAACTTTTGGAAAACATTCTAAAAATGGATTTATGTTCTTGGCACAAAATGGAACAGTAGTTGATATTAGAAATGATGCAGGAACTAAATTTACAACGCCTCAAACAAGTTTTTCTGATAATAGTAGTGCTTTGACAAATGATGAAAATGCTGGACTTGGTACAGTTATTGCTTATTCAGAAGGTGTTTGGACTCATGCTGATACCGAATTGACAGAAAAATCTGGAGCTAATATAGAAGGAAAACCAACAGAAATTAAAGTAGGGCAAGACCTTAATATGGCGAGTCGTGAAGGGATTGCTTATATGGCACAAAATGGAGGAAAAGTTACTGTCGACGGAACAACGAAAGCAACAGGTAGAGCTTCTATAATTGGTTATGCTGATGGTAAAAATGGAAATACTGCTTCAGAAATAACAATCTCAAAAGCAGTAACAGCTACTGATGATGGAGTTACAGCTAATGTAAATAAATTCAAAAACATCGGAGGATATGCTAAAAACGGAGGAAAAGTAAACATCCAAGGGAAAGCAACAATAAACGGTATCGGTGGATTTGCAAATGGAACCGGTTCGGAAGTTACTTTAGGAGCTAATAATAATGATATTAAAGCAGGAGTTCAAACTGGATTGGCTGCTATAAATAATGGTGTGGTTAATTTCGGTGGAGGAACTATTGAAGTTAAAGATAATGTGTCTGGAGACCATGCAGCTTCTACGCCGTTCTATGCTGATTCTACTGGTAAAGTAGTTATCACTGGAGACACGACTGTTAATATGTATAATGGAATATTAGTCAGTGGGACTAAAAACGATTATTCAAAAAATACTGGTGGTTCTGAAAGATATCAAGGAATGGGAAAAGTTACTGCTGAGATAAAAGCAGATGGAGTAAACTTAGGAAACTACGATGGAATATCAGCAACTTGGGATGGAAATCCAACAACTTATTTGAATACAATAAATACTATACCTCAGTTTAAAGCCATCCATGATAATGGAAAATCGTATACAAGTACTCTAACAAACGGAAAATTAGATGTTACTCAAGGAACTGTCGGATTAGATGATTCAAGTAATAACTTCAATAATATTAGTATTGCAAATGAGCAAGTTACTATTTCAGGAGGTACAACAGTTACTAGTGCAAATGGAAAAGGTCTTTCAATGGGTTCTTTAAGTGGAGCAACTTCGAATGCAGTTACTGGCGCTACTGGTAATGGTATGACAAAATATATTAATGACGGAACAGTAAATATTACTGGTGGAACAACTACTGCTGGTGCTGCGGGAATTAATATAAGTTATGGAACAATTGAAAATAATAACAAAGTTAGTGTTGATAACGGTGCTGGACTTTATGCTACAAATGGAAGTAAAATTGTAAATGCTAGTACAGGAACAATTAATGTTACAGGAAGTGGAGTAGGAATTGCAGCTCTTGGAACGGATTCTAATGCTAAGAAAAATTATGGAACAGATACGAAAAATGCTTCAAATATTTCAGAAAAAACAGTTGAGATTGTTAATAATGGCACTATAAATGTAGCTGGAAATGATGCGATTGCAATTTATGCGGAAAATAATACTGGAGCAGCTAGAAACTTAGTTACTGTTGACAATACTTCTAAACTTTCTGTTGGAACAAATGGAGTAGGAATTGCGTTAGTTGCAACGACTCCTAGTACAGCAGCAGGTGCAGTTAATCATGGAGCTACTAGAAATGGTGGAACAATTAATGTTACAACTACTGGTACTGGATCTGATATTGTAACTGGTGTAAATGGTAAAGGTATTTATGCAGAAAATTCAAATATTAATTTAAATGGTGGAAATTATGCAATAGAAACACTTGATAATGGAGTAGGAATTTTTGCTGAAGGAGATTCGACTGTAACTGGAACATTAGATTATAAGTATAGTGGAGCGAATAATGCTAATGGAGTAGGAATTGTTTACGATTTAGCGAATGCAACTAATAGTGCGACTAACAGCGCAAATATTAATTTAACAAATTCAACTATGACAACAGCTGGATTAGTAGGACTTTATACGACGGCAACAACTGGAACGCTGACTAATACAGGAAATATCACAAGTACAACAACAGCTGCTTCAGAAAAAGAATTTGGAATTGCGTCTCGTGGAGCAAATATCGTAAATAGTGGTAATATCACTTTGGATGAGTCTACTTCTCAATCTGTTGCAAATGTTGGTATTTACAATGCAGGAGATTCAGTTGTAAATAGTGGAAATGTTACAGTTGGGAAAAATTCAATTGGAATTTATGGAAAAGGTGTAACATTGGCTAATAGTGGAACAATTAATGCAGGAGAAAATGGAATTGGAATTTACGCTGAGGGAACAGCATCAACACCTGTAACTGTTGACGGAACAATTAATGTTGGCGATAAACAAGCTGTCGCTATATATGCAATTGGAAATGGACAAAATATTGAAACAACAGCAAATTCTAACTTGAATATTGGAGAAGGATCATTTGGATTTATTGATGCAGGAACAGGAAATACGATTACTTCAAGAACTTCAAATGTAGGATTGCAAAAAGATTCTGTGTACATTTATCAAAATGATCATACAGGTTCTGTTTATAACTATACTAATTTAAGTTCAGTAGCAGGAACTAATTCGCCAGATGAAATTTACGGAATTTATGGAAACGGATATATAGAAAATAGAGGAAATATTGACTTTAGTAACGGTGTAGGAAATGTTGGAATTTATTCGACAGCCGGAACAGCTAAAAACTACGGAGTAATTAACGTAAGTGGTTCTAATATCGTTAACAAACAATACGGTATTGGTATGGCGACTGGATACTATAATGATGTAACAAAAACTTCTAGTAACCAAGGTACAATCGAAAACTACGGAACAATTAATGTAAGCCAACCAAATTCATTTGGAATGTATGCAACAGGAACTGGTTCAAAAGCTGTAAACTACGGAAATATTAATTTATCAGGAAATGATACAATTGGAATGTTCATTGACCAAGGAGCAACAGGAGAAAACTGGGGTAACATTACAACAACAGCTAGTGGATTCACAAAAGTTAAAGGTATTTATGTAGCCAACGGAGGAATCGTTAAAAACTATGGTACAATCAGAATTGATTCAACTGATAAGCAAAGTGCTGGAATTTGGGCAGCAGATGGTAAAACTGCAGATAATGTAGAAGAACTTGCTACAGGAACTAATCCAAGTACTGGTGTTCACCAAACAGGAACAGCAACTCCGAAAATGGTTGTAGCAGCGTCAACAGATGAAAAAACATTAGGAGGAGTAACTATTAAAACTCCACCAAAAGCAACACCAGTATCAATAACTATTGATAAAACAGGTGAAATTATGTCAGTAGTAAATGTAGATACAGATGTGGCTAGTCCAACTCCATCGAAAGTAACAATTACAGATTTATCAAAAGGAACTGTAAATGTGTTAGATGCTACAAGCTACAATTATTCTAGCGTACCATCATCAACAGAAGCAACATCTATTGGAATGTATGTAGATACATCAGGAATAAATTATACAAATCCTATTCAAGGACTTAATAATTTAAGCGGACTTACCGATGTTGAGTTGATTTTTGGAACTGAAGCTACGAAATATACTAATTCAAAAGCTATAGAAGTTGGAGATAATATATTAACACCGTATAATAATGCATTGGCAAGCGTAATTAGTCCTGGAGGAACAACATTAAATGCTTATTCTGGAAGTTTAACTTGGCTAGCACAACCAGTAAAATCTGTAGCAACAGGATTGCTTGATACACTTTACTTAGTAAAAGTTCCGTATACAGGATTTGCTAGAAAAGGAGATAAAGATACATATAACTTCTTAGATGGATTAGAACAAAGATACGGAGTGGAAGCACTTGGTTCAAGAGAAAGAGCAGTATTTACTAAGTTAAATGATCTTGGAAATGCAGAAACTCATATTTTCACTCAAGCAGTGGATGAGATGAAAGGTCATCAATATGCAAATACTCAACGTAGAATTTTTGAAACAGGAAATACTTTAGATAAAGAATTTAAATATTTACACGACGAATGGAGAAATCCTTCTAAACAAAATAACAAAGTTAAAATCTTTGGTATGAGAAATGAGTATAAGACAGATACAGCTGGAATTGTTGATTATACAAGTGATGCGTATGGGATAGCTTATGTACATGAAGATGAAACTGTTAAATTAGGAAATAGTTCAGGATGGTATGCAGGAGCTGTAAACAATAGATTTAAATTTAAAGATTTAGGTAAATCTAGAGAAAATCAAACTATGTTAAAAGCAGGTGTATTTAAAACAATGTCGCCTTACAATGATCATAACGGTGCATTGAGATGGACAGTTGCTGGAGATGCATTTGTCGGTCTAAATGAAATGAAACGTAGATTCTTTGTAGTAGATGACGTATTCAATGCTAAAGGAGACTACACTTCATATGGTGCTGCATTCAAAACAGATTTAGGATACGATATTAGAATGTCTGAAAGAACGCACTTAAAACCTTATGGAGCCTTGAAAATGGAATATGGTAGATTCAGTAAGATAAAAGAGGATTCTGGAGAAATCAGATTAGAAGTAGACGGAAATGACTATTTCTCAGTTAAACCAGAAGTTGGGTTACAATTTAAATACGTTCAACCAATGGCAGTTAGAACTCAATTATCAGTAGGATTAACAGCCGCTTACGAAAAAGAACTTGGAAGATTAGATGACGTAAACAACAAAGCTAGAGTAAGATACACAACAGCTGACTGGTACAGTCTTGGAGGAGAAAAAGAAAACAGAAAAGGAAATGGTAAATTCGATCTTAATATCGGAATTGATAACACAAGATTTGGAGTAACAGTAAATGCTGGATACGACACTAAAGGTGAAAACATTAGAGGTGGAATTGGATTTAGAGCGATTTACTAATTCTAAAATTGTTAAAAAAATAGAAATGAAAAAAGAGCAGTAATTTCACTGTTCTTTTTTTGTATTATTTGTCTCTATAATGGGAACCACATTGCCATATTTCCAAAGTATCATTTACAATTTTAAAAACAATACGATTAGCTTTATCTATTCGAACACTCCAATAACCTGCAAGATTTCCAGATAATTGTTCGGGTTTACCAATACAGTTATACCCATTTCTATCAATATTTTTAATTAGATTATTGATTCTTTTGATAATTTTTTTATCTTGAGTTTGCCAATAAAGATATTCTTCCCATGCTTCATCAGACCACACTTTTTTCACTATTTCACCTCAATTAGTTCATGTTCTTTCAGTGTTGTTTTTCCCTTTTTAACATTTTCAATAGATTGATTTAGACGTTCCATATTTTGATTACTATAAAATGGGTCTGCTGTCACTTCAAAAGGTATTCGTCTCTCAGAACCTAATTTTTTTAAATAGATTGTTATTGCTGCAGACAGAGAAAGTCCCATATCAGAACAGGCTTGTTCAGCCTTTTTTTTGATAACATCATCAATTCGTAAATTAATTTGTGCCATAAAAATCTCTCCTTTTTATATTATTCTATAATTTCTGAATACAATATACTATATTTTATACTAATTGTAAAGTATTATTATATACAATATATAGTAAAATAATTAAATTATATCTAAAATTAATTTTTGTATCTAGAAGTTATCTTTAGAATATGGATATTAAGAAATGATTGTTGCATCTTCTTTGGTATAACATTTACTTATGTTCCTTATCAAAAAATAAAAATTTCATTAAAGCTAAATTTCTTTTTGAAAAATCTTTTTTTTATGTTATAATAATGAACAAGACGAAATAAAATCATTTCAAATTTGAAGTCATAAATTGGTTTAAATGTAGTAAACATAGGGGTTTTATGAAGAAAAAAATTTGATGTGTATTGTTTTAGATTAAAAGAAAATTAAAAGGAGAGAATGAAAATGACAAATAATTTAAGGGTTTTAAAGAAAGAATTGAAATCTTTTGCAAAAAAAGTAAAAGATTTTAAATATACAGATTCTGCACTTATTACTTTTTTATTGACTGGGACAGTAGAGCTAGGTGTTACATTGAATGCTCATGCAGCTCAAGATGAAATCGAAACGCAGAAAAAAGTAATTAATACATCGATATCAGATATGCATCAGCAATTTAAAAGGGTGAAATCTGAAAATGATAAATTAATGAAAGATTATAACTTAGAGTTAATACAATTAATGGAGCAAGGAGACCACGTAGTAAAATCACCTTGGAGCTCTTGGCAATATGGAATAAATGGAATTTACAACGATTGGCAAGGAAAATACAAAGGTCGTGGAGACAAAACTCCTGATGTGAAATACGAAAGAGACAAAACATTATCAAAATACAAATACAACACAAATCCAAACAAAGCATACGGTTACGGAAATACAACAGAACTTGGATTGAAACAGGAACCAAACGCAGTAATTCCAGTATCAGCATCACTTCAACCATTGATTCCAAGAATAAAAACAGCAAATGTTTCAATGGCAGTTGATATTAGTGACTTACCTTCGTTTACACCAAGAACAGTTACACCACCATCAGCACCAGTTGTTAGTACATCAGTAACTTTTACACCACCGACTTTTGGTTTGGTTGGGGAATCTTTCGGAAATGGAAATGATGATTATTTTGAAAAAACAGTTCCTGGTGATGGGTTAATTGAAGGTGTTTCATTATTAGGTGGAAATTTTGCGACAGAACTTACTTCTCTTGGTAATACTAATTTTGCTGGATTTTTAGGGAATAAATGGCGACATGCTGAAAACTGGACTTATGGATATAAAGATTATGATCCATATAATGTATCTGATGCAGTATCTAATACAAATTATTCAGGAGTTAGTTCTCTTGCAGCAAATGGAGGAAGATTATCTACTCCTATTTCGAGAATGCTTGCGACAGCTTCAGGGAAAACAGGATTTTTAAAAATGGCTTCATACAATAGAAAAAGTTCTACAATGATTAATAATGCAGATATTATGTATACAAGAAAAGGAGCTTCTCTTACAGGATATAGCACTACTAAGAACTATGAAGGAGTAGTAAAAGAATTAGTTCATTTAGATACACATGGTGCTCAACCAATAACAGGTGCAAATAGTGAAGATACAAGAGTATCAAATATTATAAATAAATTACCAAGTGATAAACAAGCAAAAGTTACAAGTGCATGGTCGGATTTTAAAAATATTGCTTCTGCAAAAGGGATGGAACGTTCACAAACTTTTATAAATAGAGGAACTACTGTTGTCGAAGGTTCAAATGTAACTTTTTCAAACAGTTATGATCATACAGATGGTTTTACTATTGGAAATGGAAAAACAATGGCAGCAGTTATAAATGCAGGAAATATAATTGTACATCCGCTAAATGAAGGTGGAAATAAATTAGGTTCTGATTCATCAGTATTTTTAGTATCTGCAGAAGTATATGCAAAAAATGGACAGACTGGTGGAGTTAACGGAATTCCACAGCTTTTGTATAACTCTGGAGAAATAAAAATGTATAATAAAAAATCTGCAGTATTTTTTATAAATCCTGATCCATATGAAAGAACAGGGAATACTACAGCAAGAAGAGATATTAGTATAATTAATAGAGATGGACAGATAAAAGAATATGGTGAAAATTCTGTTGGGGTTTATATTAAAACACCGAATTATGTTAAACAATTGAATTTAGATTTTTCTGATACACAAACAAGTGCAGGAAATTTTTCTCCAATGACTTTATATGGAGATAATAGTATTGGGTTATATATTGAAAAAGTAATTAACGATACATCTGATAAAAATTTTGCAGGGACACCAGATTTTAGTGACAGAAATACATTTGATGCAAGCGAAGTTGGTAAAAATACTTCAATCAAAAGAGCGAGCAATGCTAACGGAGATTCAGTAGTTTACGGAAACTTTGCAGTTAATATAGGAGATTCAAGTGATACTGGAAATCAACAATATACTTCAAAAAATACAATTTCAATAAGTAATCCAGGTACTATCGATGAACATTCAACAGAAGGAACACCAGATACATTTGATTTAAATGGAAGTAGCACTAACCCTAAAATTGAAAAAAGTTTTGGTATATTCTCAAACTACAATATAGACTTCAGTAAAGACTCTGTTAGTACAACAACAGGAATAAATAAATTCGGACACCAAATTAATATTTTTGGAAATACAGACCAAAATATCGGAGTTCTTACTGGAAATGAGGCTATATATAAACTTGGTAAAGGAAGTATCAATTTATCAGGTAAAAATAGTACGGGTAATATAGGAGTTTTAGTTGGTGGAAGTAGAGATTCATCATCAGGAAATCCTACTCACCAGACAGATGGTAAAGTAATTGGAGACGTTGTAACAATAACTGGAGCTTCTGATAATTCAGATAGAGGAAATAGAGCAATTGTAGCAGTTGGAAAAAATAGTACAAATACTGTTTCAAATTCGGTTGAAGTAAATGAAGTTAAGTCAATAGGTGCTACAAACTCAATAGCAATTGTAGCAGATGATCATTCGACTGTAAAAGTTAATAGTTCAGCAACTAATTCATCTTCAACAACTACAGGAGTAAATATTTCTGGATCAAGATACGAAGCTACTCCTAGTCGTCCAGATGATAATGTTGGGGCTGCATATGCGAATAATGGAGCGACTATAACAATAGACAGAACAGTAATACCAACAGCAGCTAATATTTCAATAGAAGGTGGAATGAATGGTACTAAACATATGGGATTTGGATTGTTTGCAAATAATAATGGGAATATTAGTGCAAAATATAATTCAATAAATGTAACGAATGCTTCTACAGCAATAGCTGCGTTAAATGGAGGGAAAGTAGATTTAGATCACTCACAAGTTGAATATAGTGGAGAAGGATATGCATTATATGCAGGTACTGACTCAAGTACATCTATTGCAACGCCACCTGTTGCGGGAGAAATTAAATTAACAAATGGTAAGTTAGTACTGGGAGGAAAAGCTGTTGGATATGTAAAAGACCAAGGATTAGCAACACCTTCTGTAGTTCTTACAGGAACTAACATAGATGTAAAATCAGATGATGTAATAATTGCTGATTTACGGAATTCTGCTACAGGTATAGTAACAGTTGATGTTGATAGTTCAGGAACGCCTTTGAAAACGCAATTGTTAGGTGCAGGAGTAGGAACAATTACACCAGTAGCGGGATCAGGAGCAACTGGAAAACATAAATATGCAGTGGTAGACAATGCTGAAATTAATATTAAATCAGTTGTTGATAAAGCAGATAGTACAACAGATTCAGACAGTGAAGTATTCTCGAAAAGATTCTTGTACCAAAATTCAAGAGTAAACGTTGAATCAGGTGCTTCGGTGAAAGCAGAATTGAACACAGCACAGTCACAAGCGACTGGAACTAGCCTTCCTGTAGGTCTTGCAGTAACTGGAAGTGCAAACTCTACTAATAATTCGACAACAAAAATTGGAAATAAAGGTGATATTGTTGTTGATAGAACAGATAGTGGACAAGGTGGAATTGGACTTTATGTAGATTATGGTCAAATTAATAACTATAATGGTGGAACAATAAATGTTGAAAAAGGTACAGTAAACGGACCTAATGACAAAGCAATTGGAATATATGGAACAAATAATACGAATATTGTAAATGATGGAGCAGTAAATGTTGGTGGTAATAAATCAATAGGAATTTTGGGACTTTCATATAGAATAGATCATGCTACAGGTTTAGCTGTAGATCCAACTACTGAACCTTATTATGCAAGTGCTACAAATAAAGCTGATTTTGGTAAAATTAATATTGAAAATTCAGTGACAGGTGCAATTACAATGGATAATGACGGTGCAGTTGGAATGTTTGTAAAAAATAATAGTAAGGACTCTAGTGTAACAGCTACATACAATAGAGCTAAATCTGATCTTGTTGCTGTAAATAGAGGTACTATTACAATGAATGGAAACAATAGTGCAGTAGGAATGGGAGCAGATAACGGTACAGTTACAAATGATACAACTGGTAAAATTTATGTAAATGGAACAAAATCAGTTGGTATGTATGGAACAAAAGATTCTGATTTAACAAATAATGGAGAAATCAATGTTGTAGCAACTTCTGCTGGAAATGAATCAATTGGAATGTACATTGACGATCAAGATTCAACTATTACGAATACAGGAAAAATCAATGTTGGACAATCTTCTTACGGTATTTATGGTAAAAAAGTAAACATGAATGGTGGAGAAATTAACGTTGCAGACGATGGAGTTGGAGTTTATTCAACAGGGCCTACTGTAAATCTTAATTCAGGAAAAGTTACAGTTGCAAATAACAATGCAGTTGGAGTTTACATTGCAGACGATAGTAAAAATCCACAACCAACAACAGTAACATCAGCTGTTGATATGAAAGTAGGAGATACAGATTCGTTTGGATATTTGATAACAGCTACAAATGCTAAGACAGACTTGACAATAAATCCAACACCAAATGATGTACATGTTGGAGAAAAATCAGTTTACGTTTATTCAGCAGCACCACAAAGTTTAGGTGGAAAAATTATCAATCATTCAAATATTGTAATGGATAAGAATAATGGATACGGTATTTATTCTTCGCAAGATTCAGAAAACTATGGAGATATTAACTTAACTTCAGGAGTTGGAAATATAGGAGTTTACTCAACACAAGGAATGGGTAGAAACCATGGAACAATTACAGTTGGTCCAAGTAATGTAACTAACAAAGAATACGGAATTGGTATGGCAACTGGATATTATGACGAAGCTACAAAAGCTGAATTAAATATTGGAACAATTGAAAATGTTGGAACTATCAATGTTTCAGACGATAACAGTGTGGGAATGTATGCTGTTGGAACTGGCTCAAAAGCGATTAACAGAGGAACTATTAACTTGAGTGGTAATAATACAACTGGAATGTATATTGATAGACATGCGGTTGGAGAAAATTACGGAACTATTCAAACAACGCCGACTGCGAATGGAAAAGGAATCAAAGGGGTAGTTGTAACAAATGGTGGAGTAATTAAAAACTATGGAACAATTAATATTCAAGGTGCTAAAAATATTGGAGTGTATGCGTTTAGAGGAGATGAAACAAGTTCAAAATATGTACCTTATGAAGAAAATGGAACTGGAAATATTTCAACAAGACCATACGTAGAAGGAACTGCTACAGATAGAAAAACAGTTGGAAAAGCATCAGTAAAAGTTCCGCCTGCATCATTGCCAAGTGCAGTTTCAATTTCAATAGACGGTGTGGATGTAGCACCTACAAAAGTTGATACAAATATTGCTTCACCACAAGCACCAGAAGTATTGATTACAGATTTATCAGGAGTAACAAAATTAAATCTAGCAGTAGAACAAATGGATCACGATCACACTGATTCAAATGCAGAAATTTCAAGCATTGGAATGTATGTAGATACTTCAGGAATAAATTATACACAACCAATCCAAGGATTAAGCAATTTATCAGGATTGACAGATGTAGATTTAATCATGGGTACAGAAGTTACTAAATACTTAAATGCAAAAGCAATCCAAATTGGAGATAATATTTTAAAACCATATAATGACGCATTGTCAAGTGTAGTATCGACAGGAGTTGACTTGAATGTAAATTCAGCAAGTTTAACTTGGTTAGCACAACCAGTAGAATCAGGAAATGTAGCAGCACCAATAAAAACAGTATACATGGTTAAAATTCCGTATACAGACTTTGCAAGTAAAAATGATGTTGACACAGAACATTTCTTGGATGGATTGGAACAAAGATACGGAGTTGAAGGAATTCACTCAAGAGAAAAACAAATTTTCAATAAGTTGAACAGTTTAGGAAAAGGAGAATCACATATTTTCGCTCAAGCTGTAAACGAAATGAAAGGTTACGAATATTCAAACACTCAACAAAGAATATATGAAACAGGAAACGCTTTGGATAAAGAGTTTAAATATCTACACGATGAATGGAGAAATCCTTCTAAACAAAATAACAAGATAAAAGTATTCGGTCAAAAAGACGAGTATAACACTGATACAGCAGGAGTAATTGATTACGATAGCAATGCTTACGGAGTAGCTTACGTACATGAAGATGAAACTGTTAAATTGGGAAATAGTTCAGGTTGGTACGCAGGAGCTGTTACAAATAGATTCAAATTTAAAGATTTAGGAAAATCTACAGAACAAGATACTATGATAAAAGCAGGAATCTTCAAAACAATGTCACCTTACAACGATCATAACGGTTCATTAAGATGGACAGTTGCAGGAGATGTGTTTGGAGGAATCAACAATATGCGTCGTAAATTCTGGGTAGTAGACGATACATTTGAATCAAAAGGTGATTATTACACTTATGGAGCAGCGTTCAAAACTGACTTAGGTTACGATATTAGATTAAGCGAAAGAACACATTTGAGACCTTATGGAGCCTTAAAAATGGAATATGGAAGATTTACAGATGTAAATGAAGACAGAGGAGAAATGAACTTGGAAGTAAAAGGAAACGACTACTTCTCAGTAAAACCAGAAATTGGAGCAGAATTCAAATATGTTCAACCATTGGCAGTAAGAACTCAATTATCAGTAGGACTTTCAGCAGCATATGAAAACGAACTTGGAAAATTAAACAGATTAAATCAAGCAAGAGTAAGATATACAACGGCTGATTGGTACAACTTAAGAAACGAAAAAGAAAACAGAAAAGGAAACGGTAAATTCGATCTTAACATCGGAATTGATAACACAAGATTTGGAGTAACAGTAAATGCTGGATACGACACTAAAGGTGAAAACATTAGAGGTGGAATCGGATTTAGAGCGATTTACTAATTCTGAAATTGTTAAAAAATAGAAATAAAAAAGAGCAGTAACAGTGAGTTGCTGTTCTTTTTTTGTTTATAGGGAAATTAAATTCATATTTTTTTAAACTATTTACTGATATATTTGATAATTTTAAAAGAGGTGTTTTTATTTTTGAAAATCAAATAATTATTGTAATAATATAAATTTGTTTTTTAATTGTTAACACTAAAAAATATAAAGAGTTAAATTTTTTCAATATTCTATGATACCCATAAAACCGTAATAAAAAAATAAAACAAAATTTTTCACAAAAAGTATTGACTTTTTAAAAAAGTGGGGTATAAATTATTGTTAGCAAATAGTAAACAAAAAATATATAATACTTAAAGCAATTTTTAGGAGGAATCGATTATGAGTAAAGTGAGTGAAATTACTAGAGAAAGTTGGATTTTATCAACATTCCCAGAATGGGGGACTTGGTTAAATGAAGAAATTGAAAATGAAGTTGTACCTGAAGGAAACTTTGCGATGTGGTGGTTAGGATGCGTTGGTGTTTGGATTAAAACTCCTGGTGGAGCAAACATTTGTATGGACTTGTGGTGTGGAAGAGGGAAAAACACTAAAAAAGTTAAAGATATGGTAAGAGGACACCAAATGGCTAATATGGCTGGAGTTAGAAAATTACAACCAAATTTGAGAGCACAACCTATGGTATTAGATCCATTTGCAATCAATGAGTTAGATTATGTGTTAGTATCACATTATCACAGTGACCACATTGATCCAAATGTAGCAGCAGCAGTAGTTAATAATCCTAAATTAAATCATGTTAAATTTGTAGGACCTTGGCATTGTGCTAGACTTTGGAAAGAATGGGGAGTACCTGAAGATAGAATTATCACTGTTAAACCAGGAGATACAATCGAATTGAAAGACGTTAAAATTCACGCATTAGATTCATTTGATAGAACTTGTTTAGTAACATTGCCTGTAGAAGGTGCTGAAGAACAAGGTGGAGAATTACACGGATTATGTCCTTCAGATGAAGAAATGGGAAGAAAAGCAGTAAACTATGTATTTGAAACTCCAGGAGGAACAATTTATCACGGAGCAGATTCTCATTATTCAATTAACTTTGCAAAACATGGAAAACAATTTGATATCGATGTTGCATTAAACAACTATGGAGAAAATCCAGTAGGAATAGCTGATAAAATGACTTCTGTCGATTTACTAAGAATGGCTGAATGCTTAAGAACAAATGTTATTATTCCAGTTCACCACGATATTTGGACAAACTTCATGGCAAGTACAGATGAAATCTTAGCATTGTGGAGAATGAGAAAAGACAGATTACAATATAAATTCCATCCATTCATTTGGGAAGTTGGTGGAAAATATGTTTATCCGCAAGATAAAAACTTAATTGAATATCATCACCCAAGAGGATTCGATGATTGTTTCGAACATGAACCAAATGTTCAATTCAAATCAATATTATAATTAAAAAGAGTTAAGTAAAATAAATCCTTATGGTTAGTCTATTAACTGATAAATTTAGCGAAACTCTAATCATAGGGATGTTTTATAATTAGAAGGTTTTATATAAAACAGATATAAAGCGAGAGGGAGAAAGACATGAATATACTTTATACTATAGGAACATTTTTTGCCAATAATATTTTGACAAAACCACAGTTCTTTGTTGGGTTATTGGTATTTGTAGGATATTTATTTTTAGGGAAAAAAATATATGAAGCTGTCGGTGGATTTATAAAAGGGACAGTTGGATACATGATATTAAACGTTGGTGCAGCAGGGTTAGTTGTTACATTTAGACCTATCTTGGCAGCATTAAAAACAAAATTCAATTTAGATGCAGCGGTAATCGATCCATATTTCGGATTACAAGCGGTAACAGAAGGATTGAAAAAACACAATTTAGTTGATAATACAATGATGGTATTATTGATTGGATTTATCGTAAACATTATTTTAGTTTTATTAAGAAAATATACAAAATTGAGAACATTATTTATAACAGGACACATTATGCAACAACAAGCATCAACAGCTTTATGGATTGCAGTAATAAGCTATGTATTAACAAATAAAGCTAATCCTGGATTAGCAGTTTTATTAGCAGGAGTTTTTGCGGGAGTTTACTGGTCAGTAGCAACAAACTTAACAGTTGAACCTACTCAAAGATTGACAGGAAATGCAGGATTTGCAATAGGTCACCAACAAATGTTTGCAATTTGGTTTGTAGATAAAGTAGCTCCAAAAATTGGGAATCCTAAGAAAAAATTAGACGATATTAAATTACCAAAATGGTTATCAATATTACATGACGATATTATTTCAACAGGATTGATTATGATTGTATTCTTCGGTGCGATTATGTTATTGTTAGGACCTGATTTCTTCACAGCAAAATTAGGAAAATGTGTAGTTGAAGCTGGAAAACAAATTTGTCCTATTAAAAATCCTAACGGAGTTTCTCCTAACCCTATGGTTAGTGCATTTGATGGTAAAAAAGAATGGTTTGGAACTTACGTAATTTCAACAACATTATCATTTGCAGTTTACTTAACAATATTGAAAACAGGGGTTAGAATGTTCGTATCTGAATTGACTACATCATTCCAAGGAATCTCAAACAAAATCTTGCCTGGTTCATTCCCAGCAGTTGACTGTGCGGCTTCTTATGGATTTGGATCTCCAAGTGCAGTATTATTTGGGTTCTTAGCAGGATTAATCGCTCAATTTATAGCAATCTTTGGATTATTGGTATTCAAATCACCAGTATTCATTATAACAGGATTCGTTCCAGTATTCTTCGATAATGCGACAATTGCAGTTTATGCTGAAAAACGTGGTGGAGCTAGAGCAGCATTGATTTTATCAGCATTGTCAGGATTCTTGCAAGTAGTGTTAGGTGCTGTAGCCGTTTCAATCTTCCAAATGAAAGGTTTAGGTGGATGGCACGGAAATATTGACCAAAGTACAATTTGGTTAGTACAAGGTGGATTCATGAAATATTTAGGATATATAGGTTATGCAATCGTAATTATTACAATGTTAATTATCCCACAATTACAATTTAGAAGAGCAAAAGATGCAGATACATATTTTGAAGGATTAGTTGAATTGGAAGATGAAGAATATTAAAAATTCAAATAATGTAAGAAAAAGTTAAAAATAATAAAAAATTATAAGATAAGAGAATAAAATAAGGTGTATTTCGTAAAGAAATAAAAACTTTAAGAAAGAGAAGTGAGTTAAATGAAAGTATTAGCAGTGTGTGGAAGTGGAATGGGAACAAGTATGATTATGAAATTAAAAGTTAGTCAATTGTTACAAAAATTAGGAATACAAGCAGATGTAAATTCATGTAGTTTAGGAGAAGCAAAATCAGGACTTTCTAATTATGATTTGGTATTAGCGTCAACTCATATTGTACCTGAATTAAAAGCAGGACCAAACACAAAAATAATTGGACTTCAAAATTTACTTGATAGCAAAGAATTAGAAGCTAAATTAAGAGAAAAAGGAATTGTAAAATAAGATTTGAAGAAGCTGTCTTAAATAAATTTGAGGCAGCTCTCTAATTATTAAAAAGATTGATGGAGGAAACGATTATGACTTTGAAACAAGCATTACTTGAAAATGATTCAGTATCATTAAGACAAAGTGCAAAAACATGGCAAGAAGCTATTGAGATTTGTATGAAACCATTGGTTAAAAGTGGAGCAGTTAAAAGAGAATATGTAGATGCAATTATCGAAAGAACGAAAGAATTAGGACCTTTCTACGTATTGGCACCAGGACTTGCTATGCCACACGAAAGACCTGAAAAAGGTGTAAATAGAAATGCATTTAGCTTTATAACTTTAGAAGAACCAGTAGTTTTCGATGACGGACAAGAAGTGGACATTTTAATAGGATTAGCAGCAGAAAACGCAGATGTTCACAATGGAGAAGCAATTCCACAAATTGTTATGTTATTTGACGATGAAGATGTATTCGATAAAATAAGAGCAGCAGAAAAACCAGAAGATATTTATAAAATTATTAATGACGCTGTAAATGCTTAAATTTTTAATTAAATTTATAAAAAAATAATAGATGAATAATAAGTTTATAGAAAAACAAATGTTTTAGGAGGAAATTATCATGGCAAGACCATTATTACAAGTAGCATTAGACCATTCAGATTTAAAAGGAGCAATAAAAGCGGCAGTTTCAGTAGGAGATGTAGTAGATGTTATTGAAGCTGGAACAGTTTGTTTATTACAAGTAGGAAGTGAATTAGTAGAAGTATTGAGAAACTTATTTCCAGAAAAAACAATAGTTGCTGATACAAAATGTGCCGATGCAGGTGGAACAGTTGCTAAAAATAACGCTGAAAGAGGAGCTGACTGGATGACTTGTATTTGTTGTGCAACAATTCCTACAATGAAAGCAGCTTTAAAAGCAATAAAAGAAGTAAGAGGAGACAAAGGTGAAATTCAAGTTGAATTATACGGAGATTGGACTTATGAACAAGCACAACAATGGTTAGATGCAGGAATTAGTCAAGCAATTTATCACCAAAGTAGAGATGCATTATTGGCAGGAGAAACTTGGGGAGAAAAAGATTTGAACAAAGTTAAAAAATTAATCGAAATGGGATTCAGAGTTTCTGTAACAGGGGGATTAAATACTGACACATTGAAATTATTCAAAGGTGTAGATGTATTCACTTTCATCGCAGGAAGAGGAATTACAGAAGCAGAAAATCCAGCAGCAGCAGCTCAAGCATTTAAAGACGAAATTGCAAGAATTTGGGGATAATGATAAAAAAAAGAATGAGGGATGTTATGAAAAATTTAGATAAATTGAATTTAGGAATTTATGAAAAAGCACTCCCAAAAGATATTGACTGGGTCGAAAGAATAAAATTAGTAAAAGAGTGCGGATACGATTTCGTTGAAATTTCTATCGATGAAACTGATGAAAGATTAGCAAGATTAGATTGGTCTGACGATGAAATTAACAGAATACATAAAGCGTTAATCGATACAGGCGTTAGAATACCATCAATGTGTTTTAGTGGACACAGAAGATTCCCAATGGGAAGTATTAATCCAGAAACTCGTAAAAAGGCGATGGAATTAATGGAAAAAGCAATAATTTTTGCAGATAAAATGGGAATAAGAACAATTCAAATGGCAGGATACGATGTTTATTACGAGCCAGACGGACAAACAGGAAGTGCTGAAACAAAAAAATATTTTGTGGAAAATTTGAGAAAGGCTACTGAATGGGCGGCTTCTTATAATGTAACTTTGTCGATTGAAATAATGGATCACCCATTTATTAATTCAATTACAAAATATATGGAATTTGATAAAAGAATTAATTCACCTTGGTTGAAAGTGTATCCAGATGTTGGAAACTTAACAGCATGGCCAGAAAATAACACTTTACACGAATTGGAATTAGGAATGAAAGAAGCAGTTATTACAGGTATTCATTTGAAGGATACGTTAGCTGTGACAGATACTTTTCCTGGAAAATTCAAGGAAGTTCCATTTGGTGAAGGATGTGTTGATTTTCCAAAAGTGTTTGCGAAATTAAAAGAATTAAATTACAAAGGTCCATTTTTAATTGAAATGTGGACTGAAAAATCAGATGATCCAATTGCAGAAGTGAAAAAGGCGAAAGAATGGATGCTTGAAAGAATGAAAGAGGGAGGATTTATTTAAGATGTTGGAAAAATTAAAAGAAGAAGTGTTTAAAGCAAATTTAGAGTTGCCAAAACATGGATTAGTGTTATTTACTTGGGGAAATGTTAGTGCTATTGACAGGGAAAAAGGGCTAGTAGTAATTAAACCAAGTGGTGTTGATTATGAAACAATGAAAGCAGAAGATATGGTTGTAGTAGATTTGGATGGAAATGTAGTAGAAGGAGACTTAAATCCATCATCAGATACTCCAACTCACTTGGAATTTTATAAAGCATTTCCAAATATCGGTGGAGTTGTTCACACACATTCTACAAACGCAGTAATTTGGGCTCAAGCAGGTAGAGATATTCCAGCTTACGGAACTACTCACGGAGACTATTTCTACGGACCAATCCCTTGTACAAGAAAAATGACGCCAGAAGAAATTGCAGGAGAATACGAAAAAGAAACAGGAACAGTTGTAATCGAAACATTTAAAGAAAGAAACATTGATCCTGATATGATTCCAGCAGTTTTGGTGCAAAGTCATGGACCATTTACTTGGGGGAAAGACGCTCACGAAGCAGTTCATAACTCAGTAGTACTTGAAGAATTATCAAAAATGGCACTATTTACTGAACAAGTAAACAAAGACGTTAATTCTATGCAACAAGAATTATTAGATAAACATTTCTTGAGAAAACACGGAGCGAATGCTTATTATGGACAAAAGAAAAAATGATTAAGAAATTTATTTTTATAAAGTTTTAAATTTCTCGAGAAATATGCTATAATAAAATGTCTTATATAATTAGGATAATTTAAGTTTATATAGTAAGGGGTAAAATGCAAGATAGTCAAGATATTAAAACAAATCCAAATCTAGTTGAAGCTCTTGGATATTACATAAAAAATAAAAGGTTACAAAAAAAAATCGGATTAAGAGAAATGGCAGAACGATTAAATATAAGTCCAGCTTATTTGTCTAATTTAGAAGCGGGTAAACATTCTATGACTAATCCACTTCTGTTGAAAAAAATCTCAAAAATATTGGAAGTTGATCATCTTAAATTATTTAAAATAATAGGCTATACTGATAAAGATATGGCTGAATTAAAAGAGGAATTATTTTATGAAATATTAGACGGGATTCCTGTTAAAGATATTGAGGAAACAATTAAAGATTTAATGAAATTGAGTCCAGAAAAGATATCTTTAGTTAAACAGTATATCGAGATTTTATTGAAAACTTAAAATTTGAAAAATAAAAATATTTTACGAAAACTACTTTTGATGAAAATTGAGAGTAGTTTTTTTTTTGAAATTTTTTCACTCATTTTTTAGAAAAAAAGTAAATAATGTGATATAATGAATTTAAATAAAATTATTAAGGTTAAAACTTATAAAAAATTAGGTTTAACCAAATTTAGGAGGAATAGTTATGAAAAGTTTAAAAGAAGATTTTTCGTTGATGTCAACATTGTTAATACCTGTGGCGGTAGCTATTAATTTTACAGGTTCTTTTATTGCAAGTTCTCTAAAATTACCATTATTTTTAGATGCTATTGGGACAGTATTTATAAGTCTTATTGCAGGACCATGGGTAGGATCGGTAACTGCAGTAATTACGAGTATTGCAACAGGTGGATTTAATCCAGTGAATTTAGCATTTTTACCAGTTGGAATACTTATTGCTGTTGTTATTGGAAATCTTACAAAATTAAAAATAAAAAATATTGTTGTAAAAATTATATTGTTAATATTGGCACTAACTATAACAACTGTTATTGCAAATACAGTAATTACACTTTTGGTTTATAAAGGAATTACACCAGATGGAACTGGAGTTGTTGCATCAACTTTAATAAAATTAGGATTTGGGGAAGTTTTTTCTGTAATAGCGGCAACTTTTGTGTCAGAAATTATGGACAAGTCATTGACAATAATTATTGCTGTTTTAATTGCAAAAAGTATGTCAGATAGATATTTGATAAAATTCAAATATGGAGAAAATTATATAAAATAAAAATTGTATTTTGAAATAGAGAATTTATCTCTTTAAAAAATTTAATGGGAAAAATGGAGAAAATATGAATAATTTTTTAAAAAATTTATATCCGCTGACAAAGTTTTACTTAGTTCTGACACTAATAATATCAGGATTTATCATTCCTTACACTATTTATGGATATTTACTTTTTGTAATTTGTGGAATATTTGCCTTTTTATATGGAAAATTGGGAATTTATGTTAAAAGAGCATTTTTAAGTTTATTTTTATTGACTTTAGTAATATTTTTAGCTCAAAGTTTATTATTTGTATCAGATGAAGTATTTGCAAAAATATGGATTTTTGTAATTTACAAAAAAGGTCTATTGAAAGCAATTGCTGTAACATCAAAATTATGGGCTATTATAACACCAATTACATTACTTATTTTAATAACGCCAGCAAAAGATTTTATAACTGCACTGGAAAAAAAAGGAATTAATCCTAAAATAGCGTTCATTTTACTTTTGACTTTACAAATGATACCAGAAATGGGAAAACAAGCAAGTGTAATCTTAGATTCACAGCGTTCAAGAGGTGTGGAAACTGAAGGAAATGTTTTCGTTAGATTTAAAGCGCTTTTACCTGTATTTATTCCGCTTGTGCTAGGTTCGATTGTAAATACAGAGGAAAGAGCGATTACACTAGAAGCAAGAGGTTTTTCAATAGGAGAAAAAAGAACGATATTGAATGAATTAAAAGAGACAAAAAATGACAAAATTGTAAAAATAATACTTGTGATTTTTTTAATTTTATGTATTGCTTGGAGGATTTTATGGGTATTGAAATAAAAAATTTTAGTTATAAATATCCGCTGGAAGATAAGAATGTTTTGGAAAATTTGAATTTGAAGATTGAAAAAGGTGAGTTTTGGGCAGTTATTGGGAAAAATGGAAGTGGAAAAACGACACTTTGTAATGCTCTGAGAAGATTTGTGCCAGATTTTTACAAGGGAGAAGTGACTGGAGAAATTGTAGTTGATGGGAAAAATTTGAAAAATTTTAGTCCAAAAGAACTTGTGACAAAAATTGGTTTTGTGTTTCAAAATCCATTTACACAAATTAGCGGAGTAAAAGATACAGTTTTTGAAGAAATTGCTTATGGTTTGGAAAATCTTGCGGTTGAAAAGGAAAAAATAATAAAAAGAGTAAATGAAACATTGAAATTACTTGAAATAGAGCATTTGAAGGATAAAAATCCGCAAGAGATGTCTGGAGGTCAAAAGCAGCGTGTTGCATTAGCTTCAATCATTGTAATGGATCCTGAAATATTAGTAATTGATGAACCAACTTCACAGCTTGATCCAAAAGGAACACAGGATATTTTCAAAATAATAAATATTATGGCTAAAAAAGGGAAAACGATAATTTTAGTGGAGCATAAATTGGAATTGATTGCAGAATATGCCGAAAAAATTGTAGTTTTGGATGAAGGAAAAATAATTTTGAGCGGAAAAGCTAGTGAAGTTTTAAATAATAAAAGTTTATTAGAAAAGGGAATTGGAATGACACAGTATTCGATGCTTGCTTATAAACTTGAAAAGGCAGGAAAAGCAAAGTTTGAAGAAATTCCGATAACCAAGGAAAAGACAGTGGAATTATTGAAAAAATGAAAATTTTAAAATTTATCAAAAATTACTGGAAGAGAAAGGAATTTTATGAAAGAAGGGAAACTGAAAAAAATTATAAAAATAGACTGGACAATATTTTATTCCAAACCGAGAATACGAATTTTAGGAATTTTAATATTTTTGGATATAATGTTGCTTTTCACAGTAAAAAAAGAAATAGAAAAAGGATTTAGCGTATCTTCTGTTTCAACTTCAATAGTCTTATTTATATTATTTATGTTGTTAAATGGATTATTTATTTTTTACTATAAAAATAAATTTCCTAATATAGAATTTTATGATGATTATTTTATTTTCAAAAAAGAGAAAGTGTATTATGAAAATTTAAAATATTTTTTCTTTAAGGATAATAGAGTATTTCAAATGAAGAAGTTTTCTAAAATTTTGTATAAACCTGATGGTGGTAATTGGAAAAAGATAGATGGAAGCGGGTATGATTATGACTTATTTTCAGTATTTCAAAAATGTTTTTTAGAAAAGAATTTTTCAAAAGCAGTAGAAAATATTGAAAATGGTGGAGTTGAGATTTTTCCATTTCAAAATCAAGGTTTTGTGAAAAACAAATTCTTATTTTCAAGCGAAGAAGGATTGCAGAAATTGACTCAGATTTTTGAAAATTCACCCAAAATACAAGTATCAAATAAGTCTGTAACATTTGATAATGAGATTTATGATTGGGAAAATTATAATATTGAATTTGAAATCGGCACAATTACAGTAAGTGATTTGAAAAAGAATACGATTCTTGAAATTGAAGCTAAAAATACAGTAATTTGTCAGGAAATTTTATTAAAAAACTTAATAGAAAATTTTGATAAAAAATATCCTAAATTTTATTAGAAAATAAGAAAATTTGGAAAGTGAGAAAGGGAAATTTTGATGAAAAGATGCTTGTCAGGCTTATTAGGAATTATTTTGTTATTTTTTGTGATGACAATTGTTTATTGCCTATATTGCCTTTTTAAAATATTTGTTAATAAATACATACCTTTTTTTGAAGCACTGATTTTTTTAGGAATATGTAGTGGCTGGACATATGGATTAAACAGATATGATAAAAAAAATTTTGAAAATGAAAAGGATAAGAATAGAAGCAGATTTGCACCAAAAGAAAAGAAAGAGCCGTCAAATAAAGAATTGCTGTCAGCTCTTTTTCTCGCATATATTCCAGCAATTATAACAATTTATATTGGAAATGTGATTGAACTGGCATATTTTATAAGTTCAACTGAGAAAACAAAATTTACAGCAGAGTTTTTTTATTCATTAAATGAAGTTTTTAATCAACTGTTTTTTTATAAAAATTTATTAATAGTATCAGTAACTTTTATAATATTTGGAGTTTTTTTCAGTTTTAGAACAGTTACAGAATACATGAAGAGGAAAAAAGAAGAGCTGGAACAATAAAATAATTATTGAAGATAATTGTTTAATAAAATTTTTAAAGGAGACAAAACTATGAGTTTTATTACTGTAAAAAATTTGAATTTTAAATATCCTAATGGAACTGAAAATGTACTTAATGATATTTCTTTTAAAGTTGAAAAAGGAGAAAAAGTAGCAATTATTGGACAAAATGGAGCTGGGAAAACGACATTAGTAAAAATGTTAAATGGACTTTTGAAACCGACTAGTGGTGATGTAATTGTCGATGAGTGGAACACACAAAAATATTCCGTAGCAAAAATGAGTAAAAAGGTTGGGTATGTTTTTCAAAATCCGATGGATCAAATTTTTCATAACAATGTTTATGATGAAATTGCTTTTGGTGCGAAAAAATTGAAGTTTTCTGAGGAAAAAATAAAAAAATTAGTGGAAGATGCAATGAAATTGACAAAATTGGAAAAATTTTCAAAGGAAAATCCGTATAATTTGCCATATTCGATGAGAAAATTTGTTACGATTGCGGCTGTGATAGCGATGGATGTTGAGGTGATTGTGATGGATGAACCGACTGCAGGGCAAGATTTTAAAGGAATGAAAATTTTGCATGATTTGATTGATGAATTGCAAAAGAGAGGGAAAACGATTGTTACAATTACGCATGATATGGAATTTGTTGTGAATAATTTTGAGCGTGTGATAGTTATGACAAATGGTAAAATTATAGCAGATGGCGACAAAAGAGATATTTTCTGGGAATTGGAAACGCTTGAAAAAAGTATGGTAAAACAGCCATATATTAGTGATTTGGCGCGAGAATTGGGAATGAATGAAAAAGTTTTATCAATAGAGGATTTTGTAGAAAATTTTTAAATAAAAGCTGATTTTGAAAATGGCAACTGAATCCTCTTAGAAAGGAGAAAATAACAGTAGAATGAAGACAGTATATTTAGATCATGCAGCGACTACGAAAATGTTGCCAGAAGTTATTGAAGCGATGATGAAATCTTATGAAAATGATTTTGGAAATCCATCTTCAACTCACAGAATTGGGCAAAAATCTAGAGCTATTATTGAAAAAGCAAGAAAAATTGTTGCAGAAATTTTGAATGTTGATACGCAAGAGATAATTTTTACTTCTGGTGGTGCTGAAGGGAATAATCTTTTGATAAGAGGGATTTTGAATGCAAACAAAGATAAAGGAAATCATATTATTACGACAAAAATTGAGCATTCATCAGTTTTGAAAACATTTCAGCAATTGGAAAATGAAGGATACGAAGTCATATATCTTGATGTGGATAAAAATGGGACGGTTAATGTTGAGCAGTTGAAAAATTCATTGAGAGAAAATACTGCTTTGGTGTCTGTGATGTACGTGAATAACGAAACAGGTGTAAAACAGCCGATTAAGGAAATTGGAGAGATTTTGGAAGAAAAAGGGATATTTTTCCATACAGATGCGGTTCAGGCGATTGGAAAAGAAATTATAAATCCAAAAGAATTAAAAATTGGTGCATTAACAGCGGCTTCTCATAAATTTCATGGTCCAAAAGGATCAGGATTTGTATTTTTAGATAAAAAAATTCAGATAGAGAAGGAAATTTGGGGAGGGGCACAAGAAAGAAACCGAAGAGCAGGTACTGAAAATGTTCAAGGAATTTTAGGGACAGGAATAGTGTTGGAAAAAATTTATAAAAATATTGATGAAATTCAGAAAAATGAAAAGGAAGTTCATGAATATTTGGAAAAACGACTGAAAGATGAAATTTCAGATATTAAAATAAATGGTGAAAATGCTAAAAGAGTAGAAACAATTACAAATATAACTGCAAAAGGCTGTGATATTCAAACATTGCTAATTGGACTGGATATGAGAGGGATTTTTATTAGTGGTGGTTCAGCTTGTATGTCGGGAGCTCAAGAGCCGTCTCACGTATTAAAAGCAATGGGATTGTCAGTAGACGAGTTAAATTCATCATTCAGAGTGAGTATTTGCAAAGATACGACGAAAGATGAAATTGATTATTTTGTGGAAAATTTGAAGGAAATTGTTGAAATTGAACGTAAATAAAAATTTGAAATAAAGTCTTTTTTTGGTTATTTTTGTGATGATAAAATAAATCAAGATGAATAAGGAGAAGTTATGAGTATCAAGGCAATATTCATGGATATGGATGGAACGGTTCTTACGAGCGAACACAAAGTTTCTGACAAACTGAAAAATAAATTAAATGAATTAGAAGAAAAAGGAATAAAAATTTTTGTTGCAACAGGAAGAAGTTATTCTGGTACTAAACGTTATTTGGAATTAATTGGGATAAAAAATCCTGTAATTACTTACAATGGTGGAAGAATTGTAAATCCATTGACAGATGAAGTTGTTTATGAGAATGCAATTAAGCCAGAAATCGTTGAAAAGATAATAAAGTTGGCAAGAGAAAAGGACATTCACTTGAATTTGTACAATGAGGATAAATTGTATTTTGAAAGAAATGGTGGCGAAGGAGAAAAATATGCTGCGAAAACAGGAATGCCTTTTGAAGTGGTAAATTTTGATGATTTTATTGGAAAAAATTCGACGAAAGGATTGTTACTGGCTCCAAATGATAAGTTGTTGGAATTGAAGGAAGAGTTGGAAAAATCATTTGAAGGAGTGTACTTTGTATTTTCACAACCGACTTATTTGGAAATTTTGAATGAGGGTGTGAATAAAGGCGGTGCTGTTAGAGAATTGTTGAAACAGTATGGGATTTCAGCTGATGAGGCGATGGCGTTTGGAGATCAGTGGAATGACCTTGAGATGTTAAAAACCGTAAAATATGGATATTTGATGGGATAGATAACTGTTATTAAAAATATATAAAAAACAAAAATATATATTAATAATTGTATAGAAAACCCCTATTTCAGTAGCAATGCTGAGATAGCTTGAATTTAAAACTAGGAAACCCTAAAGAATTAGATAACTACAACATAACTGGAAACGGTAAGTGTGAATGTTGCGAAAGCAGAAAAAATATCTAAATATGAACTATGGTGAAATAAAAGCTATATATTTAATTAGTTATTGAGATGTGACATCTGATTATTTATATAGTCCTAAGGTTACGTTAAATATAAAAAATCAATAACATAGTATTTAACTATTACAATGGGTGTTTAGTTACCAATCATCTAAGGCTAGTTAAGTTATGATGAAGGTTCAACGACTAGGTGGTTGAGCCACCCTTTTAAAAAAAGATAACTAGAAAAAAAACTAGGAAAGTAAAACTGTAAGCAGATATATTGACACGGCTTTATATCAATGACAGAAGAAAAATATTCACAGCCTTAATTTTTTAAGGTTGAACAAATAGTCTACGCTAATATGAAAATATTAGAAGTCTACCAGCAATGGAAAGACTGCTTTGATAGTTGCGTATCAAGGTGAATGCATAAAAAGTCTATAATAAAATATAAAATAAACAAGAAAATGTTGATTTTTGTATATTGTTATGCTATGCTAATATCAAGGAGTGATAAAAGATGTTAAGTATAGGAAAATTTGCAAAATCTTTAGGAGTAAGTATTCAAACTCTAAGAAACTGGGATAAGGAAGGAAAATTAAAACCTACTTATGTTACAGAAAATGGATATAGATACTATTCTGAAGATTTACTAAATAAATTTAGAAATATCAAAAATGTTAATAAAATAAAGAAAAAAAATATATTATATGCAAGAGTGTCTACTAAGAATCAAAAAGATGATTTAAATAGACAAATTGATAATCTAAAGCAATATGCTTATAGCAAAGGATATTCTTTTGAAATAATAACTGATATTGGAAGTGGAATAAATTATAAAAAAGAAGGTCTTTTAAAAATGATAAATTTAGTTGAATGTGGAGAAGTTGACAGAATAATTGTCTTATATAAAGACAGACTTATAAGATTTGGCTATGATTTAATTGAATACATTTGCAAACTTAATGATACTAAAATAGAAATAGTAGATAATTCTACTATTTCTAAGGAACAGGAACTAACAGAAGATTTAATACAAATTATAACTATTTTTGCAAACAGACTGTATGGAGCAAGAAGCAAGAAAACAATTAATTTGATAAAGAGCGTAAAAGAAAATGCTGATAGGTAAAAAAATCAGAATAAAAACAACTCCTGAACTAGAAATATTATTGAGAAAATGTGCAGGTGTTGCAAGATTTTCTTATAATCTAATGATTAGTTTAAATAATAGTTCCCAAAAGTTTATTAAAGAGAGTGATGTGCGAAAATATGTTACGGGGTTAAAAAAGCAAGAAAATTACAGCTGGTTAAAAGAAGTTAGTGCTAATATCCCTAAACAGGCAATAAAAAACTGCGGGAAAGCATACTCCGATTATTTCAAAAAGTTAAGAGGAAAACCTAAATTTAAAAAGAAATTCAAAAATGACCGTTTCTATGTGAATTATGAGAGCTTGAAAAAAACAAATTTAGGATTTAAAGCTGAAAAATTAGGAGAAATAAGAACTAGCGAACCATTACCTGAAGCCAAACAATATTATAATCCATATATTGTATATGACAATAAATATTGGTATCTAACATTTTCTATTGAAACAGAGTGTATAAAAGAGCAATTAAATGATTTTACACTTGGAATTGATTTAGGAATAAAGCATTTTGCAGTAACATCACAAAATGAAATCATACCAAATATAAATAAGACTTTGACAATGAAAAAACTTTACAAGAAAATAAAAAGATACCAAAGAAAACTTACAAAGTGTTTAAAAAATAGTTTTAATAGAATTAAAGTTTTAAAACAGCTTCACCGATTGTTTAGAAGACAAAAAAATATCAGAAATAATCATATACATCAAGCAACTTCACATTTGGTAAAAACCAAGCCAAGTAAAATAGTTGTTGAGTATTTGAGGGTTTCTAATATACTTAAAAATAAAAGATTATCAAAAGCAATATCTGAAAGTGGATTTTATGAATTTAGAAGACAACTTGAATATAAATGTAAATTAAGAAATATTAAATTTATGTTAGCAGATACATTTTTTCCAAGTAGTAAAAAATGTTCTAACTGTGGAAATATAAAAAAAGATTTAACATTGAAAGATAGAATATATAAATGCGATTGCTGTGGTCTTGAAATAGATAGAGACTATAATGCAAGTCTTAATTTAAGCAAGTTATAATACAATATAAAAAATTAACATACCGTTCGATATACGGAAATTTAAGTCTGTGGAGAGTTAGAAAAACTTGTCAATTTTATTCGGCAAGAACTTTATGAAACAGAAAGTTGAATTAGTGATAGTCAACATGTCAACATAATAAAAGTTTATTTTGATTTTTATAGACTTTTTATATCGGAAATGCGACAGATGAATTGAAAAAGGAATTTCCTAAGGATAGAATTACGTTGACAAATGATGAAGACGGAATTTACGAGGTTATAAAAGAATTATAATATAGAGAATTAGAGAAAAATAGGTGGCACAATGGGAAATAAAATAGCACATTTGAAATTGCATACAGAATATTCGCTTCTTGAAGGTGTTGGGAAAATCGAGGAATACATTGAAAAGGCGAAGGCACTGGAAATTGATACGCTTGCGATAACAGATGTTTCTATGTTTGGAGCGATAGAGTTCTATAAAAAGTGTAAAAAATCTGGGATAAAGCCAATTATTGGATTGGAAGTGTTTATCGAGGGATTTACCTTGATAGATGATTATTCACTTGTTTTACTTGCCAAAAATAAAAATGGATACAGAAATTTATCAAAATTGTCATCAAAATCGTATAGTCATTTTCAGCGTGGAAGAAATAAGATAAAATACGGAGATTTGTTAGAATATTCGGAAGATTTGTATATTTTGTCAGGTGGAATAAATAGTGAAATAATTGCTCAAATAATTCAAAAAAACTATTCTGAAGCAGAAACGTTGATAAAGAAATTTTCAGAAGATTTTGGAGAAAATTTTGTTGTTGACTTTTCTGGCGTGAAAAAAATTTTGAAATGTAATTTTAAATTGCTTGAAATTGTTGAGAAATTTAACTTAAAATATGTGATTTCAAATGATATTTATTATCCAAATTCAGAAGATGCGATTTTAAGAAAAATAGTGAATTCTATAAAAGAAGGTAAAAAAATATCTGATGAAAACAGTAAAAATACCAATGAGAATGAATATTCTGATTTATATTTAAAATCTTACGAAGAGCTAGAAAAAGATTTTAAAGATTTTCCTGAAGATTTTTTTGCAAAAGGAGTTCAATTTACAAATGAAATTGCTGAAGAATGTAATGTTGATTTTGAATTTAATGAGTTTAAATTTCCAAAATATAATTTACCAAGTGGAGTTAGTGAACGAGATTATATTCGAAAAATTGTTTTTAAAGGATTAGCAAAAAAGTATTTGAAGCAGGAAATAGAAGGACTTGAGGCGATTCAAGAAGATGATATAAAAGAGAAATTGAAAGAAAATGGCTTTGAAAATGTTGTTGAAAGAATAGAATATGAGTTAGACATTATCGATAAAATGGGGTATAACGGATATTTTATCATTGTTTGGGATTTTATTAAATATTCTAAAGAAAATGGGATTTATGTTGGACCAGGAAGAGGTTCGGCGGCAGGAAGTTTAGTTGCGTATGCACTTGATATCACAGAAATTGATCCTTTGCAGTATAATTTAATTTTTGAGAGATTTTTGAATCCTGAGAGAATTTCGATGCCTGATATTGACGTGGATTTTGATCAAGAGCAAAGAGAGCAAGTTATTGAATATGTCTTGAAAAAATATGGAGAGGATTATGTTGCGCATATTATTACGTTTGGGACATTAAAAGCTAGAGCGGCGATACGTGATGTTGGTAGAGTTTTAGGAATTCAAGCGAAAAAAGTTGATAAAATTGCGAAATTAATACCTTTTAATGCAGAATTGCAGGAGGCTTTGAAATCTGTACGAGAATTGAGAGAGTCTTATGCAAAAGACGAAGAAGTGAAAATGTTGATTGATTATTCGATAAAATTAGAAGGTAGAGCAAGACATGCGTCTGTTCATGCGGCTGGAGTTGTTATCTCTAAAGACGTTTTAAATGAGGAAATTCCAACATATTCTGATGGGAAAACTTCGATTGTTTCAACTCAATACCAAATGAAAGAACTGGAAGATTTAGGAATTTTAAAAATGGATTTTCTAGGTTTGAAAAACTTGACAATTTTGCGAAAAACAGTTGAAAATATTGAAAAAACACGAAATTTAAAATTGAAGTTATCTGAAATTCCGTTGGATAATCAAAAAGCGTATGAATTAATGACAAAGGCAGATACAATGGGAGTTTTTCAATGTGAATCGGCTGGAATACGGAATTTGATGCGTAAAATGAAAATTGAAAAATTTGAAGATATTATTGCATTATTGGCTTTGTATCGTCCAGGACCTTTGCGAAGTGGAATGGTTGATGATTTTATTGCAGCGAAAAATCATACTAGCGAGATAAAATATCCGCACGAATCTTTGAAGGGAATATTGGAAGAAACATACGGAGTTATTTTGTATCAAGAACAAATTATGAAAATTGTGAGTGAAATGGCTGATTATACACTAGGTGAGGCAGATGAGTTGCGACGTGCGATTGGGAAAAAAATTCCTGAAATTATGCAGCAAAATCGAGAAAAATTTGTGAAAAAATCGATGGAAAAAGGTGTTTCTGAGAAAAAGGCAAATGAAATTTATGATTTGGTGGAAAAATTCGGTGGATACGGTTTTAATAAATCACATTCAGCAGCTTATGCATTAATTGTTTATTGGACAGCATATTTTAAAGCAAATTATGAATTAGAATTTTTTGCAGCGATAATGACGACAGAATCGTATAATTTAGACAGATTTTCAGAATTTTTCTATGAAGCAAGGGAAAAAGGAATAAAAGTTTTGCAACCGTCAATAAATTATTCAAAGCCTGATTTTTCTGTGGAAAATAATGCGATTAGATATGGATTGTTGGCGATAAAAGGGCTTGGAGATGGAACTGTAGAAGAAATTGTGAGACTTAGAGAGAAGGAAGGCAAGAATTTTACAGAATATCAAGTTTTTATATACAAATTACGAAAATTAATTGAAGCGAGAAAAGAAATGGAAATCGTTACATTAAAAGATGCTTTAAAAATGACAAAAAAATCAATTATTAACAAAAAACAAATGGAAATATTAATTAATTCAGGTGCATTAGATGATTTGAAAGGTAGTAGAGAGCAAAAACTGGAGTCTCTTGGAAAGGCGATAGAATGGAGCGAGAAGGAATACCGTAGAAAAGATGATATTGAGGGAATGTTGTTTGGAAACAAGATACAAGATGAAGAGAGGGAATTTGTTTTTTTGGAAACGACGGGAAAAAAGAATAGCGATCAAAAAAAATATCGGCTAGAAAAAGAATGCTTGGGAGTATATTTGACAGGGCATCCACTCGATAAGAAAAAAGATATAATTTCGATAATTAAGCATAACGAAAATTCTGAATTGGCAAATACGATTGTAGGAAAGAAAATGCAATTAATTGGAAGTATTCAAGAAATAGAAAGATTTCGAATAAAAAATAATGAAGAAATGTTAAGGTTTGTTTTAGAGGATTTTAGTGGTATAATAAATGTAGTGAGTTATCCACGTGAGACTGAAAATTTTAAAATTGATATTGTGGAAGATAAAATTGTGATAGTTCAAGGAGTTGTCGCTGAAAGTTATGGAACTAAAAATTTGGTTTTGAGAAATATTGTTGATATTAATCATTTGGGTGAAAATAGAAATTTTAAATTGTATATTTTAATTGAAGAAAATCAATCGCAAGAAAAAAGTGACAATTTAAAAAAATGGATAAAAAATAATGAGAATTCTAGAGGGAAAATAGGGCATGAGCTATATTTTGTAAAAATAGAAAATGGAAAAAAAGAAAGAATTAAGTATAGAAAAAATATTAATTTGGAAGAAATTGAGTTAAAAAAATTAATAAAATTGATAGGAATAGACAAAATAAGAATTACTTAAGATTGAAAAAATTTTCTCGATGTGATAAAATTGAGAAAACGGATTTTTGTAACTCATAGGAGGAGGAAAATGGAACTTAAAGATATTCAAGAGTTAATGAAGGTTTTGAAAAAAGAAGAGTTGACTGAATTGAAAGTAAGATACGGAAAAGTAAAACTGACATTAACAAATTTAGAAGAAAATAAACAAGTGCCAGTAAAACAGGTAGAACAGAGTAAAGTTGAGAAAAAAGTTGAAGAAGTTAAACCTAAAGAAGAAATAATAAAATCACAAAATGTGGGTAGAATAAAATTAGGAAGAATTGAAAAAGGGACAACTGTTGAAAAAGGAACTGTTTTAGCGAAAATAAGTACAATTGGAATAGATACAGATGTAAAATCTACAGTTAAAGGTGTAATTAAAGAAATTTTAGTTTCTGACCAAGCAGCAGTTGATTTTGCAAAACCATTGTTTGTAATTGAAATATAATTTTATTTTTTGAAGTAAAAATTAGGAGGGCTGATGTTTAAAAAAATATTAATAGCAAATAGAGGAGAAATTGCGGTTAGAATAATAAGAGCAGCTAGAGAATTGGGAATTTCGACAGTTGCGGTTTATTCAGAAGCAGATGCAGATTCGTTACATGTGGCTTTGGCTGATGAAGCAATTTGTATTGGACCAGCAAGTAGTTCAGAATCGTATTTAAAAATACCAAATATTATTTCGGCAGCACAAATTACAGGAGCTGAAGCGATTCACCCAGGATACGGATTTTTGTCAGAAAATGCATCTTTTGCAAAAATTTGTACGCAAAATAATATCGTGTTTATAGGACCAAAACCAGAATTAATCAATATGATGGGAGATAAAGCAACAGCTAGGGAAACAGCAATTAAGCATAAAGTACCGATAACAAAAGGTTCTGATGGAATTGTGCCAAACGTTGAAGAAGCAAAAAAAGTTGCAAAATGGATAACTTATCCAGTAATGATAAAAGCCACTGCCGGTGGTGGTGGAAAAGGAATGAGAATTGCTCATGACGAAAAAGAATTAGCTGAAAATTATGTTGTTGCACAAAATGAAGCAAAAGCAAATTTTGGGAATCCTGACGTATATATTGAAAAATATGTTGAAGAGCCAAGACACGTTGAAATTCAAGTGATTGGAGATAAATTTGGAAATGTTGCACATCTTGGAGAAAGAGATTGCTCAATCCAAAGAAGAAACCAAAAATTAGTTGAAGAAACTCCATCGCCAGGAATTGACGCAAAAACTCGTGAAAAAATGGGTAAATTTGCTGCAAAATTAGCAAAAGGAATTGGATATGACAGTGTTGGAACATTGGAATTTTTAGTTGATAAAAGCATGAACTTCTACTTTATGGAAATGAACACTCGTATTCAAGTAGAACATACAATAAGTGAAGAAATCACAGGAGTTGACTTGGTTAAAGAACAAATTAGAGTTGCAGCAGGAGAAAAATTAAGTTTTACTCAAAAGGATATCGAAATAAGAGGGCATGTAATCGAATGTAGAATAAATGCTGAAGATTCAGAAAATGGATTCTTACCATCTTCTGGAGTTTTAGAAAAATATATTCCATCAGGTGGAATTGGAGTTAGAGTGGACTCTCATTCATACCAAAATTACGAAATACCACCTTATTACGATTCAATGATTGCAAAATTAATTGTAAAAGGTAAAAATAGAGAAGAAGCCATTGCAAGAATGAAAAGAGCATTGAAAGAATTTAAGATAGAAGGAGTGGACACAACAATCCCATTCCACTTGAAAGTTCTTGAAAACGAAGCATTCAAAGAAGGTAAATTCTATACGAATTTCATAGAAACTTATTTTAAAGAAGTTTTGAAATAGGATTTATTGAATAGTTTTTTAATTTATTATTTATAAATTGTTATTTATATTTATAAAAATTTAGTGAAAGTCTTTTTTGCTTCTTTTTGTGTCAACAAAAAGAAGATATTAAATATTAGGAGGAATAGAAAAATGAATGAATTAGGAAATGTAAGTATATCACAAGAAGTAGTAGCAACAATTGCAGAATCAGTAATCTCAGAAATCGATGGAGTAGCTAGTTTAGTAGGAGGAAACGCTAAAAACGAAATAGTTAAATTTTTCCAAAATGTATCTTCAGGTGGAAAAGGAATTGAAGTGGAAGTTGGAGAAACTGAATGTACAATCGATTTGTATATTGTAGCTAAATTAGGACACCAATTACCAGCATTAGCAGGAGAAATCCAAAATAAAGTAGTAAAAGCAATTACTGAAATTACAGGATTGAAAGTTCAAGAAGTAAACGTATTTATTCAAAAAGTTGTAAAAGAAGAAAAACCAGTTGAAGAAACACCAGCAATAACTGAAACAGCAGAATAATAAAGAGGAGGAGCAATGATAGCATTATTAGGCTTTTTAGCTAGATTGTCTGTAGTAGTAGGTTTCATTGGATTAGTTTTTTCAAGTGTATCGGATTTATTGTTTAAAACGGATTATTTGGCAACGATGGATAATGCCATTGATATGAATAATACGAATGTTAAAGTTTTAGTAGGATTAGTTGCGTTAATTTATTTGATAATATTTTTGTTATCTTATATTAATAAATTAACAAAATATTCGCAAAATAGAAAAGTTAAAAATAAAAGCGGAGAAATAGAAGTAACTATTAAAACAATTAATGAAGTTACAAAAGAATTTTTGTCTAGTCAAGAAATAATAAAAAATTCTAAGGTGAAATCGTTTCCTAAAGGGAAAGCAGTTGTTATTGAAGCGGTTGTGGATACATATAATGTGGATAATTTAAATGACAAATTATCAGCAATTCAAGATAAATTAACTGAGCATGTAATGAATGCAACAGGAATTACAGTTAAGAAAAGTAAAGTGAAATTGAAAAAAGTTTTGTCTGAAACAATTGTTGAGAAAAAAATAGTTGAAACTGCTCCACAAGAAACAGCTGTTACTGATGTTGAACAAAAGACAGATGAAGCTTAATCCATTATTTTAGTAGTATGGTGCTAGGAGTAGTTGAAAGTTCATGTTGGTTAGAAAGGGATTTTAATGACGAGAAGACAAATTAGAGAAGAAATATTTAAACTTCTTTTTGAAAGAGAATTAATAGATAATGACATACAAAAAAGAATAAAAGAAGTCATTGAAGAAGAAAAAATCAAAAAAGAAGACCAAATTGAGTTTTTTGAAGAATATATAAATGGAATCATTGAAAATGAGGATATTTTAATTCAAAGAATAAAAGATACTTTGGATGGATGGACTTATGAAAGACTTGGAACGCTAGAAAAAGTATTATTAAAATTTTCTTTTTATGAAATCATTATTAAAAAAGTAGGATATGAAATAGCGATTAATGAAGCAATAGAAATTGCAAAAAAATATTCTTATAATGATACGAAAGAATTCTTAAATGGAATTTTAGCAAAATTAGTAAGAGATCAAAAAGCACTTGAAACTGTTTAATAAAATAAAAGTGTGTTACGATTTGAATAAATAATTTTGTAAAACGAGGTTGTAAAAATTGTTTTTCTATTTTTTGCAACCTTTTTTTATGATAATATGAGTTTTTTGTTAAATAACAGAATAAAATAAAAAAATTGAGAGGAGAAAAATGAAAAAATTTAATTTTAATTATGTGATATTAATTTTTTTAGTAGCATTTAATTTAAGACTTGGAATATCAAGTGTTCCACCAATTCAGACGATAATTCAGGAATCTTTGAGATTATCAAATTTTCAAGTGAGTCTTTTGGTTGGAATTCCTGTAGTTTGTATGGGAATATTTGCTTTTTTAGTAAGCAAAGTACAAGCAAAATTTGGTAGACAAAAAAGTATTTTATGGTTATTAATATTGTTAGGAATTAGTACGATTGGAAGATTATTTGTGACAGGATATGTATTTTTGCTAGTTACAACATTTTGTATAGGATTTGCAATTGCGATAATTGGACCGTTGTTGTCAGGATTTATAAAAGAGGAATTTTCAGAGTATTCGAGCATTTTAGTTGGAGTTTATTCATTTGCGATGGGAGTTGGTTCTTTAATCGTTTCGAGTTTTACAAAAGCTATAACGATTTCGGTTAATTGGAAATTTGGATTGGGAATTTGGGGGATTTTGACGATAATTGCTGCTGTGATTTGGCAAATATTTTCTCCAAAAGAAGAACACTCAATTATCGAAGAGGAAAATCAGGAAAAAATTGTTTTAAATGATTTTAATATTTGGAAAATGATAATTTTCTTTTCTGTTCAATCGGGTATTTTTTATGGAATATCGACTTGGTTAGTTCCGTTCTTAGAGAATAAAAATGTTGATAAAAGTCAGGTAATTATGTTATTGACTGTATTTGTTGCAGCTCAAATGCTTTTTGGATTTGTGATACCTTTGGTTATGCATAAAATTGGAAGTATTAGAAAATGGACGATTACAAGTTCACTTTGTTTAGTGATTGGGTGTATCATTCCACTTGTAATGCCTGTAAATATTTTGTCAACAATTGTTTTCATAATGTTAATGTCGATTGGATTGGGAGGATCTTTCCCAATTGCGATGATTTTACCACTAAAATATGCAAAAACTGCAAACGAAGCGAGTGTAGTAACCAGTGTTGTCCAAGCTTTTGGATATATAATCGGTGGAATTATACCAGTGTTTTTTGGATATATTGTAGATAGCACAAAAAATTTCAACAATTTATTTGTTCAAATGGCAGTTGGAAGCGTAATTTTGTTAATGATTGGAATGAGTAAATTTACTCACAAAAAATAAAAGTAAATTCATTTTAGGAAAGATTGATAATTAATTAATACGATAAATATAATTGAAAACTAGAAAAAAGTAATGTATACTAGAAATTAAATAATTTTGTTTAAATTTGAAAACCGAAATGAATGGAAGTGAAGAAATGATAAAAAAAATAATGATAATAGGTGTTTTAGCTTTGGCTATAATGGGGTGTAGTGAAAAGGAGAAAACAGTTTATAAACAAATTGAGCTAGATACGAAAGATGCTTTGGAAGAATATGCGAGTCTTAATGAAAAAATAACAGATAATCAGCCTGTAGATGCTGCAAAATTAGAGGGATTGATTGCTCAGGTTAAGGCGAAATATACAGATGAAAAAATAAGAGAACTTTCGCAAAATACAGGAAAAGGTGAACAAGAAGATCCAAATACTTACAAGGGTCATTGTGTGGCTTTATTAGGATATTTGCCGAAATACAGTGAAATTTTGATAAAAGATATAAAAAGTTATGATCACAGTGAGCTTCATTTGAATGAAAGTAAAAAAAGATGGGCAAATTTTTATCAATCTAGAATGGAACAATATGCAGTAGAATGTGATGCGGCAGATGATTTGATTAAAGAAAGTAAAGGGAAATAGCAGATTTTAACAAAAAAATTAAATTATTAAAATAGGAAGGAGAAAGGTAATGAATACAAATAATTCTAAAATTTTATTTGAAGAAGCAAAAAAATCGATTCCAGGAGGAGTAAACAGTCCTGTAAGAGCCTTTCAATCAGTAAAAAAGGATTATCCAATATTTATAAAAAGTGCGAATGGAAGCAAATTATATGATGAAGATGGTAACGAATATTTGGATATGATTGGTTCTTGGGGACCAATGATTTTGGGACATAATTATCCTGAAGTTTTGGAAATTGTTAAAGAAGAAATTGAAAATGGGACTTCGTTTGGATTACCAACTAAAAAGGAAGTTATTTTGGCAGAACTTGTGAAGGAATGTTTTCCATCTATAAAAAAATTGAGATTGACAACATCTGGGACAGAAGCGGCAATGGCAGCTGTTAGGGTGGCTAGAGCTTATACTGGAAAAAATAAAATTATAAAATTTGAAGGTTGTTATCACGGTCATTCGGATTCATTGTTGGTAAAAGCAGGGTCTGGATTGTTAACTTTTGAGCATCAAGACAGTAATGGAATTACGAAAAGTGTGACACAAGATACGATAACAGCGCCTTTTGGAGATATTGAAAAAATAAAAGAAATTTTGGGAAATGAAAAAGATGTGGCGTGTGTAATCGTTGAGCCAATTCCAGCGAATATGGGATTAATCGAGACTGAAAAAGAATTTTTACAACAATTGCGAGAATTGACAGCTAAAGAAAATGTGGTTTTAATTTTTGATGAGGTAATAACAGGGTTTAGAGTTACACTTGGTGGAGCTCAAAAACTTTATGGAATTACGCCAGATTTGACGATCTTAGGGAAAATAATTGGTGGAGGATATCCTGTTGGAGGTTTCGGTGGAAAAGAAGAAATTATGAATTTGATTTCACCAGTTGGGAATGTTTATCATGCAGGAACGCTTTCTGGAAATCCAGTTTCTGTAGCAGCAGGAATAAAAACAATTTCTATTTTGAAAGAAAATCCAAAAATTTATGAAGCACTGGAAAAAAGAACGAAGGAAATTGTGGAAAAAGTTGAGAAATTAATTGAAAAATATGATGTTCCAGCGTCTATAAATTATGCAAATAGTTTATTTACGATTTTTTTCTCGAAAGAAAAAGTGGAAAATTTAGAAGATGCCATAAAAACTAGTGATGATTTTTACAGCATTTATTTTGATGTAATGTTGGAAAATGGAATAATTGTTCCGCCTTCAAAATACGAAGCACATTTTATTTCTTACATTCATTCAGATGAAGATTATAACAAATATTTTTCTGCATTAGAAAAAGTTTTTCAAAAAATTAAAAAATAAAAATAGAAGGGTCGAATTTTTATGAGAATTTTGAAAGAAGTAATTGATAAAATAGTTCCAGCGAGTGAAGAAAGAATGCAAAAAAAGGCAAAGGAATTAAATTCGATATTGAAAACGCCTGATGGACTAGGAAAAATGGAAGAATTGGCAATAAGATTGGAAGGAATGCGAGAAAATTATTTTCCTATGAAAAAATTAGTGCTAGTGATAGCGGCGGATAACGGTGTTGAGCGAGAAGGTGTTAGTAAATCGAAAAGAGTAATAACTCAATATGTAGTTGAAGCGATGTTGAATAAAAAATCTTCGATAAATGCGTTATCAAAAGTATTTGATAGTGATGTAAAAGTTGTAGATTTGGGAATCGATGAAACAACAGACACAAAAAATGAGATTGATTTATTTGGAATTATTGACAAAAAATTGATGGAAAATGGAACTGAAAATATTGTGAACGGTCCAGCAATGACTTATGAAACAGCAGTAAAGGCAATTGAAGTTGGAATAGAAATGGTAGATAAATTTGTCAAAGAAGGCTATAATTTGTTTGCAACTGGAGAAATGGGAATTGGAAATACGACAACAAGTAGTGCGATTTTAAAGGTATTTACTGATTTTTCGTTAGATAATATCGTTGGGTACGGAAGTGGAATTGATGATAAAACTTTGGAGCATAAAAAAAACGTAATTAGAAAAGCGATTCAAAATAATGATATCAATGAAAAAGATGCGATTGATGTTTTAGCAAAAGTTGGAGGATTAGATATAGCTGGAATAGTTGGAATATTTTTAGGATGTGCAAAAAATCAAGTTCCTGTCGTAATAGACGGTTTCATTTCAGCAGTGGCAGCCTTAATTGCCTTCAAAATTTGTAAAAATTCCAGAGATTATATGATTGCTTCACATTTAAGCGAAGAACCTGGAATGAAATATATAATGAGAGAGCTAGATTTAGAGCCATCACTATTCATGAAAATGAAATTAGGTGAAGGGACAGGAGCAGTAACGATGTTTCCAATTATTGAGGCTTCTTGCCAAATTACAAAAAACGTAAGAAAATATCCAGAATTAAATATCTAAAATTAAAGAAAGAAGGTAATAAGTTGAAGTTATACATTGTAAGACATGGACAAACAGAGTGGAATGTTTTAGAAAAATTCCAAGGACAATTGAATTCTCCTTTAACAGAGGCGGGAATAGAGAAAGTTAGAAAAACAGCTGAAGAATTGAAAAATATAGTTTTCAGCAAGGTTTACACAAGTCAAGTTGGGAGAACAATTGGTACGGCGGAAATCATTTTGGAGCATAATAAGAACCAAATTGAAAGAGAAGATAAATTAGAATTGAATAAATTATACGAATTAAATGAAATTTATTTTGGTGAGTGGCAAGGACAAACTTTTGCTGAAATTGAAAAAAAATATCCAGAGCAATATCATAATTATTTTTATGATGTAAAAAAATATGATGCTAAAACTATTGGTGGAGAAGAATTAAAAGATGGATTGGATAGATTTTTGAAGGGATTAAATCAAATTGTTTCAGAAAATAAAGAAGGAAATATTTTGGTTGTAACTCATGGAACAGTATTGGAATTATTTTTTAATTACATTCAAAATGTTGAGGCACATGATTTAGACGAGAGAAAATTAATTGGAAATGGAGAATATAAAATCTTTGGATATGAAGATGGGAAATATTTTGAAATTGAGAAATAGTTGAAGGATAATTGAAAAACAGGAAAAATTGAGAAAATTAGAAAATATATAATGGAAAGAGAATAACAAGGAGTGAAGATGATTTGGATTGTTGGAGGAACAAAAGATTCTAGAGATATTTTGCAAAAATTAGTGGAAGAGAAGAGAGAAGATAACATAATTGTGAGTACGGCAACTGCCTATGGTGGAGAATTATTGAAAAAATATACTTCAGATGAAACAAAAAATATTCAGGCGATTTCGGAAAAATTGAATGAAGAACAGATGAAAGAGCTGATAAAGGATAAAAATATTTCGTTGATTATTGATGCGAGTCATCCGTATGCTATAAATGTGAGTAACTCTGTTATAAAGGTGACAGAAGAATTGGGTATAAAATATGTTAGATTTGAGCGAAAAATGTTGGATTATGGTACAGAAAATGTTGTAAAATTCGATACGCTTGAAGAAATTAATGATTATGTGCGACAATTTGAAGGGAAAAATATCTTAAGTACAATGGGTTCTAACAATTTAGGCGAAATAAAAGAAATGTCAGAGAAAAATAATCTTTATGTTAGAATTTTACCAACGACTGCTTCGATTCAAAAGGCAGAAGAATTAGGATATTTACCATCGAAAATAATCGCAATTCAAGGACCAGTTGACAAAATAATGAATGTTGCTACACTGAAAAGCTACAAAATCGATTATTTAATTACGAAGGAAAGTGGAGCAACAGGCGGTGAAGCAGAAAAAGTGGAAGCATGTAAGGAATGTGGTGTGATGGTTCTTGTGTTAAAGAGACCTTTTGTACCTTATAAAAATATTTTTAATGATGTTGATGAGTTAGTTGAAAATTATGATAAGGAAATGGTGTAATAAAAAGTTTGTAAAAATAAAAAAGAGAGAAATTAAACTTTCTCTCTGTCAATTTCTCTCTTATTAGGCGTGATTATTATGTTAACTATTTTTGTTCTTGTAATTTCTTACAAGTTGAGTATAACATAAATGTGTAGTAAAATCAATATCAAAATTTATTCACGTAAAATCAATTAAGCCTCGTCAATTTCTTTAATATCAGTTACATTAAAGTGACCAGAAGCATTAATTAAATTAGTTAAAACTTTGTTATCAACATCGTTACTCAAATAAACTTTAGCACTTTTGTCATTTAAGTCAACATCTACTCCTTCAGTTTCTATTAAACCGTATAAAGCATTTTCAACTTTAGCAGCACAATTATCACATTTCATTCCTTCAATTTTAATAAGTTTTTTCATTTTAGAACCTCCCAAATTTTTTCTTATGTTCATTATATAACAAAAAAAATAATATTTCAACAAATATTTGTATATACAGATAGATATTTTTTTAATTTTATACTTGTTTTTTTTAGAAAAAAGTTGAAAAGAGTATTGTTTTGTGATAAAGTTTCATTAAGAAAATAAGAATAAAAATTTTTATAAAAAATAAATTTTTAAAGAAGGAAGGAGATGAAAAAATGAATCATTATTTTTCAGAAAATCCTGAGATAAAATCACAAAAAAAATTGATAAAATATACGATTGAAGGGGAAAGATTTGAGTTGACGACAGACAACGGTGTTTTTTCTAAAGCAAAAGTGGATTTTGGAACAGATTTGATGTTAAAAACATTTATAAAATTGAATAAAAATTCAAAATTTGAAGGAAAATCTGAATTTAAAGTGTTGGATATTGGCTGTGGATATGGAGTGGTTTCTGTTGTGATGAAGGCATTTTACAAAGGAATAACACTTGTGTCATCAGATGTTAACGAGAGAGCTTTAGAGTTGACGAAAGAAAATTTGGAAAAATATCATGCGAAAAATTTTGAAGTTGTGAAGTCATTTGCGTTTGATGAAATTAAAGAAAATTTTGATGTGGTACTTTCAAATCCACCGATTAGAGCTGGGAAAGAAACAATTTTTAAAATATATGCACAGGCTTATGAGCATTTGAATGAAAATGGAGAATTTTACTGTGTGATCCAAACAAAACATGGTGCTAAAAGTACGCAAAAAAAATTAGAAGAAATTTTTGGAAATTGTGAAACAGTAACAATTGACGGTGGATATAGAATTTATAGATCAAAAAAAGAGAAAATATAATAAAAAAAATGAATGAAAAAATTTGACAATCAAAGTAAAATATGGTATATTTAGTCATAATTAATTAAAGATTGTAAAACTTCTTAAATAAATAACTGGAGGATTGATAATATGTCAAAAGTAGGAATTTTTTATGGAACAACAACAGGGGTAACAGAAGATATCGCTCATAGAATAGCAGATAAAATTGATGGAGCAGATATATTTAATATCGATGGAAACGAAGATAAATTAAATGATTACGATGTGTTACTTTTAGGAGCATCAACTTGGGGATTTGGAGATTTGCAAGATGACTGGCAAACAGTTTTAGACGAATTATCAAACCTTGACTTAAAAGGGAAAAAAGTAGGATACTTTGGAACAGGAGACCAAGGAACATTCGCTGATACCTTTATCGATGCATTAGGAATTATAAATGATGAAATCAAAAAAACAGGAGCTACAATAATCGGACAAACAAGTACAGAAGGATATGAATTTTCTGAATCAAGAGCCGTTGTAGATGGTAAATTTTTAGGATTAGTTGTAGATGAAATTAATCAACCTGATTTAACTGATGAAAGAATTGACGCTTGGGTAGAAGAAATTCAAAAAGAGTTATAATTAAAACGAGTCTATTTAAAAGACGATTTATAAATATGATTTTAGATATATTATATATATAACTAAAATAATCAATTTTCACAAATTGATTTTTCTCTCCAAAAAAGGCATTTTAAAAAGGATGCCTTTTTTAATTTTTAGAAAATAAAATAATTGAAAAAAATTCTTAAAAATGGTACTATTAAAAAAACATTAAAAATAGGAGGGGTTATGGCTATAAGTGTTTTTAGTTATAGTTATTTAGGCGTTGAATCGTATATTGTTGAAGTTGAGGTTGATTTATCTAATGGATTGCCAGTGTTTAATATTGTAGGAATGGGAGATTTGGCAATTTCAGAAAGTAAGGAGCGGATTAGAAGCTGTTTTAAAAATATTGGAGTTGATTTTCCGATAAAAAGAGTGTTAGTAAATTTGTCACCAGCGAATATTAAGAAAAAAGGGAGTCATTTTGATTTAAGCATTTGTGTGGGAATAGTTGCAAATTTGGGGATAATTGGTAATATCGAGAATTTGAAGAAATATTTGATAATTGGGGAGATTTCTTTGAACGGTGAGGTAAAATCAGTTAAAGGTGTCATTAATGCGACAATTTTGGCGAAAGAAAATAATTTTAAGGGAGTAATTGTTCCGTTTGAGAATTATAATGAGGCGAGGTTAATTGAAGGAATTGATGTAATTCCAGTAAAATCAGTGGTTGAGACGTTGAAAATCTTGAATGAAGAGATTGAAATTGAAGATTATGTGGAAAAAATGAAATGTGGGATTAGTGCGGTTCAAAAAAATGAAGAGATTGAGAGAAATGAGAACTTTGAGGAGAAATTAGATTTTTCTGATGTGAAAGGACAGTTTTTAGCTAAAAGAGCGATGGAAATTGCTGCGGCTGGGGGACATAATATATTTTTGATTGGGGATCCTGGCTCTGGGAAGTCAATGTTAGCTAAAAGATTAGTAACAATTTTGCCAGATATGTCGAATGAGGAAATTATCGAAACAACAAAAATTTACAGTGTTTCAGGACTATTGAATGAGGAAAATCCGATCATTTCTAAAAGACCGTTTAGGAATCCACATCATTCTTCTACACAAGTTTCTTTGGTTGGAGGTTTGTCGAGGGTTGGTGAGATTACTTTGGCATTGAATGGAGTTTTTTTCATGGACGAATTGGCAGAATTTGCGAGTAAAACTTTGGAATCATTGCGCCAACCTTTGGAGGATGGGAAAGTAACGATTTCTCGAGCGGCAGTATCCGTTGTTTATCCTGTAAAAAATATAACTGTTGCAGCTTCAAATCCTACTCCAAGCGGATACTTTAGTGATGATCCACTTTGTATTGATAGTTTGCGAGAAATAAAAAGTTATGAGAAGAAATTTTCAGGACCGTTTTTAGATAGAATGGATTTGTATGTGGAGATGAGGAGATTAAAAAAAGAAGAGATTTTTTCAAAGGAAGAGTCGGAAAGTTCTGAGGAAATAAAGAAAAGAGTGGAAAAGGCTCGGAAAATTCAGAAAAAACGATTTAAAACAGAATTGTTAAATGCGAACATGAGTAAAAGACAAATTGTGAAATATTGTAAAATTGATAAGGATACTCAACAAATTTTTGAAAATGCGAGTGAAAAGATGAAGTTATCGGCGAGAATGCACGATAAGATTTTAAAGGTTTCACGAACAATTGCTGATTTGGAAAATTCAGAAAATATTGAGATGGAACATTTGCTGGAGGCATTAAATTACAGAAAAAAATAGGATATGAACTTTAAAAGTGCTATAATATACTTAAAGATTATGGGATTGGAGAATTTTTGATGGGAGATAAAAATTTAAAAAATAAAAACTTGGAAAATCAAGAATTTGAGAGCAAAATAAATAAAGAATTGAATGAGGAAATTTTAGGGATTTATGGAAAGATAAAAAAGGATATTTCAAAGGCAATTTCAGGATATAAAAAGGCGTGGAGAGGTACAGAAAAAGAGGTTTTTGCAGAAATGGCATTTTGTATTTTAACACCACAGTCAAAGGCGAAAAATGCTTGGCAGGCGATAACGACTTTAGTGGAAAATAATTTGCTTTATGAAGGTTCAGCAGAAGAAATTGTGGAATATTTGAATATTGTGAGATTTAAGAATAATAAATCGCGATATTTGGTGGAATTTAGGGATTTGATGACGGAAGATGAGAAATTACAGCCGAAAAAAATCTTGGAAAGTAAAGGTAATACTTTTGAAAAGAGAAAGTGGATTTTGAAAAATGTTAAAGGTATGGGACTAAAAGAGGCAAATCATGTTTTGAGAAATTTAGGATTTGGTGAGGAAATTGCGATTTTGGATAGGCATATTTTACGAAATTTGCAAAGATTGAATGTTATTGAGGAAATTCCAAAAACATTGACAGAAAAGAAATATTATGAAATTGAAAAGGCAATGAAAAAGTACTCGGAATATTCTAGGATAAAAATGGATGAGCTTGATTTGGTGTTGTGGTACAAGGAAGCTGGAGAAGTTTTTAAATAAAAATGATTGAAGAAACATTTTAAACTTGCTATAATGAATTGTAAATTAAAATATAGAGGTGGAAAAAATGAGTAAAGTGCTTAATTTTACACGGAAAGATTTTGAAAGGGAGCAAAATTTAGGTAAAGGATTAATTTTAGTCGACTTTTCAGCAAATTGGTGCGGACCTTGTAAAATGCTAGAAAAAGTATTGAATAATTTATCTGGACGTGTAGATTATAGAATAGCCAGAATAAATGTTGATGAAGAAAGTGAGTTAGCTTCAGAGCTTAAAATTAAAAGTTTACCATCTATGATGATTTTGAAAGATGGGGAAATCATTGAAAGACTTACTGGTTTTATGGAAGATGATGAAATTGAAAAAATAGTAAAGAAAGTTAGAAAGAGGGAGAGTATTACGAATGAGTAAAACAATTTTAGTACCTGGTGGAGCAGGGTATATAGGTTCACACACAGTTTTAGATTTATTAAAAAAAGGATTTACACCAATAATTGTGGATAATTTTAGTAATTCTACAAAAAAAGTAATTGGTATTTTGGAAGAATTGTCAGGAGAAAAAATAAAATATTATGAATTAGACGTTAGAAATAAAGAAGGGTTAAGAAAAATATTTCAAGAAAATAAAATTGATGCAGTAATTAATTTTGCTGGATCAAAAGCAGTTGGAGAATCAGTTGAAAAACCACTAATGTATTATGATAACAATTTATTTGGAATGGTTACTTTACTTGAAGTAATGAAAGAATTCAATGTAAAAAATATCGTATTTAGTTCATCAGCTACTGTTTACGGTGTTTCTGAAAAAGTTCCTTTTGTGGAAACTGATCCGATGGGAGAAGTTACAAATCCTTATGGACGTACAAAAGTAATAATCGAACATATTTTAATGGATTTGGCAAAATCTGACAATACTTGGAATATAATTGCTCTTAGATATTTCAATCCATTAGGTGCTCATGAAAGCGGAAGAATTGGAGAAGATCCAAACGGAATTCCAAACAACCTTTCACCTTACATAACTCAAGTTGCAGTTGGAAAATTGGAAAAATTACATATTTTTGGAAATGATTATGATACTCCAGATGGAACTTGTATAAGAGATTTTATTCATGTAAATGATTTGGCGGCAGGACATTCAGCAGCATTAAATTATTTATTTAATAATGAAAATCTTGGTTTTGATGCGATAAATTTAGGAAGTGAAAAAGGTTACAGCGTTCTTGAAATTTTAAGTAATTTTGAAAAAGCTGTTGGAAAAGAAATTCCTTATGTAATTGACGGAAGAAGAGCTGGAGATATTGCAGTCTGTTATGCAGATGCTTCAAAAGCTAAAAAATTATTAAATTGGGAAGCAAAATATACAATTGAAGATATGTGCCGTGATTCTTGGAATTGGCAAAAGAAAAATCCAAATGGATTTAAAGATTAATTTATTTAACAAAAAGATAGCAAGAAGTTTCCGACTTCTATAAGTGGGAGATGAATTGCTTTTTTTGCAAAAAAAATTGAAAAAAGGATACATCCATGATAAAATTTTTGTATAAAATATTGAGGAGAAATCATTAAAAATAATATTCAAAATCAAAAGGAGGTGTAATTTTATGAAATATAATTTAGCATTCAAATACAGGATTTATCCAAATAAGGAACAAGAATTGTTAATAAAAAAGACTTTTGGATGTGTTCGTTTTATTTACAATACGATTTTGTATGCTGCAAATAAATTTTATGAAGAAACTGGGAAAAATAAAATAATTACACCTGCTAGTTTGAAAAGTGAAAATCAATTTTTAAAGGAAGTAGATAGTCTGGCACTTTCAAATGCTCAATTGAATGTAAAACGATCGTTTACGAATTTCTTTCAGAAGAGGGCAAAATTTCCAAGGTTCAAATCTAAAAAGAATAATGTTAAAAGTTATACGACAAATTGTGTGAATAATTCAATACGAATTGAGGAAAATGAATATTTGATTTTGCCAAAATTGAAAAGAATAAAATTAAAATATCATAGAGAAATACCAAAGGATTACAGAATAAAGTCAGTAACATTGACAAATAGTAATGGAAATTACTATGTTTCTGTCTTGACAGAATTTGAAAAAGAAATTCAAAAAATGTCAAGTAATGATAAAGTAATCGGACTTGATTTTTCAATGTCTGAATTATTTGTCAGTTCTGAAAACCAAAGAGCTGATTATCCAAAATATTTTAGGATGTTGGAGAAAAAATTAAAAAAATTACAAAAATCATTATCAAGAAAAGTGAGATTTTCTAAAAATTGGTATAAACAAAAAGTGAAAATATCAAAATTGCATGAATATATCAAAAATTGTCGAAGAGATTTTCTACATAAATTATCGAAAAATTTGTCCAAAGAACATAATGCTGTGATTGTCGAGGATTTGAATATGAAAGGGATGAGCCAGGCATTAAATTTTGGGAAAAGTGTAGGAGATAATGGATGGGGAATGTTTTTGAGAATGCTTGAGTATAAACTGATGTTTTTAGGGAAACAATTTTTGAAAATAGATAAGTGGTTTCCGTCATCGAAAACTTGCAGTAAATGTGGAAATGTTAAAGAGGAACTGAAGTTATCAGAAAGAAGCTATAAATGTGAGTGCTGTGGAATTGAGATTGATAGAGATTACAATGCGGCACTGAATATAAAAAAAATTGGGAAATTGATGTTGGAATATTAGAAAAATAAAAAAAGACAGGGTAGGAACTACCCGAAGAGCTTGGTAAATATATTTGGCTAACAAAAGTAGATACTTCCCAAGAAGCTCCCGCTTCTAAAAGTGGGAGTAGTTCACAAAATATCGAAAGGAACTAGAAAATGAACAACTTTGAAGAAAAATTAAATAAATATGCAGAAGTAATCGTAAAAATTGGAGCAAATGTTCAAAAAGGACAGAAAGTTTGGGTAAACTGTACGACTGATGCGTTGCCATTGGTTTATAAAGTTACGGAATTAGCTTATAAAGAGGGAGCGAGTGATGTTCATGTTAAATTGACAGATGATAAATTGTCGAGACTTCATGCTGAATACCAGTCAAAAGAAGATTATTCTCACATTCCTCAATGGGCGATTGACGAGAGAAATGATTATCTTGATAATAATGTAGTGTTTATCCACATTTTAAGTAGTTCTCCAAATTTATTTGCAGGAATTGATCCAGAAAAATTAGGAGCATTGGCAAAAAATGCGGGAGAAGCCTACAAACATTACAGAACATGTATTATGACAGATGTAAATTCATGGACGATTGCAAGTTATCCTTCAGCAGATTGGGCAAAAGTTGTATTCCCAGACGAAACAGATACCGATGTTGCACAAGAAAAATTGCTTGATGCAATATTGAAAACTGTAAGAGTTGACAAAGATGATCCAGTTAAGGCTTGGGAAGAACATAGAAAGAATTTGAATGAAAAAGCTGAATTTTTGAATAGCAAAAATTTCGTGGCACTTCACTATACTTCTAAAGGAACTGATTTGACAGTTGGGCTTCCTAAAAATCATATTTGGGTGGCAGCTGGAAGTGTTAATGCGAAAGGAGCTGATTTCTTGCCTAATATGCCAACAGAGGAAGTGTTTACAGCTGGAGACCGAGATCGTGTAGATGGTTATGTTTCTAATAAAAAACCACTTTCGTATCAAGGAAACATTATTGACAAATTCAAATTGACTTTTAAAGATGGAAAAGTTGTAGATTTTGAAGCAGAAGAAGGTTATGACATTTTGAAACAGTTGCTTGACACTGATGAAGGTTCGAAAAGAATAGGAGAAGTTGCTCTTGTGCCAAATGATTCGCCTATTTCAAATTCAGGACTTCTTTATTATCAAACATTATTTGACGAAAATGCCTCAAACCACTTAGCATTAGGTGCTGCATACCCGACTAATGTAAAAAATGGAACAAAAATGACAGAAGAAGAATTAATAAAAGCTCATATTAATCAATCAATTTCACATGTTGATTTTATGATTGGTGATGCTGAAATGGATATTGACGGAATTTTGGAAGATGGAACGAAAATTCCTGTATTTAGAAAAGGAAATTGGGCCTTTTAAGAAAAAAGCACAACTCATTCATGATTAAATTCACGGGTGTCTTGTGCTTTAAAAAATTTCACTTCTTCATTTTAAAGGCTATTTTAAAAAAATCTTCTTGAAAAACATACTAAAATATGATATGATTAGTATAAATGTTAGAAATTAAATAATATAATTTAATAATTATAGCAAGGAAAGGAGCCAATAATGAAAAAAGATTTACATCCAAAATACGATTTTGTTGTATTCGAAGATACAAGTAACGGAGAAAAATTCTTAGGTAAATCAACAAAAGGTTCAAAAGAAACTACTACTTTTGAAGGAAAAGAATATCCTGTAATTAAAGTTGCAACAAGTTCAACTTCACACCCATTCTATACTGGAAAATCTAAATTTGTTGATGAAACAGGAAGAGTTGATAAATTTAAGAAAAAATATAATTTATAATTCGATAAATTATCAAAATAAAACTAAAATTGCATAATTGTAATGTTAGTAAAATTAATATTAACAGAGTTTCTATTTAAATAGTTTGCTCTGTTTTTTTGTTTATAAATAACTAAATAATTATATTTAGAAATAGAAAATAAAAAAATGTAAAATTTTATCAAAAAATGAGGTATACTAGAAGTAATGGAAACTTATAAATTTATTGATTAACAAAGAAGATCTTTATGTTTTAGTTGTCATAGATTTTGATATATAAAAAATAAAATATAGGAGTGATAAAAAATGGCGGTTTACGAATTAAAACATCCTTTAATTGAACATAAATTAACTAATTTAAGGGATAAAAATACAGATACAAAACATTTTAGAGAGATTTTGAATGAAGTAGCAGGATTGATGGTATATGAAGCTACAAAAGGCTTAAAATTAAAAGAAATTGAAATAGAAACTCCAATTCAAGCAACGAAAGCCAAAATCCTAGAAGATCCAATTACATTAGTTCCAATATTGAGAGCAGGACTTGGAATGGTTGATGGAATTATGCAATTACTTCCAAATGCAAAAATAGGACATTTAGGAGTTTACAGAAATGAGGAAACCTTAAAACCAACTTATTATTATGCAAAAATGCCTTCAAATATAACTGAAAGTCAAGTATTTGTTTTAGATCCAATGCTTGCAACAGGAGGTTCGATGATTTATACAATTGATTATTTAAAAAAAATTGGAGTAAAAAATATAACAATGTTATGTATAATTGGAGCACCAGAAGGAATAGAAAATGTAGCTAAAAAACATCCTGATGTTGATTTATATATTACTTCTATTGATAAAGGATTGACGGAAAAGGCGTATATTTATCCAGGTTTAGGAGATGCAGGGGATAGAATTTTTGGAACAAAATAATTTTCAAAAAAATAATTTCAAAAAATCAAATAATTAAAACATTGATAAAATAAGTCTTTGAAGTTATTTTTAGAAAAAAAACTAAAAAAATGAAAAAAAGTAGTTGACAATTTTTTGAAAGTATGGTATTATATTTCTTGTCCAGTGAGGATAAAAAATATAATACGGTGTATAGCGCAGCTCGGTAGCGCACCTGCCTTGGGAGCAGGGGGTCGCAGGTTCAAATCCTGCTACACCGACCATCTATAAAAATGCGGGAGTAGCTCAGTTGGTAGAGCGTCAGCCTTCCAAGCTGAATGTCGCGAGTTCGACCCTCGTCTCCCGCTCCATTTTTATTTTGGGTATTTAAAATTAAATAAATTGCATATTTATGGTGATCGTAGTTCAGTTGGTAGAGCGCCAGTTTGTGGCACTGGTTGTCGCGGGTTCAAGTCCCGTCGATCACCCCATAATATGAGCCATTAGCTCAGTCGGTAGAGCACTTGACTTTTAATCAAGGTGTCACTGGTTCGATCCCAGTATGGCTCACCATTTTAGTAATTAGGTGAATGCGAGAGTGGCGAAATTGGTATACGCACTAGACTTAGGATCTAGCGTCTTTGTACATGTGGGTTCGAGTCCCACCTTTCGCACCATTTGAATATTTTGTTAAGAAAAGGGCATAAGAGGCTCTATTTTTTTTTAATTTAATATTTTTATTATATGAGAAAAAAGATTATGACTTAGATTGAATATAGTTTAAAATATAATAAAAAATAATTTTGTGAATATATATAAACATAAATGAAAAAAAGACTTTGAAAATCAAAGTCTTTTTTAGGAAGTTATGAAGAAAAAGTTAAATTATTTATTCACCATTAGTATATCACATTATTTGTTAATAAATCAATAAAAATTTTTAAAGTTTATTAATAAAATAAAATTTTTATTTCGTTTTTTTAAGAAATGATGCAGAGGAATGATGAATTTATTTTATTTTTTTAGAGTTGTAAAAATTAAAATAATAAAAATAAAGAATAAAAGTTAGAAAAAAATATATAATTATGATTATTCAAAGAATGGAGTGGAATTGAGGTGAAAATTTGAAAAAGAGAAATGTGAAAATGATTTATCAGTATGATGGAAGCAAATTTTTTGGATTTCAGAGACAGGTAAATGAAAAAACGGTACAAGGAGAAATAGAGAAGGTTTTGAAAACGGTTTTTTCGCAAGAAGTAAATATGATTTCATCAGGACGGACAGATAAAGGCGTTCATGCACTTGGACAGGTTTCTAATTTTTTTATTGATGAGAATATTCCGTTGGAGGCGGTTGAAAGACAGATAAATAAAGCTTTGTATGGGGAAGTGAAAGTTTTGGCGATTGAAGAGGTGGATGAGAATTTTAATTCGAGATATGATGCGAAGAGTAGAAAATATGTTTATGTGATGAAGTCTGAGAGAGTGATAACACCATTTGAGACGCATTGTGTGACAAAGATTAAAGATGATGTGAAAACGGATAAATTACAGGAAATTATGGAAATTTTTGTGGGGAAACATGATTTTAGTAGTTTTATGAAAAAAGATAAAGTGAAGAAAAATCCTGTGAGAGAAATATTTTCTGTGAAATGTTTTAAGGAAGAAGGAGATAGGATAATTATTGAAATTTGTGGAAGTTCTTTTTTGAAAACGATGGTTAGAATAATGATTGGATCGAGTTTGGCGGTTTATTTTGGAAAAAAAGATAGGAATTATATTGAAGAAAAATTGAAGAATCCTGATGTTGATGGACAAAAGATTTTGGCACCGTCAGAGGGATTGTATTTAGCAGAAGTTTATTATTAGGAAAGGTTTTATAGGAAAATTATTAGGAGTGGTGAAATGGAAGAAAAAGTTATTATGCGAGAATTACATGCTAAAAAGGATGAGAAAATCTTATTTGATATAGTTGAACATGAAAATAAAGTGTTTGGAGATGCGTCTATTGGGAATTGGAATGTTAAGCCGTTTGCAAAGTATGGGAAGATATATGCGACATTGATTCAAGATGAAAATCAGAATGAAAAAATTGTTTCTGTGGTGGAAGTTTTGAGTAGTTTTAATCGTGATAAAGCCTATATTTATGGAGTTTTTACTGTTCCAGAGTTTCAAGGGAAAAAATATGCTACAAAATTGTTAAAATTTGTGTTGGAGAATTTGGAAAAATTGGGAATTAAAAATATCGAATTAACGGTGGAAGTAGACAATGAAAGGGCTCAAAGATTATATAGAAAATTGCGATTTGAAGTTGTTGAGGAGCTTGAAAATGAGTACAGGGATAATTCTCGAAGATATTTAATGGGAATTTATTTGGAAAAGTAAATTTGTAAATTGTTGAAATTGAAATTATATATTTTTTATGATTAATGAAAAACATTTGAGTATTAAAAAAAATAATGTTATGATTAATATTGGTTTTATTATCAAAATATATTTGATTTAGATAATTATTAATAAAAAAAGTTTATTTTTTATAGATAAAGATTAATAAAATATATTGATTTAGATTATGAAAAATTTGGAAATATTACAATTTTGGGGAAATTTTGCTATAATAATAAAGTTAGATTGAGGTGAAATTTATGAAAACAGTGCTGATAACGGGGGCAAGTAGTGGAATAGGTCGAGAATTGGCAAAAGTATATGCGAGAAACGGTTTTAATTTGGTGTTAGTTGGAAGAAGAGAGAATCGATTGGATGAATTAAAAAAAGAAATTCTTGAGGATATAAATTCTGGAATTTTGATTAATGGGTTGGTCTTGGATTTGGCTAGGAGTGAAAGTATTCAAAGATTGGTTGATTTTTTGGAGGAAAAGGGTATTCAGGTTGATGTTCTTGTTAACAATGCTGGAGTGGGTATTTTTGGGAAGTTTTCGGATTTATCGAATGAGGAATTTGAGAAGAATTTGAAATTGATAGATGTAAATGTGAAAGCACTTGTTGAGCTTACGTGGATTTTTTTACGAAAAATGAAGGAAAGGAATGAGGGAGGGATTTTGAATGTGGCATCAGTTGCATCGTTTCAGCCTGGTGGACCGTTGATGGCGACGTATTATGCTAGTAAATCGTTTGTTTTGACTTTTACTGAAGGAATTCGTGAAGAAATGAGAGGTTCAAATGTGAGAATTTCGACATTGTGTCCTGGTCCGACAATGACTGAATTTGAAAAAATGGAAGAGATAAGTGGCATATTTAATAAAATGAAGACAATGAGTGCGAAAAAAGTTGCAGAAATAGCTTATAGAGATTTTTCTCGTGGGAAAAGTATAATTATTCCTGGCAAATTGAATAAAATTGCGGTTTTCTTTGGAAAATTTATTCCGAGAAACTTAGCTTTGAAAATTGTAAAAAAAATACAAGAAAAAAAGTAGAGAAATGTGATATAATGTATTTAAGAAATAAGCAATTTAGGGAAGGGAATGAAATGGAAAAAAAGTATTTTGAGAGTTTCGATGGTTTACAAATACCGTATTTACTTTTTGAATCAAAAAGAGTTGATGCGAAAAATAATGTGATTATATTTCATGGAATGACAGAACCAGTTACGAGATACGAGGAATTTGGAGAGTTTTTGGCGGCGAATGGGTATAATGTTTATGTTATGGAGATTCGAGGTCATGGAGATTTGAAAGATAGTGAAATCGGTGATTTTGGGAAAAAAGGAATAAAAAATGTTTATAGTGATGTGGATATGTTTTTGGAACATTTGTCGCAATATGGAGTTAGTTCAGAAAATACTGTAATTTTTGGGCATAGTATGGGTTCGTTGATGGCTACAAAAATTGGAATTGAGAAAGATTTTAAATATTTTATTCTTTCAGGATGGCCAGTTAAGCCGAAAATACCTGTATGGAGTGCAAGTGTTGTTTCATTTTTTGAAAAATTGTTGTTTTTTAGGAAAAAGTCGACTTTTAATAAAATATTTATTGGGTATAATAAAAGTTTTGCACCAAATAAAAGTAAAGTGGATTGGTTGACACGAGATGAAATGGAAGCTAAAAAATATGAGCAAGATGAGTTTTGTGGATATGCAGTTTCGCCAAAATTCTTTTCTGGAATTTTTCAAATGATGAGAATAATTAACCGAAAGTATAAACAGATAAATAAAGATTCTAAAATTTTAGTAGTTTATGGGACAGAGGATAGAGCATTAAATTATGGGTATATAAATAAATTATTGAAAAATTTGAGAAAGAATAAAATAAAAATAGGAGTGTTGGAAAATAAAGATGGGAGACACGAATCTTTGAATGAGATTAATAAACATAAAATTTATGATGAAATTTTAGAATGGTTGAATTCAAAGGATAAATAATTTAGGATATAAAATATCATTTATATATAGAAGAATAAAGAAGGAGGAATATTTTTAATGAAATATCAAAACTTAGTAAACGGTGAATGGGTACATTCAGCAAAAGAAATTACTATTTATTCACCAATTAACAATGAAGAATTAGGAACAGTACCTGCAATGTCTCAAGAAGAAGTTGATATTGCTATGGAAACTGCTAAAAAAGCGTTAGAAGGATGGAGAAATCTTTCAGCTGTAGAAAGAGCAAAATATTTGTATAAAGCAGCTGATATTTTAGAAAGAGATAAAGATAAAATTGGAGAAATTTTGGCAAAAGAAGTTGCTAAAGGTCATAAAGCGGCAATTGGAGAAGTTGTTAGAACTGCTGATTTGATTAGATATGCGGCTGATGAAGGATTGAGAACTTTTGGAGAAATCGTAGAAGGTGGAAGTTTTGAAGCAGGAAGCAACAGAAAATTAGCTATGGTAAGAAGAGAACCAATGGGATTAGTTTTAGCAATTGCACCATTTAACTATCCAGTAAACTTATCAGCTTCAAAAATAGCACCAGCTTTAATTGGTGGAAACGTTGTATTGTTTAAACCACCTACACAAGGGTCTATAAGTGGATTATTGTTAATTAAAGCATTCCAAGAAGCAGGAATTCCAGCAGGAGTATTAAACTCTGTAACAGGAAAAGGTTCTGAAATTGGAGATTATTTAATCGCACATAAAGCTGTTGATTTTATAAACTTTACAGGAAGTACACCAGTTGGTAGAAAAATTGGAGAATTAGCAGGAATGAGACCTATTTTATTGGAATTAGGTGGAAAAGATGCTGCGATTGTAGCTGCAGATGCTGATTTAGAAAAAGCTGCAAAAGATATTATTGGTGGAGCTTTCAGTTATTCTGGACAAAGATGTACTGCAATTAAAAGAGTTGTAGTTGTGGAAGAAGTAGCTGATAAATTAGCTAACTTGATTCAAGAAAAAGTAAGTAAATTAACAGTAGGAGATCCATTTGATAATGCGGATATTACTCCATTAATAGATACAAAATCAGCTGATTTTGTTGAAGGATTAATTAATGATGCAGTTGAAAAAGGTGCCAAAGCATTAACACCAATTAAAAGAGAAGGAAACTTATTATGGCCAGTTGTGTTTGATAATGTAAGTTTAGATATGCAAATTGCTTGGGAAGAACCATTTGGACCAGTGTTGCCTATAATTAGAGTTAAAGATTTAGATGAAGCAGTTAAAATTTGTAACGAATCAGAATATGGATTACAATCTTCTGTATTCACAAATGATTTCAAAAAAGCATTTGACATCGCTACAAGATTGGAAGTAGGAACTGTTCATATAAACAACAAAACTCAAAGAGGACCAGACAACTTCCCATTCTTAGGAATTAAAGGTTCAGGAGCAGGAGTACAAGGAATTAAATATAGTATCGAAAGTATGACAAGAGTTAAATCAATTGTATTCGATTATTAATATTTTAAATGAACTTTTTAGATAATTTTATTTAAGAAAATATTTAAGAAATAATGAAATGAAGAAGTGCTAAAATTTCTGGTTTTGGCACTTCTTTTATTAAAAATTAATATATTCTATAACTTGACATTCATCAAATAAAAGTTATACTTTTACTGAAAATAAATATTATATAGAAGGAATATGATTTTGAAGTATTCAGTGAGGAGAGAGTTATGCTAAAAGGTAAAAGTAGATGGATTATGGCATTTTTTATGTTTGTTGTATGTGGTTTATTAGCATTTTCGAGTGAAAATATGGAATTGGAAAAAGTTCTGATTTTTAGTAGACATGGATTACGTTCGCCATTAACGGCATCTGGAAGTAAATTGTCTAAAGTTACCCCATATGAATGGGCAAAATGGGATGTTCCAGCTAGTCATTTGACAAAAAAGGGAGCTATTTTAGAAACTTATTTTGGACAATATATAAATGACTGGTTGACTGAAAATAATGTGATGAAAACAGGAGAATGCTTGAATCCTGAAAATGTTCATATTTATACAAATAGTTTACAAAGAACGATTGCAACTGGTCAGGCACTTACTACTGGGATTTTTCCAGGGTGTGATATAAAAGCGGAACATAAAATGGAAATTGGCAAGATGGATCCAGTGTTTAATCCAGTGATTACGACTGACGATGCTAAATTTAAAGAAGAAGCATTGAAAGGAATGAAATTAGATAAAGGAAATGAAAAATTAAAGGGTGCGTACCAAACAATAAGCGATGTAATTTCTTATACTAAGTCAGAAGAATGTGTGAAAGATGGTAAATGTGTTTTATATAATGAACAAGGGACATTGAAGATTGAAAAGGGGAAAGAGCCAGGAGTAGATGGACCAATAAAATTGGGAACTCAAATTTCAGATGCATTGTTGTTGGAATATTATGAAGGATATCCTTTGAATGAGATAGCAGGTAACAACGTTAATTCGATGGAAAAATGGCAACAAATAGCAGATATTAAAAATGGATATGAAGATTTGTTATTTGCGACAGATAAAGTAGCTAAAAATGTAGCGGCACCATTAATAAAATATATTTACAATGATATTGATTCTTCAAATCATAAAGTTACAGTATTAGTTGGGCATGATTCAAATATTGTTGCGATGTTGAAAGCATTGAATTTTAAAGATTATAAATTAAAAGATCAAGTAGAAAGTACACCAATTGGTGGAAAAGTATTTTTTGAAGTTTGGAAAGATAAAAAAACTGGAGAGAAAAAAGTGAAAGTGGAATATGTTTATCAGTCAATGGATCAAATAAGAAATACAGAAAAATTGACAAAAGCAAATCCTCCGAAACATGCAGTTCTAGAAATGAAAAATTGTAAAGTAGATAAAGATGGATATTGTCCTTATTCTAAATTTATGAATGAATTGAAAAAATTTAATTAGAAATTAGAAATAAAAAATGTACCTTAAAACTTTTTAAATTTTATGTTAATTAGTTCTGGGTACATTTTTTAATTATTTTATTTTTTTAAAATTTTTATACAAGTTTTCCAAAATAAGCAATTAAGAAGAAAATTGCAAATCCTGAAAGGTAAATTAATCCTACAACAGAAAGCCAGTATAATGCTCCTGAAACTTTATGTTTTCCTGTTTTAACAAGTTGTAAGTTCAACCATGCGAAAACTGGTGTTGAGATAAATGAGGCAATCATTGCAAAACGCATCATTTTAGCAACGTTTCCTTCGAATAAAAGTACGATTAAAATACCTATTATTGAAGTTACTGTAAACCAGATATTAAGAGCTTTTTGCGAAGATTTTTCTTTTCTTAAAAGAATACGTAATGCTTCTTCATTTGCACGAGAATATCCGTCAATAACTGTAATTGTTGTTCCGAAAAGACACATAAACGCAATGAATGCGATAAGCAATCTTGACCATGAACCGATTTCAGACATATACATTTTTATAAGTTGTGCGATATAAGCGGCACTTGCTGGTTTTACTTTTTCCGGTGAACCGTATTGGATTAATGCTCCAAGTGCTAAAAAGATAACTGCAAGAATAGCTGTCCCAATATACCCAACATTAAAATCAAATAATCCATCTTCATATGAAACTTCTGATGTACGTTTCTTTTCTTCCAGCCACATTGAATTTATTGCTGAAATTTCTATTGGTGCAGGCATCCAACCCATTAATGATATAATAAATGGAAGTGCTGCAAGATTCCATGGTGAAGGTGCTACAAAATTTGCTGGAATATGACGACCACCTTTAATAGCAGCGATAATTACTGCAATTGTTGTTGCTAGTGTCAAAGTAATCATAACAAATTTTGAAATTCCATCAAGAACACTATATCCTCCAAGAATTATCATTGCCCAAATTAAAATTATTAATATTATTGTTATTTGTCCAACTGAAAGTCCCCAACTTTTTGGAATGATATTCATCATAATTGCTCCTGTAAGAATACCTACAGCTGCTGTATTTACCATTGCTGAAAATACATTTAGTATGAAAAATATCCAAAGATAAGCTTTTCCTCTGTTGCTATATCCTTCAACCAAGCTTTTTTCCGTATTCAGTGTATATTGAACACCAAATCTAAAGAATGGATACTTAAACAAGTTTACTAAAATAACGACAAGAAGTAGTTGCCATCCATAAATTGCTCCCGCTTGTGCCGATGATACAATGTGTGAACCTCCTACAGCTGCTGATGCCATAAGGATACCAGGCCCCATCGCTCTTAATTTTGTTTTCCAAGTTGAACGTGTTTCTTCTGTAATCAAATCTTCCATAAATTCATCTCCTAACTTAGCATTTAATTATAATTAAATACTATATACCAATTTTAATCAAATGTCAAATTTTTATTTTAATAAATTTTTTTCCCAGTTCATAAATAATGAAAAATGTAGTATAATTATATTATTAATTTTAAAAAAGTTTATTGTAAAATACTCTGAAATGAAAATAGTAAAATTTTGGTTAAGAGTATCAAAATTAATATAAGGAAATGGAGAAGAGATGACCAGTGATATTACAACAAATTTCTATATTTTGAGTTTTAGTTATAAAAGTATGCCTTTGGAAGAGAGAGAAAATTTTGTGAGAAGCAAGTATAAAGAAATATTGGAAGAATATTTGCAAAAGGGATTGATTAAGGGATATATTACGACTGAGACTTGTTTGAGAGTGGAAATGTATTTAGAGATAACGGAAAAATTAGATATTGAGGAATTGCGAAGTAGATTTAATGCGAAGAGTACGCTGGAATGTCGAGGGAAAGAGGCGATTAAATATTTATTTGAGGTGATATGTGGCTTGGATTCGGTGATAAAAGGTGAAGATCAAGTGTTGGCTCAGATTAAAAAATCGTATTTGGCGCATTTGGAAAATAAAAAGACTTCGAGTTTTTTAAATATTATTTTTAATAGTGCAATTGAAGTTGGGAAAAAATTTAGAGCGGAAAGTAAAATTACGGAAAAAAATCTTTCGTTAGATTCAATTTCAGTAAAATTTATAAAAAATAAATTTGGAGAATTAGATGGAAAAAGAATATTCGTTATTGGAGTTGGAGATTTAAGTCAGTCGATTTTGGCAATACTTCATAAATATGATAATTGTAACTTGATTATGACGAATAGAAGTAATAGGAAGTCTATAGAATTGAAAAAAGTTTTTAATAATGTGGAAACAGCTGAATTTAAGGAAAAATATGATGTTGTTGAAAAAAGTGATATTGTGATAAGTGCTACTTCGGCGCCACATTTGATTTTGGAAAAGGATAAGATGGGAAAAATTTTGAGTGATGGGAAGAAGAGATTTTTCTTGGATTTGGCGGTTCCAAGAGATATTGAGACAAGTATTGGTGAGGCTAGTAATACTATGTTGTATCATTTAGATGACATTTGGGAAGAGTATAATAAGAATGTCAAGAAGAGAGATGAGGTTGTGGATGAGTTTTATTACATTATTGACAAGCAATATAAGGAAACTATTGAAAAATTGTTGAAGAGAGAGAAGTATCTTAAAAAGTAAGCATTAGGAGGGATTATGAGTAATAAAATAGTAGTTGGGACTAGGGGAAGTATTTTAGCACTAGCTCAAGCGGAGAAAGTAAAGCAATTAATTGAAGATAAATATTTAGAATTGAAAAAAAGTGGAGATACGAGATTGTCGAAAATTTTTGGTGGAGCTGAAAATTTAGATGTGGAATTGAAGATTATTGTGACAAAGGGAGATAAAGATTTGCGTGATTTTCAGAAGATTCAAGGGACTTCACAAAAAGATTTATTTGTGAAAGAGATTGAAAGGGAAATGCTGGAGAACAAGATTGATTTGGCTGTACATTCGTTGAAGGATATGCCACAGGTTACGCCAAATGGACTTTTAAATGCTTCGTTTCCGCTAAGAGAAGATAATCGAGATGTATTGGTTTCTAGAAATGGGAAAAAATTAGAGGAGTTGCCTGAAAATGCGATTGTTGGGACAGGAAGTACAAGAAGAGAAAAGGAAATTTTGAATTTGAGAAGGGATGTTCAAATAAAGTCGATTAGAGGGAATATTCATACTCGATTGAAAAAATTGGATGATGGAGAATATGATGCGATTGTTTTGGCAGCGGCTGGATTGAAAAGAGTTGGCTTGGAAGATAGAATAACTCAATATTTTAGGGAAAATGAATTTATACCAGCACCAGGACAAGGGATTTTGTGTATTCAATGTCGTGAGAATGATGATAAAATTCGGACTTTGTTAGAGGAAATTAACGATGACGAGGTTAAATTAATGTGTCAAGCGGAAAGAGAATTTTCTAGAATTTTTGATGGAGGTTGCCATACGCCGATTGGGTGTTCTTCGAAGATAGATGGAGAAAATTTGACTTTGAAAGGAATGTTTTATGAGGAAGATACTCGGATTTTAGAGGAAATTACGGGTAAAAAATATGATGCTGAAAAATTGGCACAGGAATTGGCTGAAAAAATAAAGAGAGTGGTAAAAATGGAGAAAAATAAAGTTAAAGGAAAGGTGTATATTGCTGGTGCTGGTTGTGGAGATGAACAGTTGATTACCTTGAAATTGAAAAATATTTTAGAGAAGGCAGATTGTGTGATTTATGATAGACTTGTGAATCCAAATATTTTGCAGTATTCAAAACCTAGAGCGGAATTGATTTATATGGGGAAAGAAAATACCGAGGGTGGCGAGTTGCAATTGAAAATTAATCAGACAATTGTGGAAAAAGCGTTTGAAAATGCGATTGTACTACGTTTAAAGGGAGGAGATCCTTTTGTATTTGGTCGTGGTGGTGAGGAAATTGAGGCATTGTTGGCTGAAAATATTGAGTTTGAGGTAATTCCTGGGATTACTTCTTCGATAGCGGTTCCAGCTTATGCAGGAATACCAGTGACTCACCGAGGAATAAACACGTCGTTTCACGTATTTACAGGTCACACAAAAATTGACGGAAGTGAGCATGATTTTTCAACAATTGCGAAATTAGATGGAACGTTAATATTTTTAATGGGATTAGGAAATCTTGAAAAAATTGTGGAAAACCTTGTGGAAAACGGAAAAAAAGTGGATACGCCAGTTGCGATAATTAAAGATGGAACTACTTCAAAGCAAAAAACTTATACTGGAACTTTAGGAACAATTGTGGAAATTGTGAAGGAAAATAATGTAAAATCGCCAGTAATAATTATTATTGGGGAAGTTGTAAATTTACGGGAAAAAATGCAGTGGTTTGAGAAGAAAGTTCTGAGTGGAAAAAATATTTTGGTGACACGGAATAAAGAAAAACAGAAAAAGGTTGCGGATAAAATAAATGAGCTTGGTGGACAGGCTGTTTCGTTGCCGTTAATTAATATTGAATACAACGAGTTTGAGATGCCTGATTTGTCGCAGTATGGAGCGATTTTGTTTAATAGTGCAAATTCTGTAATTGGATTTATGAATAAAATCAAGGATATGCGTCAGTTGGCTAATGTAAAAATTGGAGTTGTCGGGACGAAAACTGCTGAAGAAATGGGAAATTACAAGATAATTCCTGATTTTTATCCGAAAGAATATACTGTGGAACGTCTGGCAGCAGAAAGTGTGAAATTTACAAATCCTAATGAGAGAGTGTTATTTGTAGTTTCAAATATTTCACCTGTGGATACTGAAAAATATGATAAATTATATGGTAGAAAATATGAGAAAGTTGTTGTTTATAGTACGGAGCAGGTTAAGATTGAAGAAGAAAAAGTTGAGAGAGAAGTTAGAAAAAGTGAAATTTTAATGTTTTTAAGTTCTTCAACTTTTGAGTCTTTTGTAAAAAATTTAGGAATTGATGATTTGAATAAAACTGAAAAATTGAAAAATATTTTAGATGGGAAAGTGATTGCGTCGATTGGGCCTGTTACTACAAAAACTATTGAAAAATATGGAATTAAAGTAAATATCGAAGCTGAGAAATATACAGAAGATGGATTGTTGGATGTGATTGAAAAATATTACAAAGATTAAAAATATTATGAATTAGGAAAAATGTAGGTTGGGGCATTTTAGTCAAATTTTTTTGAAATTTGGAGGTGAAATGATGGAAATTTATGGAATTGGGACAGATATTATAGAGATATCAAGAATAGAAACGTCGATTAATAGGACGAAAACTTTTAAAGAGAAAGTTTACACAAAAAATGAGATTGAGCATATTGAAAAAAAGAGGAATCCATATGCGAGTTATGCTGGACGTTTTGCGGCAAAAGAAGCCGTTTCTAAGGCTTTAGGGACAGGAGTGAGAAATTTTTCTTTGAGGGATATTGAGATTTTGAATGATGAATTGGGAAAACCAAATATTATTTTGTATAATAATTTGAAGGATTTTACAAAGAATTTTGTTTTTCAAGTAAGTATTTCTCACAGTAAGGAATATGCGGTTTCGACAGTGATTATTTCTAAAAAAGATACGAAATAATAAGAGTTGCGATGTGAAGTGGACAGGATAAATTTATTGTGAGTATGTGAATCTCAAAAATTTTAGTTATAGGAGCTTTCTTCTAAGAAAAAAGATATAAGAAAAAGTGAAAGAAGGAAAATAAAATGTTTTTAAAAAATAAATTTTTTTCACCATATATGATAATATTGTTATCATTCATGGGAGTTACAATTTTAGGTGGATTTTTATTGTCTTTTCCAATTTCAGTGAATTATGGAAAAAGTGTAAAACTGATTGATGGATTTTTTATAGCGACATCAGCTGTTTGTGTAACGGGACTCTCGAGCATAGATATAGCCAGTATTTATAATCCTTTTGGACAATTAATTATTTTAATTTTGATACAGCTTGGAGGACTTGGAGTGATAACATTTACTTCTGTTATCATTATTTTGATTTCTAAGAAAATCGGATATTACACAAAAAAAGTGGTTCAGGAAGATATAAATATTGATACAACTTTTAAAATTGAGGAATATGTCACGAAAGTTATCTTTGCAGTAATTCTAATTGAATTTATTGGAGCAATTATTTTATTTTTTGAATTTATAAAAAAGTTTAGTTTTTTGAAAGCAGTTTACTACTCGTTTTTTCATTCTATTTCGGCATTTTGTAATGCGGGATTTGCATTATTTTCCGATAATTTGTATGGATTCAAAAATAGTTTTATAATAAATATTACAATTCCAGTTTTGATATTTTTAGGAGGAATTGGATTTTCAACAATATTAAATTGTTATAATGTATTTAGAAAAAAAGAAAAAAGATTGACAACGACAACAAAATTAAGTATTAAAATATCGATATTCCTAGTTTTAATCGGAACGATAGCAATATTTATTTTAGAGTATTCTAATCCAAAAACAATAGGAAATTTGCCACTTTTTCAAAAATTAGGAGCAGCATTTTTTCAAAGTGTAACTACCAGAACAGCAGGATTTAATACGGTTTCAATTTCGGGATTAAAAATTTCTACATCATTTTTATTTATTATTTTTATGTTTATCGGAGCATCTCCTGGTTCAACTGGTGGAGGAATAAAAACAACAACGTTTGGACTGATTGTTTTAGGAACTTGGGCGACATTAAAAAATAGAAATATAATCGAATATAATAAAAGAAGTGTAAGTTGGAGAATTTACAACAAAGCTATTGCAATATTGTTCATATCGCTTATTTATACGTCAATTTGTGTATTTTTATTAACTTTGTTAGAAAGAAACAGAAATCTTTTAGATTTAGCATTTGAAGTATATTCAGCTTTTGGAACAGTTGGACTTTCGAGAGATTTGACGCCGAATTTAACAAGTATTTCTAAATTCGTACTTATTGTTACAATGTTTGTCGGAAGAATTGGACCACTTACAATTGCTTTAGCATTATCAAAATCGAAAATGAAGAAAGAAAATATTAGTCGTCCACAAGAAAATATTTTAATTGGATAAATTTTAGGAGGAAAAATGGCAGGATATTTAGTTATAGGAGCTGGAAAATTTGGAAGAACTATTGCAAAAACACTTTATAAATTTAATCAAACTGTACTTGTGATTGATAAAAATGAGGAACTTGTACAGCAGATAATAGATGATGAGATTGTTGGAGAGGCAGTTTCTTTTGATGTGACAGAAGAAAATGCATTAAAGAAAGTGGTTAATAGTGATGATTTTGAAGTGGCTTTCATTTGTATTGAAGGGAGTTTGCAAACGAGTGCATTAGTTACAGTTATGTTGAAGGAACTGGGAATAAAGAAGATTATTTGTAAGGCTATTACGAAAATTGAGGGAAAAGTTTTAAAAAAAATAGGAGCAATGCAAGTTGTATTTCCTGATGAAAGTGTAGGAAAGGAATTAGCTCTTAAAATTTTAAGACCAAATTTGACTGAACATTTAAAATTTTCTGAAAAATATAGAATTTTTGAGTTTAAGGCATCCAAAAAAATTATAGGAAAAAACCTTAAAGAGTTAGATTTGAGAAAAAAATATGAAATGAATGTTATTGGAATTCAAAGAGAGGGAGAAGAGCTAAGAATATCGCTTTCTCCAGATGAAAAAATTCTAAAAAATGATATGATACTAGCAATTGTGAATGTTGAAAAAATGGTAAAATTTGATAAGGAATATTTAGAAAAATAAATTTTGATAAGGATAAAAAATATGAGAGCTACAATTTAGCTCTCATAAAATCCTTTATTACATTCTATCAACAGTTTCAATTCCTAATAGATTCAATCCTTGTTTCAAGATAGATGCTGTTTTCTGAGCTAACAAAATACGAGCATCCATAACCTTTTTATCAGTTTCCTTCAAAATAGATTTAGAATTATAGAAATTGTTAAATAATTTTGCAGTATCGAATAAATAATCTGCAATAATATTTGGTCTGTAAGTTTCATAAGATTTTACAACAGTTTGTGGGAATCTTAATAAAGCTACTGCCAATTCTCTTTCAATATCAAACATATCATCTAAAATAATATCATTATTTTTAACAGAAATATTTTCTTCTTTCAATTTTCTCAAAATTGATTGGATTCTTGCGTAAGTATATTGTAAATAAGGCCCTGTATTTCCTTCAAAACTCAATACTTTATCCCAAGTAAACAAAATATCAGAAGTACGGTTTTGACTCAAGTCAAAATATTTGATAGCTCCAGTACCAACAATTTCAGCAATTTTTTCTTTTTCATCTTCAGGAATATTAGGATTTTTTTCATCAATAACAGATTTTACTTGTTTTTTAGCTTCATCTAGCAAATCTACAAGTCTAATGATATTTCCGCTACGAGAAGAGAAAATCATTCCATCTCCAAATCTCATAATTCCAAAATAAACATGTGATTTTTCATAATTGTAAGGTGCTCCAAGCATTTCACTAATTTCAAAAACTTGCTTAAAGTGATTTTGTTGACGCTCATCAGTTACGTACACAGCTTTATCCACATTTAATTCATTTTTTCTAAACTTAATTGTCGCTAAATCAGAAGTTGCATAAAGAAAACTTCCATCTTTCTTTTGTACAAGAGCAGGTGGCAATTTATCTTCTTCAAAGAAAACAACCAAAGCTCCTTGATCTTCCTTCGCAATATTTTTTTCCTTCAATTCTTCCAACACATCTGGCATCAGATCATTATAGAATGATTCTCCAAAATAGTGATCAAACTTAACACCTAATCTATCATAAACTTTATTATACTCTTTTAAAGAAATTTCGATAAATTCTTTCCAAAGTTTATTATTTTGCTCATCACCCATTTGTAATTTTCTCAATTCATTTCTTGCGACCTCTTCCAAAGTCGGATCTTTTTTTGCTTCATCAGAAAACAAAACATAAATTCTTTCTAATTCACCAATTGGATCAGCTTCATAAGCCTCTTTATCTAACCATTTATTATACGCCACAATTAATTTCCCAAATTGAGTTCCCCAATCTCCAATATGGTTATCAGAAATCGTCTTAAACCCAATAAAATCTAAAATTCTTTTAATTGCATCACCAATTATCGTACTTCTCAAATGTCCAATATGCATTCTTTTTGCAATATTTGGTGAAGAATAGTCGATAATAACTGTTTCATCAACATTCAAAAACGAAAAATCATATTTTTCATTATCAATCTTTTTCACTTCATTATTCAAAAAATTATTTTTCAAATGAATATTAATAAATCCAGGTCCCGCAATCTCTAATTTTTCAATTAAATCGTTTTCCTTAAAATTTTCAACTAAGGTAGTTGCAATTTCTCTAGGATTTTTACCGATTGCTTTTGAATTCATCATTGCAAAATTTGTTTGAAAGTCACCAAATTCCTTTTTTGTAGAATTTTCAATATTTATTTTTTCAGAAAAATCTTGTTTAAAAATATTATTTATATTTTCTGAAAATATTTTTTTTAATTGATTAGTTAATAATTCCATTTATTTATTATAAATTGTCTTCAAAAAATGTAAAATTTCTATTTTTCCAATTATTTTTTAAAAACAATTTTCTCCTTTCTAAAAAATTATATTTTAAATTTATTGCATGAATTTCAATATGTTGTGTATATTATAGTCTAAAAGTTATAATTTTACAAGCATTTGACGATGTAAAAAAATTTATTCTAAATTATTTGGTTAATATATTTAAACGAGAACCGATATTTAGTATAATTTTTATTGAAAAGATGGTAAAATTGAAAGAAATTTTTCAAAAAAATATAAAAATAGGTCTTTATTTTTTTCAAAATATATTATATACTAAATGAGTAATGGAACCGAAGAGGCTTATTTTAATTGAGAATTAATTTTTTGTTAATAATAAAATAATGAAAATGTAGTATAATACATTCAGATCAAAAAGATCTGAAACCTCAATTAACCCCCCCTTTTATAAAGACCTCTTCTTTAAGAGGTCTTTTTATTATTTAGTTTTTGAATAATAAAAAGTTAAGAAATAGACAAAGGAGCGGTTCATTAAAATTAGTATAAGTACAAAAATAAAAAGGAAAAGAGGAGAAAGATGGGAAAAAAAGACAATTACGGATATGTTTATACCCGTGAAAGAGAAAAAGAAAATGAAAGCAAAAATTTAAAGAAAGTAGGTATTTTACTTCTAATTTCAATAGTGTTGACAGCGTTTACACATTTTGTTTTAGTTAATAAAAAAGCAACTGTAGAATCTGAAATTCCTACATTGAAAGTAGAAAAAGAAAAAGTAGCAAAAGAAGTTAAAGAAATAGACGATAGAATTAAAATGACCGAAGAAGGAACAAAAAAAACTCAAGAAATCGTAGAAAAATATAGTAAATAAAGGAGAAAGTAATGAAAAAAGGATTATCAATTATTGGATTTTTAATAGCTTGTGCAGGATTTGTTTATTCAGGATTGAATATTTATGGATCTACATCGAAAATTGCACAAAGTAGTAGTTTAAAAGGTAATATCAAAAAATTAAATGAAGAAAAAGCAACTAAACAGAAACAACTTGCAGAAATATCTAAAAAAGAAGAAGTAGTGAAAGAAAAATATGAAAAAATGAAAAAAGAAGGGAAAATAAAAATAGTTCATTTAACATTTGACGATGGACCTTCTAACAATACTGACAAAATTTTAGCAATTTTGAAAAGAAACAATATAAAAGCAACATTCTTTGTAATAGGACGTGATCAAGATCAATATAAAAAAATCGTAGATGCAGGTCATGCAATAGGATTGCACAGTTATACACATGAATACAAATATATTTATGCAAATGAACATAATTTCTTTGAAGATTTGTATAGATTACGTGATGCTGTAAAAGCTAAAACTGGAAAAGATGTTAAAATTACAAGATTCCCTGGAGGTTCTAGTAATGCAATTGCATCAAAAGCCTTGAAACAACAAATTATTACTAGAATGGCAAGAGAAGGATATATTTATCACGATTGGAACTGTGATTCAACAGATGCTAGTGGAAATGGAGTACCTGTACAAAAATTAATTAAATATGGAATTTGTACTAATCACCCAGAAATTGACGTTTTAATGCACGATACAAATGTTAAAGGAACAACTGTTCAAGCATTACAAACTATTATTGATGGATATAAAAAGGCTGGATATAGCTTTGAAGTAATTACTACAAGTAGTGAAAAAATTCAACACGTAAAAGAACCAGAAATCAAGAACTAAGAATGTTCTAAGCGCTTGGGTTAGTAAAATATGCTATAATGTGTGGATAATAAAGATATGGAGGAGATTTTATGAAAAAAATAATAGCATTACTTTTGGGATTATCTCTATCAACTTCATTGATTACAACAGCAAAAGAAACAGGAACAATTTTTATAAAAGAAGAAATGATAAAGAACAACGTTGATAATGATTTAGATGTCAATGTTTCAGAACAAAGTAATAAAAAAATTACAATACCAGAAAAGGATCTTGATAAATTCACACATTATCAGTCAGGAATGGCTTCTTATTACAGCAGTAATTTACATGGTTCAGCAACGGCAAGTGGTGAAAGATTTAATAATAACGCTTTAACTGCGGCACATAGAAAATTGCCATTTGGAACAAAAATTAGAGTAACAAATGTAAATAATGGAAAATCAGTAATTGTAAGAGTAAATGATAGAGGACCTTATACCAAAGGAAGGGTAATAGATTTAAGTAAAGCAGCATTTTCAAAAATTGCTAGCATAAGTGCAGGAGTAACAAGAGTAAAATTAGAAGTGATGAAATAAAAAAATTTTTCAATAAACAATTTGAAATTTTAAAATTTTAAGTTATACAAATATTTAGAAAAAAAAATTAAAAAGTAGGAAGGTGGAAAAACAGTGTTAAATGGGAAAATAGCTTTAATAACAGGTGGAGCAAGGGGAATTGGAAAAGAAATAGCTTTAAAATTTGCAGAAAATGGAGCAACTGTAATTTCAGGAGATTTGATGGATGCTGATTATACACACGAAAATATAACTCACATTAAATTAAATGTAACCGATAGAGAAAATATTAAAGAAGTTGCAAAAGAATTAAAAGAAAAATATGGAAGATTAGATATTTTAGTAAATAACGCAGGAATTACAAGAGATTCTTTATTACAAAGAATGAAAGAAGCAGATTGGGATTTAGTTGTAGACATTAACTTAAAAGGTGTTTTCAATGTAATGCAAGGATTCGTTTCATTATTGTTAAAAAGTAAAGCATCAAGCGTAATTAACATGGCTTCAGTAGTTGGAGTTGACGGAAACTTAGGACAAACTAACTATGCAGCAACAAAAGGTGGAGTTATTGCAATGTCTAAAACTTGGGCTAAAGAATTTGGAAGAAAAAATTTAAGATCGAATGCGTTGGCACCAGGATTTATTAAAACAGATATGACACATGTGTTGCCAGAAAAAGTTGTAGAAAAAGTTCTAGATAACACACCTTTAAGAAAAATGGGAGATGCTGAAGATGTAGCAAATGCAGCATTATTCTTAGCAAGTGACAATTCTAAATTTATTACTGGACAAGTTTTAAGAATAGACGGTGGATTAAACTTATAATTTATGAAAAAAAATAAAAAAGTTTATGCATATTATCTTTTAGAAACTGGGAAAACTGATATTGTAGATACTTGGGAAGAGTGTCAAGCAGCAACAAAAGGTAAAAAAGCAAGATATAAATCTTTTAAAGACTTAGATGAGGCTACTCAATGGTTAATTAATGGTGCAGAATATGAGAAAAAGCAAGAAGTAAATGAAAAATTATTAGAAAAACTTGATAGGGATGCGATTTATTTTGATGCGGGAACTGGTAGAGGAGAAGGTGTTGAAGTTAGAGTGACTGATTTTGATGGAAATTCTTTACTCTATCAAATTATGTCTCCAAAAAAGATAAATGAACATGGAAATTATAATGTTGCACCAACAAGAACTAATAATTTTGGTGAACTTACTGGATTGTTTATCGCTTTGAAAATTGCTGCAAAATATGGGAAAAGTATTATTTGTGGTGATAGTATGCTTGTGATTGATTATTGGTCAAAAGGTAGATTTAATGCAAATAATTTAGAAATGGATACTATTGAGTTAATAAAAAAAGTCTCGAAGTTAAGAGAAGAATTTGAAAGAGAAAATGGTAAAATAAAAAAAATTTCAGGAGATGTAAATCCAGCAGATTTGGGATTTCATAGATAAGTTTGGAGGAATAATGAAGAAATTATTAGTATTGATGATGTTACTTGTATGTTCTGTATGTACATTTAGTTTAGAGTTAAAGACTAAAGAAACTAGAAGAGAAGACAGAGCAGCAAGAGCAAAAGCAAAAGCACAGGCGAAAGAAAAAGCTAAAGAAGAAAAACAAAAACAAAAAACATCAGCAAAAGAATTCGAAGGTCAATACTTAAAAGCAACTAATACATTTTATTATGTAAAAGATAAATTGGTATTACCTAACAAAAAAGTAACATATACATTAAATGATCAAACAGGATTAATTGATGGAATTTATCAATTTATGGCTGAAAAATATGGTGTTTCTGATATGGATTTAGTAACTTTTAAAGTTAGTGGAACAGTTTCAAAAGATGGAGTTTTGACAGTAAGTAAAATAAGAAATTACAGAATTCCTGAAGATAAATTGTATCAAAATGGTGGATATATCGATGGAGGATATGTTCCAACAACAACTGATACACCAGGAGTAACAGTACAACCACAAAGTTCACCAGAAGAAGTAAGAATATTGGATATACCTTCTATAGGACCAAATAAATAATTGTAAGAAAAAAAGAAGAGGCAAGGTTATTTTCGGATAGCCTCTGTTTCTCTTTTTTTACAAAAGATAGCAAAGTTCCTGCCTTTAAAAGTGGGAGTAGTTCACATAAAAGTCTATTCAAAAACAGATTTATGTAATCTTATCAAATTAAAAATCAAGAATTTATGTTTTAAAATATTAAAAAAATTGTTATGTATATTGGAAGAGTAAAAGTGTTAAAAAAATTTATCTCAAAAAAATTAAAAATTTGAAGAGGAAAAGAGGTTGAATCGAATGGCAGAAGAAAAAAAAGAGCCAGTAAAAAGAGGTAGGAGAAAAAAAGAAGAAGTAGAATTAGAAGAAAAGAAAGAACCTGCTAAGAGAGGTAGAAGGAAAAAAGTAGAAGTTGAGACTGAAGAAGTTGAAAAAAAAGAGCCTGTGAAAAGAGGTAGAAAGAAAAAAGAAGAACTAGAAAATACAGAAATTGAAAAAGTTGAAAATTTTGAAAAAGAGAAAGAAGAAGTTAAAGTTACGAAAGAAATGGTAGATTTAGAAGATACAGAGAAAGAGAAAAATATAGAAGAGAAAAAAGAGAGAAATTTTTTTGAGGAGGATAAAAATTCTGATGAAGAAATATTGATAAAAAATATTTTAGAAACGAAGATAACTCCGCTGAAAAAAATGGCAAAAGAATATAAAATTCCTAATTTTTCAATAATGACGAAACATGATTTAGTAAATGAGATTTTGATGAAAAAAGGTGAAGAAAACGGGAAAACATATGGTTTTGGGAAATTGGATATAATTAATGAAGGAAGTTATGGATTTTTGAGACAGACAAGTGTTGGACCTGATGTGTATGTTTCGATTTCTCAAATAAAAAGATTTAACTTGAGAAATGGTGATACGGTATTTGGAGAGTTGAGAGTACCGATTGGAACGGAAAAAAATTATGGGATTTTGAAGGTGTTATTAATAAATGGAGATTTGCCAGAAAAATCATCGCAAAGACCATATTTTGATGATTTGATTCCATCTTATCCAGATGAAAAAATTAATTTAGGAAAAGGGCACATTGCTTCAAGAATAATTGATCTTGTGGCACCAATTGGTAAAGGACAAAGAGGATTGATTGTGGCACCGCCTAAAGCTGGTAAAACAGTGCTTTTATCGACATTGGCAAATGATATTATTAAGTATAATCCTGAAATTGACGTTTGGATTTTGCTAATTGATGAAAGACCTGAGGAGGTTACGGATATTAAGGAAAATGTTAAAGATGCAGAGGTTTATTCAGCGACATTTGATGAGGATCCAAGAGTTCATACACAAGTTACTGAAAAAGTATTGGAAATGGCTAAAAGAGAAGTTGAAAAAGGGAAAGATATTTTAATATTAATGGATAGCTTGACAAGATTGGCTAGATCGTACAATATTACAATTCCTTCAAGCGGAAAATTAATTTCAGGAGGTATTGATCCAAATGCCTTGTATTATCCAAAAAGATTTTTAGGGGCAGCAAGAAATATTAAAAATGGTGGAAGTTTGACGATAATTGCTACAGCACTTATTGAAACAGGAAGTAAAATGGATGAAGTAATTTTCGAAGAATTTAAAGGTACTGGAAATATGGAAATTATTTTAAGTAGAGCACTTCAACAATTGAGAGTTTTCCCAGCAATTGATGTTTTGAAAAGTGGTACAAGAAGAGAAGAATTATTGATTCCTAAAGATAAATTGGAGAAAATATGGAAATTAAGAAGAGAATTGGATAAAGAATCTGATAGTGATGGAATAAGAAAATTAAAAGAATTGATAAAAAGATTTAGTTCAAATGATGAATTGTTAGAAAATTTATAAAAATTATGAAAAAAGAAATTTTGAAAAAGTTTGAAGATTTATGAAAAAAAATAAAAAACAAATTTGACAATTGTAGATTTGTAAGGTAAACTTAAAAGTAGAGAGTAAAGGTATATTTTTATAATAAATTTACGAAAGTATTACAGGAGGAGGTAGTAAAAATATGGTAGGAATTATCGTGGCAAGTCACGGTGAATTTGCTGCTGGTATTAAACAATCGGCTTCAATGATTCTGGGAGAAGCAGAGTTATTGGAATCAGTTGTGTTTATGCCGAGTGAAGGACCAGATGACTTATATAAAAAAATTCAAGACGCCATTGAAAAATTAGGGACAGAAGAAGTTCTATTTTTAGTTGATTTATGGGGAGGAAGTCCATTTAATCAGTCTAATCGTTTCTTTGAAGAAGCACCTGAAAAGAGAGCAATTGTTGCAGGACTTAATTTACCAATGTTACTTGCAGCATTGTCAGAAAGAGAAGATTATGACACAGCTCATGAAGTAGCAAAAGCTATTGTTCCAGAAGGGAAAGACCAAGTTAAAGTTAGACCTGAAGAATTGGAACCAAAAGAAGCAAAAGCAACTGCAGCAGCACAAGATGACACACCAAAAGGTGCAATTCCAGAAGGAACTGTTATAGGTGATGGTAAAATTAAATTTGTATTGGCTCGTATCGATACTCGTTTGTTACACGGACAAGTTGCTACAAGTTGGACAAAAGCAACTAATCCAAACAGAATAATCGTTGTGTCAGATTCTGTTTCAAAAGATGAATTACGTAAAAAATTAATCGAACAAGCGGCGCCTCCAGGTGTACGTGCACATGTTATCCCACTTGATAAATTGGTGGAAGTTTCAAAAGATCCAAGATTTGGAAATACAAAAGCATTGTTGTTATTTGAAAATCCTCAAGATGCACTTTATGTAATTGAAAAAGGTGTGGATATTAAAGAGTTAAATGTAGGTTCGATGGCACATACTGTTGGAAAAGTTATGGTTAATAACGTACTTTCAATGGATCAAAAAGATGTTGACACTTACAAAAAACTAAGAGATTTAGGTGTAAAATTCGACGTAAGAAAAGTTGCTGCTGATAAGAGAGCAGATTTATTCAAATTAATTTCAGAAAAAGCAAATGAAGGATTAAAACTTTAATTTTATTTAGGAGGATATTATGGATTTTAATATAGTTTCAATTATTCTAGTATTAATAGTTGCATTTCTGGCAGGAATGGAAGGTATCCTTGACCAATTCCAATTCCATCAACCAATTATTGCGTGTTCATTAATTGGATTAGCAACAGGGCATATGCCAGAATGTATTATTTTAGGAGGAGCATTGCAACTTATCGCATTAGGATGGGCAAATGTTGGTGCGGCAGTAGCTCCAGATGCAGCTTTAGCTTCAGTAGCTTCAGCTATTATTTTTGTAAAAGCAGGAAACTTTACTGCAGATGGTCGTAACGTAGCAATTGCAGCAGCAATTACTCTAGCGACAGTTGGTTTAGTATTAACAATGGTAGTTCGTACATTGTCAGTAGTTATTGTTCACCAAGCAGACCGTGCAGCAGAACAAGGTAACTTCCGTGGTGTTGAATTTTGGCATATGGTTGCATTAGCATGTCAAGGATTACGTATTGCTATCCCTGCAATCTTGTTGTTATTCATCCCTTCAGAAGTAATTCAACACACATTAGGTTTATTACCAGAATGGTTTACAAAAGGAATGACAATCGGTGGTGGATTCGTAGTAGCAGTAGGTTATGCAATGGTTATCAACTTAATGGCTACTAAAGAAGTATGGCCATTCTTCTTCTTAGGATTTGCATTGGCTCCATTAAAAGAATTAACATTAATTGCAACAGGAATTATCGGAGTTTGTGCAGCAATTATTTACTTAAATGTTACAAAAAATGGTGGAGGAAGCAACAATGGTGGAGGAACTTCATCAGGTTCAGGAGATCCACTTGGAGATATATTGAATGATTATTAATAATTTAGGAGGAAAGTAAAAATGGCAGAAAATAAAATAAAATTATCAAAAGCTGATCGTCGTAGTGTAATGCTTCGTTCTCAATTTTTACAAGGTTCTTGGAATTATGAACGTATGCAAAATGGAGGTTGGGCTTATTCATTAATCCCAGCATTGAAAAAATTGTATCCGAAAAAAGAAGATGCGTCAGCAGCTTTAAAAAGACATATGGAATTTTTTAACACTCACCCATACATTGCAGCACCTATTTTAGGAGTTACTTTGGCGTTAGAAGAAGAAAGAGCTAACGGAGCAGCAATTGATGATGCAGCAATTCAAGGGGTTAAAGTAGGAATGATGGGACCATTAGCAGGTATTGGAGATCCAGTATTCTGGTTTACAGTACGTCCAATTTTAGGAGCAATAGCAGCATCACTTGCTACAGGTGGTTCAGTAATTGCACCATTATTCTTCTTTATTTTATGGAATGTAATTCGTATTTCGTTCTTATGGTATACACAAGAATTTGGATATCAAAAAGGTTCAGAAATTACAAAAGATTTATCAGGTGGATTGTTACAAACAATTACTAAAGGAGCTTCAATTTTAGGTATGTTCGTTATGGGAATTTTGGTTCAAAGATGGACATCAATTAATTTCCCAATGATAGTATCAAAAGTACCTTTATCTAAAGGAGCATTTATTGAATTTCCAAAAGGTACAGTTACAGGTGCACAATTGCAACAAATTTTAGGAGATCAAGCAAGTGGAGTTTCACTTTCAGCAGAAAAAGTTACTACATTACAAAATAACTTAGATCAATTGATTCCAGGATTTGCAGCATTATTATTGACATTCTTATGTATGTGGCTACTTAAGAAAAAAGTAAGTCCAATTTTAATAATATTCGGATTATTTATAGTTGGAATTGTAGGACACGTAGTTGGAATTTTCTAATATTTAATAAATTTAAAAAAAAATCAATATTAATAAATTAAATTTGGAGATTTTTATGAGAAAAAGAACTATTTTAATGAGATAATTTAGAAAAATATTCGTAATTATTGTTGTTAAAAATAGTTCTTTTTTGTATAATAGAATAAATGGTGTTGAATAAAATTATATTCGATATTTTCATTTAGGATAAATTAGTTATAACGTTTAATTTATAAATATTTTAAATTTTACAATAAAAATAAAAAGGAAAGGAGAAACAATTGGCAATTTCAAAAAATACAAAAGTTTTATTTAACACAAAAGGAAATTTGTTGAGTGGAATGGTAGGAAATAAAAATGGTGATATTTTAGTAGGCGATAAAGCATTTGAATTTTATTAAATAGTGTAAGAACACTCGCGACTTTAGTCGTGAGATGAATTGCACGAAAATTTTAGTAAGCATATAGGGAAACTTGTATGTAGACACGGAGCAAAACCGTGCAACAAAGAAACTGAATTGCTGGGAACTCTTAAAGCTAGTATAACCACAACATAATACCTTCGTTCAAATATGGTATAAGTGTGAAGGTAGCGAAAGCAGAAAAAATATACTAGATGGTGCAAGGTTAAATCCTAAACACTGAGCCATATAGAAAGGCATACAATAGACAATCAGCAGCTAAGCCTGAAAAGGAAAGTTCAACGACTATCCCTCGTGAGGGGAGTACAATACAAGCGATAGGTATTGGAAGTGGTTTCGCCTAAGGTGTTGAGATACACTATGGATAAGATATAGTCTGTGCTTGTTAGAGATAACAAGAAGTTCAAGGCTAATCTCCTTAATTTATTAAGGAGTATATATGCCAAGAGAACTGCATAAGTAGTAGCGAACTTATGTGAACGACGCTTCCCGCTGTTGTGGGGTTTTAAAAACTTTAAAAATATTTAAAAATAAATAAAAATATTACTTTTTTGACAGATAAAATGTAGAATACATGGTATAATACCTCTGATGAAAAGGAGGTGATATCTATGTATTTAACTTTAAAACAACAAGTAAAACACCTTAGCAAAAAAGAATTTAGAAATTTAAAATATTTGTGCCATATAGCTAAAAATTTAAAGAATCAAGCTATATACAATGTTAGACAATACTATTTTGAAAATAAAAAGTATTTAAGTTATAATGAAAACTATAAAATGCTTAAAAATATTGAGAACTATAAGAAGTTAAATTCTAATATGGCTCAGCAAATTCTAAAAGAAGTAGACGGAAGTTTCAAATCATTTTTTGGACTTTTAAAACTTGCTAGGAATGGTCAATATAATTTTAAAGATATAAAATTACCTAAATATCTTGCTAAAGATGGTTTTACAACTCTTGTTATAGGATTTGTTAGATTAAAAGACGATATTCTGATAGTTCCTTATTCAAATTCGTTTAAGAAAACTCATCAGGAAGTTAAAATTAAGCTGCCACCAGTATTGAAAGGTAAGAAGATAAAAGAAATTAGAATAATACCAAAACAACATTCTAGGTACTTTGAAATTCAATATACTTATGAGATAGAAGAAATTCAAAGGGAATTAAATAAAGAAAATGCACTAGGAATTGATTTAGGTATAGATAATCTTTGTACTTGTGTAACTAATAACGGAGCATCATTCATAATAGATGGTAGAAAATTAAAATCAATAAATCAATACTATAACAAGACAAATGCAAAATTGCAAAGCATTAAAGATAAGCAAAAGATAGAGCATATAACATTAAGACAAAAGAGAATAGCTAGAAAGAGAAGTAATCGTATAGAAGATTATCTTTCAAAAGCAGCAAGAATAATAATAAATTATTGTCTTAATAATGATATAGGAAAACTAGTTCTAGGATACAATGAAGATTTTCAAAGGAAATCAAATATTGGAAGTATAAATAATCAAAACTTTGTAAATATACCATATGGAAAATTAAGAGATAAATTAATATATCTATGTAAACTATATGGAATAGAATTTAAACTGCAAGAAGAAAGTTATACATCAAAAGCAAGTTTCTTTGATGGAGATGAAATTCCAATATATGATAAAGAAAATCAAAAAGAATATATATTCAGTGGAAAAAGAATAAAAAGAGGACTATATCAAACAAGCACAGGTAAAATCATAAATGCGGATTGTAATGGAGCATTAAATATATTAAGAAAAAGTAAAGTTGTGGATTTAAGTATCCTATACAATAGAGGTGAACTGAACACACCTAAAAGAATAAGGGTAGTGTAAAGCTATCAAACTTCTTAGAAAATTTTTAAATGTTTTTAAAGATTTTAGAACCCTGCGACTTTAGTCGTGGGAGGTTCAGAATTCGAGGAATCCAGAAGATTATGTTCAAATTCCGTGGGAAGAAATAAAACTTGTTAGAGCTCAAATATTTTTTAATGATAAATATATAAGAGGATTTTTTGTTGATACAAAAAGTGCAGGAACGTTTAATTTTGTAGTGAAAAATGCAGGTAAAACGTTGAAAACAATGCGAGATTTTATTGGGAATGAAAAAATTGTTAGAAATAAACCGTTATTTTCGATTAAAAATTTATTTTCTAGGAAGAAAAGCGAAAAATAAATATTATAAATTTAAAAAAGTTAGGAGGATAAGATGAATTTAGAAATTACAACACCGGCAGTATTATTTCCGTCAGTATCGTTATTATTGTTAGCATACACGAATAGATTTTTGACAATTGCTGGGTTGGTTCGGCAAATGAATGTTTGTAATCCTAATGAATATGAGATAAGTCAAATTGAGAATTTAAGAAAAAGATTGCAATACATAAAAAAGATGCAATATTATGGAGTTAGTAGCCTTTTAATGTGTGTACTTTCGATGTTTTTCTTGTTTTTTAAATTAGATTTATTTGGAATGATAACATTCGTGATTAGTTTGATACTGATGATTGCGTCGCTATTTTTTACATTAAAAGAAATACATATTTCATTGGAAGCATTAAAAATCCACTTAAATCATTGTCAGTATGATGATGACGATGAAAAATAAATTTTGCGTATAATGATTGAATAAAAAAGAAAAAATTGTTATAATCTAATATATATAAATTAAATGATAATATTATGTTTATTAAAATTTATTGTTTTCAAAAAAATTTATCATTTGGTTAAAAAGCAAATTTTAGATTATTGTTTAGAGGAGGAAAAATGATATCATTAATCTTGGCTGCAGGAAAAGGTACAAGAATGAAATCTGAAAAACCTAAGGTTTTGCATGAAGTAAATGGAATGCCTATGTTGAAAAGAGTAGTAAAAGTTTTGGAAAATTCTGGAATTGAAAAAAATCTTTTCATTTTGGGGCACAAAAAAGAAGTTGTTCTTGAAGCAATGGGCGATGTAATGTATGTTGAGCAAAAGGAACAATTAGGGACTGGACATGCAGTTTTAATTGCAAAAGAAAAATTAGGAAATTTAAAAGAAGATGTTTTAATTACTTGTGGAGATACACCTTTATTAAAATCTGAAACTTTTAATAAAATGAAAAAAATCTTTGAAGAAAAAAATTTAGATTGCATAGTTCTTTCATGTAAAGTAAAAAATCCTTTTGGATATGGGCGAATTATTAAAGAAAATGGAAATATAGTTGATATTGTTGAGGAAAAAGAAGCGACTGATGAACAAAGAAAAATTGATGAAATTAATACAGGTGTGTATATTTTTAAAAATGAAAAATTGTTAGAAGCAGTTGAAAAAATTAATAATAACAACTCAAAAGGTGAATATTACTTGACAGATGTAATCAAAATTTTATCTGGCGAAGGACAAAAAGTTGAAAGTTTTCAAATTGAAGATGAAGACGAGGTTTTAGGAGTAAATTCAAAAGTCCAATTAGCTCAAGCTAATCGAATTTTAAGAGAAAGAAAAAATGTAGAATTAATGGATAATGGAGTAATTTTGTTAGATCCAGCAACTACTTATATCGAAGAAAATGTTGAGATTGGAGAAGACACAGTAATTTATCCAAATGTAACAATTCAAGGAAATACAAAAATTGGAAAAAATTGTGAAATTTTAGGAAATACGAGAATTGAAAATTCGGTAATTGGAGATAATGTGAGAATTGAGGCTTCTGTTGTGGAACAATCGACTTTAGAAGACGGTGTTACAGTAGGACCATTTGCACATTTAAGACCAAAAGCTAACTTAAAATTGAATGCTCACGTAGGAAACTTTGTAGAAATTAAAAATGCTACTTTGGAAGAAGGCGTAAAAGCAGGACATTTGACATATATTGGAGATGCACAAGTTGGAGAGAGAACAAATATAGGAGCAGGGACAATAACTTGTAACTATGATGGAAAAAATAAACATAAAACAAAAATAGGAAAAGATTCATTTATTGGAAGTAATTCAATAATAGTTGCACCGGTGGAAATAGGTGAAAAATCATTTACTGCAGCTGGATCAGTAATTACCGAAAATATACCAGATGAAACTTTAGCATTTGGTAGAGCTAAACAGATAAACAAAGAAGGGTGGAACAAATAAAATGATAGCTTTGAGTAAAGAAGATAAAGAAAAAATAAGAATTTTTGCGGGGTCATCGAGTAAAGAATTAGCAAAAAAAATAGCAGAGTACCTTGAAATAGATTTATCTTCAAATCAGATAGTAAAATTTGCAGATGGAGAAACTTTTGTAAAATCGAATGAAAGTGTTAGAGGTTGTAAAGTATTTATTATTCAATCAACTTCAAAACCAGTAAATGAAAGTTTAATGGAATTATTGATATTTATTGATGCGTTGAGAAGAGCTTCAGCAAGAGAAATAACAGCAGTAATTCCTTATTATGGATATGCAAGACAAGATAGAAAAGCAAGTCCAAGAGAGCCAATTACATCAAAATTAGTTGCAAATTTATTGACAGTAGCAGGAGCGACAAGAGTAATTACAATGGATTTACACGCAAGACAAATTCAAGGATTCTTCGATATTCCAGTAGATCATATGGAAGCATTGCCAATTTTAGCAAAACATTTCATAAAATATGGATTCAGTCCAGAAGATACAGTTGTAGTATCGCCTGATGTTGGAGGAGTAAAAAGAGCTAGAGGATTGGCAAACTGGTTGCATACGCCACTTGCAATAATTGATAAAAGAAGGGCAAAAGCGAATGTGTCAGAAGTTATGAACATAATTGGAGATGTAAAAGGTAAGAAAGCAATTTTGATAGATGATATGATCGACACAGCTGGAACAATTTGTAATGCAGTTCAAGCATTGATAGATAAAGGTGCAACAGAAGTTTATGGATGTGCGACTCACGCAGTATTTTCGGGACCAGCTATTGAAAGATTAAAAAATTCAGCATTTACAGAAGTTGTAATAACAGATACAATTGAATTGTCAGAAGATCAACAATTTGATAAATTGAGAGTCTTGACAACAAGTAAAATGTTTGCTGAAACAATTAAGAGAATAACAACAAGTGAAGCAATAAGTGATTTATTTGAAATTCCAGTAGAAGATTAATAGTAAAAAATTAACAAAAGAGGATAATCAAATTGGAAAAAATTGAAAATAAAGCAATAGAAATATTAAAAAAAGGGGGAGTTGTCATATTTCCAACCGATACAGTGTATGGAATAGGGGCTCTCCCTAAAAAAAAATCAGTAGAAAAAATCTATAAAATTAAGCATCGTGATTTTTCAAAAAAAATTATAGCGTTGGTGAGTGATGTAGAAAAAATTCAAGAAATGATTGACGAGACACCTCAAAATTTGAAGAAAATTCAAAAGATTATTGATAAATTTTGGCCTGGAGAACTAACAATTATTTTTAATGCAAATAAAAATTTTACGAAAAAATTTGATAAAAATTTGGACACAATAGGGATTAGAATTCCTAAAAATAAAATTGCTTTAGAATTAATAAGAAATGCAGGTGGAATAATTTTAACAACAAGTGCAAATTTATCAGGAGAACCAGCGACTACTGATTTAAAAAAAATTAATGTAGAAGTTTTAGAAAATGTTGATTTTGTGATTAAAGAAAAAGGAATGAAATTGACGGGAATGCCTTCAACAATTATAAAATTTGATGATGGTAAAATTGAATTGTTGAGAAAAGGAAATATTTCGTTAAAAGAGATACGAAAAGAAATATAAAAATAATTTTTTAAAAGGAAAGGTGATAAGGTTAATGGCAAAAATGGTGAATCCAAATTCGGTTAACGATATGGAAATAATTAATGCAAAAGCACAAGCAAAAATGTCTCAGTTAGTTCAAAAAATTGGAAAAGGTAAAAGAAGAGTGACTGTAACATTTAATAAAACTACGAGAAGTTATGTAGCAAAATTAATTGAAGAAATGAAAAAACAAATGATAGCATACGAAAAACAATTACCAAATTTGTTTAACTTTTTTAATTATTTAGAAAAAGAAACAAAAGTGACTAAAGCAAACAAAAAAGAAAAAACAAAAGATGTTTTGCTTTCGTATGAAGAAGTTGATTTCTTGAAATTACAGTTGAAAGAAACTATAAAAGGGATAGAAATGCAATCAAAAAATTTAAAATGGTATAATTTTTTGAAAAAAAGTATGTACAAAATGTTGAAAAAACAAACTGAAGAAACTTTAGAAAATGTTAACAGTGGGAATGTTAAAAAGAAATAATTTAGTAAAAAAATTGAGGGAAAAAGGGAAATAAATAGTAATTTTAAATTACAAAAAATTGAAAAAATAAAAAATTAAAATAAAAGGGTGAGGGAAAATTGAATAATAAGTTATTGTCGAGTAGTGTAATTTCGTATGTGAATGAAATTATTAAAAAAGGAATTTTGAAAAAAGCAAGTGATATTCATATCAAATTTGATGATTTGGATGGAATGGAAATAAAATATAGAATTGATGGAATTTTGCAGGAAGTTGAAGAATTATTTGATGTAATTGATAAAAAGATTTTGGAAAGAAATGTTGTAGAGATAATATCGCGTATAAAAATTTTGTCTGAAATGAATGTAGCAGAGAAAAGAAAGCCACAAGACGGTAGTTTTTCTTTTTTATTGGATGAAAAAAGGTATGATGTTCGAGTAGCATATATGCCTACAATAAATGGAGAGAGCATAGTTTTAAGAATATTGAAAAGTTTTTTGGAAAATACGGAGTTAAAAACATTGGGGTTTTCAAATAAAAGTGAAGAAATTTTGGAAAAAATGCTAGAGAGAAAATATGGTATGATTTTAGTTAGTGGACCAACTGGTTCAGGAAAATCAACTACTTTGTTATCGATGATTGAAAAATTGAACGATGGAAAGCGAAAAATAATAACGGTGGAAGATCCTGTTGAAAATAAAATAAAAGGAATTGTGCAAGTGCAGGTGAATAATGAGATCGGGGTAACTTTTTCAGAAGTTTTAAAAAGTTGTCTAAGAAATGATCCAGATATAATTGTTGTGTCTGAAATTAGAGATGAAATTACAGCAGAAATTGCCGTAAGAGCAGCACTTACAGGACATTTGGTAATATCGACGATTCACACAAATAATGCAATTGCAACGATAACGAGGCTTGTAGATATGGGAATTCCAAAATATTTGATTTTAGACTCGATGATAGGCGTAGTAGCTCAAAGATTAATTGGGAAAAAATGCGATAATTACAGCAATCATTTAGACGAACATAGCTGTAATAGGTGTAATAACGGCTACGACGGACGAATTGTCATAAATGAAATACTTTATCTTAACGAAGAAGTGAAAAATATTCTGAAAAAAAATGAGTTAGGAGAAAAAGTAAAAAAAGAAATAAAAGAATTAGAAACAGCAAAATACATTGATTTTTCAATGGATGTAAATGAAAAAATAGAAAAAAATCTAATTTTTGAAAAGGATGCATTTGAATTTAGTTAAAAAATTAGTAAAAATGCAGAAAGTGGAAGCACATGAAAAAAAAGATAATAGTGTACGATTTTGATAAAACAATATACGGTGGAGAAAGTGGGACAAATTTTTTTCAATACTATATGAAAAAATATCCTTTGGAAGCGTTCCTATTTTCTCTTTCGTATATAAAAGAAGTAATTTTTTATTTAGTAAAAATAATAGATTTAAAAAAATTGAAGGAAAGATTTTTTGTTTTTTTGGAAAAACATAGCGAAGAAGAAAGAAAAAATTTAATAAAAGGATTTTGGGAAGAATACGGGAAAATGAATTACGATTGGACAAAAGCTGAATTGGCTAAAAATAAGCAAGAGTCCGATATGGTAATAGTCAGTTCTGCAACACCAAAATTCATAATAGATGATTTTTTGTTATCTTTAGGCTATGATTTAGTTTTTGGAACAGAATTTGAAGGTGACGGTCAAAAAAAATTTATCTCAAAAATTAAAGGGGAAAACAATAAAGGTCAAGAGAAAGTCGAAAAATTGAATAAATGGGCGAAAGAAAATAATATCGAATACGAAATAATAAAATTTTATTCAGATAGTTTAGCCGATAAACCTTTATTCGATTTGGCAAAAGAAAAATATTGGATAAAAAGAGGTAAAAAAGTAAAAGGAATGCCTTCTAGAAAAACAATATTAGATAAATTATTTTGGAAATAATAAGAAAATGATTGACAAAGAGAAGGGGATATGATATCATAATGATGTTGCCGCTTTAGCTCATCTGGTAGAGCAACTGACTTGTAATCAGTAGGTGGTTGGTTCGAGTCCGACAAGCGGCACCATAATTACATAAAACAAAGAACATAAAATAAAATTTTAATGAATGAATCAGCTATCTTTTTGGAGAGCTTTTTTTTTAGCGTTTGAAAATTTCAATTTGAAAAGGTTGATTTTTTTTAAGTGATATGTTATAATTCATTCAAAAATAAGTATATTAAAAAATAAAAATGGAGGAAATAAGAAATGGCAAAAGCTAAATTCGAGAGAAGTAAACCACACGTAAACATAGGAACAATTGGTCACGTTGACCACGGTAAAACAACAACAACAGCAGCAATTTCAAAAGTATTAGCTGAAAAAGGGTTGGCTGAAAAAGTTGATTTTGAAAACATTGACCAAGCTCCTGAAGAAAGAGAAAGAGGAATTACAATTAACACAGCTCACATTGAGTATGAAACAGAAAAAAGACACTACGCTCACGTAGACTGTCCAGGACATGCTGACTATGTAAAAAATATGATTACAGGAGCAGCTCAAATGGATGGAGCTATCTTAGTAGTATCAGCAGCAGATGGTCCAATGCCTCAAACAAGAGAACATATCTTGTTGGCAAGACAAGTAGGTGTACCTTACATCGTAGTATACTTGAATAAAGTAGATATGGTAGACGACGAAGAATTATTAGAATTAGTAGAAATGGAAGTAAGAGAATTATTAAACGAATACGGATTCCCAGGAGATGACGTACCAGTAATCAAAGGATCTTCATTAGGAGCATTAAATGGAGAACAAAAATGGATAGATGCAATTGTAGAATTGATGGATGCAGTGGATGAATATATTCCAACACCAGAAAGACCAATTGACCAACCATTCCTTATGCCAATTGAAGATGTATTCACAATTACAGGAAGAGGAACAGTTGTAACAGGAAGAGTAGAAAGAGGAGTAGTAAAAGTTGGAGAAGAAGTAGAAATCGTAGGAATTAAACCAACTTCAAAAACAACAGTAACAGGAGTAGAAATGTTCAGAAAATTATTAGATTCAGGACAAGCTGGAGATAATATAGGAGCATTATTAAGAGGAACTAAGAAAGAAGAAGTGGAAAGAGGACAAGTACTTGCTAAACCAGGAACAATTACTCCACATACAGGATTTAAATCAGAAGTATATGTATTGACAAAAGATGAAGGAGGAAGACATACTCCATTCTTTACAGGATACAAACCACAATTCTATTTCAGAACAACTGATATTACAGGAGAAGTAAACTTACCAGAAGGAGTAGAAATGGTAATGCCTGGAGATAACATTGAAATGACAGTAGAATTAATTCACCCAATTGCAATGGAAGAAGGATTAAGATTTGCGATTAGAGAAGGTGGAAGAACAGTAGCTTCAGGAGTAGTTGCAACTATTACTAAATAGTAGTTACTCTAGAAGTAAAAGACATTTAAAATTAGTTAAAAAATAAGAAGTTTATTGCCTTTTAAAAAGATTAAAGGTAATAAACTTTACAAAAGACAATAATTGTGCTATAATATACGCAAGTTGTTTGAAAATATAATTTAAGATATTATTTAGGAGGAAGATTATGAAAAAATTATTAGGAATTTTAGCATTAGCTTTATCAGTTTCTGGAATTGCTTCTGCTGATCAAGACGTTGTAAAAAATGTTTATTTAAATCAAGATTTCAGACAAAGCTATACAGATAAATCTGGAACTGATGCAAATGAATTAGGAAATGAAGGGTTCAAAAAAGCTAACAAAGAAAGATACAGAGTAAAAACTGAAGCTGGAACAACTTTAGGATTAAACGATGAATGGGGATTAGATGCAAATCTATACTACAAACATGAGGAAGATAGATTCTATGCTGGAGGAGATAGAACTTCAACTAAAAAAAGTTCTGATTTAGTAGATGCAAACTTATCTAAAAACATTCAATGGGGATCATTAGACACTAACACTAAATTAGGAGTTAGACACTGGACTAAAAAAGCTGGTGTAGGTCACAAAGAAACTACTGGAGAATCTAACGAAATTTATTTCGGACCAACTTTTGGAATGAATGTATTTGGACAAAACATTAAAACTACTTTAGAAGCAGTTTACTTTACACAAAATGGTACTGGTGACCAAGATGGTAGATATTATAGAGCAGCTAACCATAACAATGCTAACCACGGTTGGGGAGCTAACTTAATCTTAGGAACTGATGGTAAATTATTAGAAGGTGGATTCGGTTCAATTGGTTACTATACAACATTGGAACACTATTTAAGAGATGCTAATGGAGAAAACAATAAATCAAATGTTAAATTAGACTACACAGTAGGATTAACTTATGATACTCCTTCATGGCATGGATTATATGCATTTGTTAACCCTGAAAATGAATGGTCTAAACATACAGCTAAATATGGATATGAAAATGAATTTTCTGTATGGACAGGAGTTGGATATAAAGCTGATTTCGAAACTTCAGTTGGAACAATTTCAATTAATCCAAGCTTAAGATATAGACCAGTTCACAAAGATACTGAAAGTAAAAGAGATGCACTTACTAATAAAACATCTAAAACAACAACAGAAGCTAATGAATTAAGAGCAGGAGTTAAAGTAGGATTAACTGTTAAATAATTAAATATTTAAACATTAATTTATTACGATAACCTTGAGATTATCATTAATAAAAGTCGAGATAAATTCTCGGCTTTTTATTTTGTTAAAAATGCTATTGTATTATTAATACTTTGATAATAAAAATAAAAAAAAATTTGACAAACTACAAAAAAGATTATAGAATTGTAATAGATACAAAGTTAAAATATAATAAATAGAAATTAAAATTTTGTGTAGTAAGGAGGGCCAATGTATATAGAAAATGTAGGAGAATATTTGAAAGAGAATGGAATTAAACCCTCTATTCAAAGAATTAAAATATTTCAATATTTATTAGACCATCATACTCATCCCACCGTTGATGATATTTTTAGAAATCTTTCTGGCGAAATACCAACTTTATCAAAGACAACAGTGTATAACACTTTGAATATATTTGTTAAAAGCGATATCGTTCAAGAAATAATTATCGAAGAAAACGAAGTGAGATATGATGTAGTTACAGCTACCCATGGACATTTTAAATGTAAAACTTGTGGAAATATAATTGATTTTGATATTGATCTTTCAAAATTAGATTTGAAAAAATTGGGAAATGTTGAAATTGAAGAAACGTATTTTTACTTAAAAGGAACATGTTCAGAATGCTTGAAAAAGAAGTTGAAGCATTAAGAAATTAAAATGAATTTTTGGAGAGAAATTTATTTGTGAAATTAGTTTATTAGTTATATTACATTCAAAGGTTGGAGTTAAATCCAGCCTTTTTTGATATTTTATTTTAGGATCCAAATGATGTTTTTTGATAAAAGATAGCAAGAAGTCTCCGACTTCTACATGTAGGAATAGTTCAGATAGTCATATAATAAATATTTAAAATATCAATAAAAAATGGATTTCAAAAGTTTGACAATTAATGAAAAAAATGATAGAATATATAACGATTATAAATCACACTTTGCATTTATTCAAAAATAGGGTGTTATCGAATATAATTATTAGAGGTAATCTGTTTTTGGAGATAAGTGGGAGATAAACCAAAAAAAATTTAGGAGGAAATTAGTAATGGCAGTAATTACAATGAAACAATTATTAGAAGTAGGAGCACATTTTGGACACCAAGCAAAAAGATGGAATCCAAAAATGAAACCTTATATTTTTACAGAAAGAAATGGAATTCATATTTTAGATTTGCACCAAACTTTAGGAGCAACTGAAAAAGCATACGAATTCGTAAGAGAAATTTCAGCTGAAGGTGGAAAAGTATTATTCGTAGGAACTAAAAAACAAGCTCAAGAAGCAGTTAAAGAAGAAGCAGAAAGAGCTGGAGGATTCTATGTAAACCACAGATGGTTAGGTGGATTATTAACTAACTTAGAAACTATTAAAAAAAGAGTACAAAGATTAAAAGACTTAGAAGAAATGGATGCTGATGGAACTTTAGATACAGCTTATACTAAAAAAGAAGCTGGATTGTTAAGAAAAGAAATGGCTAAATTGTCTAAAAATATCGGTGGAATTAAAGAAATGAACGAATTACCAGCAGCTTTATTCGTAGTAGATATTAAAAAAGAATTCTTAGCATTAGAAGAAGCTAAAAGATTAGGAATACCTGTAATCGCATTAATCGATACAAACGTAGATCCTGAATTAGTAACTTACAGAATTCCTGCAAATGATGATGCAATTAGATCAGTAAAATTATTCGCACAAGTTATTGCAAACGCAGCTGTTGAAGGAAACGGTGGAGTAGAAGGAGTTTCTGAAGAAGTTGCACCTGAAGAAGTAGTTACAGAAGAAGTTGTTGAAGAAGTAGTAACTGAAACTGAAAATGAAAATACAGAAGCATAATTGAATTACAGAATAAATAAAATAAAAGGATAGGGGAATAAAACCATTCCCCGATTCTTGTAAACACAGAAAATTTTAATAATTATAGGAGGGAAAAAAAGTGGCAATTACAACAGCACTTATTAAAGAATTAAGAGAAAGAACAGGAGCAGGAATGCTTGACTGTAAAAAAGCTTTACAAGAAAACGGTGGAGACATCGAAAAAGCAATTGACTGGTTAAGAGAAAAAGGAATTGCTAAAGCAGCTAAAAAATCAGGAAGAGTAGCAGCTGAAGGATTGGTATTCGCAGCAGTTTCTGAAGATAGAAAAAAAGGTGCTATCTTGGAATTCAACTCTGAAACAGATTTCGTTGCTAAAAATGATGAATTCAAATCATTTGGAGAAAAATTGGTAGACTTAACTTTAAACCATGATTTAACAAGTGAAGATGAATTAAAAGCAATTGAATTTGAAGGAAAAACTGTTGAAACTCATTTGACAGAATTAATTGCTAAAATTGGTGAAAACATGAACATCAGAAGATTAAAAGTAGTTTCTACTGACGGATTCATCGAAACTTATATTCACTTAGGTGGAAAAATTGGAGTATTATTAAATGTTGAAGGAGAAGCTACTCCTGAAAATGTTGAAAAAGCAAAAGGAGTTGCAATGCATATCGCAGCAATGGATCCTAAATACTTAGATAAATCAGAAGTTACAGTTGAAGATTTAGAAAGAGAAAAAGAAATTGCAAGACACCAATTAACTGCTGAAGGAAAACCGGCTAATATTATTGAAAAAATATTAGAAGGAAAAATGAGAAAATTCTACGAAGAAAACTGTTTAGTACAACAAAAATATGTTAGAGATGACAGTGTTACTATCGGAGAGTTTATTGCCCCTAGCACAATAAATTCATTTGACAGATTTAAAGTTGGAGAAGGAATCGAAAAAGAAGAAGTAGATTTTGCTGCAGAAGTAGCTGCACAAATTTCTGGAAACTAGAAATTAGGGGGATTTTCCCCCTATTTTTGTATAATATACTCATGAATGGGAGAAATGAAATATGCTTAAATATAAAAGAATATTATTGAAATTGAGTGGGGAAGCACTTGCTGGAGATAAAGAATTTGGATTTTCAAATGATGTACTTGAAAGTTTTGCAAGACAAATAAAAGAAGTTCATGACCAAGGAGTAGAAGTAGCTATTGTAATTGGTGGTGGAAATATTTTCCGTGGAATAAGTGGAATGGAAAAAGGTTTTGATAGAGTGACTGGAGATACAATGGGAATGCTTGCAACTATTATGAATGGGCTTGCATTGCAAAATTCTATCGAAAATTTAGGTGTGCCAACAAGAGTGATGAGTGCACTTCAAATGCCACAAGTTGCAGAACCTTTTATTAGAAGAAAAGCGATAAGACATCTTGAAAAAGGAAGAGTTGTTATTTTTGCAGGTGGTACAAGTAATCCGTATTTCACAACTGATTCATCTGGAGCGTTAAGAGCTGTAGAAATACATGCTGATGTGTTGGCGAAAGGAACAAAAGTTGATGGAATTTATGATAAAGATCCTATGAAATTTGAAGATGCAGTAAGATATGAAACTGTTAGCTATGCAGAAGCTATTTCTAAAAATTTAAAAGTTATGGATACTGCAGCACTTTCATTATGTAGAGAAAATGAGATGCCAATAGTTGTATTTAATGCTTTGGAAGAAGGAAATATCTTGAAAATGGCTCAAGGTGAAAACATTGGGACAGTTGTAACTGATTAATTGAAAAGGATAGGTTATTTTTAAAAATACTCGCTTGAAGAAAGATAAAAAAATAACTTTGTGAGTTTGATTCAGAAAAAAATAAAATAAAAAATAGAAGGTGGTATAAATATGTTAAATACTATTTTAGCAGAAGCAGAAAGCAAAATGGAAAAATCTGTTGAAAATACAAAAGAAAAATTTTCACATGTAAGAGCAGGAAGAGCTAATGTATCTATGTTAGATGGTGTTTCAGTAGAAGCTTATGGAACTCCAACTCCATTAAATCAAGTTGGGACAGTTTCAGCACCAGAAGCTAGATTATTAGTAATTGATCCTTGGGATAAATCTTTAATTCCTGCGATTGAAAAAACAATTTTACAAGCAAACTTAGGATTTAATCCTTCAAATGATGGTAAAATCATTAGATTGGTAGTACCTGAATTGACTGAGGATAGAAGAAAAGAATATGTAAAAGTTGTAAAAAAAGAAGCTGAAGAAGGAAAAGTAGCTGTTAGAAATGTTAGAAAAGATGTAAATAACAAATTGAGAAAATTAGAAAAAGATAGCGAAATTACTGAAGATGAATTAAAAGCAAGTGAAGAAAAAGTTCAAAAATCTACAGATAAATATATTGCAGCTATTGATACTGCATTGGCGGCTAAAGAAAAAGAATTGTTGACAGTTTAGTTTCAACAAAATAGAGTATTAATGTAAAATAAAATTCGATAATCTAAAAACTATTATATTTAGAATTTAGGCTATCGAATTTTTTTATATTAAGTTTAATTCGAAATAATAAATTAATTTTTCAATGCTTGAATTGGAGGGGCAACTCTTCCACCTCTATTAATTAATACTGAACAATCAAGACTATTGATATTTATGATGTCAGCTTCTCCTAAAAGTCCACCGAATACTACTCTATCTCCAGCTTTTTTACCAGGAACAGGAATTATACGAACGGCTGTTGTTTTACTGTTAACCATTCCAATTGCCATTTCATCTGCGATAATTCCAGAAATTACAGCTTCTGGAGTATCACCTGGGATAGCAATCATATCTAATCCAACTGAACATACACAAGTCATTGCTTCTAATTTTTCTAATGTTAGGTAACCTTTACTTGTTGCATCAATCATTCCTTGATCTTCACTGACAGGGATAAATGCTCCTGTTAATCCACCGACACGAGAAGCAGCCATTGCTCCACCTTTTTTAACGGCATCATTTAAGATAGCTAATGCAAGTGTAGTTCCGTAAGCTCCTACAGATTCTAATCCAAATTCTTCAAGAACGTTTCCAACACTGTCTCCAATTGCAGGAGTAGGTGCTAGAGATAAATCCATAATTCCAAAGTCAACACCTAATTTGGCAGCAACTTCTTTACCAACTAATTCTCCCATTCTTGTGATTTTGAAACTAACTTTTTTAATTGCTTCTGTAATTTCATCAATTTTTGCATTTTTATCAATTTGAGATAAGACATGTCTTACAACTCCAGGTCCACTAACTCCTACATTTAATACTAAATCAGGATTTTCAACACCGTGGAATGCTCCAGCCATAAATGGATTGTCAGGAACAGCATTTGTAAATACTACAAATTTTGCTGCAGCAAGTCCATCTTGGTCAGCTGATAATTCGGCTAATTCTCTTACAGTTTTTCCCATTATTTTAACTGCGTCTAAATTGATTCCAGATTTTGTTGAACCAACGTTAACTGATGAACAAACTCTGTCTGTTTCGCTCAAAGCTTTAGGAATACTATTTATTAAGTTAATATCTCCTTTTGTCATACCTTTGTCAACAAGAGCAGTAAATCCACCAATAAAGTCAATTCCAATTTCTTTTGCAGCTCTGTCTAATGCTTTTGCAAAAATTGTGTAGTCATCTGTATCAGTTGCGTTTCCTACAATAGCGATAGGTGTTACTGACACTCTTTTATTCACGATTGGCACGTTATATTTGCTAGAAACTTCTTCTGCATATTTTACCAAGTGTTTACCATTTTTTACAATTTTGTTATAAATATTTTCGGCTGTTTTTTCAGCACTATGTTCGATACAATCCAATAAGCTAATTCCTAATGTAACAGTTCTTACATCTAGATTTTGCATATCAATCATGCTTATCGTTTCAAGTATCTCATCAGGTAATAAATTCATTATATTCTCCTTACTTTTTATTAAATATTATATTATATTCTGTGCATAGTTTTAAAAATTTCTTCATGTTGTAAAAATACTCTTACACCAATTTTTTCTTCAAATACTTTAAATTCATCTTGAAGAGCTTTAATATCCTTGTGTTCTCCAGCTTCAACAAGCATAATCATAGCAAAAATATCATCCTCAAAAACTTTTTGTGTAATATCAATGATATTCATTTTTAATTCACTTAATTTACTTGATACATTTGCTACAATACCTGTTTTATCACTACCAATAACTGTAACTACGATTCTATTATTCACTTTACATCCTCCTAAATTATTTTTTCATTGCTCTAATTAAAGCAAAAAAATTATATATGATTTTATTATCGCACAAAAAAAAGAAATTAGCAAATGATTTTAGGTTATGTGACAATAAATATGGTAAATGTTTAAAAAAATATGAAAAATATTCAATAATTGTTGCAATTAAGGTAAAAAAGATATAAAATATGAGGGAAGTGAAATTTTTTGAGGAGGGAAAAGTGGTAGTTGGTTTAACTGGCGGAATTGGGAGTGGAAAAAGTACAGTAAGTAGGATTTTGCAGAAGAAAGGTTATCCTTTGATTGATTTGGATAAAATATCGCATGAGGTTATTGAGTATCCAGAGGTTATTGAAAAATTGGTGAAGGCTTTCGGTGAAGATATTTTGGATGAGAATGGAAAGATTTCTCGACGGAAATTGGGAGCAGTTGTTTTTGGGAATAAAGAAAAATTGAGAGAAATAAATTCGATTATGCATCCTGTAATTTTGGCTGAAATGCGAAGGCAAGTGCGATTATTGGAAAAAATAAATAAAATTGTATTTGTGGAAATACAGCTTTTGTTTGAGGTGAAGTGGGAGAAGGAATTTGATGTTATTTTGCTGGTTTATGTTGATAGGGAAACACAGATAAAAAGGGTGATGGAGCGTGATGGCAGAACATTTGAAGAAGTTGAAAAAATTATAAATTCTCAAATAAATCTAGAAGATAAAAAGAAAAAAAGTGATTATGTCATAGATAATACAAAAAAAATTGAAGAAGTGGAATTGGAAATTGAAAAAATTTTAAAAGAATTGGAAGTTTAGACGAAGATTTCGTGAAAGGTGGAAAAATGAAAAATTTTTTTAAATTAGTAATATTAGTAATTGGAATATTGCTAATTGGATGGTTGTGTTTACCATATAATTTGTTGATAATTGGAAGTGATGCGAGACCTTGGGAAGAAATGAAAGGGACTAGAGCAGATGGGTTGATTCTTGTAAAGGTTGTTCCGTTACTAGCTAAAGTTGATATGATTTCTATACCAAGAGATACTTATGCAGAAATTCCTTGTGAGGATAATTGGAAAAGAGATAAAATAACGCACTCGTTTGCATTTGGGAGTGTGAGAGATGGGAAAGATGGAGGACGAAAATGTACCATTGAAGCTGTTGAAAATTTATTGGAAACAAAGATAAATTATAGTGTTGTATTTAGATTTGATGATGTAATAAATTTGACAACTTTGATAGGTGGAGTTGATATCGTTGCAAACCATACATTTACACAAGATGAGCAACATTTTGATGAAGGTAAGAAATATAGAATTAGTGGAGAAAGAGCGTTAGCGTATACAAGACATAGAAAATCAGACGGTGCATTTGAAAGAGATGGAAGACAAAGACAAGTAATGCAAGAAATTATAAAAAAATTAGTAAAACCAAGTGGTTGGAAATATATTCCAAGAGTTTATAAATATGTAAATAAAAGAATGGAAATATCTGCTAATCCTATAAAAGCGTTAGCTGTGTTACCTGCAATATTGTTGAAAAAAGATGGGATAACTCAGAAGGAAATTACAGGAGACGGAAAAATGATGAATGGAATTTATTATTTCATTCCGAATGAAGAATCATTGGAAAAGGCAAAAGAAGATTTTTCAATGGATTTTAATTTAGGATTTTAATAGTATTTGAAAAAAATTTAGAATAAAAATTATTAAAAAGGAGAAAAAAATTGAGAATAAAAAAAGCTGATTTTGTGAAATCTGCAGTAAAAGAAGCAGATTATCCAGAATTTAACAGTATAGAATTTTCATTTATAGGGCGATCAAATGTAGGAAAATCGTCATTGATAAATTCGTTGACAGGAAGAAGAAGTTTGGCGAGAACGAGTAAAACGCCAGGAAGAACACAATTAATAAATTATTTTTTGATAGATAATGAAATTTATTTTATTGATTTGCCAGGGTATGGATTTGCGAAGGTGCCTGATACAGTGAAAAAAGATTGGGGGAAAACAATAGAAACTTATTTAACTTCAAAAAGAAAGAAAATAGTATTTTTATTGTTGGATTTGAGAAGAATTCCTTCTGGAGAAGATATGGAAATGTTGAAATGGTTGGAACATTATGAGGTAGAATATTATATTATATTTACTAAATCAGATAAATTATCAAATAATGAGAAGTTTAGACAATTGAAGGAAATTAAGAAAAAATTACAGTTCGATAACGAAGATGTATTTTTCTATTCATCATTGAAAAATACTGGAAGGGAAGAATTGACAGATTTTATTTATAAGAGAAAAGAGGAATACGACAAAACTGGAGAATAATTTTGTAATTCAAGAGTTAGATTTGTGCATATGAAGGAGGAAAAAATTGTGAAAATTTTAAAAAAAATAAAATTTTTTAATATATTGCTCACAATTTTTTTTGTATTTTCAATTTTTTTAAATGCTGAAAGTATAAAAAATTATGATGTAACAGTGACGATAAATAAAGATGCTACATTGACAGTAAAAGAAAAAATAGATTATGAATTTGATGGAATGAGGCATGGAATCTATCATGATATTTCGTTGGCTTCAAAAGAAAAAATTGATAATTTATATAAACCTTATGTGAAAATGTTGTCAGTAACAAGAAATGGTATGAAAGAAAAATATAGATCTCAGAATTTTTTTGATGGGGTGAGATATGCGATAGGAGATGGTTTTGAGGAAATTACTGGTTCGAATAAGTATGAAATTGAGTATAAAATTTATAACATGCTGCTTAGGAGAAGAGATGCTTATCAAATATATTTTAATGTGATTGGAAAATTTTGGCAAATGCCGATAGAAAAGGCAAATGTTACAATAAAAATGTATGATGGGGAAGTTATTAAGGAAGATGAGATCGCAAAATTTGATGTTTATTCGGGAGAGTTTGGCGATTCATCTAATGATTATGAAGTAGTAAAGAATTTTGGGAAAATTACTATAAATTCGACAAATCAATTTGATATAAGTAATGGAATAACATTTTGGTTAAATTTGAAAACAGATAAAATTTCACCTACTGATTTTGATACATTGAAAATGTTGCTGGTAACTAATCCAGTTTTAGTAATAGGACCTGCATTAGTAATTCTTTTGATAATTTATGCGTTTTTTTCTTGGGCATTTTTTGGAAAAGATCCAGTAAAAAGAGCAATTGTACCAGAATTTAATCCACCAAAAGATATGTCTTCTATGTTTGTTGCTTATATTAATGGGACGAGAGATCCTAAAGAAATTATAAACATAGGAGTACTGTCGTTGATTTCTAAAGGATTTATAAAGGCAGTCGATAAAGAAGGTGATGGAAAAAATATTGAATATCTGATTTCAAGAGGGAAAAATCGAGAAGAATTGTTTAAGGAAGAAAAAATGTTGTTGGAAACTTTTTTTATCGAGAAGAATGACACATTTCAAGAAAGTGAGAAATTGTATATTATATCAAATAAAATCTTGAATTATTTTAGTGAAATTCATGAAAAAGTTGTTTATCAAAAGAATCTTGGATTTTTAATGCCGTTTATTTTGAGCGTTACTTTGATTGTGCTAATGGCAGTTATTGGAAATGGATTTTTGCAAGATGTGGGATTTGATGAGAATATATTTTTTGCATTTATCGTGTTGACGTTTGGAATTGTTATTGTTGAAATTTTGATATCATCAGTGAAAATTGGTTCTAAAATAGTGTTTGCGGTATTGGCGGTTGTTGGAGTAGTTATTATGATAAAAAGTGTAGTTTGCTCTTCTATAATTTTAATGGTTTTATTGATTATTTTTCTAATTTATTCAAAATTGATTGGGAAATATACGAATGATATTATCAAGAAAAAAGAGTATATCAAAGGTATGAAATTGTATTTGAAAACTGCTGAAGATAGTCAAATTAAGAAATTTAATGATGTTGATGAGATGGCAAATTATTTTAAAAGAATACTTCCGTTTGCAGCAGCTTTAGGAATACTTGATGATGCAATAAAGTTAATGCAAAAATCAATAAGTTTATACGGATATGAAGCTGACTACAGTTACATTGTCCAAAAATCGCATATGTCTTCATATGACAATCTTTCTTTGAGAGCAAAATTATATAATAGATATAACCGAGGTCAAGAAAAAATATTTCAAAGAAATCGTTCTAAATTTTAGGACGATTTTTCTTATTTTATCAATGTTTTTTGTTTGAAAAAAAAGACAAAATATGATAAAATATACAAATATTGAGTTACGGAAATAAATAATATATTAATAAAAAATGGGAGTTGAAATTAAATATGTTTCAAAAATTAGATGACGTTGTATTAAAGCACGAAGAATTAACGAAAATGCTGATGGATCCTGAAGTAATATCAGATCCTAAAAAGCTTATGGAATACAACAAGGCTTTAAACAGCATAGATGAAATAGTAAAAAAATATACATATTACAAATCGCAAAAAGAAGAAATGGAAAGTCTTAAAGAAGATTTAAAATTAGAAAAAGATCATGAAATGAAAGAAATGATGCTTGAAGAAATTCATTCGATAGAAGAAGAAATTCCAACATTGGAAGAAGAATTAAAAATACTTTTATTACCTAAAGATCCTAATGATGATAAAAATGTTATTATGGAAATTAGAGCTGGAGCAGGTGGAGATGAAGCAGCTTTATTTGCAGCAGATATTTTCAGAATGTTTATTCGATATGCAGAAAGAAATAGATGGAAAACTGAAATCATTGAAAAAAATGAAATTGGAGTAGGTGGATTAAAAGAGGTAACATTCTTGATTAAAGGGCATGGAGCTTATTCTAGATTGAAATTTGAAAGTGGAGTTCATAGAGTGCAAAGGGTTCCTGCTACAGAATCTTCTGGAAGAGTACATACTTCGACAATTACAGTTGCAGTATTGCCAGAAATTGATGATGTTAGTGAAGTTGAAATTAATCCAAGTGACTTGAAGATTGATACTTATAGATCAAGTGGTGCAGGTGGACAGCACGTAAATACTACAGATTCAGCAGTTAGAATTACGCATTTACCTACAGGATTGGTAGTTACTTCTCAAGATGGAAGATCGCAAATAAAAAATAAAGAAGCAGCAATGAAGGTATTAGCTTCAAAATTATATGAAATGGAATACGAAAAACAAAGAAAAGAAGTTGAAAGTGAAAGAAGATCGCAAGTAGGAAGTGGAGATAGATCTGAAAAAATAAGAACATATAATTTCCCTCAAGGAAGGGTTACAGATCACAGAATTAAATTGACATTACACAGATTAGAAGCGGTGCTAGATGGAGATTTAGATGAAATGATTGATGCGTTAATCGCTTATGATCAAGCAGAAATGTTAAAAGCTGTTGGTGATAATGAGTAATTTGCTAGAAATATTAAATAAATCGGTTGATTATTTAGAAAAGCGAAAAATTAAAGAAGCAAGATTAAAAGTGGAGAGTATTCTCGCAGAAGTTTTATCGATGCAGAGAATTATGCTTTATGCGAATTTTGAGAGAGAATTATCACAAAAAGAAATAGCAAAAATAAAAGAAAAATTAAATGGGATATTAAAAAAAGATGAATATAAATCTGATATAATAACAGCTGAAAGAGAAGAAAATTTGAAAGTGTTGTTAGATAAAAGTGTCAGTTTTTTAGAAAAGAATGAGATTCCTGAAGCAAGATTGAAGACAGAGATTATTTTTTCAAATGTTTTGGGAATTGAAAGAATGATGCTTTTTACTAAGTATAGAGATGAAATAGATGAAGAGAAAAAAAATAAAATAAGAGAGTATATTCATAAAATTGGAAAAGAGAAATTTCCTATTCAATATTTATTAAATGAGCAAGAATTCTATGGTAGAAGTTTTTATGTTGATAAAGGTGTTTTAATACCTAGGTTAGATACGGAAGTTCTTGTGGAAAAGGCATTGAATATACTTAATGAGGAATCGATTGAAGAGCCAAAAGTTTTGGATATTGGAGTAGGAAGTGGTGTAATTGGAATTACAATTGCATTGGAAGTACCGACTTCTAAAGTAATGGGAGTTGATATTTCTGAAAAGGCGTTGGAAATATCTTCTAAAAATAAGAAAATATTAAAGGCTGGGAATATTAAATTTATAAAATCAGATTTATTTAAGAATATTGAGTATAAAAAATTTAATATGATTGTATCGAATCCGCCATATATTTCGTCTGATGAAACAGATGTAATGTCTGAAGATGCTTTGTTGCATGAGCCAAGCGAGGCTTTATTTGCTGGAAGTGAAGGATTGTATTTTTATAATTCAATTTCAAAAAAAGCAATGGAATATCTGGATGAGAATGGATATTTGTTATTTGAAATAGGGTATAAGCAAGGAGAAATTGTTGCTAAAATGATGGAAACATATGGTTTCAAGAATGTAGAAATAATAAAAGATTTAGCAGGAAATGACAGAGTAGTCGTAGGACAAAAATTAAATAATTAATAAAATTTATTTTATTAATAAAAATATCAGAATTTTGCAGTTTTGACTTTAGATTTCAATTTTAGATTGTGTTTTTAGTTGAGGTTATATGAAATGTCTGATATTTAAAAAGAATATTATCTAAAACTTGTAATTTTTGCAGTTTTAGAGTATAATATATTCGGAAAAAATTTGAATCAAATTAAAAGGATATTGATTCAATGATTATAAAAATTACAAATTAAAGAAAAATAGGGAGATGAGAGAATGAGTAGGAGTGAGAAAATTTTAAAGAAAACTGCAATTTTAATGTTCGGTTTAGCTTTAGGATATTCAAGTTTTGCTGCAACAACAGCTGACACTACTAAAAATACGGAATTAGAAAAATTAATAAGAAATCAATATAAAGACGGAAATACAGATTTAAATATAAATAAAAAATCTGCAAATACAAATACAAGTTATAGAGATTCTGGAAATGTAAATAGAATGCCAGAATATACAGCAAATAAAAGAATACAAGGTGCACCAGACTTGAATTTAACTAGAGAACAATTATTGTCTGTTGCAGATAAAATATTCCAAAATGAAACAGGAGGTTCAATAAACGAATTAGTTGCTTGGAATGATGGAGAAAACTTTCCTTCACTAGGAATTGGACATTTTACTTGGTTTAAAGCAAGTGGAGGTAGAAGTGGATTTGGAGATAGTTTGCCAGAAATGGTAGCTTACTACAGAAAACAAGGTATAAAATTACCTAAAATTTTAGAAGAAAATAGATTCTCGCCATGGCAAAGTAAATCAGAATTAATGGCTAAAAAAGCTAGAGGGGATAAAGATATTCAAGAATTAATTTCTTTCTTTGATAGTACAAGAGATATTCAAGTAATGTTTATTTACGAAAGATTAAAATCATCACTTGATAAAATGTTAAATGCTTCTTCAAATAAAGAAAACTTAAAAAATCAATTTAATAGAATGGTTGAAACACCAAATGGATTGTATGCTTTAATTGATTATGTAAACTTTAAAGGTGAAGGATTATCAGGAGTTTCTTCATATAATAATGTTGCTTGGGGATTAAGACAAGTGTTGGAAAATATGAGGGGAACTGCGGTTGGTCAAAGTGCGTTAGTAGAATTTAGTAATTCAGCAAAAGCTGTGTTAACAAGAAGAGTAAACAATGCACCGAGAAATGAAAGAAGATGGCTACAAGGGTGGTATAATAGAGTAGATACATATAAAACATTTGAAATTGGAAGTGCTGGTTCTACTGAAATCGGAAGCGCTGGATCTACTTACAGTAGCAATTTCTAGTAATTTTATATAAAAAGGAAAAATAAAATGAATATTTTAGAATTTGATTTTGATTTACCAAAGGAATTGATTGCTCAGCATGCAGTGAATCCACGAGATCATTCAAAATTGTTAGTTTTGAATAAAGAAGAAAAAACTATGGAACATAAAAAGTTCTATAATATTATTGATTATCTAAAAGAAGGTGATGTATTAGTATTAAATAGAACGAAAGTAATACCAGCAAGACTTTTTGGAAAGAAAGAAAATGGAGTAGTACTAGAATGTTTTTTATTGAAGAGAATAGACTTGAATACTTGGGAAGTGTTATTAAAACCAGCTAGAAAATTAAAAATTGGACAAAAGATAATATTTTCTGAGGAATTGGAAGCGGAATTGTTGGAAGTAAAGGAAGATGGAAACAGAGTACTGAAATTTAATTTTGAAGGAAGTTTTGAGGAAATACTTGATAGATTAGGTGAAATGCCGTTGCCACCGTATATTTCAGAAAAATTGGAAGATAAAAATAGATATCAGACGGTTTATGCTAAGGAAGGTGAGTCAGTTGCTGCTCCGACAGCAGGGTTGCATTTTACCGAGGAATTGTTAGAAAAAATTAAAGAAAAAGGAATAATTATTGCAGAGGTGTTTTTAGATGTTGGATTGGGAACATTTAGACCAGTTCAAGTTGAAAATATTTTAGATCATAAGATGCATGTAGAAAAATACAGCGTTCCAAAAGAGACTGTTGAAATAATAAATAATGCCAAGAAAAATAATCACAGAGTAATAGCTGTTGGAACGACATCTGTTAGAACATTGGAATCTTCTGTTGATGAAAATGGCAATTTAATTGCTTCAGAAGGTTATACAGGTATTTTTATTTATGGAGATTATAAATTTAAAGTAGTGGATGCGATAATTACAAATTTTCATTTACCAAAATCAACATTGATAATGTTAGTTTCGGCATTTGGAGGAAAAGAATTGATAGATGCAGCATATAAAAAGGCTATAGAAGAAAAATATAGATTTTATAGTTTTGGAGATTCGATGCTAATATATTAATTTTTTTCACATTATGTTTGAAATTATTTAAATAAAATAAAAATAACAGAAAATTCCCACTTGTTAATTAAAATGAGTGGGAATTTTAGCAAATATTAGAATAATTTATAGAGAGGAGTTTTAGAAAATAAAAGTATTTTCTATATTTAATATGAAAAAAATTTTTTTGAAATTATTTGTGATAATGATATTTTTGATTATGAGTTCTTTTATTTTCGCAGAAAAAAGTCAATTTTTAGCTGTTGGAAATGTTAAAATTGTTAGAGAAGAGCCGTTAGTTATAAAGAGAGAGGATATAAATATTACGATTGAGAAGGATAAAACTATAAAAGTTGAGAATTTGTACACATTTAAAAATATTGGAAATTACAATGTGAAATCGACATTTATGTTTTGGTTGGACCAAAATCTTGAAAATCCTACAAAAGATTATAGTAACGCAAATAAAAATAATCGAGGGAAATATCTAAAAAATTTAAAATTTTATTCAGATTATGACAAATCACAAAATTTAAGAGCTGTAATAAATTTTGATGAAAATATTTACGAAAATCAAAAAAACGATAATGTTCAAAGGGAATGGTTTGCAGTATCGAAAGTATTGGAATCGCAAAAGGAAGGTAAATTGAATGTTTATTATGATTTAGTAAATACAGATTTTTCTAGAACTAAAAAATTTATTTATAGTTTCAATCTAGTAAACAATTTTTTTAATAAAAATAAAGCAGAAATTTTGTATGTAAATATTTACAATAAATCAAATTATCCAATTGAAAATATCGAATTTAAAGGTTATAATTTTAAAAATGTTACTAAGAAAAATGATAGAGCAAAACATTATGAATTGTTAGTTGGGGATGTTAATTTGGAAGATAATTTGGTGATTAGATTTAAATAGTTTTTTTGAAAATAGATAAAGAGATTGGGAAAGAGAATCAAAAAAAGAAAGGAAATTAGAATGAGAGTAACTGCAGGAACATTGAAAAATAGGAAAATAAAGTCAAGAGAAGGGAGAGAGACTCGTCCTACATTGGAGAGAATTAAGGAAGCAATTTTTAGTATTATAGAAGATAAGGTTGTGGATGCTAAATTTTTAGATTTGTATTCAGGGACTGGAAATATTGCGATTGAAGCGTTGAGTCGTGGTGCGAAAAGAGCTGTTATGATTGAGCAAGACAAAGAGGCATTACGGATAATTATTGATAATATTGATACTTTGGGATTGACAAATGTGAGTAGGGCCTATAAAAATGATGTTTCAAGAGCAATTGAAATTTTAGGAAGAAAAAATGAGAAATTTGATATTATTTTTTTGGATCCACCGTACAAGGAAAATATATCAATATCAACTATTGAAAAAGTATCTGAAAATAATATTTTAGCTGAAGGTGGAATAATTATTTCAGAACACAGTATCTATGAAAAAATGCCTGAAAAAATAGGAAATTTCGTGAAATATGATGAAAGAAATTACAATAAAAAAATAGTAACTTTTTATTGTTATGAATAATTTTTGTGAAAATAAATAAAAATGCAACTATTTATTTAAATAAAAAGAAGGGAAGTAATAGAAATGGCAGGAAAAAAACAAACTTATGAAGAAAATATTGAACAAATTGATGAGATTTTGGAAAAATTGGAAAATGGAGAATTATCGTTGGAAGATTCGATAAATGAGTATGAGAAGGCGATAAAATTGATTAAAGAATCAGAAAAATTGTTGGAAATTGGGGAAGGGAAAGTTTTAAAAGTTTTAGAAAAAAATGGAAAACTTGAAACTGAAAATTTAGATTAAAAAAGTTTTTGATAAAAAAAGAGGATTTTATTGAAAAAATTTAAAATTGTGTTTTAAAAATTATTTTAGAAAATGGTGTGAGTGCTTATGTTGAAAAAATATTTGAGTGAGAAGAAAGAGATTGTAGAGGGAAATTTACAAAAAAAATTACAAAAGTATGAATATCCTGATGAATTGGCAGAAGGTATGGAATATGCTGTAATGAATGGTGGAAAGCGGATTCGTCCGATTTTGATGTATATGATTTGTGATTTGTTTGGGAAGGAATATGAAGCGGTGGAAGATGTGGCGGTAGCATTGGAGTTTATTCATTGCTATTCGCTTGTACACGACGATTTACCTGCAATGGATGATGATATGTATCGACGTGGGAAATTGACGACGCATGTAAAATATGGTGAGGCACCAGCGATTTTAGTTGGAGATGTACTTTTAACGGAAGCGTTTAATGTGATTTCAAATTCTGATAAAATTAGTGATAAAAGTAAAGTGGAAATTATCTTGAAATTATCTAAATATGCAGGATTTTACGGAATGGTTGGTGGACAATTTGTAGACATTAAATCGGAAAATCAAATCATTGAAAAGAGTGAAAAAGGTGTGGCTGAAGCGAGAAAGACATTGAGTTATATTCATCAGCATAAAACAGGGAAATTGCTCACAGCGGCGATAGAATTGCCTTTAATTGCGTTGGGAATTGAAGGGGAGAAGAAGAAAAAATTAATTGAATATTCGGAATTGATTGGGATTGCGTTTCAAATAAAAGATGATATTTTGGATATTGAAGGGGATTTTTTGGAAACTGGGAAAGAATCAAATGATGAGGAAAATCACAAAATGACTTATCCGAGTTTGTATGGTCTTGAGAAAAGTAAAGAAATGTTGTCGGAATATTTGAAAAAGGCTAATGAAATTATTGAAAAATATTTTGATGGGAATGAATTATTTGTTGAATTGACAGATTATTTTGGAAATCGAAAAAAATAAAAAGGGAGAAACGATGTTTGTAGAAAAGGAAAATTATTATTTTATTGAAGAGTTTGAAAAACTTGGGATAAAAGCAGTTTATACGAAGAAAAATGCTGGAAATATGTCGGATTATTGTCCCCTTGAAAATCAAGTTCAAGGTATTCAAAAAGAGAATAGAAAAAAATTATTGGAAAAATTAAATCTTGAAGGAAAGCAAGAAGTTATGGCATTTCAAACACATTCAGCAAATGTTTTTGTTATTGATGAAAATATTGATAAATATTATTATGAGAAGGAATGTGATATTGACGGATTTTTGACAAAAAGGAAAGATATTGCAATTTTTACTTTTTATGCAGACTGTCTTCCAATTTTTGTGTATGATAAAAAAAATGAAGTTATTGGAGTATGGCATTCAGGTTGGCCTGGAACATTTAAAGGGATGATGAAAAGTGGTCTTGAAAAAATGAAAGAAGTTTTTGGGACTGATCCAAAGGATGTTTTAATGGGATTAGGAATTGGAATGCAACAAAAATATTATGAAGTTGGTCTAGATTTTTATGAAAATTTTGTGAATAAATTTGGAAAAGAAAGTGAATTGATACAAAAATCGTTTAAATGGAATGAAAATACTGGGAAATATCATTTTGATAATACAAAATTTAATGAGATAATGGCTCTATCACTTGGCATAAAACCAGAAAATTTAATTGTTTCTTACGAAGATACTTTTGGAGAAATTGATAAATTAGGGAATAGGAGCGACAAATTTCATTCGCATAGACGAGAAGGGAAAAATGCAGGGAGAGCAACTGCGATGATAAGTTTTTCTGAAAAATAGATAGTTTAATAAAAAAAGGAGGATAATTTATCCTCCCAAATATGCCTTTTTAATTTCAGGATTAACTAATAATCCTCTACCAGTTCCTTCTAAAATAATTTTACCAGTTTCTAAAACATATCCTCTATCAGCGATAGAAAGTGCCATATTGGCGTTTTGTTCAACAAGTAGAATTGTAACGCCCTCTTCTTTATTAATACGTTCAACAATTTTAAAAATTTCTTGAACAAGTAAAGGTGCTAGTCCCATTGATGGTTCATCAAGAAGTAACAATTTTGGCTTAGACATCAAGGCTCTTGCCATTGCTAGCATTTGTTGTTCTCCTCCACTCATCGTTCCAGCAAGTTGTTTTTTTCTTTCAGCCAATCTAGGGAAAAGTTTAAACATTTTTTCCATATCAGCTTTTATTTCATCTCTATCGTTTCTAGTGTAAGCTCCCATTTCTAAATTTTCCACAACAGTAAGTTGAGTAAAAATTCTTCTTCCTTCAGGAACGTGTGCCATTCCTTTTTTTATAAGTTTGTGAGCTTCAATATTAGTTATATTTTCACCATTTAGAGAAATTTCTCCAGCTTTAATAGGAACTAACCCAGAAATTGCGTGCAATGTAGAAGTTTTACCAGCACCATTAGCTCCAATAAGAGAAACAATTTCTCCTTTTTTTATATTGAATGATATATTTTTTATAGCGTGAATTCCACCATAATAAACATTCAAATCACTTACATTTAAAATATCCACAAAAATCCTCCTATTTTTACTCACCCAAATAAGCAGTAATAACTTCTTTATTATTTTGAATTTCTTCAGGCAATCCCGAAGCAATAATTCTTCCAAAATTTAAAACATATAATCTTTCACAAATACCCATTACTAAATCCATATCGTGTTCGATTAATAAAATTGAAATTTTAAATTTGTCTCTAATGAAACGGATAGTATTCATTAATTCTTTTGTTTCGTTAGGATTCATTCCCGCAGCTGGTTCATCAAGCAATAATAATTTTGGAGAAGTTGCAAGTGCTCTCGCAATTTCCAATTTTCTTTGCTGACCATATGATAAGTTTCCAGCTGTAATATTTGCCATTTCCGCCATATCAAAGATATCTAATAAGTCTAATGCAGTATCAGTCGCTATTCTTTCTTCTCTCCAGTATTTAGGAAGTCTTAAAACAGCAGACAATGTAGAATAACTCATACTATTGTTTAAAGCTAATTTTACATTATCTAAAACTGATAAATTTTTAAATAATCTAATATTTTGGAAAGTTCTAGCTACTCCAAGTGTAACTATTTGTGGAGTAGTTTTTTTGTTAACGCTTGTTCCGTTTATTGAAATATCTCCGTCAGTAGGCTTGTAAACACCTGTTAAAAGGTTAAAGATTGTCGTTTTTCCAGCTCCATTAGGTCCAATCAATCCAATCAATTCGCCTTCTTTAATTTCAATGTTTACATCATCAACGGCTCTAAGTCCACCAAATGATATTCCCAAATTCGTCGTTTTTAATAATGACATAATTAATACTCCTATTTTTTATTTTTGTTTTTATTCAAAGTTTTATTTTTTATATTCTTAATTTTTCTTACAAATCTTGGTATTGTTAATTCTTTTGTTCCAAAAAGTCCTGATGGTCTAAAAATCATTAACACAATTAAGATAATCGCATAAACTAAATATCTAAATTGAGAAACTTCTCTTAAATATTCATTTAATACAGTTAAGGCAGTTGCAGAGATAACTGCTCCAGTGATACTTCCTAATCCACCAAATACAACCATAACCAATATTTCAATAGAGAACATAAATCCAAATTTATCAGGTGTTAAAATTCCAATATTGTGTGCGAACAATGAACCACCAATTCCAGCGAAGAAAGCTGATAAGGTGAATCCATATAATTTTGCTTTTTTAATATTAATACCAATATTTTCAGCAGCAATTTCATCTTCTCTTATCGAAATAATTTCTCTACCTTTTCTTGAAGTCATAATCATTGTCATAACGATAACCGAAACAACAACGAAAATGAATGAAATTTGGAAATTAGTTATTGTCGGAATATCTTTTAATCCAGCAGCTCCACCTAAGAAATCTAAGTTTTGAATAACATATTTTATAATTTCTCCAAAAGCCAATGTAATAATTGCCAAATAATCTCCTCTTAATCTTAATGTACTCGCTCCTAATAAAAATCCGAAAACCGCTGCAACGATTCCACCAATTATTGAAGAAATAAGTAATTGAACGAAAGCAGGTAAATTAGCGGCAACCATTGATTTAGAAATAAGAGCAGCAGTATATCCTCCAATAGCAATAAATCCAGCATGACCTAAACTAAGTTGTCCCATTAATCCAACTGCGATATTCAAGCTCACTGCAAACAATATATAAATCAAAATATTAATATAAACACCAGCAGTATAACTAAACATATCTTTACTATCAAAACTAAAATTTAAAATAATGAATAAAACTATAATGAATATGGTAGTCAAACTATAATTTTGTTTATTAAATTTATTGAAATAGTTCAAATCTCCCCATACACTTGTAGTTTTTTGTGTATTTTTTTGCATTTTTCCTCCTATTAAACTTTTTCTTTTTGATTTTTACCAAATAATCCGTTTGGTCTAAATATAAGTATTAAAACTAATACTCCAAAAACAATAGGATTTGCCCAAGTAGAAGAAATATAACCTTTTGTATAAGATTCAACAATTCCTAAAACGTAACCTCCAACCATTGCTCCAGGAATACTTCCTATTCCACCAAATACGGCTGCAATAAACGCTTTTAATCCAGGTAACATACCCATGTAAGGTTCTATTCTTGGATACATTATCGCATATAAAACTCCACCTAAAGCTCCTAATCCAGAACCAATAGCAAAAGTAATTGCGATAGTCAAGTTAACGTTAATTCCCATTAATTTAGCAGCTCCAGTATCTTGAGAAACGGCTCTTGTAGCTTTTCCTAATTTTGTTTTTTTGATAAATAAATTTAAAACATACATACAGATTAAAGTAATCGCAATAACAAAAATAGTAAGCACACTAATGTTGATAGCTCCTAATTTAATGTTGCTATCAGCCGACAAGAATGAAGGAATAGCATTTGTATTAATTACTCTTGGATTAGCTCCAAACACAATTAAAGCAACACTTTCTAACAAGAAACTCATTCCAATCGCAGTAATCAATGCAGAAATTTTTGGTGCATTTCTCAAAGGTCTGTATGCAAAAAAGTCAATAAGTACACCTAATATAGCACAAAAAACAATAGATATTACAAGTGCTGGAATAAACGGTATTCCAAATGAAAGACAAACTAAAACAATGTAAGATCCAATCATCAATATATCACCATGTGCAAAATTTATAAGTCCAACAATCCCATAAACCATAGTATAACCTAATGCAATTAACGCATAAATACTACCAGCTTGAAGACCATTGATAGTCTGTTCTATAAAGTTTTTTAACATTTTTACTCCTCAAATTTTATTTTTTATATGAATAAAAACTGAAAGAAGATAGTAAAATAACCTATCTTCTTTTCATAAAAATTACTCATATTCTAATTATTTTAAGATTTTCTAATTAAATTGAATTGTATCATTTAATAGAATTTAAAATTATAATTTTTCTTTTAATGTAAGTTTTCCACCTTTAACTTCTATGAAAGTAACTTTTTTATTAGGGTTTCTATCAGCGTCAAATTGGAAAGTTCCAGTAACTAGAGGTAAACCTTTAGTAGCTGCCATAGCAGTTCTGATAGATTCTCCTGATAAGTCTTTAGAATTTTTGATTGCATTTTCAACAACAATAACTGTATCATATCCTAATGCAGCAAATACTAAAGGATTAGAGTTAAATTTAGTTTTGTAATCTTTTATGAATTTTACTACAGTTGGATCAGTATCATCTGGAGCAAATTGACTCGAGAAGATAGTACCTTCAGCAACTTTTCCAAAGTTAGTTTGGATTCCATCCCAACCGTCTCCACCTAAGTAAGGAATTTTAAATCCTAATTCATTTGCTTGAGTAGCAATTAATCCATTTGTATTGTAATAATCTGGGATATAAAGAGCTTCAGGATTTTGTCCTTTAATTTTAGTTAAAATTGATTTAAAGTCTTTATCATCTTTAGTATATTTTTCTTCAACAATAGTTATTCCATCTTGAGTTGCTTGTTTTTTGAATGCTTCAGCTAATCCTAATGAATAATCACTTGAAGTATTAGTTAAAACAGCAATTTTTTTGATACCTTTTGTTTTAGCATATTTTGCAACAGCAGTTCCTTGGAAAGGATCAGTAAATGTAGTTCTGAATACATAATCTTTACCTTTTGTGATATCTAAAGCTGTTCCAGATGCAGTAATCATAGGAACTTTAGCTTTTTGAGCTAATTCTGAAACTGCGATTGAAGCAGAAGAAATAACTTCTCCGATAACTAAGTTTACTTTATCTTGTGAAACCATTTTTTTGAAAATGTTAACAGCTTCTTGTGATTCACCTTTACTATCTGCGACAACAAGTTCAATTTTTTTACCATTGATTCCACCAGCTGCATTTAATTCATCAACTTTTAATTGAACTCCATTTTTTACAGCCACACCATATTGAGCAACATCACCAGTAAGTGGTGCGATAACTCCAATTTTAATTACGTTGCTATCTGCCGCTTTTTTACTACCACAGCTAACAACAAACAATAACAATAATGACATTACGAATAGTAATTTTTTCATTGTTTTTCTCCTTTCAAAAATATAAAATTTAATTAATGATTTATAAAACATCTTAATTGAATATTTAATTATAACATAAATACATTGATAATTAAAATATTTATTATTAATAGAAATATTTATAAGATATATTTTTATTAGTTTTTTTTAGTAAAAAATAGTAAGGACATCATAATAGACTTTAGTATATTATGAAAGTTTACTAGATAAAATAAATTCAGATGTGAGAGAAACTATAATTTTGTAGAGGTGTGTAAAAATTAAAAATCGGAGCTGTCTCAAAATGAAACAGCTCCTTTTGTGTTGAAGATATAATTAAGAATCAATCATTTAAGATTTTTAAATTATTGTCCTAAATTGAAGTTATAACCTACACCAAGAGTAACTCTTTTATAGTTAGCTTTAATGTTATCGTTTCCAGCTTTATATTTTCCTTGGTTTTCTTTATACATAACGTCAACATTTACATTATTAACATTAACTCCAGCACCTGCTCCGTAGTATAAACCATCTTTAGCTTTATCTGTGTTAGCAGAATATCCTAAATCTCCTTTAATGTATGGTTTAACAACTGTTGGAGTGTCAAATGTATATTTTGCAGTTCCGTAAATAGGTACTGAATTGTAAAGTTCACCTTTTGAATCTTTTAAATCATTATGTTGTTGATAAGCTACTCCAGCTCCAACTTCTAAACCAGGAGTAACTTCGTATCTATATTCAGCTCCTGCTTCAAAAGCATTTCTTTTAGCATCAATATCTTCATCAATATTTTTGATATAAGTATTGTTTTTAGCATCTTTTATTTTATATTTTCCACCTAAATCATATCCACCTTTTACTTCAATTTTGTGAGCACTAGCGAAAGAAGCTAATCCTGCAACTAAAAATAATCCTAATAACATTTTTTTCATGTTAATCACCTTTCCTTTATAAACTTTCCTTTTATTTTTTTATCAAAGATTTGTTGTTATCCTTGATGTACCAGTAGTATACCTCAAATGACTTATAAGTCAATTGATAAAAAGATATTTTTTGTATGGATTTTAGTGTATTTTTCCTTTGCAAAAATGAAAAAAGTGCTTGTAAATGGCTAAAATACTAGTGGAAATTGATTTTATAAAAAATAAAAAAATGCAAAAAAATTAATAAAAAAAATATAGAAATTTTACTAAAATTATTATATAATTGGTATCAGAACAAAAATTAATAGGAGTTGATATAAATGTTAGGAACAGTGGAAAATAAAGCAGGATTATTGTTTAAAGGGAATAATTTCAAGGTAGTAAAAAAAGTGATAAATTTAGGAGAGCAAATACCTTCTCATAATCATGAAAATGAAGAAATTATTTTTTCTGTATTAAAAGGAAAAATGGAAATATTTTTAAATGGAGAAGAAAAACATATTTTGGTTCCAGGAGATATTTTGCATTTTGATGGGAAAAATTTTATTAGTGGAAATGCTTTGGAAGATTCTGAAATCAATATAACTTTGATTTTAAAATAGGATAAATAGAAAATGAGTTTATTTATTTTAAAAATAATTGGAATTTTGTCAATGTTTTTGGATCACTATTATTTTATTATTGGTGGTCCAAGAATTCTGAATATTATTGGGAGGGTCGCGTTTCCAATATTTGCTTTTGCATTAAATGAAGGTTACAGACATACAAAAAATTTAAAATTATATTTAATAAGGTTAGGGATACTTGCTTTGGTAATACAACTACCTTTATTTTTTTCAAGTACTAAATATCCAATGAACATATTTTTTACATTATTTACAGGTTTATTAATTATTACAATTATGAACACAAAAAAAGTTAATATTTTTCCAAAAATATTAATAATCGCTTCGTTGTTTTATATAACAAAAAAATTTGAATTTGACTATTCAATATACGGAATATTGTTGATAATGATTTTTAATATTTTTTATAATCGAAAAATATTGATTTTTGTCAGTTTTTTGTTTTTAAATTTAATAATTGTATATTTTCCAGAAATATTTGATTTGAGTGAAATACAGTTTTATTCGATATTTTCGTTAATATTTATTTTTTTGTATAATGGAAAAAAAGGGAAGAGTATGAAGTATTTTTTCTATTTATTTTATCCATTACATTTTTTTGTGATAGAGTTAATTAATAAATTTTTAATTAAATAAAAAAATAATGGGATTTTATAAATTTTATTATTTATTTTATGAGAAAAATATGTTAAAATAAAAGGACGTTTTAGAGGGAGTTTTTTAAAAAACTTAGAAAAGGGAGTACGTAAAAAAACAGGAGTTAAAATGACAAAAAAAGAGCGATTTAAAAAAATATTTCCAATATTAGAAAATAAGTTTGGTAAACCTAAATGTGCATTGGATTTTGAGACGCCATATCAGTTGATGGTAGCGGTGATTTTATCGGCACAATGTACAGATGTGAGAGTAAATATTGTAACAAAAGAGTTTTTTAAGGTTATGAAAGAGCCAAAAGATATTAGAGAAATGGATTTAGAAACGATTGAAAAGTATATAAAATCAACTGGATTTTATAAGAATAAGGCTAAAAATATTAAATTGAATGCCGAAATGCTTTTGGAAAAATATAATGATAAAATTCCAAATAAAATGGAGCAACTAGTGGAATTGCCTGGAGTTGGACGAAAAACGGCTAATGTTGTTTTGGGAGAATTGTGGAATATACGAGAGGGAATTGTGGTTGACACTCATGTTAAGAGATTATCGAATTTAATTGGATTTGTGAAAAGTGATAATCCAGAAATAATAGAAAAGGAATTGATGAAATTTATTCCAAAAAAAATTGGTTTGAGTATTCGCATTATTTAATATTACAGGGGCGTGACAAATGTATTGCGAGAAGACCAAAGTGCGAAGAGTGTGAAATTAGGGATTTTTGTAAACATTATGAGCAATTACAGAAGATAAAAAAATAAATTTATATATAAAAATTGAAGAAAGGAAGAAAATGGTCGGTAAGTTAAAAAAAGTAATTATAGCAACAAGTTTATTTGCAGTTTTATTAAATGCAGAGGGAACTTCTGAGGAAGGAGGAGCTTCAACATCAGCAACATCTGAGAAAGTGACAGTTAGAGAGGAAAAAAGTTCACCAAAATTTGAAGTGAAAAGGGAAGAAATTCATTCTAAGAAAAAAGAATCTGGAAGTAGTAAAATTCATGAAAAGCAGAAAAAATCAATAAAAAAATCAGAGAATTATTCTTCTAAATCTCACAAATCTGCTGTGAAAAATGAAAATATAGAGAACAATGAAGTAGAGAATAATGAGATAATTATATCAAGAGTTTCTTCAAAACCAGTAAACGAAACAGCAAATAAGATTTTAAACGACAAAAAAGCTAAGGAATTAAATAAAAAAAGAGCACAAATAGATAGTAAAAAACCTGTAGTTAAAGCAGTGGAAAAAGAAAATGAAGGAGAATCTCAATATACTGGTAATTTAATTCAGTTTGTAGCGACAACTGATGGAGAGGTGTTGAAAAAAGAGGAAGAAACTAAAAAACATCCGATTGCATCTTTGACGAAAGTTATGAATATTTTAGTTGTTTTGGACCAAGTAGATAAAGGAAATGCAAAATTAAGTGATAAAGTTTGTTTTACATCTGATACGGTTAATACTGGTGGAAGCTGGTTAAATGCTCAACCTGGAGATTGTTATGCATTAAAAGATTTGCTGAGAGCAGAAATTATTTATTCTGCAAATAATGCGGCATACTTGGCAGCTAGTCATATTGGGAAAGGGAATTTGGATAATTTTGTGAAATTGATGAATAAAAAGGCACAAGAATTAGGAATGAAAAATACCGAATTTCATACACCAGCTGGACTGCCAACTTCTATTACAAAAAAAGGAATGGATATGTCTACAGCATATGATGTTTATTTATTGGCGAAAGCGGCGGTTAAAGATAAAAGGATTAGCGAATGGGCAAGTGAAGAAGAGTTAGTTTTAATGAATCCTAGAGGGGAACAAGTGGTTTATAATAATAGAAATCATTTGTTGGATAAATATGGAATTTATGGATTGAAAACAGGATTTCATGCTCAAGCTGGATATAATATGATGGTAGCTAGTAAAATGGGGAATTTAGATATAATTTCAGTTTCTCTTGGAAGTAAGAGTGATTTGGATAGAACAAAAGATCAAGAAACAGAATTTATTGACATCAAGAAAAAGACAAAAATGATTTACAAAGAAGGTCAAGAAATGAGTAAATTCAAAGTAAAAAATGTTAAGAAAAAACAAATTAAAGGGATTTTATCTGAAAACGTGTATCAATTAAGTAATACGACTGATTACAAATTTAGAGTAAAAGATTTAGAAACAGTTGCTGGAAAAGATGGAATAAAAAAAGGTGATGTTATCGGTAAATTAGAAGTTTTATCTAAAGGAAGAGTTGTTGAAAATGTTGATATTTTAGCAGAAGAAGATTCTAAGGCGCTTACTTTGTTTGAAAAAGTATTGAGAACGGTGACTTTTGGTTTAATTTAATATTTTGAAATATTTAAGAAATTTTCATAAAAAATACGTCAGATTGCAAATGTCTTTTGACATAGATAACTGGCGTTTTTTATTTTAATATTATAATATTTTAAATATAATACTTTTATTCTGTCATTTTAATATGATAGTTCATAAAAAATTTGAAATAAATTTTTGCATAAGGTATAATGAATATTGAAAAAAGCATAATAGAGAGTAATAAAAATTTAATTTGAAAAATATGAAAATATCAGTAATTAGAAGAACTTTAAAATAGAAAAGGAGATGGAGATGAAAATACTAGGAGTAATACCAGCGAGATATGCTTCAACAAGATTTGAGGGGAAACCATTAAAAGATATTTGTGGACATTCTATGATTGAGTGGGTTTACAAAAGAGCTAAAAATGCAGATATTGATGAGTTAGTTGTGGCGACTGATGACGAGAGAATTTTTGAGGCTGTGAAAAATTTTGGTGGAAATGTGGTTATGACATCGAGTGAGCATGAAAATGGGACTTCAAGAATAATTGAAGTTATAAATAAAAATGAGTTTAAAAATTATGATTTTGTAATAAATATTCAAGGGGATGAACCTTTGATTGATATTGAATCAATTAATATTTTAGCGAATAATTATCGAAATGAAAAATCGGAGATTATTACGTTGAAGCAGGAAATTCGTGAGGAAAGAGAAATTTTAAATCCAAATATTGTGAAAGTGATAACAGATTTTAATGAGAATGCAATATATTTTAGTCGTTTGCCAATTCCTTATGAACGTAATAAAAATGAGAATTTTAAACATTTTAGACATATTGGAATTTACGGATACACAACGAAATTTTTGAATGAATTGAAGAATTTGAGAGAAGGGGTGCTTGAAAAAATTGAGTCACTTGAGCAGTTGAGATTTATGGAAAATGGTCACAAAATAAAGGTTCTTGAGACAAAATCGAGCGTGATTGGTGTTGATACAGAGGAAGATTTAAAAGAAGTAATTGAATTTATTGAAAAAAATGGAATAAAATTAGATTAGGGGTATTGAAGGAGGATTTTTATGGAAAATGGAGTAATGATACAGTATTTTGAGTGGAATTTACCGAATGATGGAAAACATTGGCAAAGATTGAAGGAAGATGCAAAACATTTGAGAGAAATTGGTGTTACTGGAGTTTGGATTCCACCTGCATATAAAGGGACTTCGCAATTTGATGTTGGTTATGGAGCTTATGATTTGTGGGATTTGGGAGAATTTGATCAAAAAGGAACTGTTAGAACAAAATATGGGACGAAACAGGAATTGATTGAGGCGATTGAAGAATTGCATAAATACGATATTGAAGTTTATTTGGATGCTGTTTTGAATCATAAAGGTGGAGCAGATGAAACTGAAACGTTTTTAGCAATAGAAGTTGATCCTGAAAATCGAAATGTGGAAATATCAGCACCATTCGATATTGATGGATGGACGAAATTCACTTTTCCTGGAAGAAACAATAAGTATTCTGCGTTTAAGTGGAATTTTACTCTTTTTGATGGTGTTGATTACGATAATCGGACTGGAAAAAATGGAATTTATAAAATTGTTGGAGATAATAAGAATTGGGATCAGGGAGTAGATTCTGAATTGGGAAATTATGACTATTTAATGAACGCTGACATTGATTTTTCACATCCAGAAGTGCGTGAAGAAATAATTCGATGGGGAAAATGGGTTGTGAATGAATTGAAAATCGATGGATTTAGAATGGATGCCGTAAAACATATAAATGATGAATTTATGGCAGAATTTTTGACGAGAATAAGAGAGACTTATGGAGAAGATTTTTATTCTGTGGGAGAATATTGGCGTAATGATTTGGGGAAATTGAAGGAATATTTGAACAATGTTGGTTATGAAACTGATTTATTTGATGTTGGACTGCATTTCAATATGTTTGAAGCATCAAAAAATAGAAGAGATTATGATTTGAGAAGAATTTTTGATAATACGATAGTTGCTGCAAGTCCGTTAGAGGCTGTGACATTTGTAGATAATCACGATTCACAAAGAGGTAGTGCTTTAGAATCACAAATTGAAGATTGGTTTGTTCCACATGCATATGCTTTGATTTTATTAGCAAAAGATGGATATCCATGCCTATTTTATGGAAATTATTACGGTATAGGTGGTGAAAAAAGTCCACATCAATGGATAATTGACAAACTTTTAGAAGTGAGAAAAAACAATGCTTACGGAGACCAAATAAATTATTTCGATAATCCAAATGTAGTTGCGGTTCATAGAACTGGTAAAGATGAATGGACAGGTTGTGTTGCGGTACTTTCAAATTCTGATTATGATAGTGAAATTCAAGTAGAAGTTGGAAGAGAAAGAGCTGGACAAATTTGGCAAGAAGTTACTGGAAGTGGATTTGAGGATGTTGTGATTAATGAAGAAGGAAAAGGTGATTTTAGAGTAAAAGCTGAAAAAATCGCTGTTTGGGTGCGAAAAAATTAGCTAGAATCAAGGAAGTATGATATAGAAATGTTTGAACAGGAGAAAAAAATGAAAAATAATAATAAGAGAGAAGAAATATTAGAGAATGTTCAAAGAGTCGTTGTAAAAGTGGGAACATCGACCCTTACGACTGAAGATGGACGTTTAAATATTGATAAAATAAAAAAAATTGTAATGGAACTAAGTAATTTGCAAAATAAGGGATATGACGTGATACTTGTAACTTCTGGAGCAGTTGGTGCTGGGATGGGACTTCTTAATATAAATGAAAAACCTAAAACATTGGCAGAAAAACAGATGTTATCAGCTGTTGGTCAGGTTTCGCTTATGCAGATTTATCAGACGCTTTTTAAAGAACATAACAAAATAATTGGGCAACTTTTGTTGACAAAAGAGGAATTTTCAAATAGAAAAAGATATTTGAATATGAGAAACGTTTGTAACGCATTTTTGAAAAGAAAGATTATTCCAATTATAAATGAAAATGATGCGATTGTATCAAATGCTTTAAAAATAAAGGTTGGTGATAATGATACGATGTCAGCACTTGTTTCAGGATTGATTGATGCTGATTTATTGATTATTTTGTCGGATATTGATGGGCTTTATAATAAAAATCCTAGAAAATATGAGGATGCTAATCTAATTAATATGGTTGGAGACATTAACGAAGACATAAAAAATATGGCAGGAGCAGAAGGCTCAAAATTTGGAACTGGTGGAATGATTACAAAAATTGTTGCTGCAGAGATGGTAACAAAAATAGGAACAAGTTTAGTTATTGCAAGTGGAGACGACCCTAGAAACATAACTAGAATTGTTGAAAAAGAAAATATTGGAACACTTTTTGTGAAGAAAAATAAAAAAATCAGCTTGAAAAAATATTGGCTTGCTTACGGTCCTAACAAAGAAGGCGTAGTAACAATTGATAATGGTGCAAAAACAGCCTTGAAAAATGGTAAGAGCCTATTATCTGTTGGAATAAAATCAGTTGAAGGAAATTTTGATAAAGGAGCTGTTATTGAAATCGAAAATTTAGAAGGAAAAGTTATCGCAACAGGAATTTCAAATTATTCGGCAGAAGAAATTAATCTTATAAAAGGTGTTAAAAGTGAAAATATTGAAGAAATTTTAGGTTATAAATATGATGATGCAGTGATTCATATTGATAATGTTGTAGTAAAAAAATAAAAAAATATATATAAATTAAAAAATGAGAAATGAGGGAAAATATGAGTTATATAGAAGAACTTGGAGAAAAAGCAAAAATTGCGTCAAAAAAGTTGTTGACATTAGATACAAAAACGAAAAATAGAGCTTTATTGGCGATTGCAGACGAATTGATTAATAAAAAGGATGAAATTAAAGCAGCGAATAAAATTGATTTGGAAAATGGAAAAGCGTCTGGATTGAGTTTTGCATTGTTGGATAGATTGGAATTGACAGACAGTAGAATTGAAGGGATGGCACAAAGTTTAAGAGAAATTGCAGCTTTTGTTGATCCAATTGGAGAAATTTTGACAGGTTGGAATCATGAAAATGGAATGTCGATTGCCAAAAAAAGAGTTCCACTTGGTGTAATTGGAATGATTTACGAATCAAGACCGAATGTAACAATTGATTCAGCAGGACTTTCAATAAAATCGTCAAATGCAGTAATTTTAAGAGGTTCATCTAATGCAATAAATTCAAATATTTATCTAAATAAACTTTTTAATGAAGTTGGAGAAAAAGCTGGATTACCTAAAAATTCAGTTCAATTAATTGAAAAAACAGATAGAAAATTAGTAAAAGAAATGATAACTTTAGATAAATTTATTGATGTTTTAATTCCAAGAGGCGGAAAAGGACTGAAAAAATTTATAATTGAAAATGCAACTATTCCTGTAATTGAAACAGGAGCAGGAGTTTGCCATATTTTTGTTGATGAAAGTGCAGATATTGAAATGGCGCTTCCAATAATAGAAAATGCGAAAACACAAAGACCAAGTACTTGTAATTCGATTGAAACAGTTTTAGTTCATAGAAAAATAGCTGAAAAAATATTACCAGAATTGACAGAAATGTTATTGAAAGATAAGGTTGAGTTGAGATATAGTGAAGAGGCTTATGAAATAGTGAAAAATACTGATTTTGATCACAAGGAAAATTTGAAATTAGCTACAGAAGAAGATTTTGGAGCAGAATATTTGGATATGATAATGTCGTTGAAATTAGTAGATAATGTCGAAGAAGCTATAGAATACATAAATGAACACGGAACTCATCATTCAGATTCAATCATGACCAAAAACATTGATAATGCAGAAAAATTTTTAAATGAAGTAGATTCAGCAGCAGTTTATTTAAACGTTTCAACAAGATTTTCAGATGGAGGAGAATTTGGATTTGGTGGAGAAATTGGAATTTCTACACAAAAATTACATGCTCGTGGGCCTATGGGTGTAAGAGAATTAACAACAACTAAGTATGTAATCCGCGGAAATGGACAAATTAGAGAATAATTTTTAAATCTGAAATTATAGTAAAACTACTTTAAAGCTAAACTTAAAAGTTATGGTTACTTACTTAAAATCTAAATTTATACAATTTTAGTAGTTTGATTTCAAATAGGTTCGGGTATATTTATTAGAATTTTAGAAAAATGTACTATTGTAAAAAACTGAGAAGGAGGAAAAATGAAAATAGGATTTATAGGTACAGGAAATATGGGAAGTTCTATAATCAAAGGTATTTCTATTTCAAAATTTGTAGAAAGTGAAAATATAAATATTTTTGATTTAGATAAAGAAAAAGTGAGAACATTAGTTGAAAAATATGAAGTTAATGCTTTAAGCAGTGAGAAAGAATTAGTTGAAAATAGTGATATTGTCATTTTGGCAGTAAAACCTCATATAATTCCAAGTGTTTTAGAAAAATTGAAAGGAAATGTAAAAGAAAATACAATTATTTTGACAATTGCAGCAGGAATAAGTATTTCTGTATTGGAAAATACTTTAGGAGCAGATAAAAAAATTGTTAGAACAATGCCAAATACTCCAGCACAAGTTTTAGAAGGAATGACAGCAGTTTGTTTCAATAAAAATATTTTAGAAAATGAGAAAAAAACAATTTTTGAATTATTAAACAGTTTTGGAAAAAGTATTGAAATCGAAGAAAAATTGATGCATGCATATACTGGAATTAGTGGTTCATTACCAGCTTATGTGTATATGTTTATGGAAGCACTTGCCGATGGAGGTGTTTTAGAAGGAATGCCTCGTGATAAAGCTTACAAAATCATATCACAAGCTGTATTAGGTTCAGCAAAAATGCTTCTTGAAACAGAAAAACATCCTGGACAGTTAAAAGATGAAGTGTGTTCTCCTAGTGGAACAACAATCGAAGCGGTAAGAGCTTTGGAAAATGGTAATTTTCGTGGAAATTTGATAGAAGCAGTTGTTGCTTGTACAGAAAAATCAAAAAGAATGGCTGGAGAATAAAAAATCTTAAAAAATAAAAATTATTGAAAAAAACAAAAAAAGTAGTTGACAATTTTTTTTGTTTTTGATATAATATTTCTTGTCGATACGAAAATGTATCATGTACAATAAACAAATAAATAGAAGAAGCATATACCATGAAAGATGTGATAAATAAGGACTTTTAATAATAAAAAGTTCCTGTCAATAAGACTTTAAAAGGTGAAAATAAATATTGAATGAAGAGTTTGATCCTGGCTCAGGATGAACGCTGACAGAATGCTTAACACATGCAAGTCAATGGGGAAACGGTGCTTGCACCGTGATAACCATGGCGGACGGGTGAGTAACGCGTAAAGAACTTGCCTCTTAGTCTGGGATAACAGATGGAAACGACTGATAAGACTAGATATTATTAAAGTTTCGCATGAAGCTTTAATGAAAAGAGATGCTAAGAGAGAGCTTTGCGTCCTATTAGTTAGTTGGTGAGGTAACGGCTCACCAAGACGAAGATAGGTAGCCGGTCTGAGAGGATGAACGGCCACAAGGGGACTGAGATACGGCCCTTACTCTTACGGGAGGCAGCAGTGGGGAATATTGGACAATGGAGGAGACTCTGATCCAGCAATTCTGTGTGCACGAAGACGGTTTTCGGATTGTAAAGTGCTTTCAGCAGGGAAGAAGAAAGTGACGGTACCTGCAGAAGAAGCGACGGCTAAATACGTGCCAGCAGCCGCGGTAATACGTATGTCGCGAGCGTTATCCGGAATTATTGGGCATAAAGGGCATCTAGGCGGATATACAAGTCAGGGGTGAAAACTTAGGGCTCAACTCAAAGCTTGCCTTTGAAACTGTATATCTAGAGTGCTGGAGAGGTGGACGGAACTACACGAGTAGAGGTGAAATTCGTAGATATGTGTAGGAATGCCGATGATGAAGATAGTCCACTGGACAGCAACTGACGCTGAAGTGCGAAAGCTAGGGGAGCAAACAGGATTAGATACCCTGGTAGTCCTAGCTGTAAACGATGATTACTGGGTGTGGGCATGAAGAGTGTCTGTGCCGAAGCTAATGCGATAAGTAATCCGCCTGGGGAGTACGACCGCAAGGTTGAAACTCAAAGGAATTGACGGGGACCCGCACAAGCGGTGGAGCATGTGGTTTAATTCGACGCAACGCGAGGAACCTTACCAGATCTTGACATCCTACATAGGCCTGTGAGAACAGGCCGTGCCTTCGGGAACGTAGAGACAGGTGGTGCATGGCTGTCGACAGCTCGTGTCGTGAGATGTTGGGTTAAGTCCCGCAACGAGCGCAACCCCTATAGTTAGTTACCATCATTAAGTTGGGGACTCTAACTAGACTGCCTGCGAAGAGCAGGAGGAAGGTGGGGATGACGTCAAGTCATCATGCCCCTTATGATCTGGGCTACACACGTGCTACAATGGTTGGTACAAAGAGGAGCAAAACGGTGACGTGGAGCAAAACTAAAAAGCCAATCTAAGTTCGGATTGAAGTCTGCAACTCGACTTCATGAAGTTGGAATCGCTAGTAATCGCAAATCAGCAATGTTGCGGTGAATACGTTCTCGGGTCTTGTACACACCGCCCGTCACACCACGAGAGTTGTTTGCACCTGAAGTTACTGGTTCAACCGTAAGGAGGAAGGTACCTAAGGTGTGGATAGTGATTGGGGTGAAGTCGTAACAAGGTATCCGTACCGGAAGGTGCGGATGGATCACCTCCTTTCTAAGGAGTATATAAATACTAAATCTGTTTGGATTATGTTTCTTCTAGCATAAGGACAATGGGAAATGAATAGTAGGTAAAAAGATTACAATGAAAACAGGAAAACTGTTAGAGTTAGAATAAAAAGCTATTAAGGGCACACGGAGGATGCCTAGGCAACAAAAGCCGATGAAGGACGTGATAAGCTGCGAAAAGCTTGGTAGAGGTGCACATAACCTTTGATGCCAAGATGTCCGAATGGGAAAACCTATATGTGTAAATCACATATACGAAAGAGGTAAGTCCGTGAACTGAAACATCTAAGTAACGGGAGGAAAAGAAAGTAAAAACGATTCTCTAAGTAGCGGCGAGCGAACGGAGAATAGCCTAAACCATATACATGTAAGTTGGCGACGTTGTGTATATGGGGTAGAGGGACTTTAATAGACTGATAGCCATAAAGTTATTTTACTAGTAGAGTAAGTGGAACACAGCTGGGAAGCTGGACCAAAGAAGGTGATAGTCCTGTAGAACGTAAAACTATTAGTGAAACTTAAAGCACCCGAGTAGCATCAAGCACGAGGAATTTGGTGTGAATCAGCGTGGACCATATCACGTAAGGCTAAATACTTTTGTTGACCGATAGAGAAGAGTACCGTGAGGGAAAGGTGAAAAGAACCCTGAGTAAGGGAGTGAAATAGAATTTGAAACCGTGTGCTTACAAACGGTAGGAGCTCGCAAGAGTGACTGCGTGGATTTTGGTTAATCATCCTGCGAGTTATGATATATGGCAAGGTTAAAAAGAATGGAGCCGAAGGGAAACCGAGTCTTAATAGGGCGATAAGTCGTATGTCATAGACGCGAAACCTAGTGATCTAGGCCTGTCCAGGTTGAAGCTAAGGTAAGACTTAGTGGAGGACCGAACTCACCGCCGTTGAAAAGTTGGGAGATGAGATAGGTCTAGGGGTGAAAAGCCAATCGAACTAGGAGATAGCTCGTTCTCTCCGAAATGCATTTAGGTGCAGCCTTAATTTTAAGATATGTGGGGGTAGAGCACTGTATGATCTAGGGGGCGTATTGCTTACCGAAATCAAGCAAACTACGAATACCATATATTAATGATTAGGAGTGAGTCTATGGATGATAAGGTCCGTGGACAAAAGGGGAACAGCCCAGACCACCAGCTAAGGTCCCTAATTATGTCTAAGTGGGAAAGGAGGTGGATATTCACAGACAACCAGGAGGTTGGCTTAGAAGCAGCCATACCTTAAAAGAGTGCGTAATAGCTCACTGGTCGAGAGTATCTGCGCCGAAGATGTAACGGGGCTAAGACATAAACCGAAGCTGTGGAAGATGCTTTTGCATCTTGGTAGGAGAGCGTTCTGTAAGCCGATGAAGGCAGGCTGTAAGGCCTGCTGGAGGTATCAGAAGTGAGAATGCAGGAATGAGTAGCGAGAAGGCGGGTGAGAATCCCGCCGGCCGGAAGTCCAAGGTTTCCAGGGGAAGGTTTGTCCGCCCTGGGGAAGTCGGGACCTAAGCCGAGGCTAAGTAGCGCAGGCGAATGGAAAATAGGTTAATATTCCTATACCACTTAATTAACGTTTTTACTGATGGAGTGACGCAGGAAGGTATGTGAGAAGGCTGACGGTTTAGCCTTTCTAAGGAAGTAGCGTGAGCATATAGGTAAATCCGTATGCTTAAACGTGAGAACTGATGGGTAAGCACCTCTTGGTGTAAGTCACAAATCCTACACTGCCAAGAAAAACTTCTAAGGAGGAAATTAAGTGCCCGTACTGTAAACCGACACAGGTGGACAGAGTGAGAAACTTAAGGCCGACAGGCTAACTCTAGCTAAGGAACTCTGCAAAATAGCCCCGTAACTTCGGGAGAAGGGGTGCCTATATTACTTGAGAAGAGAAACACTTCAAGGGGAAATAGGTCGCAGTGAAGAGTCTCAAGCAACTGTTTACCAAAAACACAGGTCTATGCTAAGCTGAAAGGCGACGTATATGGGCTGACACCTGCCCAGTGCCGGAAGGTTAAGAGGAGGATTGAGAGATCCGAATTGAAGCCCCGGTGAACGGCGGCCGTAACTATAACGGTCCTAAGGTAGCGAAATTCCTTGTCGGGTAAGTTCCGACCTGCACGAATGGTGAAATGATTTGAGAGCTGTCTTGGCTGGAGGCCTGGTGAAGTTGTAATGTCGGTGAAGATACCGACTACCTGCAGTAGGACGGAAAGACCCCGTGGAGCTTTACTGTAGCTTGGCATTGGGTTTTGGCAATGTGTGTATAGGATAGTTGGGAGACTATGAAGTAATGGCGTCAGTTGTTACAGAGTCGCTGTTGGAATACCAACCATATGTTGTTGAAATTCTAATCTGGTATCGGAGACAGTGCTAGGTGGGCAGTTTGACTGGGGCGGTCGCCTCCAAAAGAGTAACGGAGGCGTTCAAAGGTTCCCTCAGGTTGGATGGAAATCAACCTAAGAGTGCAAACGCATAAGGGAGCTTGACTGCGAGACTGACGGGTCGAGCAGGTACGAAAGTAGGAGTTAGTGATCCGGTGGTTCCGTATGGAAGGGCCATCGCTCAACGGATAAAAGCTACCCCGGGGATAACAGGCTGATACTTCCCAAGAGTCCATATCGACGGAAGTGTTTGGCACCTCGATGTCGGCTCGTCTCATCCTGGGGCTGGAGAAGGTCCCAAGGGTTGGGCTGTTCGCCCATTAAAGAGGCACGCGAGCTGGGTTCAGAACGTCGTGAGACAGTTCGGTCCCTATCCACTGCAGGCGCTAGAATATTGAAAAGATCTGTCCTTAGTACGAGAGGACCGGGATGGACAAACCTCTGATGTATCAGTTGTCACGCCAGTGGCATGGCTGAGTAGTCACGTTTGGAAGGGATAATCGCTGAAAGCATCTAAGTGAGAAGCCCACTTTGAGATGAGTGTTCTTTTAGTATCCATCGAGAACAGGTGGTGATAGGCTGGAGGTGTAAGTATAGAGATATATTTAGCTGACCAGTACTAATATTACGAAAGCTTTTAATATTCTTTTTACCGTACTATTTATTTCTCATTGTCTTTATTAAGTTTTAAGTTTGGTGACAATAGCGACAGGGATACACCTGGTTACATTTCGAACCCAGTAGTTAAGTCTGTTTACGCCGAAGATACTTAGAGTTATCTAGGGAAAATAGGAAATTGCCAAACTTTTTTTATAGAACTTTGGAAAGTGTTATATAGACCAACTTAAAAAATTGAGTTGGTCTTTTTCTTTAATATTTATAAAAAATATTAATATTAACTTATAAGTTTAAATATAGTAAAACTGCTTTAAAACTAAACTCAAAAACTATGACTATTTTACTCAACTCTTAAATTTACATAATTTTAAATAGTTTTGAGTATATTTATTGTTAATTTAAGAATTTTTATTAATTTATATAGTGAATAAAAATTTATTATTTTATGAATAGAGGTGTTAAAATGTTTAAATCACTTTGTTTAGTAGATATAGAATATAAAATGATAGCTAATAATTTTTTGCTGGATATAACAGATAGTAGAATATTAAAAAATCTAGTAAGAGGTAAAAGGGCATCGAAAACGGTTAAGTATAGTGAGAAAATTCTTGTGAAGAATGGTGATAGAGACGTTACTTTGTATGTTTTTGAACCAGATACTTTAATGACTGAGAAATTACCAGTTATCTATTATATGCATGGTGGTGGTTATATAATGGGTGATGCTAGAATGAATGAAAATGTTTTAAAAGATATAGCTAACAAGAACAATGTGAAAATTATCAGTGTAGAGTATACATTAGCGACAGAATTACCATTTCCACAAGATTTAGAAGATGCATATGTGGGGTTGAAATATTTATTTGAGAATGCTGAAAGTCTTGGAATAAATGAGAAAAAAGTAGCAATTATGGGGGAAAGTGCTGGAGGAGGATTAGCTGCAAGATTGTCTTTGAAGGTGCGTGATGAAGGAGAGTATCATCTTATTGGACAAATATTAATTGCTCCAATGCTTGATTATAGAACAGGTGGGGATGATTGTCCTTATAATAATAATTATGCTGGAGAATTTGTCTGGACGAAAGCTTCTAATCAGTTTGCATGGAAAGTTTTAGCAGGTGATAAGATGATTCCTAAAGATCAAATTCCATATTTTTCACCTATTATGGCAAGTAATTTTAAAGGAATACCAAAAACTTTTATTATTGTAGGAGGATTGGATTTATTTGTTGATGAGAATATAAGTTTTGCAAAGAAATTATTAGAAGCAGGGGTAAAAGTTGATTTGAATGTAATATCTGGAGTATTTCATTTATTTCAATCAATAAAGCCAAATTCAAAAAAAGCGAAATTTTTTGTAGAGTTACGTGATAAATATATTGAACAATTATTTATATAAAATTAAAAGAGTGCCCAGAATTTTGTGTAAACTGATTATATAAATCCAGAATTCTTATTTACACAAAAATTTTCACACTCTTAAACTTAAATATACTTGAACCTATTTAAAATCAAACTATTAAAATTGTATAACTTTAGATTTCGAGTAAACAAGCATAACTTTTAAGTTTGGTTTTAAAGTAGTTTTACTATAAAATAGAATTAATTGTTTCTTCAAGTAAAATTATGGGTGATATATTTTACTTTTCTTTTGAGATTAGTCCATAATTTTTTTATTGGATTTAAATTTGGTGAAGATGAAGATGATGGGAGAAGTAATAGACGTCCTGTTTCTTTCGTTTATTAATAGCTCTTAAAAATATTTCTATGAACTATTTTTAAAAAAATTTACTTTCCATCGTTTTCCTATATATCATGTTTCCTTATTAGTACATTCACTATTTTTATAGTAATCATAATTATTCTATTGATACACTTCTTTTCCCTTAAATAGTCCCCTTTTTGGTTCCAGTCATATTTATGATGAGAATATTAAAAGCCTACTTCATCAATTTTTTATTGATATAGGCTTTTATCTGTTTGTTAAGTTTTATCCATTTCTACAATATTTTACGATGCATTATTTTGAGCTCTTTTTATAAATATTTATATTTCTTTAGTTGATTTAGCATCGATTTCATACATATTTTTTAAATTTTTTTCTTTCTTTAAATTATAATATGCGGCAGCAGCAATCATTGCTGCATTGTCAGTACAGTATTCAAATTTTGGAAAATATATATTTTCCACTTTATTTTTTAAACTTTCAAACTTTTCACGTAATCGTTTATTTGCTGAAACTCCACCTGCTACAAGTACAGTTTTTACTTTTTTGTCTTCAATTACTTTGGATACTTTGTCGTATAAGACTTCAATTACTGTTTCTTGGAATGATTTTGCAACATTTTCTTTTGAAATATTGTTGTTTTTCATTTTTTGATTATTGACATAGTTTGTTACAAATGTTTTGATTCCACTAAAACTAAAATCGTATCCTTCGACATTAGGTTTTTTAATTTTTAAAGTATCTTCTCCATTTAAAGATAACTTGTCAATTTCAGGTCCGCCAGGATATGGTAATCCTAATACTCGTGCAACTTTGTCATAAGATTCACCGATAGCATCGTCAAGAGTTTCGCCTAATAATTCAATATTAATACTTGAATCTTTTTCTGTTAAATAGTATAAATTTGTGTGTCCACCTGAAACAACTAGAGAAATAGCTGGTAATTGGATGTCATTTTCTATAAAGTTTGAAAAAATATGACCTTCAATGTGGTTTACAGGTAATAGTGGTATTTTGTTTGCATAACTTATTGATTTTGCAAACATTAATCCTACTAATAAAGAACCAATTAATCCAGGTGTATTTGTGACTGCGATATAATCAATATCATTTAGGCTACATTTTGATTTTTCTAAAGCTTCCATAAAAACAGGTAATATATTTTCAATGTGATGACGTGATGCTATTTCAGGAACAACACCTCCATATTCTTTATGAATATCAATTTGAGTTGATATAATGTTACTTAAAACTTTTTTTCCATCTTCAACAATTGCAACTGAAGTTTCATCACATGAAGTTTCAAAAGCTAATATTTTCATATTTTCTATATCAAATTCTTAATTTAATTAAAATTTTGATATCTCCTTTCTAAAAATTTTTGATTGTAAATAGATAATTTATTTATCTATTGTTAAATTTTCTATATTTCTGAAATAATTTTTTTAAAAACATCCTCTAATTTTATGTCTGACATACATCTTGAATATTTTTTTTGAAATTTATCATCACCATATAAAGAATGTGGTGGACAATTTGGATTTTGGAATAAATACGTATTTTCTTCAAAAGAAAATAATTTTGGATCTGTTGGTCCAAAAAATACAAAAGTTTTTGCTCCTACAGCTCTGGATATATGGAATGGTCCAGAATCATTTACTACGGATAATTTAGAATATTTTAAAATTATTCCACTTTCTTTAAAAGATATTTTTCCACATAAATTAATTACTCTCTCATTATTATTTTCAACACTTTCAAAATCTTCTTTTCCACCAATAACGAAAATTCTAAAATTGGTTTTTTCTAAAAATTTTTTTGATAATTCATTGTAGTAAGGCCATTTTTTTGTGAATTTAGAAGCTCCTGGAGCTAAAACAATATAATCTTTTTTATCTAAAGAATATTTTTGTACTAGATTTTCTTCCATTTCTTTACTGAAATAAAATTCGAGAGCATCTCCTTTTCCTTCTTCAATATTTTTTGTCTCAAATTTCAAATTTAATTTTTTTAAAGCAGAAAAATAGCTTTCCACAATCGTACAATCTGCATGATAAGGTATTAATTTTAATTTTACCAACAGAGTTTTCCACCATTTTCTTTTTTTGTATTTTAGATATTTTGTATTTTTTCCTAAAGAAATTCCTTTTCCAATAATTCGAGATAATAATTTTGAATGTAAATCAATTACGTAATCATAATTTTCTAATTTTAATTGATCAATTAAATCACGAATGTATTTTTTATCTTTGCTTTTGGATTTATCAAACAAAATAGTTTTTCGTATTTTTGGATTTAGAGTTATTGCTTCAGAAAAAGTAGTGTAGACAATGAAGTCTATTTGTGCTTCAGGATATTTTTCCTTTATCTTTGTTATTACTGGTGTTGTCAAAACAACATCTCCAAATGAACTAAATCGTATTATCAATATTTTCATCATTTTACTCTTTCTTTTCTCTTTTTTTTATTAATTTGTAGTAAATTGTTTTTACATTTGAAAATAATTTTCTATATATCATTTATTAAAAATTTTTTCGTAATTTTGTATTTTATATTTTAATTTACTAATAGTTTTTTCAATTTCTTTCTTTTTATTTTTTAATATTTCTAATTGAGATTCCAAAAGTTGCTTTCTTTCAGGTATCGTATTATTTCCTTTATCCATAAGGTTCACATATTTTTTCAATACATCAATAGAGAGACCAGCTCCTCTCATACATTTTACAAATTCGAGCCACTGGATATCCTCATCCGAGTAATTTCTAATACCATTTTTATCTCTAGAAATATTTTTTATTAATCCTATTTTTTCATAATATCTAAGAGTATCACTTGTTATGCCGGTTTTTTCTGATACTTCTCTAATTAGCATAAAGATTCTCCTTTTTGAAAATTTCAAATTTTTATAGGTTAATTATATCATATTATTTGGTTTTTATCGACATAAAAGGAGGAGAAAAAAGTAAGTTATCAGAAGATATATTTAAGTTAAAAAAATAATATATAATAAATCATAAAATTAATAAAAGGAAGTTGGTTTCATGGTAGTAAAAAGAATAACAGAAGAAATAGTTGGAGCAGCAGAAGATATTAAAGAAGTAGTAAAAATAATGAAAGAAACAGTGTATATAGCGGACGAAATGTTTACAAAAATGGGAGATATGGGAAAAGAATTTGGAAATAGTGCAAGTGAATTTTGTGAAGGAGTAACAGATTTTTTTAATAATTTAAGTTGGTAATTTTATAAAGATATCGTAATTTTATTTTTTAGAAATTATAAAACTGCTACATTTTTATTTAATAAAATTTTGAAATAAAGTATTAGGAATGAAAATAAAATTTAAAAGTTTATAAAAAGTATTTAATCACAGTTAAGTTATAAGATTATATTTTTTTAGAAATAAGTTAATTAGTAAAAAAAATAAGTTATAAGGATTAGATATAATTATTATGAAAAGAATGAGAGAGAAAAATTTTTGAAATTTAAAAATAAAAAGAGTTATTTTTAGGAAAAAATAGGTTAGAGAGAAAAGGTATAATGATTTTGTAAATGAGAAAGAGAATAAAAAAGATGGAGTGTGATTGATTATGACGAGTTTTAAATATTATAGAAAAAATGATATAGAAAAGAAATTGGAAAAAGCTAGATTTAGACCTTTGGATGTGATGGTAACAGGAGTAACAGGAGCAGGTAAATCGACAACATTAAATACAATTTTTAAGAAAAATGTGGCAACAGTTGGTAATGGTGTGGATCCTGAAACAATGGATTTAGATTCTTATTCGTTAAATGATGTATTTAGATTGTGGGATACTCCTGGATTAGGAGATGGAGTTGCGAATGATGAGATTCATAAAAGAAAATTGGTGGATTTGCTGTATAAAACTTATTCATTAGATGGAAATATTTATGGTTGGATAGATTCGGCAATTGTGGTTTTAGAAGGTTTAAATAGAGATATGGGAAGTACATATACATTGTTAAATGAGGTAATAGTTCCAAATATACAGGCAGATAGAATATTGGTAGTGATTAATCAAGCAGATATGGCGATGAAAGGCAGACATTGGAATAAGGAAACAAATAGACCGGATGAAGTGTTAGTAGATTTTTTAGAAAGACAAGCGTTATCTATACAAAATAGGGTAAAAGAAGCAACAGGAGTAACAATAAGAAAACCAGTATATTATTCAGCAGAATATGGTTATAACATAGAAAAATTATTAGATTTCATAATAGATAATATGATTGTAGAGAGAAGACCGTTAGTTAGAGCATAATGTAAATATTCAATTTTCTTTGGAGTGGTGAATGCTGAAACTTTGGTATAAAAAATTGTTTTTGTAAGTTAATTAAAAAGAAAAATGAGTTATTTAAAAATGTTATCATAAGTTATAATAAAAATTTGATTTTTGGAGGAATGAAATATGGGAAGATTGATTAAGGAAAATGAAATGAGATATTACGGAGTTAAAATAAAAAGAGACAAACAAATTTTAGGAAATAAATTGATGTATTCAAGCAAAAAATAGGATAAATTTTTGAAAAATAGTTTATGGTTAGAGAATTATAATAAAAATAAATAAAAGAAAGAGGTATTGATTATGGCAAGAAATATATTTAAGGAAATTGAAAGAAGAGTGATGAATGAACAAATGGATGAAACTACGAGACAAAAATTATTGGGTAATTTATTGAGAATGAAGGAGCAAAAAATTAATTTAATGATTACAGGTGCAACAGGAGTGGGGAAAAGTAGTACTATTAATGCGTTGTTTGGAGAAGAAGTAGCAAAAGTAGGAACAAGTGTAAACCCAGAAACAATGGGAATTGATAAATATGAGTTGGATAATTTAGTAATATGGGACACTCCAGGATTAGGTGATGGAAGAGAAGCTGATAACAGACATAGTAAAATAATAATTGATAAACTTTATGAAAAAGATAGAAATGGAAATTTGTTAATTGATTTGGTTTTGGTAATATTGGATGGTAGCAGTAGAGATTTAGGGACATCGTATGAATTAATAAATAGTGTGATTATACCAAATTTAGGAGAAAATAAGAAAAATAGAATATTAGTGGCGATTAATCAGGCGGATGTAGCAATGAAGGGAAAATATTGGAATGCACAAGAAAATCGACCTGAGAGAAAATTACAAGATTTTTTGGAAGATAAAGTTGCATCAGTGAGAAGAAGAATTAAAGAAGCTACAGGAATAGATGTTGAACCAATTTACTACAGTGCTGGAGACAAAGAAGAAGGATATATGCAACAAAAACCGTACAATTTATCAAAACTATTATACTACATATTACAACATACGCCAGAAGAAAAAAGATTAGTTTATGCACAAAATATTAATAAAGAAGAAGCTATGTGGAAAGACAATGATGATTTACAAGATTACAGAGCGGGAGTTTTAGAAAAATTTGTGGAATCAGTAACAAGAGGAATGGCAATAGGTGGAACAATAGGTCAAGCAATAGGAAGTTTAGTAGGATTAGGTTCAGTTGGAAGAGTAATAGGTACAGTAGGTGGAGCAATAGTTGGAGTAGGAGCAAATATAATTAGTGGAGTTGTTGATTTTTTTGAAGGAATATTTTAGAAGATAAATAGAGGGTTTGGGTGGGTGGGAATAAAAAGTTGGTGAAAAAATTACATAAATAAGTTATTGAATTAATATATAATGAATCTAAAATAAAAAAGGAGGTGATAAAAATGACAGGAATTGAAGAAACAGTAGGCACAGTATTATTAGTAACAGCAGGCGTAGTTGCAGTGGCAGAAGGTGTAAATGAAACAGCAAAATTATTGAATGAAACAGTGAATACAGCAGATGAAATGTTTACAACAATGGGAGATATGGCAGAAGATTTTTGTAATGAAGTGTCTAATTTTTTTGATAGTTTTTGTTGGTAATTTTTAGTAAAAGTAGTAATTCTATTTTAGAAGAGGAATTATTCTGAATCTAAAATGGGATTGCTACAAGCTAGATTATTAGAATTTAATTAAATAGAATAAAAATGAAAGGAAGGTGATAAATATGTTGTTGTGTTTAATAGGTTTAGTAATTTTAGGAGGAGATCTTTAGAGAAAATGGTAGTTCTATTTTGAAGGAAGAATCATTCGGAATTTAAAGTGGAATAACTTGGACTAAATTAGTTGTTGTATTGATTTTTAAAATAAATGCGGTAAAATAATATTATTGAGAATAATTTAGAGAAAGAAAAATTATAATTAGAAGGAGAAAAAGATGGCTAAAATATTGATAGCAGGGTTGGGAAAAGGGATGATAGATCGTAATAGTGAAGAAAGAGATTACAGAAAAGCAGATTATAAAATAAAAATTGAAGAAACAGGAGAATATAAAATTTATAGAGATGAATATTTTGTAACATCGGTATTAGAAAAACATTATGATATAGATAAAACAATATATATTGGAACAGCAGGGTCGATGTGGGATAAACTTTATACACATTATTGTAAGAAAAATGGATTTTCGACTGAAAGTGAAGAATATGAAAAATATAGAGATGAATTGAGAAATGTTACTAAAAATGCAAATAAAAATACAGATGTTTTAAATATAAACAGTGAAAAATTTAATTCTATATTTGAGAATACAGAGAAAAAAGTACAAATAATAGTGACAAAATATGGAATGAATAAAAATGAAATATTTGAAAACTTTAATAAAATTATAGAAATCGTAAATTCTTTAAATAAAGAAGATGAAATTTATTTGGATATAACCCATTCTTTCAGATCAAATGCAATGTGGATATTTTTAGTGATGAACTATATTACAGAAGTTATTGATAAAAATATAAAAATAAAAATGATAACATATGGAATGCTAGAAGAAATGGATGATGATGAAATAGAAAAAGATTTAAATGGGAATCCTTTAAAAGTAGCTCCAATAATTAATTTGAAATCATTTTATGATTTAATGAAATGGATAAAAGGAGCGAACGCTTTTAAGCAATATGGGAATACTTATGAATTTTTAGATATGATTGAAGATAATAAGTTGAAAAATACATTGGAAGAATTTTCAAATTCAATGAATATGAACTATATTGGGAATATAAAAGAAAATATCGGAAAAATTAATCAAATGGAAAAAACAATAAAAAAATTGGATGGACCTGCCAAACTATTATTACCAGATATTTTAGAAAGATTCGCACAAAATTTTGGTGAGAAACAGGAGACATTTGAGATATTATTAGATTTAGCAGAATGGCACTATAATCAAAAAAGATATTCAATGAGTTATGTAAATATTATTGAAGCTATTTATACTTTTACAGGAAAAATTTTAGAAGTTGAAGATATAAATAAAGGTAAAGAAGTATTAAGAGAATGGATAAATAGAATAACTGAAGAAAATAAAATAAAATATAAAGATTTGTCAGAAGAAGAAATAAGTAATAGAATAAAATTAAGTGAAATTTTTGAAAGTTCTAGGATTATTAGAAATAATATTTCGCATACATTGGAAAGTAGAGCAGAAATGCAAGAAATTATTTCAAAAATTCCAGAAAATATAAAAAAATTAAGAGAAATATTTAAAACTGAATATAAAAAAGGTGAGATTTATGAATCACAAGATTTAAAAATGCAACAGACATATACTTTTTTAGAAAAATTAGCTGAAAATGGTCAGTTTGCAGAAATTGGTAGAGTTGCATCTAATGGAATTTATGATTTTTTGTTTGAGGAACTTGGAGTACAAAAGTCAGGAGAAAATAAAAATACTGTAAAAAATTGGCTGGATAATAAAAAAGGAAATTTTGAAAAAGAATTAGAAAAAGAGCAGTTGTCTGAATTAATGAAATTGTTTTTAGAAGTTAAAAATAATACTAGAAGTATCACAGCAAAAGAAATAATTAAGAAGATAAGACATTTACAAAATATATTAACGAAAAAGTCATTTTTAGAAGCTATTGAAAATGTAAATTTAAATGATAAAGGAAGTTCTCAAATAAAACAGGCACCTAAAATAAATTTAAATAAAGAAGACAGAAAAATTTTAGTATTTAAAGAAATATTTGGAGAGCAGGAAAAAAGTGAAGTAATAAAAAAATATAAGATAAAAAGAATAAGTAAATTGAGCAGTGAAACTGCAAAAGAATGGAAAAATCTTGAAAATGATAGCAACAAAGAAAAAAATATAAAAAGATTTAAAGATATAATAGACAGAAATATTGATTCAGGTGATATTTTATTGATAGAAGGAGAAGTTGGGATAACTTTTGAATTAGTAAATTGGGCAAAAGAAAAAGGAATTGTTGCAATTTATGGAGTTGAGAAAGTGAGTGATAATTTTTTACTTAAAGTAGAATTTTATGAATATTAAATTTCAAAATTATGTTTATAGGAATTTTTGTGATTTTAAATAGTTATTGTAAAATAAAGAAGTTTGAAAGTTTAGTTTGAAATGTAGAAAAAATGAGGGAGATGATATTATGGAGAGAAAAGCACTTTTATTATTTTCACATCAGTTGACGGAAAATCAAGAAAAAGAATTGGTAGAAAATTTTAAGGTAAAAAAAATAGTAAGTTTGTCTAGTGAGTTACAAGAAATGTGGTCAAATGTGTCAATTAAGGAAAATTATAAAGAGAATCTGAAAAAAATAAAAAAATACATTGAAGAAAATTTTAATGAAAATGATGTGATGTTGGTTCAAGGAAACTGGGGATATACATATAATATTGTTAAATGGTCGATAGAAAAAAGATTAGTTCCTGTGTATAGTTATACTGAAAGAAATGTTGAAGAAATAAAAGATGGGGAGAATGTGAAGAAGATTAGTTATTTTAAACATGTGAAGTTTATTGAGTATGAGTAGTAATAAAAAATAAATTTTCGATAAATTTATAGAAAGAAGGAAAAAATGGAAAATAATATTTTAATAATGTCTTTATCAAATAATCTTGAAAAAAATATAGAAAAAGCAAAAAAAAATAAAAAAGAATACAGATGGGAAAATAAAAAATATGATTTGGAAAAATATGAGTATTTGACAAAAGTATATTTAGAAGAATTAAAACCTAATAAAATAATAGTTTTTGGAACAGATCAAAGTAGTTGGAATTATTTATATAATTTATTAAACGAGTATTTTTATTCTGAAAAAGAAGATGTTGTTTTTTTAGAAGAACAAAAAAATGATGTTGAATATATAAGAAAAGTTTTTAAAGAAAGATTTCCAGATAAATGTAAAATATTTTTTATAGAAAGTAAAAATAAATTTGATAACGAAAATATTGTTTCAGATTTAGTTTTTCAAATAGAAGAAATAAAAAAAATTTTAGATGAACAAAGCAGAAATCAGGTTTATGTTGATATAACAGGAGGACTTAGAATAATATTTTTGTCATTGATTTCAATTATTAATATTTTAAAAATATATTATAGCAAATTAAAATTAAAAGTATTATATTCTCAAAATGATATAAATTTAGATTATTTTCAAATAATTGATATAACAAATGTGCTAGAAAAATTGGATTTTGTAGATGCTGCTAGTTCTTTTACAAAATATGGAAGTGTAAATAAATTAAGAGAAATCATTCAAAATAATAATTTATTGAATAAATTAGAAGAATTGTATATAAAATTACAATTTAATTTTAAAAATATTAATGATACTTACAAAGATTTAGCAAAAATAAATGTAAATAATGAGAATGAAAAAATTTTAAAAGAAAGAATTAAAGAATTAAAAACATTGAAAAATGAAAAATATCATAATAATGTGAAAAATTATGGAATAGAAATAGTCAATAAATATGAAAGTGATAATAAAAAATATAAGAGTTTAAAGGATCAAAGAAATAAGATTGTTCATCCTTTAAATAAATTTGGGAAATATATAGAAAATAATAATGCTTGCAAAAATTTATCAAAAAGAAAAATATTAATTTGGAACTTAGGAACAGGCGAATTTGGAAGAGGATATGAAAAAATATTATATAAATATATAAATAGTGATAGTGAAGGACAAGAAGAAATTATTGAAACACAGTATACATTTGAACCTTATATAGAAAATTATGATGAAATTTATATTTTTGGTCTTGAAACAGGTAGATGGGATCTTTTAACAGAATATTTTAAAAATAAGGATATAATGTTACCAAATGAGAAAATAAAATATGTTCATGTTGATAATTTTGGAAATATAAATGAATTAAATCAAAAGATAGGAAATGAAATAAAGATAAAAAAACAAGAAATAATAGAAATAGATATGGATGTTACTCATTCATTTAGAAATATTCCGTTTAATTTGTTGACTTCGTTGAGATTGTTTGAATTGTTAAATGATAATATTGTACTTCGTTCGATTTATTATGGAGAAAGAATATTAAACTCTGAATATGGAAGTATTTATAAAATACCAATTTTAGAAATAATTAATTTGTATAAATCAATAGTAGAATTTAAAGATTATACGAAGTATACAAATTTTTTAGAAAATACTAAAATGATAGACGAAAAATTATTAAAAATTATGAGAAAAATTTCAGAAGCATATACATATAATGAATATAAAAAGATTATAGAAATATCCAAAGAATTTGAAAAAATAAATAATAAAGAATTAGATCTAATAAATAAAAAAATATATGAAATTATAGAAGTAAAATTAATAAAAAATGAAACATATGAAGAATTAATGAAATTTGTAAAAAATCAGAAAAATTCTAAAAATTATGCATTGGCGTCATTTTTCTTAATAGATATTTACAAATATAAAATTTTTAAAATTGATTCAAAAGAAAAAAGCGAAACTTTTTATAAAAAAATAGAAAAGTTGAAAAATAAATATGTAGATAATAAATTAAAAACATTAATTGACTATCTAAATAAATTAAATAATGTAAGAAATTATGCAGGACATATTAATATTAGAGAGGGATTAAATCTAATTAATTTTTCAGATTCATTAGAAAAAGCAATTGAAATTATGAATAAATTAACTTTAAAAGATATTGAAAAATATGAGAAAGAATATGAAGCAATAGAATAAATAAAATAAAAAATTATTTAGTATTTTATATAGTTTAGAATGATGATACATAGGAGGAATTAAAAAATGGAAAAAAATAAAATTTCAAGAATAGAATTAGCACGAGAAATAAGAAAATTATTTGTAAAAAATAGAAATATTCAGGAGTATTCAAAAATAGATGATAATTTTTTAGTAGATTATTATTTTAATAGATATGATGAAAGAAATAATAAATCAGGAATGAAAATTGATGAAAATAATTTTAATTTGAAAATTTTTGAGGAAGATTTTAAGAATCATTTATTAAGTGAAAAGAAACTACTTGAAGAAGAAGGAGTAGATACAAGCGAAATAACAAAAATAGTGTCAGCTTTTAGTCATAGTTACAGTGAAAACTCTATTCTTGAAGAATTACCGTTTGAAAAAGATCTAAGAATATTTCCAAATATAAAAACACTTTATTTATTGTATACCGATCAAACTGAAAGTAAATTTTTAGAATATAAAGAATCAAGTAAATATAGAGATAAAATAGAAATAGAAGGTATTTTAATTGAGAACAGTATAGAAATGTTATATAAAGAAATAGTGAAGTTAATACAAGATGGAAAAATTTCAAAAAATAATACAGTTTTAGATACAACACTTGGTTTTAAGGAAATAGGAATTGTATTTTATAGAATCTCAGTTGAAAAACAAATTAAATCAATTAACTGGCGTGAAACAATGTTACCTAATTATAAGCCTGTTGATGATAATAAAAATGAATTTGTAAAAGGAAAAGGTCAAGGACCTAGAATGAGTCTGGTTACAAAATTAAACTTGATGAAAGAGCCATTAGAAGAATCGAATAGAATATATAGAAAAATAAATGAAAATATTTTAAAAGTAAATTGTAAAGCTGTTTCAGATTTATATGAAGTAGTAGGAATTGATGACTTAAGATTTTTCTATGAAGAAATTGGAAAACTATTTAATTTTTTTAAAATGTTAGAGTATAACGAAGATATTGAAAATTTTTATAGCGATTTAAATGAAGCATTGAAAAAAATATTTAAATATAAGTTTTTATCAGAAAATATTTCAAGATTGCGAGAATATGTGAAGTATCTGGCGAGAGTAATTTATAGAGTTGAAAGCGATTGCATAGATATAAAGTGGTTAAAATTTAGTAACAATATTTTTGGGATAACAGAAAATGAGATAAAAAGAGAAAAAGATGAAAAAATAGAAATAGGAGTAGTAGGGAAAAAATTAGATGATGATGAAATAAAAAAAATAAGAGAAAGTGACGAGAGTTTAAAAAATATAGATTTTAATTCAGATAGAGATGATGAAGATGAAAATGATCAAGGATTAGAGAAAAATATTGATATGGTTGACTATTTTTTGTATCTTTTATTAAAACAAGCTATTTTTGAAAAAATTTCGAATTATCATTTAAAAAGTATTTTAGAAGAGTATTATGAAGAAGAAATGATTCAAGAGATTATTGGAGTAAGAGATTCGGTTGATATAAGTGAAGATGAAAAAATTAAACTTATAAAAAATGTCTTGTTTGAAGAATTTACTGAAGAATATGAATTAGAAGAGCTTGAAATACCTGATTTAGCAGATAAAAATGTAGGATTGCTTAAATATAAAGGCGGAATACTAGATATACCTTTTGAAGATGAAGGGAAATTGGAAATATTAAAAATTAATTTTAAAGAAGAATATTTTATAAGAAAAAGAGATAAAAGACAAGAATTTGATATTTCAAAAGTGGAAAATAGGATTAAACTAAATAAAAAAATAGAAATAAAAATGAAATTAGAAGAAATACTTGATAAAAATAATAAAGATGAGATAAACTTTCCTTTTAAAATTTCAGAAAAATCGGATATAGTTGAAATACAAAATGGTAAAATAGTTACGAAGAGTGATAGAAAGACTAAAGTAAAAAATATCTTTTTTAATAATTCTGATAGTATAATTAATGTTCCGATAGTAGAGTTATTTAAGAATATTGAAAAAAATAAATTTGAGATTTCTAAAAAAGATTTAGAATATAAATTTGGAATAAAAGATCAAAAAGTTACTAAATTAAAAGATATTATTTTTGGGATAAACCAAATAATCAGGAGAAAAATTGAAGAAAAATATCCTAAAAAAGACGATGTTGAAGATTTTATTATTTATGAAAATGGATTAAAGATAAATTTAAAATACAGATAGATTAACAGAAAGAACCATCTTGAAATTAGAATTTAAGATGGTTCTTTGCCAATCATATAACTAAAAAATTATAATAAGTAAATACTAAAGAGAAAAATGAGTTATTTTAGAGAAAAATAGGGGAAAAAATATTTGTTAAAATTATTGATGTAATAGAGATAGTAAGCGGAGGTATAAAATGAAAGTAAAAATTGCATCAATTAAGAAAAACAGATATGAAGATGGGCCTGGAATTAGAACAACAATATTTTTTCAAGGTTGTAATGTAAAATGTAAAGGTTGTCACAATGAAAGAATACAAGATATACGATATGGAAAAGAGTATGAAGTAAGAGATTTATGTGAAGAAATATTAGCGTATAACTTGCCAGTAAAAAAAATTACTATTTCAGGTGGAGAGCCTATGATACAAAAAGAAGCCTTAGAAGAATTTATTAATGAAATGTACAAGAAAAATTTTGAAATCGCACTTTATACTTCATATGATTTAGAGGAAGTTCCAAAAAACATTTTAGAAAAATTAAAGTATTTAAAAGTTGGAAAATACATAGATACATTGAGAATACAAGAAAAGTTTTATGGATCAAGTAATCAAAAATTTTATTCATTGGAAAAAGGAGAGATTATAAATGAGAGTTAATCAAGCGAATGCAAATACAAATGCAGCATATAGAATTTTGAAAAATGAAGAATTTAAGAATCAATTGCATGAAGAAAGATGGATTCATATTCATGATAAAGAGTATACAGGGGTTTCATATAATTGCATTGGGATTGAATTAAGAGAAAAATTAAACCAACTGAAAGAAAATTTAGAAGAAATGGAAATTGATGATGCACTAGACTATATTTTTCAAGTAATTGTAAATTTAACAAATGATCAATCAGGTGGAATAGGGTTTATTAATATTGATAGTGATTTGGCGGAATTTGTACAAGAAGTTTCAGAAGAAAAATTAATAACAAAAATTAGAAGATTGTATCAAAAATTGAATTTACCATTGAGAAATGGGTATGAAAAGGCGTATGTTTCATTTAATTTAGGATTAGATACTAGTGAAAATGGTAGAAAAGTAACTAGATGTTTTTTAAAGGCTTTTGAATATGGTGAAATATTAAATGGATTGCCTTTTGTTTTTCCAAATATAATTTTCAAAGTAAAAAAAGGTATTAATTTTGATTTAGGTGATAAGAATTATGATTTATTTTCATTAGCGACAAGAGTTACAGGAAAAAGAATGAATCCAACATATTTTAATTGTGATAGCATTTTAGTAAAAGATATTGATGAGAAAAAAGTTGGAATAATGGGGTGCAGAACATTAGTTGCAAAAAATGTAAATGGAGAAAAAGGAGCATTAAAAAGAGGGAACATTGCATCAATTTCAATAAATTTACCAAAAATAGCAAGAGAAAGTACAAATTTAAATAATTTTTATAAAAAATTGAATAAAATCTGTGAAGAATCAAAAGATATCTTAATTCAAAAATATGAAGCTTTATGTAAATTAGAAATTAATAACTTTAAATATATTTTAGAAAATAATTTTTATGAAAATTCTGAAGAGGCAATAAACAATAATGATATGGAAAAAATTTTTAAAAATGGTACACTTTCAATTGGATTTATTGGATTGGCTGAATGTGTAAGTTACTTAGTAAAAGAAGAAATATCTTTAGATATGATAGAAAATAATTTAGAATTGTCGAGAGAAATATTGAGATTTATGAGAAAAATGACAGATAAATGGACCAAAAAGTATAGTTTGAATTTTTCAGTTTTGGCAACTCCTGGTGAAGGAATTAGTGGGAGATTTTGTGAAGATGAAGAAACTAAGGAATTTTATACAAATTCGTTTCATATACCAGTTTATCTTGAATTAGACGCATTTAAGAAATTAGAATTAGAATCAAATTTTGTTGAATATTGTAACGGAGGTTCAATTTCTTATATCGAATTTTCAACGCCTGTGTTAAATAATAGTGAAGCGATTATGGATGTTGTTAAATTTGGAATTTCCAAAGGTATAAATTATTTAGGAATAAATTTCCCGTTAGATTATTGTGAAAGTTGTAAAACTACTGGAATATTTGAAGAAAAATGCAGTTGTTGCGGAAGTATTGAAATAAAAAAATTAAGAAGAGTTTCTGGCTATTTATCATATAAAGAAACATTAAAAGGTGGAAAAAAAGCAGAGGAAGAAGTTAGAAAATCTCATTTGAAATAGTGTGGATAAAATACAACTAATAAAAGAAATTGTTTCAAATTATTGGAGCAGTTTCTTTTTTTTAGAAATAAGTTAATTACTTAAAAAAATAAGTTAAAGAAATAGATTATAATTACAATGTAAAAAGAAAAAGTAGAAAGAAGGTATTGATTATGAAACGTGATTTATTGAAAGAATTTGAAAGTATTATTATGAAACAAAAGTTAAATGAAAATGTGAAACAAAAATTATTAGGTAATTTATTGAGATTGAAAAAACAGAAAGTTAATTTGATGGTTACAGGTGCAACAGGTTGTGGGAAAAGTAGTACGATAAATGCGTTATTTGGTGTAGAAGTGGCTAAAGTTGGAACAAGTGTGGATCCTGAAACAATGGATATTGAAAGATATGAGTTAGACAATTTAGTAGTATGGGATACTCCAGGATTAGGTGATGGAAAAGAAGCGGATAACAGACACAGTAAAAGAATGATTGATAAACTTTATGAAAAAGATGAAAATGGGAATTTGTTGATAGATTTAGTTTTGGTGATTTTAGATGGTGGTAGTAGAGATTTAGGAACATCGTATGAGTTAATAAATAATGTGATTATACCGAATTTAGGAAAAAATAAAGAAAATAGAATATTAGTGGCAATTAATCAAGCGGATGTAGCGATGAAGGGGAAATATTGGAACGAAGAAGAAAATGGGCCTGAGGATGAGCTAGAAGAATTTTTAGATAGAAAAGTAGAATCTGTAAAGAAGAGAATTAAAGAAGCGACAGGAATAGAAGTAGAACCAATATATTATAGTGCAGGATACAAAGAAGAAGGATATTTACAACAAAAACCGTACAACTTATCAAAATTATTATATTACATATTACAAAATACACCAGAAGAAAAAAGAGTAGTTTATGTGCAAAATTTGAATCAAGAAGAAGTAATGTGGAAAGATAATGATGATTTGAAAGATTATAGAAAAGGTATTTTAGAAAGTATTTTAGGAGCAGCAGTTGGAGTGTTAGCAGAAGGTGTGGCAAATGTGGTAAATGGAGTTGCAAATGTAGTTGAAGGTGCATCAGATGGGATTTCAGAAGGTAGTGATACAGGATCAGATGTTGGTGGAGCGATAGGTAGTATATTTGGAGAAGTTGGAGAAACAATAGGTTCAGCAGTGGGTTCAGTAGTTGGAGGAGTTGTTGGTGGAGTAGTAGGAGCAGTTAGTTCGGCAGTAAGTAGTGTGTGTGATACGATTGGAAGTTTATTTGGTAGTTGGTTTTAAATGAATTAAGGGTTTGGGTGGGTGGGATAGAAAAAATAAGTCAAAATAAGGGAAAAATAAGTTAGATAATAGTAGTAAAATATCAATATAGAAGAGAAATTAAGAAAATTTAAAAAATTAATTTTAGGAGTGATTGTAATGTTAAGTAAAAATTTAGTTTTGAGAAAAAGATACTACTCTTGTGGAGATACTGAAATAAAAACAGATTCAAAAATTCGTCTTGGTAAATCTAAAATAAAATTGATGGAAAAAAATTTCTTTAGAGTATTGGATTATGTTGAAAGTATATTTGAAACTAATATTGCAATGATTGATTTGGAAACTAGTGAGGAATCGTTATTCGGTGAACAAATGTTAGTATTCAGAAATAATGAAAATGATGATTTTATAGTTTTTTATTTTAGATCAATAGGAATATTTACTAAATGTAACAAAGGAAAAATTTTAAAAAATGGGTATGAATTTCCGATTACAAATGATGATGTTTATAATGATATGGATGAAGGATTTCTTGATGAACTTTCTAATTTATTTATAGAAGTGAAGAGATTATTTGAAAGAAACGAAATGTTAGAAACTGCATAAAAAAGAAAATTTAATGAAATGAAAAGTTGTTCTGCTTGAATCCCTTCAAACTGAGGGGATTTGAGTGGAAAAATAAAAAAGTATGTTATTTTAGAAAAAGATGAGTTAAAAAAAAGTGATATCATAATCTTATAAAAAATATTAGGAGGTATTAGCTATGCTAGAAAGAGAAATGATGAATTTGTTGGATGTGTGTTATGATAAGGCTTTACAAGGTGTATTACCAGGAGAAAAATCAATTGAAGAATTAGCAGAAGATTATTTATACAAAAGTAGTAGTAAAAAGAAAGCAATTGACGATTTAATAGGATATCAAACATTATTGTGCGGAACAAATGGGTTTATAACAGGATTAGGTGGATTATTAGTATTACCAGTAGCAATACCAACAAATATATTGAGTACAATTTATATACAGTTAAGAATGATAGCAGCAATAGCATATATAAATGGTTATGATATTTACAGCGATCAAGTAAGAACAATAGCTTATGCATGTTTAACAGGGAGTTCAGCAACAAAAGTATTAAAAAATGTAGGAATAAAAATTGGTGAAAAAGTAGTAATTAATGTGATAAAAAAAATTCCAGTAGAAGTATTAGTAAAGATAAATCAACAAGTTGGATTCAGATTAGTAACAAAGTTTGGACAAAAAGGTTTAGTGAATTTTGGAAAAATGATGCCATTAGTAGGCGGAGTAGTAGGTGGAGTATTTGACACAGGAATGACATTAACGATAGGGAATATAGCAAAAAAAGTATTTTCGGAATAGTAAAGTAATTGTAAAAATTAATGCCAAATGTAACTTGGACTCTTGAAAAAAGTTTTTTAAGGGGTAAGAATCAAGAGTTTGAGTCAAATTTGGAACTGGATTTAAAATCAAAAATTTATTTACGAAAGGATAAAAAACTATGGAACTATATATAACAGATTTGGGAACAGTGGTAAAAAAGAGAGATGATTTGTTTGAAATAACTACGAGTGAGAAGAAAGTGGCAGTAGCTCCACAAAAGATAAAATCATTAGTGCTATCTAAAGGAATATTTTTGACAACAGATGTAATAAAATTGGCAGTGGATAATAATATTGATATAGTGATTGTTGATGATTTTGGAAATCCTTATGGAAGATTTTGGCAAAGTAAATTTGGTTCAACAGCTAATATTAGAAGAAAACAGTTGGAAATATTTGGGACTCAAAAGGGAATTGAATTGGCAAAACAGATATTGATACAAAAAATTAAAAATTGTGCAGAACATTTGGAAGATTTGAAGATAAAAAGAGAAGCGAAAAAAGCATTTTTGGATAAACAAATAAAAGAAATGAAAAGATATATTTATCAAATAAAATTAGTAGAAGGAAATGTTAGTGAAAAAAGAGGAACTTTGATGGGGTATGAAGGAAATGCAGCAAAAATATACTACCAAACATTGTCGGAATTAATACCAGAAGAGTTTAAATTTGAAAAAAGAAGTATGCATCCAGCAGAAGATGAATTTAATGCAATGTTAAACTATGCTTTTGGAATACTGTACAGTAAAGTTGAAAAAGCTTGTATAATTGCGGGACTTGATCCTTATGTTGGAATAATTCATACAGATAATTATGGGAAAAAATCGCTTGTTTTTGATTTAATAGAAAGTTACAGACATTTGGCTAGTAGAACGGTATTTTCACTTTTTACACAAAAAAGAGTTCAAAAATATTTTTTTAAAAGAGAAGGAAATAGCGTTATGTTGGTAGGCGATGGAAAAAAAGTTTTGGTTGAGAGTTTTTATAACAGATTGGAAAAAAAGGTGCGTTACAATAACAGAAATATTTCGAGTTTAGATAAGTTACAGTTTGAATGTCACGAATTAGCAAATTTTTTGATATCAAAGTAAAATTAAAATTTTGGGGACTTGAGGACTATTTTTGAATTATTTATAGAAGGTGATTGAAAATGATGACTTGGTTAATATACGATATAACAGATGATAGAAATAGAAGAGAAATTATTAGAATAGCACAGAAGCATGGATTATACAGAGTTCAGAAGTCGGTATTTCTAGGAAATATAGAAAAAGATGAAGTTGATGAAATTATAGTGGAAACAAAAAAAGCAATTGATTTACGAGAAGATTCAGTATATATTTTCCCAGTTTGTGAAGCAGATTACAAAAAGGCAACATTGCTGGGATTATCTTTTGAACAAGATATCGTTAAAGATGAGAAGCCAGTATTATTTTTTTAAAAGAGGTGAATAAAAATGGAAGTTATTAAATCTCAGAAAATATCAATATTTGAAGTTTTGGACTATATTTTTTGTCCTAGAATAATATATTATGAAAATGTGCTAAAAATGTTTGGAGAAAAAAAGGAAGATTCTAACAAGGAAGAAGAAGAAAGGGTGAAAGGAAAAAATCGTATAAATAGGAAATGGATATGGGATAGATTGAAATTAAAAAAACAAAATATAGAACAAATGATAAATTCAAATCAAGAAAATATACTATACTGGTATAATAGAGAATTTAACAAAGAATTATCTTCAGAAAAATATCATTTTTATGGGAAATTAGACGACATACTTCTTTTAGAAGACGAAACAATAGTTCCAGTTTATTACTACAATGCTAAATATACAGCAAGAGAAGAAAATAGATACAAATATATAGTAGCCATGTTTTTAATATTAATTGAAGAAAAGTATAAAATTAAATCTCAAAAAGGGTATATTTTGTTTTTAGATGGTTTATCATTAAAGAAAATAGAAAGTACAAATAAAGATTTGGAAAAAGTAAAAGAAAGTGCTGCTGAAGTATTAAAAATAATTGAAACTGAGCGATACCCGATAGAAGCAGAAGGCGGAACAAAATGTCGAGATTGTTATTACAAAAAAATTTGTGGAAGATAATATTAAAAAATAAAATAGAGGAAATCATTTTTTAGTAAAATTATCAAAAATAGATTTTCTCTTTTTTTTGCAAAAAAATCAAAAAAAATTTTGAAAAAATAAAAAAGTATGGTAAAATAAGTTCGTGGTAAAAATTCCTACCACTATTAAAAATAAAAAAAGAGAAAGAAAATCTACTCAAAGTCAATAAAAATGAGGGTTAGGAGTTACGGAAAATGCTAAAAAAACAGCAAAAAATGATAAAAATTAATCAAAAAAATACGATTTTAATGTTTGAAAAAATCTCTGTAGCACCTATAAATAAAGGATTTTCTTGAAAGTATGGGATAGTTAAAGAAGTGAATCCATTAAAACAAGGATTGAAACCCTGATGGTTCGATAACGAAATCTACTTCATCGTTCTGTTAAAGAAGTGAATCCATTAAAACAAGGATTGAAACATTTCATAGCACCGCAATTTGGATATTGTTTTCTAAGTGTTAAAGAAGTGAATCCATTAAAACAAGGATTGAAACAGATGAGAAAGCTATGGATAAAACAATTAAATCATTGTTAAAGAAGTGAATCCATTAAAACAAGGATTGAAACTTGCTAGTGTCCTCTTGAATGAATAAGTTTTTCTTGTCTGTTAAAGAAGTGAATCCATTAAAACAAGGATTGAAACGATTCAATCGCATACAAATCGTCATAAATCTTACTACGTTAAAGAAGTGAATCCATTAAAACAAGGATTGAAACATACTGTAACTTTTGCGTTTTCCTTAGGTGTATTATCTTGTTAAAGAAGTGAATCCATTAAAACAAGGATTGAAACCCACAGATTGAATCAACAAATGCGACAAGATGTGCAAAGTTAAAGAAGTGAATCCATTAAAACAAGGATTGAAACGATCCATCACCATATCCTTTGAACCATCCTTTTGATGTTAAAGAAGTGAATCCATTAAAACAAGGATTGAAACTTTTAACTCCATACTTTTTGTTTGTAATTTGTAAGTAGTTAAAGAAGTGAATCCATTAAAACAAGGATTGAAACTCTAAATTGTCTTCCTTTTTCTAATGATACTCTTTTCGTTAAAGAAGTGAATCCATTAAAACAAGGATTGAAACACGGTAGAGTCTTCAAAGAAACAAAAAAAGAAAGTGCTCCGTTAAAGAAGTGAATCCATTAAAACAAGGATTGAAACATGAAGTTTTTAATTTCAGGAATTATTTCCTTTTGGAAGTTAAAGAAGTGAATCCATTAAAACAAGGATTGAAACGCTGTTCCTGTTATTTCCCAACCGTATTCTTCTATAAACCGTTAAAGAAGTGAATCCATTAAAACAAGGATTGAAACCCCTCGTAAAGAAGTATTTGTCTTTTAGCATGTCTTTATAGTTAAAGAAGTGAATCCATTAAAACAAGGATTGAAACCTTCAAATGCATGTTGTTGTCGTTCTTTTTGCTTATTGGTTAAAGAAGTGAATCCATTAAAACAAGGATTGAAATAGAGTCAGAATATAAATTAAAATAACAACTTTTATAAGGTTGTTATTTTTTTTAGAAAAAATAGGTGAATTATTAATAAAAATAGGTTAGAACAATGGTATATAATAAGATTATAAAAGAAAAGGGAGTGAGAGAAATGGTTAAATAATGAATTAGAGAAATTGTCGAGCATATTTATAAAAAATTATGATAATTTTTATTACTTTAATTAGATTTTTGTTAAAAAAATTTAGTGAAAAATTGTTATTTCTTAAGAAATGTGGTATAAATATAGTAATAAAAATAAAATTAGATGGATATATATAACAATGTTAAATATAAAAAAGGAGGAGCGATGTTTAAGTTAGAAAATATGGAACAAGTTGTTTCCTTGGCTGGACTGTTACATGATTTTGGAAAGTTTACAAATAGATCATCAAGTTATGTAAAAAATATAAAAAATAAAGAATATAGAACATTTAAGCATCCTGTGTTGTCAAAAGAATTTATATGTTTTTTAGAAGAAAATAGAATAATAGAAAGTTCTGAATTGTTAGAAAATTTGAAGGAACTTGTTTTAAAACATCATGAAAGCAAAGAATTTAATGAAGTTAAGCTTTCAGTTAAGGATATTGAAGATAAAAAATTACAAAGAATTGGAAATATAGTAGCAAGAGTAGATAATTATTCTGCTTTTGAAAGAAGAGAAGAGTCTATTGAAAAAGATCAAAGAGAGGACACTCATTGGAGAAGAAAACCTTTAAATCCAATATTTGAAACAATTTCTTTAAAAAATGATGAAAACAAAAATGATTCGTCATATTTTGCATATAAATTAAATTCCCTTAGTTATGAATCTATTTTTTGTCAACGACTTGCAACAGGAATAGATGCGAATAATTTTAGAGGAAACAATGAAGAAGAATTATATAAACATATATGTAATTTTTTTGATGAAATAAAAAATATAAATAGTAGTAACTATGATGTATTTTTTTCACAATTATATTTATTAATGGAAAAATATATGTGGTGTATAGCATCGGACACACAAACAAAAATATCGGATATCTCGTTGTTTGATCATTTAAAAAGCACTTCAGCATTAGCATTGGCTTCTTATAAATATCATAAAGAAAATAACATATTAGAAAATGGGAATCAGCCTAGAAAAGAAATTAAGCAATTTACAGTTTTAGTTGGAGATGTTAGTGGGATTCAGAATTTTATTTATGATGGTATAAAATCAGAAGGTGCTGCTAAAACATTGAGAGGGAAATCTTTTTTTGTAAAAATGATAAGCGACGCCATAGCATTACATTTAATAAAAGAATTTGAGTTAAATTTAACAAATATTATTTTAACTGCTGGTGGAAAGTTTTATATTTTACTTCAAAATACGGATGATTTAACGAAAAAAGTAGAGGAAATAAAAGAAAAATTGAATGATTATTTGTATAAAGAATTTTTTGGGCAGCTTTTTGTAAATATTGTAACTATTGAATCAAATGGTAATGAAATAGCTAGAAATTTTACTAAAATTCTTGAAAAGGGGAATAGAAAATTAAATTGGCAAAAAGATAAAAGATTCTTTAATCAAATAAAAGAAAATCCAATTTTTGATGTAAGATATAGAAGCGATGGAACAACTGCTCTAGATAGATTAAATGAAAAATTTAAGGAAATGGGAGGGGAAATTCCAAAAGCTAAATTTATAGGTATAAGATACAATCATAAAGCAGATAATAAAAAAACTTTTGAAGTGATTGAAAATATGTCTATTCAGTTTTTTAAATCAAAGAAAGATATTGATATTTCAGGAAAAAATGAGAAAATAGATTTAGTAATATCTCTCAATAATATTGAAATAGTTGAAAATTATCCCACAATATTAAGATTTATTAGTAACTATGCTCCTTTAGAAGAAAATAAAAATTCATTGAAAAGTTTTGAAGATATTTCTAGTACAGCAACGGGAAATAAAAAAATAGCAGTTTATAAAGCAGATGTAGACAATTTAGGAATGATATTCAGTATAGGACTTAAGAAAAAAAAGAATCTTTCAGATGAAGAATTGGAAAAATTAGAAGAAACTGATGAAAAAGAAAAAAAAGATTATCGTTCTATCTCAAGAATTTCTACTTTAAGTAGAAATATGGAATACTTTTTTTCGTATTGGATGAATTCGATTTTTGAAAAAGGAAAGGTAGAAATCTATTTAGGCAACAAGATTAAGAAAGAAATAGACCTGAGTGAAATATATGTTCTTTATTCTGGAGGAGATGATTTAGTCATAATAGGTCCTTGGGATAAAATTATCTTTGTATCATATTTTATAAAAAATAATTTTGAAAAGTTTGTGACAGAAAACGAAGAAATAACTCTATCTGGTGGAATAGCTATTTCACACCCAAAATTAAAAATAATAAATGGAATTAATGAAGCTGGAGAACTTGAAGAAAAATCTAAAGAAATTGACAAAGATAAAAATGCTCTTACTTTATTTGATAAATCATTTAAATGGGATGAATTTGAAAAAATATTTGAGTTTGCTGAAAGACTACAAAAAATATATGGAAATAAAGAAGAAGGAGAAATGATTACACAAACATTTTTATATAGGTGTTTAAATTATACAGAAATGGCCGAAAAGTTATATAAATCTTTGTCAGGAATTGATAAAAATAGTAAAGCTGGGAAAAATATAGATTTTAATTTATTAACATATATTTCAAAATTTGAATATGACTATGGTAGAAATATATTGCCAAAATTGAAGGAACTTGAATCTGAGATTGAAAAAAATAGAAAAAAACTTGAAAAAGTAAGAGATAATGAAGAAAAAAATAAAATAGTAAAAATAATTAAAGATAAGGAAGAAAAAGTTGAAATAATTAAAGAATTAAGAAATAAATTTATGGAAGAAATAGACAATAAAAAAGGTAATTTTTTAACGAAATATATGAGAATAGTTTTAAATTATATAATTTATTTGAATAGAAAGTAGCAGGTGAAGAATATGGGAAATAGTAAAATGTTTTTTAGTGATTTTAAGAAAGAAAATAATTCAGAAAGAAGAGGTAGTAATAGTCGAAATCGGAATGGTAAAAATATACAAAATAATAATTGGAATAGTCCAAAATTTAAAGTGACAGAAATAATGAAAGAAATATTAGAAAAAGGTTATCGAGACAAATCAAAAAATGTATTAAGAAAAGAGCTTGTATCGATAGAAGCTAAAAATATAGCAGAAAATATGAAAATAACAAATAGTCAGTTAAGAGCATTTTTTAATGAATTAAAAAAATTAAAGCAAAAATATATAGATGAAAATGAGAAAAATGTAGATAAATTACATATAGAGTTATTGATATTAAAATCAAAATTAGAGTATAAAAAAGGTGGAAAGAAAATAACAAATGAATTTTCTGAATTTATGGAAAAAAATATTGACATTGTCATTAAAGAAAATACAATACAAAGTTATAAAGATTTTTTAGTATTTTTTGAAACAGTATTAGGATATATGTACGGACTTGGTGGGGTAAATAATAGATAGAAAAGGAGAATAAAAAATGTCAGAATATAAATTAATGGGAATATATAAAATAAGTGGACAAATAAAATTAGAAACAGGATTACATATCGGTGGAGATGAAGGTGTTATAGAAATTGGAGGAAATGATAATCCTATTGTAAGAGATATAGCAACAGAAAATCCTTATATACCAGGAAGTAGTTTAAAAGGGAAAATGAGATATTTATTGGAATGGTATACTGGAAAAGTGACTAGCGATGGAAAGGTATATGATGGAAAAAATTTATCAAAAGATAGTGAAGGTGATACACTTTTAAATGTATTTGGTGGAACGGCAGGTGGAAATGGTAGAAAAGGTCCTACAAGAATAACAGTAAAAGATATATTTTTGAGTGAGGATTCAGAAAAAGAAGTAAAGAAAATGAAAGAGAGAACGGGAACGGATACAGAATTAAAAATAGAGAATAGTATAAATAGACTTGATTCAAGTGCTAATCCAAGAAATTTAGAGAGAGTTCCAAGAAATCTAATTTTTGATATGGAAATTAATTTTAAAGTTTTAAATATAGATAAAAAAGATGAAATAGAAAAAATAATAAAAGATGGATTAAAATTAGTTGAAATAGAAGGGCTTGGAGGAGCAGTTTCAAGAGGAAGTGGACAAATAAAATTTGAAAATTTAAAAATAAAAAATTTATTTGATGAACAACAAAAAGAAGAAAATTTAAATTTAAATGATATAAAATTAGGAGATTAGAACATGAATTATAGTATTTGGAAAATAGACTTAAAACCAAAAAGTTCATTTATAACACCTATTCAGTCGGATACTTTATTTGGATCAATGATCTGGGCCTTGAAAATGATAGAAGGAGAAAAATTTATTGAAAATATTGTAGAAGAAACAAAAAATTATAATCCACCTTTTATTTTTTCGAATCCTATAATTAATGGAAATTATCCTATTTTTGGAGAATTGAGTGAAGAATTTTTAGATGAAATAGATAATACTAAATTAAAAAAATTTGATAGAAAAAGAATAGAATTTTATAAAGCTATGAAAAAGAAAAAATATATTAGCAGAAGTGTATTTGAAGAACTTTTAAATGGTAAAAAATTAGAACAAATATATTTGGAGGTTTTAGAAGGAAAAAGGGATTTTTCTACATTAGAAAAAAGAAAAAATCCTCGTAATTCAAGAATTAATGAAAATTTTTTGGAAGAAATGTTAAATGGAACAACAGATGAAAATAAGAAAATAAATAAAGAAAATAAATTTTTTAAGATAGAAGGAAGAATACGAAATCAAATAAACAGACTTGGAATTATTAGTGAAAAAGAAAATGATATAAGATTATTTGAACAAAATGAAATTAGATTTTTTGAAGAAACAGAAATAGAAATTTTTGTAAAAATAAGAGATAATTTTAATATGAAAAAATTTGAACAAGGATTAAAATATATATCTTTTAATGGATATGGAAAAAGTGCAAGTACAGGTAAAGGACAATTTGAAATCATTAAAATGGAACCAGAAAAAGTATTTAGTGAAAGAAAAGCTAAGAATAGTTTTGTAGTTCTTTCTAACTATATTCCAAATAAAAAGGATAATATAGAAGTTATAAATTCTAAACTTCTTACTAAAAAACCTAAAGCATATATGACAGAAAATCCTTTTAAAGATTATTTTATTTGCTATACAGAGGGTTCTTATTTTAAAGGGAATCCTGATTCAGTTAAAGGGAGAGTATTGAAAAATCTGAAAAAAGATGATGAGAAAAGTATTCAGTGTCTTATTCCTTTTATTGTGGGAGTTGATGACTAATGAATGTAGCAAAAAAATACAATGTGAAATTAATTCCATTGACAGATATTTATATTGGAAGCGGAAAAGATATAGAGGCATATGAATATACAGTTAAAGATAAATATATGTATAGAATTGATATGTCAGAAGTTTTTGATAAGATGAATGATTCTGAAAAAGAAAATTTTTATAAAATACTTCAAGAAAATAATTTTTTTAATATAAGAAGTTGGATATATAATAATTATAAGGAAGAATGGGGATATATTTATAAAGAAAAAGTATCTTCTGATTTTGAAAAGTATTATAAAGAGAAGTTAGATGATAAAAGTCAAGAAAATAGTCAGCTAAGTATTTCTGAATTTATCGGATATAATAATAAAAAATATATTCCAGGAAGTTCAATAAAAGGAGCGTTAAGAACAGCTTTTATATACAGTGATTTTTTAGAAAATGAGAAAAAATATGAAATAAAAAGTAGCTATGAAATAAAAAATGGGAAAAGAGTCTATAATCGAAAAGAGATTGATAAAGAAGTTAAAATAATGGAATCAGAGGTTTTATTAGCTGAAAAAGAAGACAGATATGGAAATAAAATAGATAAAAAAGGAGAAAAACTAGGCTTAGAGCCTAAAAAAGATCCTTTCAAAACAGTTAAAATTTTTGATACAGAAGAAATTGAGTTGGAAAAATTTTCTGTAAATATTCTTCAAATAAAAGAAGGAAATTTATTTTGTGAAGTTTTAGGTGGAATGTATAAAAAAATTGATAACATTGAAAAAATAAATTTTGGAAATGAAATAGATTTTAAACAAGGAATAAATTTTAATATTGTGTTGACAGAATATTATTTAAAAAATAATTTTAAAATGGAATATAAAAAAAATTTAGGGATAAAAAAATTGTTGGATTCTTTAGATGATAAAATGGAAAATATATTAAACTTTGAAATTGAAAAAGAAAGGGAAAAAGACAGCTACAATCTAAGAAATTTTTATGAATTTTTAAAAAAAATATTTAATAGTTTTAAGAATAAGAATATAAGTTTAGTTAGAATAGGGAAATATACAGGATTTAATGATAAAACTATAAACTTGCTAACAACAAATCCCAGTGAAAATTCAAGAACAATTTTAGATGAAAATAATTATCCTATGGGATGGGTCTTAATAAAAGTAGAAGAGGTAGATATTTAATGAATAGTTTTTTAGTTGCATTATCCCCTGTTAAAAATACTATTATTACAGAAGCTGATTACAGCATAAAAATACATGAAGCTTTTAATAAAATATTTCCTAAAATGGGTATAAATGATTTTAGAGTATCATCTTTTTTTGGATATTTTTTTGAAAATGTTTTTATAGTTGATAAAGAAAAAAACTATAAAATAATGATAACAATAAAAAAAACAGAATATTTTTCTTCGGTCATTCAAAAATTATTTAGAAAAGCTTTAAATAAAGAAATTATTTTTATTGGTGAAAATGAGTTTAAAATAAAGGGCATAATTTCAAATGATAAAATTTGGACTGGATACTATAATTTAGAAGAAATATTGAAAAAGGATTTTGATGAACTGACAAGTAACTTGAAAATAAAAATTGTGACACCTGTAATTGAGGAAAAAAGTAATAAATTTATATTTGAATTTGATAAAATCTTTTGTGAAATTTTAAAAAACTTTTCTGAATACTGCAACGAGAATTTTAATTGGATAAATAATAGAAAAAATTTTCTTGTTAAAAAAGAGAAATATTATATAAAAGAAATAAAAAGAAATAAAAAAATTAAAAATTCTTATTTAGGAGAGATTGAAATTAAAATAATAGAAGAACAATATAAAAATTTAATTTATGCGATATTTATATTTGCTAAATTTTATGGAATAGGGAAATTTTCTAATTACGGATTTGGACAAATAATTATAAAACTTTGAGTTTTATAATTATTAAATAAAATTTTTTAAATAAATATGAATAAAATTTAAGGAGTTCTACTAGTGAAATACTCAATATTAAAATTCAAAAGAAACGAAAAACACTCAATGAGAGATCTAGAAAAATTAAGAGGCTTTTTGGCAGATAAATATAAAGAAAATGTATTATTTCATAATCATTTATCAGATGGATATAATTATTCATATCCTAAGTTACAGTATAAATTGATTATGAATACACTTTCTGTGATGGGAATTGGTGAAGAGGTTATTGAAATAAATAAAAAACTTTTTGAGGAAGTTGATTATTTAAATATTGATGGAAATTTTATTTTTGATATTCAGAAAGAGCTGGAAATATGCGATGAAGAGATAAAATATACAGGCGATAAAATGTATGAGTATAGATTTGTGACGCCTTATTTGCCATTAAATGAAAAAAATTATGCAAAATACTTGAAAAGAGAATATACATTGGAACAAGCTATTACGAATAATATATTAGAAGTTTTAAAAGGATTAGGAATTTGGCTTGATAGAGAAGATAAAATTTATGTATCTCAAAATTTAGAAATAAGATCAAGAGATTTAAAAAATGTAAATATGATAGCGTTTATAGGAAGTTTCTCTGTAAATTTGAAATTTCCAGATTATTTCTCAATTGGGAAAAGGAAAAGTATTGGATTTGGAACTTTTATAAAATCATGAAAGGAATATATATGAATAAATTAATTTTGATTTTTTTATTTTTAGGAATTTTAGGATTTTCAAAAGATGAAACTTTAATAAAAGAGAAGAAAATATCTGAGGGGAAAAGAAAATTCTTATCAAAATTTTCTGAGCAAAAAATCTATGAAACAGAAGTTGAAAATCTGATAGATTATAATTATATTTGTATTTTTAATAATTAAATAAAATAAAAAAGAGAGTGTAATTTCTGTGTAAAAAGGTGTATAAAAATCTTATATTTTATGAGAGTGTAAAAATTTTTGTGTAAATAGAACCAAATAGCAAAGTATTGAATTTACTGAATTCATCTATTAATTTACACAAAATTATGGACACTCTCTTTTTACAAATTTGTAGACACTCTTGTATTTTTTATAATGGATATTCTCCTTCTCCCAAAGTTGCCACCATCACAGCCTTTATCGTATGCATACGATTTTCTGCTTCATCAAATACAACAGAATTTTTACTTCTGAAAACTTCGTCAGTAACTTCCATTTCTTTCAAACCATATTCTTTTTCAATATTTTTCGCAACTTTCGTATTTAAATCATGAAACGCTGGTAAACAGTGCATAAATAAGTAATCGTTTGAACAATGCTTTACTAAATCAGCATTTACCTGGTATGGAAGCAATTTGTCGATTCTTTCTTTCCAAATTTCTTTTGGTTCTCCCATCGACACCCAAACATCAGTATAAACGACATCGGCATCTTTCACACCTTCAATTTTATCTTCTGTCAACAAAATTTTTCCACCAGTTTTTTCGGCAATTTTTTTAGCTTTTTCAACTAATTTTTCTTCAGGAAAATATTCTTTTGGACAAACAATTCTAAAATCCATTCCAAATTTGGCAGCACCAATCATTAAAGAATTTGCCATATTATTTTTTCCATCGCCTAAAAATGCGAATTTTATTCCTTTCAATTTACCTTTTTTCTCTGTAATTGTCAAAAAATCCGCCAAAATCTGTGTTGGATGAAACTCAGTTGTAAGTCCATTCCAAACAGGCACTCCCGAATGTTCAGCCAAAGTTTCGACCAATTCTTGACCGTATCCTCGATATTCAATTCCATCATAAAATCTTCCCAAAACTTTTGCAGTATCTTCCATAGATTCTTTATCTCCAATTTGTGATGCAGAAGGCCCAATGTAAGTGACATTTGCCCCTTGGTCATAAGCTCCCACTTCAAACGCACATCTCGTTCTAGTAGAAGTTTTCTCAAAAATCAAAGCGATATTTTTTCCAACCATCGTTTTTTTCTCAGTCCCATTTTTCTTATCTATCTTCAATTTTTTCGCTAAATCCAGTAAATACTGCAATTCCTCCGTCGTAAAATCTAATAATTTTAAAAATGATTTTCCTTTTAACATAATTTCTCCTTAATTTTTATTTTTTATCATATCATAACAAAAGATTCTGTCCCTTGCTATTATTTAATTTTGCCAATTTTTATTTATAACTCTATACTATATTAATTTTTTATTCTATAATATTCTTTCAATATATCTTTCTCAATTTCCTTCAATTTTTGTCTATTCTCAACAACCTTTTTATTCTCACCTATATACCGAATCAATTTTTCATTTTCATCAAAATAGTATCGTTGTTCAGAAAATTTCGATTTTCTTTTATCAAAAACTTCTCCATTTTTTAGCTTATTTTCTTTATACCACTTAGAATCCACATAATATGGCACATTATATTTTTCAGACTTATCAAAAATAAAATAAACTTTTCCATTTTTTACATAATATTCTGTCAAACTATTCCAACTTTCTCCAAAATGTTCAACTACAATTTTTTTAACAATTCTATTTTGCGAAAAATACTTCACAACGCCACCATCTGTACTTTGCTCTGGATCTTCAACTTCCTTAATAACATAATTTTTCACAGCATTAGTACTTGCAAAATCTTTCCTAATCTGAGCAATTTTCCCTTCGATATTCGACGCACCAAAATTCATCAAACTTACCAAAAGAAAAAGTATCGCAATTTTTCTAAAGGTTTTCATAAAAATCTCCCTTTAACTCTAAATTTTTTCATTCTTTCAGTATAATTTTACCTTAATAATTTTTAATTTACAATTATAATTTTCAATTACTAAAAAGAAATTTTTTCAAAAACTTTTTCCAAAATCGAAATAGCTTTGTCAATTTCATCGTTTGTTACATTAAATGGTGGAAAAAATCTCACAACATTATTTCCAGCTCCGACTAGCAACAATCCATTTTCCAACGCTTTTAAAACAACATCTTTTGCCAAAACTTTTTTCTCATCAAATTTTATTCCTAAAAGAAGTCCTTTTCCACGAATTTCTTCGATAAAATCGAATTTTTCCTTTAATTTTTCCAATTTTTCCACAGAATACTGACCTTTTTCCACAACATTTTTTTCAATTAATTTGTTGTCAATTAATTCGTATAAAACAGCATTTGCAACGGCACAAACTAAAGGATTTCCTCCGTAAGTTGAACCATGGTCGCCAGGAGCTAACACATCATTTGCCTTTCCTTTTGTCAGGCAAGCTCCGATTGGAACTCCGCCACCAAGAGATTTTGCAATCGTAATTACATCTGGCACTAAATCAAAATTCTCGTAAGCGAACAATTTTCCAGTTCTTCCCATTCCACATTGAATTTCATCAAAAATCACAAGAGTATTATATTTTTCACTCAATTCTTTTATAGTTTCGATAAATTCAGGCTTAGCACTCTCAAGTCCACTTTCTCCCTGAATTGGCTCCAGGATAATGGCAGCAGTTTTTTCGCTTACTTTCGCTTTTAAATCTTGAACATCATTAAAATTACATTCAGTAACATTTTTCATCAATGGTTCAAACGGTTTTTGATATTTCGGCTGACCAGTGACTGCCAATGCTCCAGTACTTCTTCCGTGAAAAGAATTTTTCATATAGATTATTTCTGTCTTATCGGCAATTTTATTTCCATTTTTATCATAAGATAAATTATTTCCGTATTTTCTAGCAATTTTTAATGCCAGTTCAATTGCTTCAGTACCGCTATTTGTGAAAAAAACGCTTTCCATTTCACTATTATCCGTAAGCTTATCAGCTAAATCTAACTGTGGCTGACTATAATACAAATTAGAAATATGTACTAATTTTTGACTTTGCTCCGTTAAAGCCTCTGTAATTACAGGACTTGCATGCCCTAAACAATTTACTGAAATTCCTGATACAAAGTCTAAATATTCATTGCCTTCATCATCATAGATATATGTTCCCTTCCCTTTTTCAAAAACTTTATTGTAACGGCTATATACATTTAATAACATATTATTACCTCTTTCTTATTTTTCTTAATCTTCTAAATATTCAATAGATTTATAATTTTTAATTTTAGAATAATTGCTTTAAGTAAATGAATTATCTATCATTACAAATTTTTATTTTTAGGATAATTTTAACTTTCAGAATTTTCCTCTTTTTTTATTAAAGTTCCAGCTCCTTCAACTGTAAACAACTCAAGGATTACGGAATGTTCCAATTTCCCATTTAGAATAACAACATTTTCTACGCCATTTTTTATCGCATTTAGGCAAGTTGTAACTTTTGGAAGCATACCTCCACTGATAATTTCCCGTTCTATTAAATCATTTACTCTTTTCACATCAATTTCATCAATAAGAGTTTTTTTATCATTGTAATCAAGCAAAATTCCATCAACATCTGTCAAAAATATCAGTCTGTCAGCCTGTAATTTTCCAGCAATTGCACCTGCCACATAATCTGCATTAATATTGTATGTCTGACCATTTTTGTCAACTCCAATTGAAGAAATCACAGGAATCGTATCATTCGACTCCAATAATTTTATAACTTCCGTATTAATTTCCTTAATCTCTCCGACAAATCCAATATCAACCTTTTCTCCATCAACTTCAACAAACTTTTTCTCAACGAATACCATATTTCCATCTTTTCCGCTAAGGCCAACAGCTTTTCCGCCATATTTATTGATATCTGACACAATTCCTTTATTAACTTTTCCAGAAAGAACCATTTCCACAATTTCCATCGTTTCTTCATCAGTCACACGATTTCCTGCAATAAATTTGCTTTCTTTTCCAATTTTTTGAAGCATCTCATTTATTTCAGGCCCTCCACCATGCACAAGCACAGGATTTATTCCAACATATTTCATAAGAACCACATCTTGAATGAACTGTTCCCGAGCAACAGGATTAACCATCGCACTTCCGCCATATTTAATAACAATCGTTTTATTATGATATTTTTTTATAAATGGCAACGCCTTTACTAAAATTTTCGCTTTATCTAAATTTGAAATCATATTTTCCCTTTCTTTTATTAAAATTTTTCTTATTTTTTTAGTTTTTCAAAAATTTAATTTTATAAATAATTCTTTTAAAAAATTATCTTGAAAAATCTACTAACAAAAAATTCTTAAAATCATAAATTTATTTTAAAAATTATTAAGTATGATACTCCGCATTAATTTTCACATAATCATAACTCAAGTCACATCCCCAAGCAGTCGCTTCAAACTCTCCATCATTTAATTCAATAATTATTTCAACGGTTTCAGCCTTTAAAATTTTCTCAGCTTTTGGAACATCAAAATCCTGTGCCATACCATTTTTCGCAACTTGAACCATATCATTTCCAGCTTTTAGGAAAATATTAACTTTATCAATCATTAAATCAGCTTCTGAATATCCAACCGCACACAGAATTCTTCCCCAGTTTGGGTCGCCACCAAAAACCGCCGCTTTAAAAAGACTTGAAGTGATAACTGATTTTGAAACTTTTTTCGCATCTTCCAATGTTTTTGCTCCATTTGTTGTAACTTGAATCAATTTTGTTGCACCTTCTCCATCTTTCGCAATTAATTTAGCCAATTCTTCATTCACTTTGTATAACGCCTTTTTAAACTCATCATATCCAGCTGAATTTTCATCAACAATTTTTTCATTCCCTGCAAGTCCGTTCGCCAAAACGCAAGCCATATCATTTGTACTCGTATCTCCGTCAACTGAAATCATATTGAAAGTGTTGTCAGCAATTTCAGAAAACATTTTTTGCAACAAAGATTTTTCAATATTTACATCAGTTACAGTAAATGAAAGCATTGTCGCCATATTTGGATGGATCATTCCAGAACCTTTACACATTCCAGCTACTTTCACCTTTTTCCCAGCAATCTCAATTTCCAAGCAAATCTGCTTAACAAAGGTGTCGGTAGTCATAATCGCAGTAGCCGCATCAATTCCGCCATCTTCTGACAAATTTTCCACTACTTGATTAATTCCGTTTTCAATTTTTTCCATATCAAGCTGAACTCCGATAATTCCAGTGGACTGAACTAAAACTTCCTCAGCACTCAATCCTAATTTATTTGCAACGATCTCGGTCATTTTTTTCGCATTCGCAAGTCCAGTATCCCCCGTACAAGAATTTGCATTTCCACTATTTACAATAATCGCTTGTGTATTATTATTTTTTACATGCTCAATATCCAAAATAATTGGTGCAGCCTTTGCCAAATTTTTTGTAAAAACCGCAGCTGAAACCGCTTTTTCCTCACTATAAATCAAAGCCATATCTTTTTTTCCACTTTTTTTCAATTTTGCTGATATTCCAGTTGCTTTAATTCCTTTAACATCAGTAATCGTTCCATTTTCTATTATTTTCATATAACTTTTTGTATGATAAATAATTTTTAATTATTTTATAAAAATTATGAATCACACGCTCCTTTCTTTTTTATCTGTAAAATTCCTATTAATAAAGTCTTATTAACAAAATATTTTTATAAATACATCGACAAAAATTCCAATCCTTCTTTTTCTTCAAATCCAAATAAAATATTCATACTCTGAACCGCCTGTCCACCAGCACCTTTTATCAAATTATCAATGGCCGATACAATAACAATGTTTCCATATTCCTTGTCATATCGAACACCAATCTCACAAATATTACTATTTTTCACATTTTTTATCTCTGGCAAATTTTCAGTAACTCTCACAAAATACTCATTTTTATAAAATTCATTATAAATTTCATAAATTTTTTCTTCTGTCAAACTTTCCTTAAATTCATCCTTCACATCCAAATAAATTGTCGAAAGAATCCCTCTATTTATTGGTAACAAGTGCGGAGTAAATACTAAATTAATATCCCCATTCGATAATTTATCCATCTCTTGCTTTATTTCAGGCGTGTGTCTATGTTTCAAAATGTTATAAGCCTTAAAATTTTCATTAACTTCAGCATAAATTAAATCCAATTTAGCACTTCTTCCAGCTCCCGAAACTCCTGACTTCGAATCAACAATAATTTTTTTCGTATCAACAAGTCCATTTTTTAATAACGGTGCCACGCCTAAAATAGCAGAAGTGGGATAACATCCAGGCGAAGCCACAACCTTCGTATTTTTAATTTCTTCTTTGTGAATTTCAGGAAGCCCGTAAACTGCATTTTTATTGATTTCTGGATAATTATGTTTCACTTTGTACCATTTTTCATAAATCTCTGAATCATCCAATCTAAAATCCGCTCCCAAATCTATAACTTTTACATCTTTTTCCAAAGCCAATTTCGTCATATCTTCCGACATTCCATGAGGTAAAGCTAAAAATAAAACATCAATTTTCTCCAAATTCTCCTTAACTTCTTCAATCGAAATCAATTTTTTCTCAAAATATTTCTTATAATTTTTATAAATATCTCCAATATTTTCCCCCGCAAATGAATGCGATGAAATAAATTCTATTTCAACCTCTTTGTGATTATTTAAAATCCATAATAATTGCTGTCCAGCATAACCTGTTGCTCCTACAATTCCTGCTTTTATCATATTTTTTCCTCCATTTTTCGTTTCATTTTTTAAATTCAATAATTTAAGTAGAACTCACTTAATCAAATATTTTCAAATTTAATAAACTCGTAGCTAAATTTTTTACAAAATTTTACTAAAATTAGTAACAAAAAAGCCCGTAATATTTACAGGCTTCTCATTTTTAAAAAATAATTTTTCTGATAAAAATAAAAAGCCAATAACCCTAAGATTATTGACTTCATTTATCTATTCAAAAGAAATATTAAAAATTAGCAATAATAAAGGATTGCAAAAAATAAATTGTTATTCTTCTGTTGTCCCTTATCCTAGTAACTAATTTCATAATACTTCCTCCTCACATTTCATTTTTATAAATTTTATTTTTTTCACTTTAATTTTTTATGTTATTTTTTCTATGTATTTATAATAACAAATTTTTTATAAAAAATCAATATGTTTCGTATATAAGTTTTAAATACAATGATATATAAAACTTATGTATTTAATAAATTATATAATGAAATATTTTGAATTTATTACAATTTATTATACAATTCAATAAATTGTTGTATAACATTATAATTTATATAGTATCAATTATTCCTATTTTTTTACAAAATAATGTAAATTTTCAAATTTTTTAAGTGCTTCTTCAAGATATTCTTCAGCTGGCACTTCAAAACTTCCTTCATCAGTGTGTCTGTAAATAGGTACATCTTTCAATGCTTTTAAAAGATTCTTTTTAGTAGTTGGTTCTTTCAATGCTTTTATCACGATAACATCGATTGCGTTTAAGCCATTAATAAGTTGGTTTCTGTAATTAGAAGCACCAATAAATGTGTTGCTTTCGTCAACGATTGTATCAAGATATTTAATGAATTTTTCTGGAACGTAAACTTTGTTTTCTTCAAATTTTACTTTTTCAAAGTTAGAGCAGTAGTAAGATACTTTTCCATCAATCATATTTACTAATAAGAATGCTCTGAATTTTTTTAATTTTTCTTCAATTTCTTCATCTGAAAGTCCTTTTTCTTTGTAGAAATCTTTAACAACTGATACTTGGAAAATATTTTTTTCTTCCAATAATTTTTTTGTTAATTCTGAAACTTCTGGAAAATTGTTGATTTCTTGTTCAGAATATTCAGGGATGTAGTAGAATTTATCAAAAATTTCATTGTTAATAGATTCTGTAAAATTCAATTTTTCAGCTTGACTTTTTTTACAAATTAAAGATTTTCTAAATTGAGTATCTAAAATGAAGTCGATACATTGTTCTTTAATAATATGGTTTCCACCCGATAATTGTTCGATTCTATCTTTAGTTTCTTTTTTGTAAATACTTGCGAAAGATAATCTCAAGTTAATGTCAGAAACATGTATTAACCCTTTCTTTTCAAGCATTTCTGCAAATTCAGAAAAATACATTGGATCGTTAATTGCTTCTAAGTATTCGTGTCCGACGTAATAGTTTTGCATTTTTAAAACTTTTTCCATAAGTGCAATAAATTCTTTTTTCTTCTCAGAAATATCTGTATAAAGTTTCATTTGTTCAATCATAATTTCTAAGAAAACTTTTCCTCTTTCAGTTTTAGTTTGTAAACTTTCATCTTTAAAATATTTGTTTACATAAAGCATCATATCTCTAATTTTTTGTCCTTCTTTCCAACCAGGAAGAGTATTGTAAGAAATGTATGCTAATCCATTTTCATTTAGGTTAGTGTTGCAAATTGATATCATTTTATCTTTTACAGCATCTGGAATCCATGAAAAAACTCCGTGAGTAATAATGTAATCAAATTTTCCAAAACTTTCGTCAATTTCCATAATATCTTTTTGATGTAATTCGATATTTTTCAATCCCATTTTTTCAATCATTTTTTTTCCAGTATTTATTTGTTCTTCAGTTAAATCCACTCCAACATAGTAATTGTCAGGATAATACAATGCTTGAGTAATAATGTTTCCACCAAAAGAACATCCTAATTCTAAGATTCTAGAATTTTTTGTAGAACTCGCAGGTTCCAAACCAAAAAGTGTACCACAAGCCTCTAAAGTAAGTGGACTTGAGTAGCTAAAAGGATTAGATTTATAAACCATTTCATCATAAGTATTTTTCTCTAAATTTTCTATTTTCATTTAAATAATAACTCCTTTATTAATTTTTCGACTTATATTATACACTAAAAATTGAAAATAATAAATACTATTTTTAAAAAATTATTAGAAATTTCTTTTTATTTTTGTTGTTGTAAAAAGAAACAAAAAAGACTTAGCATTATATTTTCTTTTTAAAATTTCTAGTACATTAAGTCTTAAAAAAAACATAATAATATGATAAAATTATAAAAATTGCTAAAAAATAAAAAAATTAAGATTATATAGAAAGGAATTTGTGGTAAAATGAAATTTCCTGAAGCGTTGAAAAAAGGGGACAATGTATTTGTGTTTTGTCCGTCGTCACCGATTTTTCCAGAGGATTTGGAGAAGTGTGAGAAGGCGATAAAAGATTTGGGTTTTAATCCTGTTTTTGGAAATAGTTTGAGGGAGAGTTATGGTGGATATATGGCTGGAAGTCCCGAAATTAGGGTGGCTGACTTGCACGAGGCTTTTTCGAGAGAGGATATAAAGGGGATAATTTGTGCGAAAGGAGGATATAGTGCGTCGCTTATGTTGGATAAAATTGATTATGAGTTGATAAGAAATAATCCGAAAGTTTTTGTTGGATATAGTGATGTTACTAATTTGCATGTTGTTTTTAATCAGAAGTGTGATTTGGGTACATATCATGGGCCTATGGTGAAATCAAATATGTTTGAGAATTTTAATGATTATACGAAAAATTCGTTTTTGAAAGCATTGGAAAATGAAAAATGGATTCACAAAAATCCAGATTATATCGAAATTTCTGTTTTGGAAACTGGAAATAATAATTTTGATGAAGTTGAAGGGATTATAACAGGTGGAAATTTAGCGATAATTGCTACAACATTAGGAACTTGGTATGAAATTGATGTAAAAGATAAAATTTTGTTTTTAGAGGATGTGGAAGAGCCAGTTGGTTCGATTCATAGAATGTTGACTCATTTGAAGAATTGTGGAAAACTTAATGAGTGTAAAGCGATAATTTTTGGGAATTTTGCTGATTGTGGAAATAAATATGATGAAAATTATGGTGTGATGGAAATGTTAAAAGATTTTTTCAAAGATTATGACAAGCCAGTAATTTACAATTTTGAAAGTGGTCATGCGAAACCATTTTTGGCAACAGTTCCTTTAGGAGCGACTTGTAAAATTAATGTGAAGACTAAAGAAATTTCATTTGAGAAATAGAGGACTTTAGAGAGTTTTCTTGATTCTTTTTGTGATGAATAAATAAATTAAGAGAGAGGAGAAAAGAATGTTTTTTGATATGCACGCTGATGTGTGGACTGATACACTTTGGCAATATGAAAAAGGGAATAAAGATGTAATTAGAAATAAATATAAAGAAAAATTTGAGGAAGGTGGACTTACTGGTGGAATTTTTGTGATTTATCAAAATGCGATGAAGACACAGACGCCAGAAGAGGATTTTTTTAAAAATTTGAGAATTATGACGGAAGAAGTTCATCGAGCAAGGGACATTATTCATATAATTAAAGAGGCTGATGATTTTGAGAAAGCTAGGGAATTAAATAAGTTTGCGGTTATGCTTGGGATTGAAGGATTACCTGGGATTGGTGATAAATTGGATTATATTTATTTGTTGGAGCAGTTGGGCGTTCGGCATATTGGATTGACTTGGAATGAGACAAATGCTTTTGCAACTGGGCAAAAAGGAGATCCAAATCGTGGATTGACTGACTTAGGGATTGAAGCGGTTAAAATTATTGAGGAATTGGGAATTGTGTTGGATCTTTCACATGCTAATGATAAAACATTTTGGGATGTGGCAAAACATGCGAAAAAACCATTTGTAGCGACACATTCAAATTCAAGAGTTCTTTGTCCTGCGATGAGAAATTTAACTGACGATCAATTAGCTGTTATAAAAGAGCGTGGTGGAATGGTTGGAATGAATAGTTATCACGGTTTTGTGAGTCAAAATCCTGAAGAAAAAAATCTTGAAACATTGTTAAATCACATGGAATATGTTGCGGAACGAATTGGGTTGGATAAGATCGGATTTGGACTTGATTTGGGTGAATATTATACGCCTGAGGGAGAGGATCCAGAAGGACTTTTAGGTGTAAAAGATGTTACTGAAATAAAAAATATTGCAAAAGCCTTGAAAAATAGAGGGTATTCGCAAAAGGAAATTGATATGGTAACATATGGAAATTTTGTTGAGTTTTACAAAAAATTGAGAGCAGATAAATAATAGGAAAATAGAATGATTGAGAATGTAATTGAATTTATTTGCTTGAAGTTTTATTTGAAAGTTTTGAATAATAGAAAAGAGTATATTGTTAAAAAAATAGAAAATAATAATTTTGATTTAATTTACAGAAGGGAAGAAAAAAATGAGAAAACCAGTAATAGGAATAACATCATCTTACGAAAATAATCCAGAAAGACAAAATTCTTACTTAACAAGTGTTTCGATGGATTATAGTAAAGCGGTAATGGAATCGGGAGGAATTCCGTTTGTGTTGCCAGTTCATGAAAATTTGGAAGTTATTAGAGAGCAGATTCAGCATTTGGATGGATTGTTGTTAGCAGGAGGAGGAGATCCAGATCCAGTGCTTTATGGTGAGGATTGTTTGCAGAATGTTGGGAGTATTACGCCTGAGAGAGATGCGTTTGAATTGGCGATTTTAGAGGAGTTTTTGAAGACTGAGAAACCGATTTTAGGTATTTGTCGTGGATTACAGTTGGCGAATGTTTATTACGGTGGAACACTTTACCAAGATATCTCGTACATTGACACAAAAATTCAACATAGACAAACTTGGTTACAGCAATTGCCAACTCATAATATCGATATTTTGGAAAAGGATAATATTTTGTATGAAATTTTTGGAGAAAAAGCAAGAGTAAATTCGTTTCATCATCAAATGATTAAAGATATGGGAAAAGGGTTAACACCGATTGCAAAAGCGTCTGATGGAGTTGTTGAAGCATTTCAAAATAAAAATCATCCATTTTTTTATGGAGTTCAATGGCACCCTGAAATGATGTCTACTCGTGGAAATGAAGATATGAAAAAGATTTTTGATAGATTTATTGGAGCTTGTAATACGAAATAATTTTTAGTAATTAATGGTAAAAAAGATAGAAAAATAGAGAGAATTGAGTTTCAAAATAAAAATAAATAAAATTATAAACAAAACTAAAAAATAGTATTGATTTTTATTTAAAAAAGTAGTAATATTAAGATGAAAAGGTGAGACTAAAATAAAAATATAATATTGTGTGAAAAAATTAAGAAATATTAAATTGAGGATTTTACTGTAACTTTCTTGCTGGACAACAAAAAATTAATATTTGAATTTATAAGCATATTCGATTATATTTTGTATAAAAAAGGAGAGAGAGTTATTATGAACAATAAAAAAGGACTATGTCTAATAGGATTAGCCGCTCTTTTAGTTAGTTGTGGTGGCGGTGGAGGTGGAGGAGGTTCTACAACAAATACCCCTACCCCTACTCCAACAAATCCAACAGTTACAAAAAAAGAAGAACCAACTTATGCAACTTCGATAAACGGAGGAGTAAACGCGGCATTCAATTCAAGTGGAAACATACAATGGAATGGTAGTACAGGATACAACGCTTCAAATCCTCATAACCACACAAATACAGCATATAATGGTAGTGGGGTAAAAGTAGGAATAATCGATACAGGATTTAATAATTCAGCATATTCTGGTGATTTAACAAGTGAATTAGGAACTAGATATGAAAATGTTAATACAACAAATACAACTTTACCAACAGATAACCATGGGGTTATAATCGCAAAATTAGTTGGAGGAACAACTTCAGGAGTAGCAAAAGGTGTTTCGATCGTAGCAGCAGATGCGACAGTAGTAAGTGGTTCTTCATCGTCAATTAATCCAACAGCTGCAATGTACGAAACATTGTACAATAAAGGTGTAAGAATTTACAATCAATCATTCGGAAGTGAAGGATCATTGGCTGGATTTACTACAGACACAACATCTTCAAATTATTTTGGATATGCAGTTGGAACAGATATATTGGACTTTTATAAAAAAGCAGTAAATAATGGTTCATTATTAGTATGGGCTGCTGGAAATAATTCGTCACAAACTTATTCAACATTGCAAGGAACATTGCCACATTGGGAACCTTCATTACAACAAGGTTGGTTGAATGTAGTAGGATTAACTCAAAAGGGAACTGATGCGAATAAGGGAAATATGAACTTGTCATGGAATAATTTACAACCATATTCTCATGCAGGAGCAGCTAAAAACTGGACAGTATCAGCAATTGCTGATTATACAACAACAATAGGTGGTACAAATGTAGTTACTTTTGGAAGTTCGAATGCAACAGCAACAGTATCAGGGACAGCAGCATTAATTAAACAAAAATATCCATTTATGGATGGAAGTTTATTAAGACAAACAATTTTATCTACAGCAACTGATATTGGAGATCCAGGTGTAGATGATGTTTATGGTTGGGGACTTTTAAATATTGATAAAGCGTTGAATGGACCAGCATTGTTTGATAAGAGATTAGCTTTAGGAGATGCAGTTTCAGTTAATATTACTGATGGTGGAACTTATGTATTCTCAAATGATATTTCTGGAGACGCAGGATTGACATTAACAGGAAATGGTACGTTAAAATTAACAGGAAATTCAACATTTACAGGTAATACGTCTGTTGCAAGTGGTTCACACTTATATATAAATGGTGGATATAGATCTTCTTCTGTAGCTGTTGCACAAAATGCCACTTTATCAACACAAAATGCGAATGTATCTGGAAATGTAACAAATTCTGGAACAATTTCGAATACTGGAAATACAACATTGTCTAGCTATGTAGCTACTGATAATTCAAAAATTGAAAGTGATTTAGATTCTAGAATTAATGTAAAAGGAAAAGCTGAATTAGGAAATTCAACAATAGCAATTAAGGCAGAAAAAGATGGAGAAGCACAATACGTAACTGCAAAAGGTAAAAAAGTAAATGTAATTACATCTGATACTGAAGTAACAGGAAATCCAACAGTTACGACAACAGAAGCATTGAAATCTGAAAAAACGCAAGATGGTAATTCAGTTGATGTAAAAGTTAGCAGAAAAAATGTAAACGAGTATGTTAAAGAAATTGATGGAGATCAAATGCAAAAAGATACAGCTGAAGGTCTTGAAGCATCATTGAAAGATTTAGATGAAAAAGTTGAAAATAATAATGATGAAAGTGTAAAAGAATTTAAGAAAGCAGCGGCTAAATTACAAACAATGTCTTCACATTCAGCATTGTCAACTCTAGATAGTTTGTCTGGACAAATTTATGCATCATCACAAGCATTAACATTTGAACAATCTCAAACAATTAATAAAGATTTGACTAATAGATTGGTAATGTTGGGAACATTGGATGATTCAAAAGAAAAATTTGGATTGTGGTTGTCTGGAATTGGTTCAAAAGGTAGATTGAAACAAGATGGATACGCAAAAGGTGATACTCATACATACGGTGGTCAAGTTGGAATTGATAGAAAATTCGGAGATAATTTAATATTAGGAGCAGCTTTGGCTTACTCTAGAGCAGATGTCAAATTTGATAGATATGGTGGAAAATCAGATGCTGACAGTTTTGCAACATCATTGTATGGAAGATTAGGAAATAAAAATAATCCACTATACTTGCAAGGAAGAATTGGAGTAGGATTTGTAGATACTGATGTTGAAAGAGATATTCTTTTGAGTAGTACTGATGTTTCTAGACAAAAAATAAATCACAATGACAGAGTTGTTTCTGGATACTTGGAAACAGGGTATGACTTGAAAAATAAAGAAGGAGACTTTGTTGTAACACCATTTGTTGGATTGAGTCATGATTCAGTTAGAAGAGGAGCTTTCTCAGAAACAAATAGCCAATTTGGATTGACAGCAGATAAGAAAACTTATGATCAAACTTCAGGATTAGTAGGATTGAGAGTAGGAAAAGCAGTAAGATTTAATAATGGAGCTAAAACAACATTACAAGGATATGTAACACACCAAAGAGCATTTAATGATGAAGATTTGAGTTTTGATGCACATTATACAGGATTACCTGGAACAAACTTTACTGTAAAAGGAATTGGATTAGAAAAATCTCAAACTTGGGTAGGAGTAGGAGCATTAACTGAATTTAATCCAAGAATGGCTTGGTATGTAAACTATGATGCTAAATTGAGAAGTAATAAAAATAATAATAATGTATTTACAACAGGTTTAAGATGGAGTTTCTAATTAGTTTTAAGTAATAAATTGTTAGAATTATTTAAAAATGATTATATTTCATATGACAAGGTTTGTAATTAAGATATAGTTTTAAGACGATTCGTGTTAGAATCGTCTTTTTTTTCTTATACATCGCTAGATACTATAAAATAACATTTTTTCACAAAGCATAGATACTTTATTCACAAATCTCTAATACTACATTTTAACATTTAAAATATTTTTCTGTTATCTTTAAAATAAAATTCTTCTTTTTCTAACTTTTGATTATCAAAAGTTCTAATATAAGATAATGAAATTTGTATAAAACTTTTGATAGAATTGACGAGCAAAATATTCTTGCGCGAGGATAAAATAGTATAACTACATTGGAAAGGTATTATGGTCGAGAGATCATAATTAAAAGGAGTGAATTAATGAAAAATAAATTAGTAAAGGCGATGACAGTAATGTCGATGTTTTCAGCAGTACAAGCAAAAGCAGAACAGATATTGAAGCCTTCATCGTTACCAACATCAAGGAGTACCTATTCTTATGGAACTTCATCATATGGAAGTACATCAAGAACTGGTTATAGTTCAGGGTACAGAACAAATTATGGAAATTATTATGTAGGAAATAATTATTACAATCCAATATACAGACCAATTACTGGAACAACGCCTACAAATAATTATACATCTACAAGATATGTTACAAAAACCGAAAATGGTGTAACGACGACTACTATTTATACGACAATTAATGGGAAAACGACGGTTAGAACGATAGTAACTGGAACTCCAACGAGACCAACACAACCGATAGTTACACAACCGAAGCCAATAGAACCAACACGACCAATAGTAACAGAACCGAAACCAACAGAGCCAACGCAACCAATAGTGGTACAACCAAAACCAACGGAACCGACACAACCAATAGTGGTACAACCGAAACCGACGGAACCGACACAACCAATAGTGGTGCAACCGAAACCGACGGAACCAACACAACCAATAGTGGTGCAACCAAAACCACAACCGCCTGTGGTGGAAAATCCGATAGTGGTACCACCAGTTGAAACGCAACCAATTAATGACGGTCCAATAATTATAAAACCAACTAATCCAATCGCAACACCTAATAAACCTGTTGCTCCAAATATTCCTGTAGGTGGAATAAGATGGAATGACAGAACGAGAGGATATGATTCGAATGATCCGAATAATAAGAGAAATGTTGAGAAAGGAATAGATGGTTCAGGAGTTATTGTTGGAGTATTAGATTCAGGATTTAATAATCCATCAATGCAAAGAGATTTACAAAATAAATTTGGGAATCGTTTCACAAATGTTCGTTCTAACAATTATGCACCTAGTGATGCGACACATGGTATTGAGGTATCAGAAATGATTGCAGGAAATACTGCGAATGGAATTGCACCTAATGCGAGAATTGTTGGAACAGATGTTACGATAACTCGTAATGGTAGAAGTGGAATAAAAGCGACTGCTGATCACTACAATTCATTGTATAATCAAGGAGCTAGAATATTTAACCAATCTTTTGGGATTGATAGTCAAGTAACAGAATTTCATAATGATCCAAATCGTAGATATTCTTCAAATTATTACGGACATCAAGTGGATCAAGATGTGTTAAGATTTTGGAAAGATAAAATTAATAAAGAAAATGACGGTTCATTATTTATTTGGGCTGCAGGAAACGAAAGAGGAGATGCTAATTCATCGCTACAAGGTGGATTGCCTTACTTTGAAAAAGATTTAGAAAAAGGATGGATTAATGTTGTAGGACTTGCCGCTAGAAATGGTGGGCAGTTGAGAGATTTTTTTTGGCAAAATAGAGAGCCATATTCGAGAGCTGGAGTTTCTAAAAACTGGACAGTTTCTGCGATGGCAGATTATGTTTTTGATATTAATGGTAGAAGAATGATTTCTTCAGGATCTTCATTTGCAGCACCAGCAGTTACAGGGACAGCAGCGTTAGTTAAACAAAAATATCCTTGGATGGATGGAAACCTAATAAAACAAACAATTTTATCAACTGCAACTGATATTGGAGAAGCAGGAGTAGATGATGTTTACGGTTGGGGATTATTAGATGTGGAAAAGGCTACAAAAGGGCCTGCAGCATTTGATAGTAGATTAACAGCTGACGGTGGAGATGCTAAAATGAATGTAACAGCAGGAACTTATAGTTTTGACAATGATATTACAGGAGATGTAGGACTTGTAAAAAATGGAGCTGGAACATTAGTGTTAAATGGAGCGAGTACATTTAAAGGAAATACAACGTTGAATGAAGGAGCGGTTGTAATAAATGGAAAATCGTATACTTCAAAAGTAAATGTTGGAAGAAACGGAACGTTGGCAACTAATAATACAAGATTGGAAAATGGAATTAGCAATGGTGGAACAGTAGTTAACAATGGAAATACTTTTGTTAATGGAGGATATGTAGCTTCAGCTGATTCGAGATTAATTTCTACTCTTGGTTCAGAAATGAAAGTTTCTGGAGAAGTTGATTTGAATAATTCGACATTAGAATTGTCAGCAGAAAAAAATGGAGAAACTCAATACGTAACTAAAAAAGGAATCCAAACTAATGCGATTACGTCTGGAACAGGAATAAAAGGTAATTTCTCTAATGTTGAAACTAGTGGATTATTGAATGGAAAAGTTGAAAAAGTTGGAGAAAATGAAATAAAAGCGACATTAAGCAGAAAAAATGTTGAAGAATATGTTGCAGAAACTAGTGATCATAAAGATGAGATTTGGAGCAATGTTGCAAGTAATTTAGAAAAATCATTTACTGCTTTAGATGAGAAAATTGATGAAAATGGAGGAGTTGTTAAGGCTACAAATGAACCATTATCAAAACAGGCAGCAGTATTACAAAATACATTGGCGACTTCTACAAAAGCAGCAGCTTTAGATAGTTTATCTGGACAAATTTATGGTTCAGCACAAGCATTGACATTCCAAAATTCTGAAACTGTAAACAAAGATTTGACAAATAGATTAACGATGTTAGGAACATTAAACAATCAAAATGGAGGAGTTTGGTTCAGTGGAATTCATGGAACTGGAAAATTAGCTCAAGATGGATTTGGAGAGGCAAAAACAAAAACTTATGCTGCACAAGTCGGAGTAGATAAGAAAATAGGAGACAATGTAATCGTAGGAGCTGCAATAAATTATTCTAAAGCTCAAGCTGATTTCAACAGACATGGAGGAACTTCAAAAGCTGATGGAATAGGAGCTTCGCTTTATGGAAGAGTCGGAAATAAAAATAATCCTTGGTATGCTCAAGGAAGAATCGGATATGGAATTGTAGACTCTGATGTAGAAAGAGAAATTATTTTATCTGACACAGATAGAAGTGTTGCAAAAATTAATCATAAGGATAAAGTTTTATCTGGATACCTTGAAACAGGGTATGACTTAAAGAAAAATGACTTTACATTGACACCATTTGTTGGAGTAAGTCATGACAGTGTTACACGTGGTGCATTTAGCGAGGAAAATAGCCAATTTGGATTGACTGCTGACAAAAAAACGTTTAGCCAAACAAGTGGATTGGTTGGAGTGAGAGCTTCTCAAGGAATTAAATGGAAAAATGGAGTAAAAACAACGTTACAAGGATATGTGACACACCAAAGAGCCTTTAATGATGAGGACTTGAGCTTTAAAGCAAGTTATTCAGGATTGCCAGGAACAGACTTTACTGTAAAAGGAATTGGATTGGAAAAATCTCAAACTTGGGCAGGAATAGGAGCATTGACTGAATTTAATCCAAGAATGGCTTGGTATGTAAACTACGATGCTAAAATAAATAGTAAGAAAACTAATAATAATGTAATTACAACAGGATTGAGATGGAATTTTTAGTTTTTGATAAAAATAAAGCACCAAAATAATAAGGGATAAGTCTTCCGAATAAGAGGACTTTTCCTATCAAAACATTTTTTAAAAGGGATTTATGTATGAGTAAAAGTTTGAAACGATAAAAATTATAAATTGGATTAATTTTTTTAGTAGAAAGAGAGAAAAAATGAGCAATAATTTAAAAATGATTGAAAAGAAAATAAAAGCATACAGCAAAAGAACAAAAACTTTAACATTTACAAGAGGGACATTAATAAGTTTTTTGCTAACAGGTGGTATAGGTATCGTTTCACAAAATGCAGTTGCAAGGGATTTGAGAACAAGAGAAGCGAATAATATTGTTATTCAAAATGAAAATGGATTAAATAAAGGTCTGAGTGAAAATGGGACAGATGTAATAAATATTGTCAATCCAAATAGCAACGGACTTTCTCATAACAAATATAATGAATTTAATGTAGGTGAAAATAACGGAGTAATTTTAAATAATAGTAAGGTCGATGGAAATTCGGTTTTAGGTGGAAAAGTTACTGCCAATACGAATTTAACAAATAATGCGAAAGTAATTTTAAATGAAGTAAAAGGGAATAATGCTTCAAATTTAAATGGAGGAATTGAAGTATTTGGAGCAAAATCTGATTTAATAATTGCAAATGAAAATGGAATCAATGTAAATGGTGCAAACTTTATAAACACAGGTGCTTTAAACTTAAGTACAGGTCGAGTGAATTTAGAAGGAGGAAATTTAGTATTAGATACTTCTAAATCATTGAATAGTAGTTTAAATATAGGAGAAAAAGGAGTTACTACAGATTCTGATTATTTTGGATTAATTTCTAGAACAGTTAATATTAATGGTGGAATTAATAATGCTTCAAATAAAAAGACTAATATAAATATAATTACAGGGACAAATAAAGTTGATTTGAATACTGGGAATATTGAAAGCGTGAAAGTGGACAGTGAGGCCCCTAGTTATGCGATTAATGGAAGTTCTCTAGGTTCGATGTATGGAAATAATATAAATATTATTAGTACAGAAAAAGGAGCTGGAGTGAAACACGAAGGAGCTATTTATTCAGAAAATGATATAGATATTCTTGTTAAAGGAAATTTAGAAAATATTGGTGGAACAATAGAAGCTAAGAAAAATGTGTCATTGGAAGCTGATAAAGTAGTTAATAGAAGTGTTTTGAATGGAAGTGAAAAAGTAACAACAAAAGAAGGAGACACAAAATTACATAGACGAAGAGGAATTATTTATTATGATCATTCAGTAAATATAAATGATGTAAATATAGAAGATTTGGATAAATTGACAGTAAAAGAAGCTAAAATTGTGGCTGGAAATAATGTGGAAATCAATCGTAATACAACAGGAGAAAATCGTTCTATAGAAAATATCGGTGGAAAAATAGAAGCTGGGAAAAATATTGTGTTAAAAGGAGATGTAGTATCTAAAGATTTACAAAAAGAAGTTGCTATTAACGATTTGTTGCCATTAATAAAAGTTAATTTACGTTGGGAACATAGAAGTTTAGTAAATAATGGATATTTTAATGGAAGAAATGCTTTAAATGATGGTAGTTTATTAGATGCTTTAAAAATTATTGCACAAAGTCCTAAAAATAGTGGATATTACGATGCATTGAAACAAGTGGAAAATCCTACTTTAAATCTTGTTTTAAATTCTGTTTTAGGAGAAGATTGGAGAGCAAGAAATACTATAAAAAATCCATCTGAATGGAACACAGAAGGGAAAATCACTTTAAATACAAATGCAAATACTTTAATTTCAGCAAAAGAAAACATCGTTTTACAAGGTGGAAATATTGAGTTAGGAAATAAAACTAATCAAAAATCTAAAAATGTTGTTGTTGGAAATAATACAGCAGAAGGAATGTCAAATGAAATTACATTAGGAAATTCAAACAATTCAATTGAAGCTGGAAAAAATATTTTAATAAATGGAAATAAAATTATTTCTGGGAATACAAATATAAAATCAGGAGACGACACAGTTATTGTTTCGAAAAATGATATCGATTTATTTGGAACTAAAGTGACTGGAAAAAATGTATTAGTTGATGCTAAAAAAGATATTAATTTAGAAACAGCGATAAATACGAATGGAAAAGGGAACCAAGAAGTATCTAAAAAAACTTCATTAGAAGGGAATCTTGTAAATGTAAAAGGAAACAATGTTCAATTAAAAGGAGCAGACATTACAGGAAATACTAGAATTGATGCGGAAAGTTTAGGAATTGACAGTCAACAATTGTTAAATTCATCTTATGAAGAAAAACATATTGAAGGAAACAAAAAAACATTAAATGACCATAGATATTCTACTGTTTCAAAAGGTGCTATTGTTTCAAATAATTCACAAATAAATGGAGATAACATATTGATAAATGTTAATAAAAATATGGATATTAAAAATAGTACAGTTACAGGAAATGATAAAAATAGTACAGTTGTAATAAACGTGGGAGAAAATTTAAATGTTTCAAACAGAGAAAATGTTTCATATGAAAAAGCAACAGATGATTTTAGAGGAAAAGATAAAGAAACTTACAAATTAGTTCGATACACAAATTCTGAAACATCGACTACATCATCTGAAGCAAGTAATGTAATATCTGGAAAAAATCTTTATGTTTCAGCTAAAAATTTAGGAGTAAAAGGAAGTGCTATAAATTCTGGAAAAGATTTAGTTTTAGATGTTGACGGAAAAACTACGTTGAACGAAGGTATTGAGAAAAAAGTAAATAAATTAACAGATTTTTCTATGGGAAGTTCGACAAGATATACTTCTGTAGACAGCAAAGAAAAAACTTCTAATGGAAGTTCAATTAAGGGAGAAAATGTAGTATTTATTTCTAAAGGAGATATTGAAAATTCTGGAGCTAAAATAGAAGGAAATGGTAAAGTAGTTATAAAATCAGATGGAAATATTATCAATAAGGCAGTAGCTAATGAAAAAGTTTCTAATACGACAAATGTAACTGTAGGAATTGTGGCTTCTGGAAAAGTTGGTATAGCTGGAGTAGGAGCAAGTGGAAGCATAAATACGTTGACAAATGAATCAAGCAGTTCAGTTTCAAGCGTAAAAGATTTATTGACACCAAATAAAGATTATCTTGGTGATATTGCTAACGGAAGTGTTGGAGTTAAATTAAATGTGTCAAATGAAAAAGTTGATTCTAAAAAATGGGAAAATGGTACAATAATTTCAAAAAATGATGATGTTGAAATTGGTTCAAAAGGAACATTGGATATTGGTGGTGTAGATATTGCTGGGAAAAAAGATGTTATCTTAAAAGGTAGCGATATTGAAACAACAAAATATCAAAATAGCGAAACAAAAAAAGGAAATAACTTTAATGCTGGTATAACTCAAACAGTTGATATATCAAATGAAGCAGCAAATAAAATAAATAGTATTGTTAAAGACACACACACTATTAAAGATATCATAAAAAGCAATGATATTTCACAAGCAGAAAAAGTAGTAGAAACAGCAAAAAACATCAAAAAAACAGCAGAAAGTTTCCCAGAATTAGCTACAAAAGATATTTTAAATGTAGTTTCAAAACAAAATGTTTCTTTAGATTACACTCATACAATTAATAAAGAAACATCGAAAAATACAAACTCGATTACTTCAGATAGTGGAAAAGTTTCATTAGAAAGCACAAAAGGCGATATAAATTTAGTTGGAACAAACATAAAAGCAAATGATGTAATGTTAGATAGTAAAAATAATTTGAATATTTCAGCAGGAGAAAAACAAAAATTTGAAGAAACTGATGGAGTAAAAGCTGGTTTAACAGTAACAGAAAAAATAGGAGTTAATATTAAAGACGGAGCTAATGCAAAAGTAGGATTAGGTGTGAACGCTGGATATACAGGAAGCACAAAATTAAATAATAGTGGAAAAGATTCAGTTGTTGAAGCAAATAATTTAGTGATAAAAACTGAGAAAGATACTAATTTAAATGGAGCAAAATTAACTGCTAATAATGTTAATTTAGATACAAATAATCTTAATGTTACAAATACGAAAACTAAGACATATGAAGATAGCAGAGGATTAGGAGTAAATTTTGATGCAGGAGTAGGAGCGTCTTCTAACACAGTAATATTAGTAGATGGTTCAGTTTCTGGAAACTTATCGTATACTGCAAAAGGTGGAATTAATGTTGAGTCACAAACAGGAATAGTGGCTTCGAATAACTTTAATGGAGTAGTAAAAGGTGATGTTAACAATACAGGAGGATTATTAAAAGCAAATAATCAAAAGGCTAATCTTGTAGTTAACGGAAATGAAAATAATAAAAAAGATGTAACATTTGAAATAGAAGGTGGAATTAATGCTTCAACTTCGATAGGAACTAATGGTGAAAACTTTAAATTAAATGGAAATATAGATCCGTTTAAAGCGAATGTTGGAATTATAAATGCGAATAGAGAAGATAAAACTGAAATTTCGATTGAAACAAAACCGATTAAAGATGTTATTACTGAAGAAAAATTAAAAAAAGTTTTTAATGGAGAAAAATAATGAAAATTAAGAAAATATTTTTTTCGATGATTTCTATAATTTCAATAAATAGTTTTTCAGTAGTTAAAAATCAATCGGATAGTGATAGAGTTTTAGACAATTTCAATGAACTTCAAAAAAAACAAAATATTGAAAATGAGTTAAAAAAACTAGATAATAACACTAGAATAGAAAATAATAAAACTGAAAGTGCTATAGAAAATAATGAGAATTTAGAAAGTTATGTATTTAATACAATTAGTTTGATTGGAGAGAAGAAAATTTCTTCTTTCCAAAAAAATATAATGGAAAAATATAAAAATAGGAATGTAACAAAAAAAGATATTTTAAATTTAGTAAAGGAAATGTCGAATTATTATTTGAAAAAAGGGTATATTACGACAATTGTTACGATAAATACGCTTGATATTAAAAATAAGAATCTTGTTTTAGAAGTAAAAAAAGGATATGTTGCAACAAATTCTAATGTTGTATTTTCTAATAAAAAAGGGAAAGTTTTAAATATATTCGATGTAGATCAAGTAATTGAAAATATGAATACAGGATTAACGAGTGCAACAGTTGATATAGTAGCTTCAGATAAAGAAGGGTATTCAACATTGCTTGTGAATAAAAAAAGAGAAAAGCAGATTGGCGGATATGTGTTTTTAAATAATGGTCAATATAAGGATTATGGACGTGAACAATTGGGAATACAACTTTCAAGAGATAATTTACTAGGTTTAAGTGATGTATTAAATTTGGGATTTTATAAAAGATTAACTAAGAAAAGCAAAGATAATAGAGAAGATGTGTATTTTTTGTCATATAATATTCCATTTGGATATTACAATTTTAGATATGATATGAGTGCGTCTAAAAGTAAGAATTTAGTTGAAGGATTGAATGGAAATTATGTTAGTAAAAATGAAGTATTGAAGCAAAATTTTACTTTATCAAAAACATTTTTTAGAAATCAAACTACTAAATGGAGCGGAGATCTTGGGATAAAATTAAATAAAACAAAAAATTCTTTTGAAGATTTAGTCGTTGATGTAAGTAGCCAAAAATACACGAATTTACTGGCACAGATAAATTATTTTCATAAAATTGAAAATGGAGCGATGTACGCTTCTTTTGGTTATGAACGTGGTTTAAAGTGGTTCGGAGGTGCTGGTGATGACAAAGATTCAGTGAAAAAATCTTATAAAAAAGAATTTGACAAATACAATTTTGATTTTCTTTTAAATAAAAATTTTATGTTAACTAAAAATCAAGCGGCAAATTACAAATTAAATATAGGTGCTTCCTATTCAGACGACAGATTGCTTTCGAGAAATAAATTTGATATTGGAAGTGAGTATACAGTCAGAGGATTTAAAGAAAGTTCTGTTTCTGGAGACAAAGGTATTTATATAAATAATACATTAACTTTATTAAATAAAAGTTTTTCTCCATTTATAGGATTGGATTTTGGAATATCTAAAGATAAAGATTTAGATTTTGTGGATAAAATAGCAGGAATGGCTGCGGGAGTTAAGTATAATAAGAACAATTTAAATATGTCGTTAACTTTTTCAAGACCTTTAAAAAGATCAAAAGGTATGCCAAAAGAGTCGAATCCTATTTACTACAATATTTCTTATAGTTTTTAGCAAAAACTATTAATAAAATATATGGTTGATATAAAAAACCTATATTTTACATTATAATATTTTTTTGATAAAATAAACTTAAGAATTGAACAAATTAAAATTAGGAGGAAAAATGTTATTATTAGTCATACTATTACTGATTATTCAACTGGAAATTATTACAAAACAAAATAATAAATATAGTGCCTTAAAAGTCTATATGAATGATTCAGTTTGTAAGTCAGTGGAAGTTGCTAAATATTATTCTAATTAATTTTTAGAATAATAAATTAACATTTTTACTCGAAATCATTTATGCTGTATCAAATATTAATGATTAAAAGTTAAATTTAACTTTTAAGGCGATTCAAAAGGGTCGCCTTTTTATTTTGCAAGTTTTTTCGATATAGTGTATAATGTTAAAAAACAAAATATAAAACAAAAAATATAAAACAGGAGAGTGAAATCAAAATGTCAGGAAATGGAAAAGGAAGAAGTGATAATTTAACAAAAGGTGCAGCAAGAGCACCACATAGATCATTGTTAAAAGGGTTAGGTTTCATAGGAGATGAAATGGAAAAACCAATAATTGGGATTGCGAACTCATTTAATGAAATAATACCAGGGCATGTTCATTTGAAAAACTTGGTTCAATCGGTAAAAGATGGAATTAGAATGGCTGGAGGAGTTCCAATGGAATTTAATACAATTGGAATTTGTGATGGACTTGCGATGAATCATATTGGGATGAAATATTCGTTGGTTACGAGAAATATAATTGCAGATTCGATTGAAGCGGTTGCTATGGCTACTCCATTTGATGCGATTGTGTTTATGCCAAGTTGTGATAAAGTAGTGCCTGGAATGTTGATTGCTGCGGCAAGATTGAATATACCTTCAATATTTGTAAGTGGAGGAGCAATGCTTGCAGGAGTTTATAAAGGTAAAAAAATTGGATTAAGTAATGTATTTGAAGCGGTTGGAGCTTATAACACTGGGCAAATTACTAGAAAAGAATTAAATTCTGTAGAAGAAATGGCTTGTCCGACTTGTGGATCATGTGCAGGAATGTATACTGCAAATACTATGAACTGCTTAACAGAAGCACTTGGAATGGGACTTCCAGGAAATGGAACTGTTCCAGCTGTATTTTCAGAAAGAGCAAGACTTGCTAAAAAAGCGGGAATGCAAATTATGGAAGTTTTAAAAGCAGATTTAAGACCAAGTGATATTTTAACAAGAGAAGCATTTGAAAATGCGGTTGCAGTAGATATGGCACTTGGAGGATCTTCTAATACAGCGTTACATTTACCTGCGATTGCTCATGAAGCTGGAATTGACTTGACTTTAAGTGACTTTAATGAAATTGCGCAAAAAACTCGTCAAATTTGTAAATTGTCACCATCAGGAGAATACTTCATTGAAGACTTGTATAGAGCTGGTGGAGTTACTGGAGTTATGAAGAGATTGCTTGAAAATGAAAGATTGCATGGAGATGCAAAAACTGTAGCATTGCAAACACAAGGAGAATTGGCAAAAGATGCATTCATTAATGATGACGATGTAATTAAACCTTGGGATAAACCAGCTTACAAAACTGGAGGAATTGCTGTATTGAAAGGGAACTTGGCACCAAATGGATGTGTTGTTAAAGAAGGTGCGGTAGATCCAGAAATGTTGCAACATACAGGACCTGCAAAAGTATTTAATAGTGAAGAAGAAGCCGTTAAAGCGATTGTTGGTGGAGAAATTGTAGCAGGAGATGTTGTAATTATTAGATATGAAGGACCAAAAGGTGGACCAGGAATGAGAGAAATGTTATCGCCAACAGCTATGATTGCAGGAATGGGTCTTGATAAAGATGTTGCGTTAATTACAGATGGAAGATTCTCTGGAGCTACGAGAGGTGCTTCGATTGGACACGTTTCGCCAGAAGCTGCTTCAGGTGGAAATATTGCGATTATTCAAAATGGAGATATTGTGGAAATTGATATTCCAAACAGATCAATTAATATTAAAATCTCTGATGAAGAAATTGAAGCTAGAAAAGCTAAATTGGAACCATTTAAACTTCAAGTAAAAGGATACTTGAAAAAATATGCTATGCATGTGTCTTCTGCAGATAGAGGAGCAATTGAAATTTTAGAAGATTAGTAGCAAGATTGAATTATAGTGTGTATTAAAAATATGACAAGGAGTTTAGAATAAAACTCCTTGTTAAAAAATATTAGTTTAAAAAAATTTTTTTAAGAAGGTGACGAAATTGCATAAACTATATGATTTTATAGAAGCAAGAGAAAGATTAAATACTGTGATTACAAAAACAAAATTGATTCACAGTAGCATTTTTTCCAATGAAACTGGAAATGAAGTTTACATTAAACCAGAAAATTTGCAAAGAACAGGTGCATTTAAAATAAGAGGTGCTTATAATAAAATTGCGAAATTGACGGAAGAAGAGAAAAAAAGGGGAGTAATTGCAGCATCGGCTGGAAATCATGCACAAGGTGTGGCATTAGCTGCTCAAAAATTAGGAATTAAGGCTGTAATTGTTATGCCTAAACATACGCCGCTTATTAAGGTTGAAGCGACTAGAAGATATGGTGCGGAAGTTATTTTAACTGGGGAAGTTTATGATGAGGCTTATGAGTATGCAAAAAAATTGCAGGAAAAAGAAGGGTACACTTTTGTGCATCCGTTTAATGACGAAGATGTAATTGAAGGGCAAGGAACTATTGCTTTAGAAGTTTTGGAGGAATTGCCTGATGCGGATATTATTTTGGTGCCAATTGGTGGAGGAGGACTTATTTCAGGAATTGCTTCGGCTGCGAAATTAAAAAATCCATTGATAAAAATAATTGGTGTTGAGCCAGAAGGTGCAGCGAGTGCATTGGAGGCTAGAAAAAGTCATCATGTGGTTGAACTTGATGAAGCAAATACAATTGCAGATGGAACAGCTGTTAAAAAAATTGGTGACATTACATTTGACTATATTGAAAAATATGTAGATGACATAGTTACTGTATCTGATTATGAGTTAATGGCGGCATTTTTGGTTTTGGTTGAAAAACATAAAATTGTTGCGGAAAATTCGGGAATTTTGGCTGTGGCAGGATTGAAAAAATTGAATGTTACAGGGAAAAAGATAATTTCAATAATAAGTGGTGGTAATATAGATGTATTAACTATTTCATCTATGATTAATAAAGGATTGGTAGCTAGAGGAAGAATTTTTACATTTGCGGTTGATTTGCCTGACAAACCAGGACAATTGGTGGCTGTATCGCAAATTCTTTCGGAACAAAATGCGAATGTAATTAGACTTGAACATAATCAGTTTAAGAATTTAGACAGATTCCATGAAGTTGAATTACAAGTTACAGTTGAAACAAATGGAGAAGAACATATTAATAAAATAACTCAAGAATTTGAGAAAAAAGGATATATAATTAGAAGATTGAATGCACAAGCAATGATTGATGATTAGAAAATAAAAAATTAAGAAAAGGTGGTTGAAACAATGAGTGAAACTAAGATGATAAACGGTGGTAGAATTTTACTAGAATCGCTACACAGATTAGGAATAACAGATATTTTTGGATATCCGGGAGGAGCGGTAATTCCAATATTTGATGAAATTTATAGTTATGACAAAATAAATTACTATTTTGCAAGACATGAGCAAGGATTGTCACATGCGGCAGATGGTTATGCGAGAGTTTCTGGAAAAGTGGGAGTTTGTCTTGCGACTTCAGGGCCTGGTGCGACAAATATGGTTACGGGAATAATGACAGCACATATGGATTCTGTACCAATGATTGCGATAACTGGACAAGTTAGATCAAATTTATTGGGAAGAGATGCTTTCCAAGAAACTGATACAGTTGGAATTACAATGCCAATTACAAAATGTAATTATTTGATTCAAAATATAAAAGAAATACCTAGAGTTGTAAAAGAGGCTTACTACATTGCGACAACAGGTAGACCAGGACCAGTTCTTATTGATATTCCAAACGATATTCAAGTTCATCAAATTCCATATGAAGAATTTGAGAGATTATTTGATGAAAAAATTGAATTGGAAGGATATTCACCAACTTATGAAGGACATCAAGGTCAAATTAAAAGAGCAATTAAATTGATAAAAGAAGCAAAAAAACCGTTGATAATTGCAGGAGCGGGAGTTTTGAAATCGAAAGCGTCGAAAGAATTGTTTGACTATGCTGAAAAGACACAAACACCTGTGGCTACGACATTACTTGGATTGGGAGCATTTCCTGAATCACACGAATTATCTCTTGGAATGTTAGGAATGCACGGAACTGTACCGGCGAATTATGCGACAGATGAGGCAGATTTAGTAATTGCGGCTGGAATTAGATTTGATGACAGAATTGCTGGAAATCCTAATAAATTTATTGAAAATGCAAAAGTTATTCACATTGACATTGATCCAGCTGAAATTGATAAGAATAAAAGGGCTGATGTGCCAATTGTTGGGGATTTAAAATATGTATTGACTGATATTAATGCTGAAATTGAGCCACAAACTCACGAGGAATGGGTTAAAAAAGTTGTTGAATGGAAAAAAGAATATCCATTAGGACATAGAGAAGTTGGAGAAGATAAATTGCTTCCACAAGAAGTTCTAAAAGCGATTGACGATATTTTGCAAGGGGACACAATTGTTGTAACTGATGTTGGTCAACATCAAATGTGGGCTGCTCAATATTTCACTTACAAAAATCCTGATTCAATCGTAACTTCAGGAGGAGCTGGAACAATGGGATTTGGACTTCCTGCAGCAATTGGAGCACAAATTGGAGCACCTGATAAAAAAGTTGTTTTAATCGTTGGAGATGGTGGTTTCCAAATGACATTACAAGAATTAATGATGATTAAACAATACAATTTACCAGTAAAAGTTGTTATCTTGAACAATTCTTACTTGGGAATGGTTAGACAATGGCAAGAATTGTTTAAAGATAGAAGATATTCATTTGTTGATTTGGAAATAAATCCAGATTTCATTAAAATTGCAGAAGCATATGGAATTAAAAATGCTAGATTGACAAATAAAGAAGACTTGAGAACAAAATTGAAAGATTTAATATTATCTGATGAAGGTGTGTTAATCGAATGTGTTGTTGAAAAAGAAGAAAATGTATTCCCGATGATTCCAGCAGGAAAAACTGTAAGTCAAATGATCGGAAAGAAAGGTGTGTTAGAAAATGAATAGAGAACATGAAATTTTAATAATTGCAAAAAATACTGATGGAATTGTGTCGAGAATAATGTCTTTATTCAATAGAAGAGGATATTCTGTTTTAAAAATGACAGCAGGAGTTACAAATAAACCTGGTTATGCGAGATTGACAATGACAGTAGAAGGAGACGACAAAACATTAAATCAAATTCAAAAACAAGTTTATAAAATTGTGGATGTTGTAAAAGTAAAAGTTTTCCCAGTTGAAAATGTTATCAGAAGAGAATTGATGTTAATAAAAGTGAAATCTGATCCAGAAACTAGAGCACAAATCGTTCAAGTTGCGGATATTTATAGAGGAAAAGTTTTAGATGTATCACCAACTTCATTAGTTATTGAACTTACAGGAGATGTGAAAAAATTGCGTGGATTTGTGGAAATTATGCACAATTATGGAGTTTTGGAAATTGCGAAAACTGGGGTTGTAGCGATGAGTCGTGGAGAAAAATTGTAGAATTTTAGAAATTTTGAAGTGAATTTTGGGATTTTAGGATTGAGTATCAATGAATATAAATATTGATTATTATTTTGTTAAAAATAGAGAAATATTGTAATAGCACAGAAAGAAGGTACAGAAAATGAGTGTGAGTCAGCATTGGGAAAAGGAAAAGTATGAAAAAAATGCACGGTTTGTTTCGGATTATGGAAAGGAACTGATTAAATGGCTGAATCCGAAAAAGGATGAATATATTTTGGATTTAGGCTGTGGAGATGGTGTATTGACTAAGGAAATTTCAAAATATGGGTGCAAAGTTTTGGGACTAGATGGAAGTCAGAAATTTGTTGAAGCGACTAGAAAATTGGGAGTTGATGCGATACAAGGCGATGCACAGAATATGAATTTTGAAAATGAATTTGATGCAATTTTTTCCAATGCGGCACTTCATTGGATGACAAATCCTGATAAAGTTTTGGAAGGTGTGGCAAAAGCACTCAAAAAAGGTGGACGATTTGTGGTCGAAATGGGTTGCAAAGGAAATGTGGAAAAAATAGAAAATGCAATGTTTGAAGTTGCAAGAAGACATAATTTTAAAGCTGTAAAATGCTGGTTTTTTCCGACAGAAAAAGAAGAAACAGAATTACTTAATAAATATGGCTTAAAAGTAAAAAGAATGATAAGTTTTTCTCGTCCAACTTTACTTCCAACAGGGATAAAAGGATGGCTACAAACCTTTTCTGCACCTGCTTTTGTGAATATTCCGAAAGAAATGCACGAAAAATTGATTGATGAAATAGCTGAAAAAGTGGAAAAAGAGCTTGAAAAAAATGAAAATGGACAAATTATAGCTGATTATGTAAGATTGAGATTTGAAGCTGTGAAGAAATAGTAAATTTTTGTTTTTAAAGTGAACTTTTTTTAGAGTGAATATTTTGAAAGAAATTTTTAAATTTGATAAATTGAGATATAGAAAATAAAAAAGCGAAACAAGAAAATTAATTTACAAGGAGAATAAGACAATGAAAAAGCATATTAAAATATTCGATACAACACTACGAGATGGAGAACAAACACCAAGAGTTAATCTTAATGCTGAAGAAAAATTGAGAATTGCAAAACAATTGGAAAGTTTGGGAGTGGATATAATTGAAGCTGGGTTTGCTGTGGCATCGCCTGGAGATTTTGAAGCTGTAAAAATGATTGCTGAAAATGTAAAAAATTCAACAGTTTGTAGTTTGTCAAGAGCTGTGAAAAAAGATATTGAAGCAGCAGGGGAGGCTCTAAAAGGTGCGGCAAAACCTAGAATTCATACATTCATTGCGACTTCGCCTATTCACAGAGAGTTTAAGCTGAAAATGACAAAAGAGCAAATTGTAGAAAGAACAAGAGAAATGGTGGAACTTGCAAAATCATTTGTTGATGATGTTGAATTTTCTTCAGAAGATGCGACTAGAACAGAGAAAGAATTTTTGGTGGAGGTATATGAAACAGCTATAAAAGCTGGAGCTACTACATTAAATGTGCCTGATACTGTGGGTTACAGAACTCCAAATGAAATGTTTGAATTGATAAGTTATTTGAAAAAAAATGTAAAAGGAATTGAAAATGTGGATATTTCTGTGCATTGTCACGATGACTTGGGACTTTCTGTAGCAAATTCAGTTGCGGCAATTCAAGCTGGAGCAACTCAAATTGAATGTACAATTAATGGACTTGGAGAAAGAGCCGGAAATACTTCACTTGAGGAAATTGCAATGATTTTGAAAACAAGAAAAGATTTATTTGAAGAATATTACACGAACATTGATTCAAAGCAAATTTATCCAACAAGTAAATTAGTAAGCCTTTTGACAGGAGTTGCAACACAGCCTAATAAAGCAATTGTTGGAGCAAACGCATTTGCTCATGAATCAGGAATCCATCAGCACGGAGTTTTAGCAAATCCTGAAACTTACGAAATTATGAGTCCAGAATCTGTAGGAAGAAATCCAGACAGCTTGGTACTTGGAAAACATTCAGGAAAACACGCTTTTATACAAAAGTTGGAATCTTTAGGATTTGACCATGTTGGAAGTGACAGAGTGGAAGAATTATTTGTACAATTTAAAAAATTGGCAGACAAGAAAAAATATGTTTTAGATGAAGATATTATCGCATTAGTTGCTGGAGATGCGGCAAAAATCGAAGGAAGAATCAAATTAACTCACTTTGAAATTTCAAGACAGGAAGGTAAAAAACCAAAAGCTACAGTTACAATCGACTTGGATGGAGAAAAATTGGTTAAAGAAGCTCTTGGAGATGGACCAGTTGATGCGGCTTACAATGCAGTAAACTTAGCAGTGAATGACACTTTTGTCTTAGAAGAATATAAATTGGAAGCAATTACAGGGGATACAGATGCACAGGCACAGGTTGTCGTTATAATTGAGAAAAATGGAAACAGATTTATTGGTAGAGGACAAAGTACAGATGTTGTTGAGGCTAGTATTAAGGCTTATATTAATGGGATAAATAGACTTTATAATAAATAGTTTTCTTTTGAAGAGGTGAGAAATTATGCCTAAATTGGTTATAAATGATAAATCAGGTAAAAAAAATACTTCAATGAATTTTTTTCTGGATGATAAAGTTATAAAATTTAAAGAAAATAAAAAAGAAATTGAAAATGTAGATTATGGAGAACATACAATTAAAGTACGAACTTTGTATTTTAAAAGTTCTGAACAAAAAATAAATATTGAAAAAGAAGTTACAGAAATTGAAATAAAACAAAATTATAGAGTATATTTACTTTTTGTATGTTTAGTTATAATTTCATTACTTGGAGCTTTCTTGAAAATAAAACTAAAAATAGAAGCTAGTAAAGGTTTTTTATATATGATTTTATTTGTTATAGTGATGAATCTATATTTTGTTTTTGGAAATCCTTTAGTTTTGAAAGTAAAAGAGTAAATAAAAAAATATTGATTTATATAGGGCAGTTTTAAATACAAACTAGCAATTTTCAGACGATGAATACTCAATTGACCAATTTTTCAGACAAATGACTCTTGATATAGGAATGAAATCTGACAGAGGGTTTGATTTTGATAAAGAAGTTGTTGCGAAGGCTCTTGCTGCCACTATTGATGAAGTATACAAGAGAATAAGTAAAAAATCTATACTTATTAGCCATTCTCAAGGAGGATCTCCAGGTTGGTTAGCACCTGTTTATACAAAAAATATAAAAGCAATAGTTGCAATTGAACCTGGTGGACCTGCAGCAGAAAATAGTATAGAATACAAAGAATTATTGGCACAAAAAATACCTATAGCATTTTATTTTGGTGATTACATTGAAAATGGAGATCCTAAAATTTTATCAACTCCAATTTGGCAGGAAAGATTGGAAAAATGTAAAAATTTTGTAAAAAATTACAATGATGAAGGCGGAAATTCAGTTTTATTTGAACTTCCAAAAGAAGGTATTTTTGGGAATGATCATTTTATATTTCAGAATTTAAATAATGATATTGTGGCTGATCATGTAGAAAAATGGATTAAAGGATTATAAAAAAATCGAATAAACAGACTTTATAATAAGTAATTTTAAAAGGGAGGGGATTTTGATGGAAATATCAAATAATTACATTAATGAAATAAAGAAAATACTTAAAAATGCTAGACAAAAAGCATATACCGCTGTAAATTCGGCGATGGTGGAAGCATATTGGGAAATTGGAAGAAGAATTGTAGAAGAAGAACAGAGTGGAAGAGAAAGAGCAGAATACGGGAAAGAAATTATCAAAAATTTATCAAAAGAATTGACAGAAGAATTTGGAAAAGGTTTTGGTGAAAGAAATATTCGGAATATTAGACAGTTTTATATACTATTTTCAGATTATGAAAAATGGAAATCACTGATTTCCAAATTAACTTGGACACACATTCAAAAAGTTTTAAGAGTTTCTGATGAGAAGGCTAGAATATTTTATTTAACAGAAGCAGCAGAAAATATGTGGTCTGTAAGAACTTTGGATAGGAATATATCTACACTTTACTATAATCGTATTGTTGCAAGTATTGATAAAAAAATTGTCGAAAATGAAATGAAAGAGAAGACAAAAAAACTACAAGCAGAAGAATTTATAAAAAATCCAGTAGTTTTGGAGTTTCTAGATTTACCAACAAATATGTCTTATACAGAAAATGAATTAGAAAAAGCATTAACAGATGATATTCAAAAGTTTATGATGGAACTTGGAAAAGGTTTTGCATTTGTGGAAAGGCAACAGCATATTCGTACAGAAAATTCAGATTTTTATATTGATTTGGTATTTTATAACTATATTTTGAAATGTTTTGTTATAGTGGAATTAAAAACTGAAAAATTAACACATCAGGATATTGGACAACTTGATATGTATGTAAGAATGTATGATGACTTAAAAAAACAGGAAAATGATAATCCAACAATAGGACTTCTTCTTTGTACGGAAACAGACGGAACTATTATAAAGTATTCGGTTTTGAATGATAATAAAAACCTCTTTGCAAGTAAATATGTAAATTATTTGCCTAGTGAAGAGGAATTAATAAATGAAATAGAAAGGCAGAAGACATTGTTTGAAAGTAGAAATAATAATGAAGTGGAATATTAATTAGAAAATTGATTACGGAGAGAAGGAAATTTAAAAATGAAAACAGTAATTTTCTCACACCCATGGAATGGAAGTTTTAATAAGGCAATTTTAGATAAAGTAGTGGAAAAGTTGGAAGAAACAAAAGAAAAATATACGATTATAGATTTGAATAAAGATGGATTCAATCCTGTGATGACTGAAAAAGATTTGGAGTTGTATTCACAAGGAAAAAGTGCTGATCCTTTAGTTTTGAAATATCAGGAAATTTTGAAAAATACAGATGAATTAATATTAATTTTTCCGATTTGGTGGATGTCATTACCTGCGATATTAAAAGGATTTTTGGATAAAGTTATGTTGAGAGGATTTGCTTATGAAAGTGGGAAATATGGAATAAAAGGACTTTTGCCAATAAAATCGGCTAAAATGATTACAACGGCTGAAGCACCAAAGTTTTTATTAAATATAATGGGGTTTGGAATGACGATGAGAAAGGCGAATCTTGGTGGAGTCGGAATAAAAAACACAAAATGGATTCATTATAGTTTAAGAGCAAAAGGAAAAGATGATGATAGAAAGAAATTTCTTGAAAAAGTTGGGGAATTTGTGAGTGAATAGAAATTGAATCGACATTTATTTTATTTAAAAGGAGAAAAAATGAAGGCAAAAAGTTGGATTATTAAATTTCTGTTGGTTTTTGCGGGACTAATTGTGATATTTTTAATTTATGCTCATTATGAGTACAGGCATATTAAAATTAGGACAATTGAGGTAAAGTCAAAAGATATTCCAAAAGAATTTGATGGGAAAAGAGTGCTGTTTGTGGCGGATTTTCAGTATGATACGATGACACGGTTTAATAGAAAGCAGCAGAAAAAGGCAATTGAACTGATTAATGCACAAAAAAAGGATATGATTCTTTTAGGTGGAGATTATGCGACTTGGGAGAAAAATATTCCTAAGTTTTATGAAGATGCTAAAAATATTAAAATTCCTGAACTTGGAGTATATGCGATTTATGGAAATCATGAGTATCCAGGTGAAAAGGAAACTGCTGAAAATATGAAAAAAATTGGATTTAATCTGCTTACAAATGAAAATAGAAAAGTAACGATAAATAATGAGAAAATATACATCGCTGGAGTTACTGACTTGTGGCATGGAAATCCTGATGCGAAAAAAGCTCTTGAAGGTACGAAAAAAGAAGATTTTGTGTTATTTTTAACTCATAATCCTGAATATTTTGAGAAAATGTCAGAAGCTGAAAAGGAAAAAACTGATATGATTTTAGCAGGACACACCCACGCTGGACAGGTTACTTTTTTTGGAAAAATTATTGTGTCGGCAGTGAAGGATAAGAAAAAATATGGCTATGGAATGAAAGAGTATGGCGGACATAAAATTTATATTACTTCTGGAGTTGGTGGTGCTTTTCTTGAGATGTTTATTCGATTTTTTGCACAGCCTGAGATTGTGATTTTTGAGTTGAAGAGAATTAATTAAAATTTGGAAGTGGTGTGATATGGAAGATAAAGAATTAAAGAAGTTAGCAAAAGAGATTTTTGAAAAAATTAAAAAAAAGTATTATGAAACAGCAAAAGAAATGATTGTTGCAAATGCTTCAGTCAATACTTCAAAGGAAATAAAAATAACAGACAGTAAAATTGAAGGAATTCCATATATTCCAAAAGGAAGTAAAATTCCAACAAATTCAGAAGGGAAACAGTTTATGTTTCTTGCACAGATAAATTGTGCTGACTTAAAAGGTCTAGAAGATTTTCCAAAAGAAGGAATTTTGCAATTTTGGGTTTTGGGAGATGACTTGATGGGATTAGATTTTGACAACAGTACAAATCGGAATGGTTTTGATATAATTTATTATGAGAAAATTGAAGATTACTATTTGGAAGATGAGTTTAAGAAAATATATAATCCTTACAAATATGACTCGGCATGGGATTTTTTGATAGCACATCATCCTTGCAAAATGGAATTTTCTTTGGGAAAACAAAAAGAGAATTTAGACTATGATTTTTTAGATATTTTATTTGAAAAAGTATGGGAAGAAGAAAATTTTAAATTTGATGAAAAAGATAAATTGTCTGAAGAAGTGGAAGAAATTTATGGATATGAATTTTATGAAGAAAATATTGGTACAAAATGTAATGGATTTCCATTTTTCACACAATCTGAACCAAGAAAAGGCGATGAAATGAATGAATACGATACTTTGTTATTTCAAATTAATAGTGGAAAAGAAATAATGATTGGAGATTGTGGAGTGATGAATTTCTTTATTAATCGTGAAAAATTAAAAAATAGGGACTTTTCAGATGTTTTCTACAATTGGGATTGTTATTGATTTTATTGGGTAGACAGAAAATAGAAAGTTGGGAAAATGGATATAAAAACAACTATACCCGGAGGTAAGAGTATTCGTGAGGTTTTTGAAGTTTTGAATCACAAAAAGGCAATTGACTATATGTTGACTGATTGTGATTGAAAAAAATGATAGAGCATTGTATATGAACTATTTAAGGGAACAAAATGCAGATATTATTTTAGATAAAGTGAAGGAATTGCAAGAATTTGAAAAGAAACGAATGGAACAATTTTAAATAGGTTAATAAATAAAAAAATATAAATAAAAAATTTGGAGAGAAAATCGGAGGAGAAAAAATGTCAGAAATTAAAAATAAAGAGAAAAACCCAAAAACTTTGTTTGATAAAGTTTGGGAAAAACATGTGATTACAGGAGAACCTGGAGAAGCACAACTTTTGTATATTGATTTGCACTTGATTCATGAAGTTACTTCGCCACAAGCGTTTTCAGGATTGAGAATTGCAGGGAGAAAGGTTAGAAGACCTGACTTGACATTTGGAACAATGGATCACAATACGCCAACAATTATGGCTGACAGAATGAATATTAAAGATAAAGTTTCAAAGGCACAGTTGGATGCATTGTCGGCAAACTGTAAAGAATTTGGAATTGAGTTGGTTGATATGTTTAATGAAAATAATGGAATTGTGCATATGGTTGGACCTGAACAAGGGTTGACACAGCCTGGAAAAACTGTAGTTTGTGGAGATAGCCATACTGCGACTCATGGAGCTTTTGGAGCTTTGGCATTTGGAATTGGAACAAGTGAAGTGGAACATGTTTTGGCGACACAGACAATTTGGCAAAAGAAACCAAAAACAATGGGAATTGAAATAACTGGTGAATTGCAAAAAGGTGTTTATGCGAAGGATATAATTTTACATATTATTAAAACTTACGGAATTGGGCTAGGAAATGGGTATGCATTTGAATTTTTTGGAGATACAATTAGAAATATGTCAATGGAAGGAAGAATGACTATTTGTAACATGGCAATTGAAGGAGGAGGAAAATCAGGAATTATCGCACCTGACGAAACTACTTTTGAATATGTAAGAGGAAGAAGATTTGCACCAAAAGGCGAAGAATTTGATAAAAAAGTGGCTGAATGGAAAGAATTGTACACGGATTCTGTAGATGCATTTGACAAATACATAAAAGTTGATGTTTCAAACCTTGAACCACAAGTAACTTGGGGAACAAACCCTGAAATGGGAATTGGAATAAGTGAAAGATTCCCTGAAATTAAAGATGTAAACTACGAAAGAGCGTACAACTACATGGGACTTACACCAGGAGGATCACCTTACGACATTCCATTAAAACATGTATTTATCGGATCTTGCACAAATGGAAGGTTAGCAGACTTAGAAATTGCAGCAAAAATTGTAAAAGGGAAGAAAGTTGCTCCAAACATTACAGCAGTAGTCGTTCCAGGATCACAACTTGTTAAAAAAGCAGCTGAAAAAAACGGAATCGCACAAATATTCAAAGACGCAGGATTTGAGTGGAGAGAAGCTGGATGCTCAACTTGCTTAGGAATGAACCCAGACTTAATTCCAAGCGGAGAACATTGTGCGTCAACTTCAAACAGAAACTTTGAAGGAAGACAAGGAAAAGGAGCAAGAACTCACTTAGTAAGTCCAGCAATGGCAGCAGCAGCGGCAATTTATGGAAAATTTGTGGATGTTAGAGAATTGGATGAAGTGAAATAGGAATTTTAGTATAAAGGAAACGATATATCATGAAAGTAAAATTGATGAATTTTAGCAAGATATTAATTTTTATTATATTATGTTTAATATTGATTCTTTACAATTTTGATATTTTTACCAGTACAATGCTAATTTTAATTTATTCAATTTTAAATTCAATTAATATTTTTGATAACAAAATGAAAATAGATTATGAAAAATTGGTATTTCAAAGTGCAACAGGATTATATCTTCAAAGAGATCTTCTTTTTTTGGATAATGAAAATTTTTTAATAGTTAAAATTTTATCAATATTTTTCATAATTTTAATACTTTATATTATAAAAATGAATTTAAAAAATAAGAACCTAAAAAAATATTTTGATATTCTTTTATTAATTTCTGCTATAAAGTACATATATTTAAAATTTTTTATGTTTAATTTTATTATTTATTCATTATTTTATATGTTTTCATTTATAGTAAAAGTATATTTTATTGATATTATAATAATAATATTTTTTTTAAGGAAAATATGCAATTTAAAAATAAAAAGTAATTATTATATTTATTTGTTTATTATTTTGTGTATAATTATTAGAATAAAAGTAATTTTTTAGGAGATATGCAATGGGAAAAATAAAAAATAGTATAGAAAATATTAAAAATATCGTTTCCAATACAGAAAAGAAGTGATCACCATTTTTTTAAATCAAAAGGAATAGGTACTTATGATTTTGTAGTTGAAACTTCTGCATTTAAAAAATGGGAAGAAAATAAATTGGCGGCATCATTTTTAAATTTTATTGTATATACTTCAGAAGAAAAAGTTTATAGTAAAACAAGATACCTTAGACCATAAAAATCAAAATAAAAAAAACAAGGAGAATAAAATATGAAACCATTTACAAAATATGAAGGAACAATTGTTCCAATAATGAATAATAACATAGATACAGATCAATTAATTCCAAAACAATACTTGAAAAGTATTGAAAAAACAGGATTTGGAAAACATGTTTTCGATGAGTGGAGATATAACGAAGACGGGTCTGACAATATGGATTTTAATTTGAATAAGCCAGAATACAAAAATGGAACAATTTTGATTACTGGAGAAAATTTTGGTTGTGGATCGAGTAGAGAACACGCTGCTTGGGCATTGCAAGATTATGGAATTCATGTAATTGTGGCTGGAGGATATTCAGGAATTTTTTACATGAACTGGTTAAATAACGGACATTTGCCAATAACATTGCCAGAAGCAGATAGAATCGAATTATCAAAATTACCTGGAGATGCGAAAGTTACAGTTGATTTGGAAAACAATAAATTGATTGCGAATGGAAAAGAATATGTTTTTGAGTTGGAAGAAAGCTGGAAACAAAGATTGCTTAAGGGGTTGGATTCGATTGGGTTGACTTTGCAGCATGAAAATGAGATTAGGAAGTATGAGGAAAGTCATAAATAGTCGATAAAGATTGTGAGAATCTTAAATTTGATGGAGAAATAGAAGAATTTTTTATGGATTAAAGAATAAAATGTGTTTGGGAACTGTAAAATAATAGAAAAATTTGGAAAAAGAAAATGTAATTTTTGTAAAAGTTGTTAAATTCAATATTTTGAGTTTTCAGGCACATTTTTTTGAAGAAACGAAAGTTTATGTAGTAAAAAGGAATTGAATAGAGGAAACGAGAAAAGAAAAAACTTTCTGAATAAAGCGAGGATTAGAATATGATAAAAAAAGAAGTTTTGATACCGAATATTGTTACTGCTGGAAATATATTTATGGGTTATTTGAGCATTTTAGAATCAATTAAGGGAAATTTTGTTACAAGTATTTGGTTTATAATTTTAGCAATGTTTTTTGATAGTATTGATGGTCAAGTTGCTAGAAAATTTAATGCTTTTACTGAATTTGGAAAGGAATTTGATTCTTTTTGTGATGCATTTTCTTTTGGTTTGGCACCAGCATTGCTAATATATTTTCTCTTGGAAAAAGAAATGAACGGAAGCATATTCGTGGTTCTCATTTCATTCGTTTATGCTATTTGTGGAGTAATTAGATTAGCAAGATTCAATATTGATACAATTTCTTCTAGCGAAAAGTCTGATTTTGTTGGTATGCCAATACCAAATGCAGCAGGAATGATTTGTTCGTATATTTTAGTGTGTAATGCGATTGAAAAAAATTTAGAAATTAATTTTTTTAATCTAAAATTTTTCATTGCAATCATTGTAATTGCATCAATTTTAATGATAAGTACAATTCCATTTAAGGTACCAACAAAAATATTTGATTATCTTCCAAAAGAACGAAAATGGCTCATTACTCTAATTTTAGTAATAATCTTAGCGTTAAAATATTTTCTTTTTATTTTCAGTTTTGGATATGTAATTGTTACACTTATTAATTTTTTTAGAAGAAATAATGGGAAATATTAAGTTTTACAATATTTAGGAATATGATTACATTGTATAGCAAAAGTATTACAAAGGATTTAGAGAATGTCATATTCAGTCTGATTGGCTCTTAATTTATAAAATTGAAAAAAATATCTTGGTTTTGATATTTTGAGAATAGAGACACATTAGGATTTGTTTTAAATTGGAGGAATTTTATGAAAAAAATTATTGTTTTTTGTATATTTACAATTGTGAGTATCTCTTTTTCAATGTTAGGAGGACCTTGTAGTACGACAGAGAAAAAATGTGTTTTAAGAGGTTTTAAAGTTGATGGAAAAATAATAAACGAGAATGAAATATCAGAACTCAAAGAAATTGTGAATGTATTAAATGAATTTGGAGAAAGTGGAACTGTAGATTTTATAGGGCACACTGATTCAAATGGGACAAAAAAATATAATCAAAAATTATCGTTGATAAGGGCTAGAAATGTTGCTAGATTATTTAGAGAATTTGGTTTAAAAGATACTATTTCAATTGGAGAAATAAGTGGTAAAGGAGAAGAAAATCCAGTTGATTTAAATGAAACAGATCAAGGGAAATATAGTAATAGAAGAGTAGAGATTTTATTTAATAATTTAAAATGGAAAAAATTTGAATAAAAAATAAAAAATATAACAAGAAGGAGAATTTGAATTTGAAAAATAAAATTTTAAAAGAGATAAATGTTGAGGAAATAATGGAAAGTCTTAAAAAGGATTCTAAAAAGAACAGTTATTTAAAAGTTTTGTGGAATGGTAAAAATATTGAAGTAGATTTGAATTTTGAGGATTTTGAAAAAGAAATTGATGAAATTAGGGAAAAGTTGGAGAATTTGAAAATATTGGTTGAAAATTCTAAAGAATGGGATAAAAAGATAAAAGATGCGGCAGGAGAATATATTCTTGAAGATGCTCAGTATTGGTGGGAGCCGTCGGCAGATTATGAAGATGAAGATATGCCTGGTTTAATTGAAGATTTAGCTGAAATAGTTGGAAAAGAAGAAGCTGAAAAAATGGTAAATGATGAAGAATTGTCGCTAGAAGCATTTAAAAAATTGATTTATGTAAATTCTATAACATTAAATGAAGATGGCAATTTCAATGTTTCGTTGTTTGATATAGATGAATTAATATTTAGCGGACATATAATGTTTGTATACGGAAATATAAATGGAGAATTTTCAGGTGGAGATTTTGCAGGATAAATTTTTAATAAAAAAATTGATTTTTATACCATTTAGTAATATAATTACATTGTATAACAAAAGTATTACAAAGGAGTGGTAAAAATGGCTACAGTAACAGCTAGAGTTGATGAAAATGTGAAAAAGGAAGCGGAAACTTTGTTTAAGAAAATGGGGCTTAATATGAGTACAGCGATGAATTTATTTTTGAAGAAGTGTATTTTGGAGCAGGGTATTCCGTTTGAGTTGAAAGTTCCTAATAAAGAAACTTTAAAGGCAATGCAGGAAACTGAAGATATTTTGAGTGGTAAAATTGAAAGAAAAGGGTATAATAGTGCTGAAGAATTATTTGAGGATTTAGGGGTTTAAAAATGAAAAATTAGAGGTTAAAAGAAGAAATATGTACAAAAAAAATTTGTTTTTAGTATTGATTATTTATATAAGTTCATATATTTTTAATTATATATATACAAATAAAATATTACATTTTTTAGATTGGTACTATTTAATAACTATTTTATTTATATGTTTATGGAATTATGTAGTAGATAAAAAATCTAAAAAGAATATGTTAATCCTATATGGGATTTCAACTTAATTCACAAAATTTAAAAAATATAAGTGAAAAATATAATAGAAACTATTTATTTCATATGTCTTTTTGAAAAACTTATATCATGATGAATTTTATGATGAGGATGGGAAATTGACTAAAAAGGTTAATGATGCTGCTGAGAAGGAAGTTGTTTATTGAAATAATAGAATAAAAATTAGAAAGGAAAATTTAAAAGATGGCAGAAAAATCAAAAGAACAGTTGAAAGTAGAAGAATATTTCAAGCAAAATGGGATAGAATATGATAAAAATTTTATTTATGGTATTAAAAGAGAAAGAAATTTGAATTCATTTTTGATGATGGGGCTTATTGGATTGATTATGAAAGCAGGGATGAAGCCGTGTTATATACTTTTTAAGGAGAATGAAATATTGTTTTTCGAAGTTGGGATGCTTGGTGGAATTAAAGGGCTTTTAACAAGAATAGATGTTGATGATATAGAAAAAATTGATTTAAAAAAAGGAATCGTAAACTATAAATTGACAATATCAGTAAGAATTGGGGATAAAATAAAAAAAGAAATAATAAATTTTGCCCAAATTAATGGAAAAGCATGGTGGATACAGAACAGAAATAATTTGATTGAAAGTGGATACTTTGAAAAATTAGCTGAAAGAGTGGGCAAAAGAAGAATGTTGGAACAATAAATAAAAAAAGAAAGGTGACTTTATGAAAAAAATATTACTTTTATTGCTAATTTTAGCAACTTTTGTAGTATCTTGCGGGAACGGAGGTAAAAATTCAAACGCAAATACAGAAGTTCAAAAGAGTGAAAAAAATAGTAAAGAAATTGATGACAGTTTTGGAGTTGAAATATATGGAGAAACTTTGGAAGAAGCACATAAAAATTTTAAGACAACTTTGATTGAGGGCCAGTCGGAATTTGAACCAGACGGTAAATTGGCTGCACCGCCTAAAAATAGTGGAGTGGAATTAGTAAAATATCCAACAAAAATTGGGGAAATGGAAGGATATATCACTCCAAAAAATGATGGTAAAAAGTATCCAGTAATAATGTATTTAAATGGTGGATTTGGTGGAACAATGGAAATCTGGGGAAAAGAGGCTCCAAAAGATAATTATCAAAGAGCAGATGCATTTAAAAGAGATGAATTTGTTCTATTTGTCCCAAGTGCACGTGCTGAAAATAACAATCCTGGTAAATTTGAGATGTTTTATGGAGAAATTGAAGATTTAGAAGAAGCTAGGAAGTATGTCGCTTCACTGCCTTATGTTGATCCAAATAGAATTTATCTTGTTGGGCATAGTACAGGTGGGACAAAAGCAGTCTTATTAAGTGAATATTCAAAAGGATTTAGAGCAGTTTTTGCAATGGGAGCGGCAACAGAACTTATGTCATTAGAAAAATATGATTACGCTGGAATGAATCCTCCATTTGATAGAACAAACCCTAGAGAAATAGCGGTTCGCTCATCATTAAGATATATGCGTTCAATCACAAGTCCAACATTTCATTTTGAGGGAAAAGATGATAGTCAGCCAGTTTATAGAGTTATGCAAAAAGTTGCAGATAAATATCAGCTTCCATTTAAATCATATGAAATAACTGGTGGAAACCATTTTAATATTATTTATCCGTTGACAACAATGATTGCACAAAAAATACTAGCTGATACAGGGGCGAAAACGAATATTCAGTTTAGTGATGGGGATTTGGATGTGATTTCAAAAGGGATTGTTAAATAGCAGATAATTTGATTTCAGAAATTTGATTGAAAATGAAAAATTGGGAAATTGTGGATGTAAAAGTAGAAAATACGAGCTAGAAAATAAATTTCAAGTTTCAGATATAATCTGAAAAAAAGGAGATGTCTATGTGGTCAAAAGGAATTGAGTATAGAAAGCGAGAAAAAGAAAAATTTTCTAAAATAAGTTCAAAAGATTTACCATTTGATGTGTTTGTAAAAAATGGAGAATTAGTCAGCTGGAGAAGAAGTGGCTGGTGTAAGAGAGCTTATCAGTTTTACAAAAAAAGCTGTAATCGGAATTTTAGAAGAAATAAAAATCTTGAAACTTCAGTTAAAGGGAATTATTACAGAAAGTGCTATGAGTTGCAGTATGCTTGGATTTAACAAAAAATTTTCAGATGACTAGGAGATAAAAAATTATGCGAACTATCAAAGAATGGAATAAAATAATAGAAAATTATTTTAATGAAAATAATATTGAGCATGACAGAAATTATTTGTGTTTTTTTCCTGAAAAAAAAATGCGTTTTGATAAAAAACTTATTTATGATGTTAACGAGGATTTAAGAGAAAGTATTATAGTTTTATTTAAGAAAGACAATATAGAAATATTTTCGTGTGATGTAACATTAAAAATATCTTCAGGAATACAACTTTCAAATATAGGTAAAATAAGGAAAATAGTTCCACGGGAAGAAGTAAAGGTTTTAAAATTAGTAAAAAAAATAATGAGATATAAATTATATTTTAAATTAGATAATGAAAGTAAAGCTTTTAGAATTGATATTTTTTATAGATTTAATAAGAATTGGTTAGTTGAAAATATAAATTATTTGATAGAAAATAGATTAATAGATTTTAAAAAATGAAAAAAGTAAATTTTTTTTGAAAAAGTTAATTAAAATATTGATTTTTGCACTATTTAGTAATATAATTACATTGTATAACAAAAGTATTACAAAGGAGTGGTAAAAATGGCTACAGTAACAGCAAGAGTTGATGAAAATGTGAAAAAGGAAGCAGAAACTCTGTTTAAGAAAATGGGGATTAATATGAGTACAGCTATGAATTTATTTTTGAAGAAGTGTATTTTGGAGCAGGGGATTCCGTTTGAGTTGAAAGTTCCTAATAAAGAAACTTTAAAGGCAATGCAGGAAACTGATGATATTTTGAGTGGTAAAATTGAAAGAAAAGGGTATAATAGTGCTGAAGAATTATTTGAGGATTCAGGGTTTAGAGAAATTAAAGACTAGAATTTAAAGGGAAAAATATGTACAAAAAAAATTTGTTTTTAGTATTGATTATTTATATAAGCTCATATATTTTTAATTATACATATACAAATAAAACATTACATTTTTTTGATTGGTACTACTTAATAACTATGTTATTTATATTTTTATGGAATTATGTAGTAGATAAAAAATCTAAAAAGAATATATTAATACTATATGGGATTTCAACTTTATTATTTTTTCTTATTAAAATTTTAAATAATATACAAGTATTTATATCAGATATAAATAGTTTTATGAAAAGAATAAATAATTGGAATACATACTTAATTGTTGGGATTATAGGAATTTATTTTTTGATTTTAATTGTAATTAAAATATATAAAAAAACTGAAAATATTGAAAAGAGCGATGAAAAACTTTATAAAAATAGAGAAAAAGATAAAGAATTTGTTTTAAATTTTTTAACGAATAATGATAATAAAAATATTTACACATTGGGAATTGATTCGGAATATGGAACAGGAAAAACTTTTATTGTAGAAAAAGCTATTGAAGAATTAGATTATAAAAAATTTGAAATAATAAAAATTAGATGTATGTTACTTGAAAAAGAAGAAATTTATTCATATATTCTAAAAAAAATTAGGAAAATATTGAGTAAAAATTCTATATTTACAGTTAGTTTTGAAAAATTAAGTAACACTTTTTTGAAAACTATAGATAATAAATTTTTTGGAGGTATAAGTGAATTATTATCACAAAATATTGTAATTGATGAAATAGAGTATTTTAAAGAAGTTATAGAAAAACTAAATAAGACAATAATTTTAGTCTTTGATGATATTGATAGAGTAAATGATACAGAAAAAATTGAAAGAATATTATCGTTTATAAGTGATTTTTCAATTAAAAATATAAAAATATTAGTATTATTTAATTCTCAAAATTTAAAAAATATAAATGAAAAATATAATAGAAACTATTTAGAAAAATATATTCCTGTAACTAGAAAAATAACAAATATACCATTTATAGAATTATTAAAAAAAGAAATAACATCAAATAATTTGAATGAAGAAGATTTCAAATTTTTATATATAATTGAAAAGAAAGATATATATATATATCCAAAAGAATATCAAAAAATGAGGGATGTATTTCAATTTAATTATGATTTTGAAATTTTAGTAAAAGGGGAAATAGAAATAGGCTCTTTAGAATTTTCTCCGAGAATGATAAAAAATTTTATAGAAGAAGTGTCCAATTTTTTAAAGTTAAATTCTGAATGGAAAATTGAAAAGAGGTTACTTATTGCATATGTTTTTTTGAAAAATTTGTATTATGATGAATTTTATGAAAAAATAGAAAATACTTCAAAGAGCTTTGTAGAAATATTTCCAATAAAATTAAATTTTGAAAATAAGGATATAAATTTGACATTAGAGGATTTGGATTTGTTAGAAAATATTGTTAAAAATAAATCAAATATCCTATCTAATGAGAATAAATATTATGGTAATTATAAAGATATAAATGATAAAAGAATTTTTTTTGATGACAATTTTTTTGGAAATAGTCATATAAATTATTATTTAAATAAAATAGGAGAAAAAAGTAATAATCTTCTTATTGAAGAAAAATTAGATATAATAGAACAATTTTTGAAAAATAATGAAAATTATTCTGTTGAAACAGAAAATTTATTAATATATACATTATTTAATTATCCTTTGTACTTAGATAATAAAGATTATAAAGTCAAAGAAAGAATAGATAAAATTGAAAAGGCAATAAAAAAATTGACATATTTAGGAAATAAAGAATATTTATCTGCTAAGGAAAAATTTTATCGAAAATTCAAGGAAAGTTTAAAGAAAGAACATATTGAAGAAATAAGAAATGATTTTGATAAAATATTTAATGAGTTTTATCATGATAGTAATGGAAATACACTTTTTTATTTAGGAATCCCTCCAGGTATTAGTGCAATGGAAGCAGTTATTATTTTAGGAACAATAGAAGAACAGGAAAGGTTTCTAGATATGATTTTGTACGATGATAAAGATAAAATATCAAATGTTTACATAGAAGCATTTTTAAAAAGTGATATAAAGAAATCAGAATTATCTGATAAAATTATTGAATATTTTTTGAAGGATAAAATAAAAATAAGTAAAGATACTTTATATAAGATAATAGAAAATATGGAAAGATTTTTATTTCATTTCCATATTTATAATAATAGAAATCCTTTAAAAAAATTCTATAAAGAATATCTAGAAAATTTAAAAATACAGTTAGAAATATCCAAAAATAATAATTCTGAGATTTTCAAAGAATTAAATTTTATTGAAAAAGTTTATAATAAATATTTTGATTTTATTGACAAATTATTGGAAATGTTAAATGATAATAAATTAAATATTGTAAATAGAGGAATAGAAACAAATATATCGACTAAAACAATAAAGCCAATAGAAAAAATAAAAAATGAAGATGATGAAAAATTGAAAAATGAAAAATTAGAAGAAATTTTTAATATGGGAATAATCAATTTACAAAGTATAAGAGAAGCATATAAAGAAGTTAATGAAAAAGATTGATAAAAATTAAAAAAAGTAATAAAAATTTTAAATATAAAAAGAAAGGAAGTAAAAAAAATGAACTACAAAATTGCATTATTAAAAGGGGACGGAATTGGTCCAGAAATCGTTGATGAAGCGGTAAAAGTTTTGAATAAAATTGGAGAGAAATTTGGGCATAAATTTGAGTATACGCAAGGATATTTGGGAGGAGAATCTATTGATAAATATGGGATTCCTTATTCTGAAGAAACTGCGAAAATTTGTAAAGAAAGTGACTCGATTTTGTTGGGATCAGTTGGAGGGCCTAAATGGGATAATGTTGAACCTGATAAAAGACCTGAAAAAGGGCTTCTTGCGATAAGAAAAGACTTGGGAGTTTACACAAATTTAAGACCAGCGGTTTTGTTTAAACAATTGAAAAGTGCTAGTCCATTGAAGGATGAAATAATTGGAGAAGGGCTAGATGTAATGATAGTTAGAGAGCTTACAGGAGGAATTTATTTTGGACCTAGAGAATATTCTGATGAAAAAGCTGTTGACACATTGCCATATACAAAAGGGGAAATTGAAAGAATTGCAAAAAAAGCATTTGAAATTGCAAAATTAAGAGGGAAAAAAATTACAAGTGTGGATAAACATAATGTTTTAGATACTTCAAAATTGTGGAGAAAAACAGTAAATGAACTTGCAAAAGATTATCCAGAAGTGGAAGTTTCACACATGTATGTGGATAATGCTGCAATGCAATTAATTGCAAATCCAAGACAATTTGATGTAATTTTAACAGACAATATGTTTGGAGATATTTTATCAGATGAAGCTTCAATGCTTACAGGATCTTTAGGAATGTTGCCATCAGCAAGTTTAGGAGACGGAAAAGTTGGACTTTATGAGCCAAGCCACGGTTCAGCACCAGACATTGCAGGACAAAATATAGCAAATCCAATTGCAACAATTTTATCAGCAGCAATGATGTTAAGATACGCATTTAACTTGACAAAAGAAGCAGATGCAATTGAAAAAGCAATCGAAGAAGTGTTGGAAGATGGATTCAGAACAGTAGATATTTATACTGATGGAATGAAAAAAGTTGGAACGGCTGAAATGGGAACTGAAATTGCTAATAGAATATAATTTACTTTTTTAAATTTTCTCAAAATTAATTTTATGTAAATAATCGAAAAATAATTTTTATAAACAATAACAAAAAAGAAAGGATGGTTTTTTATGGAAGAAATTTTACATTACGAAAACATAACTTTCAGACGAGAAGGAAGAGAAATTTTAAAAGGTGTTGACTGGCACATAAATAAAGGAGAAAACTGGGCTTTGTTAGGATTAAATGGTTCTGGGAAATCTACCCTTTTGGGAATGATTCCAGCCTACACTTTTCCAACTTCAGGAGAAGTGCGAGTTTTTGGGCATAAATTTGGAAATTATGCTTGGACAAAAATTCGAGATAGAGTTGGTTTTGTGAGTTCTACTTTGAATAATTTTTTGAGTACATTAAATTCGCAAAAATTAAAAGATATTGTAATTTCTGGGAAATTTAATTCGATTGGAATTTATCAAGAAGTGACGGATGAAGATAGGAAAAAAGCTGAAAAAATAATTGAAGATTTTGGGATAACTTACATTAAGGATAAATATTTTGCAACATTGTCACAAGGTGAGCAAAGACGGACATTACTTGCACGGGCATTTATGAATGAGCCAGATTTATTGATTTTAGACGAACCTTGTTCAGGATTGGATGTAAAATCTCGAGAATATTTATTGTCTGTTTTGGAAAAAAATTCTAAAAATGAAAATGCGATTCCATTTATTTATGTGACACATCAAATCGAGGAAGTGATTCCAGCGATAACTCATGTGACACTTTTAAAGGATGGTAAAGTTTTTGCAAAAGGTAGAAAAAAAGACATTTTGACAGATGAAGTTTTATCGGAAATGTTTGAGATGCCAGTAAAAGTTGTTTGGGAAAATGATAGACCTTGGTTGATTGTGAAGTAAATTCAGTAATCACTTAGAAGGAGTTGATTTATTTAGATGGATAAAAGCAGAAAATTTATGGCAGTAATTTTAGCATTACTCGCAGCTATTTTTTATGCAATCAATACACCATTTTCTAAAATACTTTTGAATAAGATTTCGCCTACATTTATGGCATCTTTTCTATATCTAGGAGCAGGAATTGGTGTAGGTATTATGTACTTATTTCATAGAAAAGATGAGGAAAAGCATGAAAAATTAACTAAGTCAGATCTTCCATATACTATTGGAATGATTGTTCTTGATATTGCGGCACCTATATTCCTAATGATTGGTATAAATATTGGTTCAGCTTCAAATGCTTCATTGCTTGGTAATTTTGAAATTGTAGCAACAACCCTTATTGCTCTTCTAGTATTTAAGGAAAAAGTAACATCAAAGTTATGGATTGCTATTGGTTTTATTACAATATCAAGTATAGTTCTTTCATTTGAAGGAGCTGAAAGTTTCAAATTTTCTTTAGGTTCATTATTTGTAATATTAGCAACTTGTTGTTGGGGACTTGAAAATAATTGTACTAGAAAACTTTCAGATAAAAGTACTTATGAAATTGTTACTTTAAAAGGATTTTTTTCTGGTGGTGGTTCGTTTATAGTTGCTCTCATTTTAGGAGAAAGTATTCCTGAAATTAGATATATATCAATTGCTTTGTTACTTGGATTTGTAGCATATGGACTCAGTATTTTTATGTATATCAGAGCACAAAGAGATTTAGGTGCTGCAAAAACTAGTGCATATTATGCTGTAGCTCCATTTGTAGGTACTTTCTTAGCGTTTGTAGTAAATGGAGAAAAACTTACTTTGCTGTACTTTGTTGGACTTATTTTTATGTTAATTGGAAGTGCATTTGTTGTATATGATACAATGGTTAAATATCATAGTCATAGCCATTCACACATAATAGTTCATACACATGATGGGACAATACATACGCATGTTATTACTCATGAGCATGGTCATAGTCATTTTATATCAGAAGAAAGACACGAGCATAATCATGAAGACTACATGAATAGTGAAGAACATAAATTGTTACATAAAAAGGATAAAAAAATTAAAAATATATAAAATATATTAATACCTAAAAAAAAAATATTTGCAAATATTTTTAAAAAGTGTATAATATATACATACAAAATTTAGGAGGATTATAAAAATGGCAGGAAATATTTTAGGAACAACAGTTTACTACGATGCTGATTGCGATTTAAGTAAATTGGAAGGTAAAAAAATTACAGTTTTAGGGTATGGATCTCAAGGACATGCTCATGCATTAAATTTAAAAGAAGGTGGATTTGATGTAACTGTTGGACTTAGAAAAGGTTCTAAATCTTGGTCAGCAGCAGAAGAAGCTGGATTTACAGTAAAAGAAACTGCAGATGCTGTAAAAGGTGCTGACATCGTTATGATCTTAATTCCAGATGAATTACAAGCAGAAACTTATGCAAAAGATATCGCACCAAACTTAAAAGAAGGAGCATACATTGCATTTGGACACGGATTTAACATTCATTTCAAAAAAATTGTTCCAAGAGAAGATATAAGTGTATTTATGGTTGCACCAAAAGGACCTGGACACTTAGTAAGAAGAACTTTCCAAGAAGGAAGTGGAGTACCTTGTTTAGTAGCTGTAGAAAAAGATGCAGCAGGAGATGCTATGGAAGTAGCTAAAGCTTGGGCATCAGCAATTGGTGGAGGAAGATCAGGAATTCTAGAAACTACATTCAAACAAGAAACTGAAACTGACTTATTTGGAGAACAAGTAGTATTATGTGGTGGAGTTGTAGAACTTATGAAAGTTGGATTTGAAGTATTGACAGAAGCTGGATATGACCCAGTAAATGCTTACTTTGAATGTATTCATGAAATGAAATTGATCGTTGACTTAATCTACGAAGGTGGACTTGCGACAATGAGAAATTCTATTTCAAATACAGCTGAATATGGAGATTACATCACAGGACCAAAAATTATTACACCTGCAACTAAAGAAGCTATGAGAGGTGTTTTAAAAGACATCCAAAGTGGTAAATTTGCTGATGATTTCTTAGCAGATTACAAAGCAGGACAACCATTCTTAAAAGAAAAAAGAGAAGAGTTTGCTAATCACGGAGTGGAAAAAGTTGGAGCGGAATTAAGAAAATTAATGCCTTGGATTAAAAAATAGTTGATATAAAAATAAATAGGCTGGGATCCTCCCAGTCTTTTTTACTAAAAAATATAGAAAGAGTTGGTGACGGATGATATTTTTAACATCACTTACGAGCATATTTGGAATAGTTTTTATTATAGGATTAGGATATGTTCTAAGAAAGAAAAATTGGTTTCATGACAGTTTTAGTGCGAATATTTCAAAATTGATAACAAATGTAGCATTACCTGCTTCAATATTTTATTCAGTTTTAAAATATTTAAAGTTAGAAGAATTATTAAAATTATCAGATAGATTAATATATACTTTTGCTTCAGTAATTATCGGTTATGTTGTTGCAATTTTATTGATAAAAGTTTTTAAAATTAGAAGTGGTAGACGAGGGGTATTTATAAATGCCGTAGTTAATGCTAATACAATTTTTATAGGAATGCCGTTAAACGTAGCTTTATTTGGTGAAGCAAGTATGCCATATTATTTGATGTACTACATTACTAATACGGTATCGATTTGGACATTGGGAGCATTTTTTGTTGCAAACGATCCTATTTATGATAGTGAAAATTTAGGGAAAAAAGGATTTGACTGGAGAAAATTGTTATCTCCACCATTAGTAGGATTTGTAATAGCATTAATATTTTTAGGATTTAGAATACCAGTTCCTGAATTTATTTCTTCGACATTGAATTATATTGGAAGTATTGTTACACCATTGTCATTGATGTATATAGGAATAGTTTTGGCAGATGCTGGACTTCATAGTATTCATTTTGATAGAGATACAATATTAGCTTTAGTTTGTAGATTTGTTTTGTCAGCAGCTGTGATGATGGCATTAATAATGTTAAATGCTGCTGTTTCAAATGATTTTACAGCTTTAGATAGAAAAACATACATGATACAAGCTACTGCACCAGTATTTGCAGTATTGCCAATTTTAGTTCACGAAGCTAAAGGAGATGTAAAATACGCTACAAATGTGGTAACAACAAGTACAATTTTATTCGTAATTGTTATACCGACAATTTTATCATTTGTAAAATAATTTTTAGGGAGCTAAATGGCTCTCCTTTTTTTATGAATCATTTTAAATTTTTTTGTAAAATTGAAAATAATTATATACTTTTTTTGAAAAATATAGTATAATTAATTATACAAGTAATATATTTGAATTTTAAAAAGTTTGGTAATTATTGTATAATTTAAGCTTTGGAGGGAAAAACTATGTTTGATAAATTATTAAAAGAAGGAAAAGAATTAACTGATAAAGCAGTAGACAAAGTGAAAGACGTTGCAGACGGAGATGTTGTAAAAAACGTAACAGAAGGTGCAAAAGATTTGGCAGATAAAGCAACAGATGCGGCAAAACATTTAGGAGATAACAAAATTGTGAAAAATATTGCTGAAGGTGCAAAAGACCTAGCGGATAAAGCAACAGATGCAGCAAAACATTTAGAAGATAATAAAATCGTAAAAAATGTTACTGAAGGAGCCAAAGACTTGGCAGACAAAGCAACAGAAGGTGCAAAAGATTTAGCAGATAAAGCTGGTAAAATTTTTAAAAAATAAAAGGGTATAAAATTTTGTGTAAACTCAAAAAATAATATTATTATGGTACAGGGTGGTATTTTATCATCCTGTTTTTTATTTTATTAAAATATCAGTAAAAAAAAGTTTACTTTTTTAAAAAACTTTTATATAATTAAAGAAAGGTCAGTATAAAGGTAAAGTTAGTATTTTATCTTTAAAAATTAAAAAAATTGAACTGTAATGAAAGAATGTAGAATTTTAACAAATTTTTTTGATTTTTAGAAAGGAAGAAAGATGACAAACAATTTAAAGGAATTTAGTAAAGAATTAAAATCGTTTGCTAAAAGAGTAAAAGATTTTAAATATACAGATTCAGCACTTATCACATTTTTATTAACTGGTGCAATAGGAAGAAGTGCGTCAGTTAATCACTTTTCAGAAGGAAATGATATTGAAATTCAGCCAATAGCGAGAAATACTTCAATTAAAACAACTTGGGGAGGTTGGCAATATGGAATAAATGGATTTTACAATAATTGGCAAGGACATTACAAGGGGCATGGAGATAAAGTAAAAGATGTTAAATATATTAGGAGTACAGATCCTTTATATAAAAAAACAGTGACAGATCATAGCAATAATGATAACAACAACAGTATTAATAACAACGATAACAGTAATGCTGGAGCAGTTCATGCAAATAATGGTGAAATAATAACAATGAACAAAACTTCCCTCTCTTCAACGCCAGATGTTTCCATAATAGGTGGAATAGATTCTCAAACTAATAAATATACAAAATTCGGACTTCTCGCTGAAAATGGTGGTGTCATTAATGCACAAAAAAACTGGATAAAAGTGACAGATAGTCCAATGAATACGGTTTCAATCAATAATGCAAAAATTGATTTAGAAGGTAGCAAAGTAGAATATAAAGGAAAGGGGTACGCACTATATACTGATAGTACAAGTAGTTCTACAAATGCAATTAATATGAAAGATGCGACATTGGTTTTAGACGGAAAAGCCATTGGATACGTTTTTGATCAAGCTAGACCAAATGTTGTAAATTTTAACAATACTAATATTGATGTGCTTTCTGATGATGTAGTGATTGCAGATTTACGAAATTCTGTAACACCTATTGTTATAGATATAGAAAATAAGGCTGGTAATGATAGCTTGAAAAGTCAGTTGCTTAGGGGAAATAATGTAAATATTACAAGTTCAAATGGAAAAACAAATTATAAATATGCTTTGGTGGATGATGCTACAATTCAAATAAAATCAGCAGTTGATAAGGCAAATTTAATAAGTGATTCAGATAGCGAGGTATTTACAAAAAGATCATTGTACCAAAATTCAAGATTGCATGTGGAGGCATTTGGTTCAGTAAAAGCTGAATTAAATACGGCTCAAATGAATGCGATAGACGATAGATTTTTAGCACCAGTGGGACTTGCAATTGCTGGAAGTTCAAAATCAGTTGATAATAGTACAACAGAAATTGGTAATAAAGGTAAAGTTTTTGTTGACAGAACAGATGCTGGACAAGGTGGAATAGGATTTTTAGCTGATTATGGTTGGCTTAATAATTATAATGCTGGTAAATTAGAAGTAGAGTATAGTAGTGTGCCAGGTGTAACAGTAACACCTAATGATGGAGCAGTTGGAATGTATGGAACAAATAATTCAAATATGGTAAGTTCTGGTCCAATACGTGTTGGTGGTAAAAACTCATTTGGAATTTTGGGACTTTCGTATAAAATAGACTCTTCTACAGGTTTAGCTATAGATCCATCTAATGAACCTTATTTTAATAGTGCTTTACATCGAGAAAATTTTGGGAAAATAGATATTATGAATTTACCATGGGGAGAAATTTCAATGTATGGTGATGGAGCAGTTGGAATATTTACAAAAAATAACAGTATCGATCCGACAATAAAATCTATTCCATCTACATCTAAAGCCTGGCTTGTCGGTGTAAATGAAGGGACTATTACAATATATGGAAATAATCATGCAATTGGAATGGGATCTAATTTTGGTGCTGTTACAAATTATGAAGGTGAAGATCCTAATACCCATGTCGTTCAATCTGGAATAATTAATGTACTTGGTACACAATCATTTGGAATGTATGGAACAAATAATACTGATTTGAAAAATTTTGCGATAATAAATGTTGCTCCAACTTCTCCTGGAAATGAATCGATAGGAATGTATGGAGATGATCCAGAAACAAAAGTATATATGTTGGAATTTGAGAATGGAAGTAGAATAGTAAGAGACAGTATAATAAATATTGGACAATCTTCATATGGTATTTTTGCTAGAAACATAGAAATGAATGGTGGTACGATAAATGTAGGAAATGACGGAGTAGGAATTTACTCTCAAGGACCAGATGTCGATCTTACTGGAGGAAAAATTATTGTAGCAAATAACAATGCAGTAGGAATATACATTGACGATGCTACTGTAGCTCCAAAACCTACGATTGTTAAAGGAAATTTAGATATGAAAGTTGGGACGGATTCAGTTGGATATTTGATAACAGCTTCAAATACTAAGACGGATATAAAAACAAAAGCACCGAATGATATTCATATAGGAGAAAATTCAGTTTACATCTATTCAAAAGCACCACAAAGTTTAGGTGGAAAAATTGAAACAGAATCAAAACTTGTGACAGATGGAAGCAACAGCTATGGAATCTATTCATCTCAAGATTTTGTAAATCGTGGAGATATTAATTTGAAATCAGGAGCTGGAAATATTGGAATTTATTCATCTCAAGGAATTGGACAAAATTATGGAACAATTGAAGTTGGTCCAAGTAATGTGGCAACTGGAAAATATGGAGTTGGAATGGCAACAGGAAGTGGAACAGTAGAAAATTATGGAAATATCAATGTTACAGAAAATAACAGTGTTGGAATGTATGCTTCAGGTTCTAGTGCAAAAGCAATAAACAGAGGAACTATTAATTTGAAAGGCGATGATACAGTTGGAATGTACATTGACAATCATGCTACTGGAGAAAATTATGGAACAATTCAGACAACGCCAACTGCAAGTGGAACTGGAACTGGAATAAAAGGTGTAGTCGTCAAAAATGGAGGAATTATTAAAAATTATGGAATAATAAAAATTGTTGGAAGTGGTAATACTGGGGTGTATACTGACGTAGCCAGTGCATACCAAATTCAAGGAGGAAGCAGTAATACTTCAACAAACGCATCTTCACTTGGAACGGCAGTTAGTATGACAGTAGCAGAAAAATCAGTAGTAAAAACACCAGCGCATCCAAGTCCAGTATCAATACCGATACCGGCTGTACAAGTTGAACCATTAATAGATGATGGAAATGTAATTTTGCCACAAGTACCAGGAAGAAATTTACCAGGTGATAATCATAATTATGTAATAAATGATTCAAGTGTAGAAATGTATGTGGATACTTCAGGAATAAATCATACAAATCCTATACAAGGTTTGAGTAATTTATCAGGAATTACAGACATAAATTTAATAATGGGAACAGAAGTTACTAATTCTTTAAATGCAAAAGCGATCCAAATAGGAGATAATATTTTACAACCATACAACAATACTTTAGGAAGCGATATACCAACTGGAGCTAAGGTAAATGCAGATTCAGCAAGTTTGACTTGGAAAGCATATTTAGTAGAATCAGGAAATGTGACAGCACCGATAAAAACTGTATATATGATAAAAATTCCTTATACTAATTTTGCAAATGAAAATGATACCGATAATAGAAATTTCTTAGATGGACTTGAACAAAGATATGGTGTTGAAGATGTCAATTCTAGAGAAAAACAAATTTTTAATAGATTAAATGATATAAGAAAAGATGAAACACACATATTTAAACAAGCTGTAAATGAAATGAAAGGTTACGAATATTCGAATACTCAGCAACGAATTAATGCGACTGGAAATGAATTAGACAAGGAAATTGGATATTTACAGAAAGATTGGGAAAATTCATTTGACAAAAATGACAAGATTAATCTATTTGGAATGAGAGATCAGTATAAAACAGATACAGCTGGAGTTGTGGACTATGACAGTGATGCCTATGGAGTAGCTTATGTTCACGAAGGCAAAACATCCAAAACTGGAAATGATTCTGGATGGTATGCTGGAGCAGTTACAAATCAATTTAAGTTTAAAGATTTAGGAAAATCGACTGAACAAGATACAATGATTAAAGCTGGAATATTTAAAACAATATGGCCAAAAAATGATCAAAATAGTTCATTAAAATGGATAATTTCAGGAGATGTATTTGGTGGAATAAATAGTATGCACCGTAAATTCTGGGTTGTAGATGATACATTTGAGTCTAAAGCTAATTATTACACCTATGGAGCAGCTTTAAAAAATGAATTAGGCTATGATATAAGATTGTCTGAAAAAATTCATTTGCGACCTTATGGAGCTTTAAAAATGGAATATGGACGATTTACAGACATAAAAGAAGATAATGGTCAAATAAACTTGGAAGTTAAAGGAAATGATTATTTCTCAGTTAAGCCTGAAATTGGAGCGGAGTTTAAATATATTCAACCATTGTCAGTAAATACCAATTTATCAGTCGGGCTTTCGGCAGCATATGAAAATGAACTTGGAAAACTTAATAGATTAAATCAGGCTAGAGTTCGTTATACTACAGCAGATTGGTATAATTTGAGAAATGAAAAGGAAGATAGAAAAGGAAATGGAAAATTTGACTTAAATTTTGGAATTGATAGTGTAAGATTTGGATTAACAGCGAATTTAGGATATGATACTAAAGGTAAAAATATTAGAGGCGGACTAGGATTTAAGATGAGTTATTAAAAATTTAGATAATTATTTAAAAAGAGACTGTTTCATAAAGTTGATTTTATGAAGTACAGTCTCTTTCAATTTTATACTCAAAACTATTTAAATTATGTAAATTTAAGAGTTTAGTAAAATAGTCATGTTCTTTGAGTTTAGTTTTAAAGCAGTTTTACTATAAAATATACAGTAATGAAATTAATTTTAAGAAAATTATCAAATGTTGTATTTAATATTGCAATTTATGGTTTACTAAAAACGAAATATTTATTATAATATACACAATGAAAAAGTTTCAAAAATAAAATTAGATTAGACTAAAAAAATTGAAATAATAATTTTAAAGAAAAGTTTATGACATAGAAAAAACGAATAGGAAAAACGAGAGGAGAAGAAATGATAGGAATAATCGGTGCTGTAGATCAGGAAGCGATTGAGATAAAAAAAGAAATGACAGATGTTACTCAAGAAGAAATTGGAGGGATATCATTTTATAAAGGAAAACTTTGCGAAAAAGATATTGTTTTTGTGCAATCTGGGATTGGGAAGGTGAATGCGGCTTTGACTGCGACACTTTTGATTAATATATTTGATGTAGAAAAGGTTATTTTTTCTGGGGTTGCTGGGTCGCTTAATAAGGAATTGAATGTTGGAGATATTGTTATTGGAACAGATGTTGTTCAGCATGATGTTGATGCGACTGAGTTTGGATACAAATTAGGGCAAATTCCTCAAATGAAAGAGTGGGCATTTGAAGGAGATAAAGAGTTAATTGAAAAGGTAAAATCGCTTAGGGAGAGCAAGGAAAGATTGTTTTTTGGAAGAATTTTGACAGGTGATCAGTTTGTGAGTAAAAAAGATGTGAAAATTTCGTTGGGAAGTGATTTTTCAGCACTTTGTGTGGATATGGAAAGTGGAGCTGTGGCACAAGTTTGTACAAGATTAGGAAAAGGATTTTTAATAATTAGATCGATTTCTGATTCAATAACAGATGAGTCAGGAATGGAATACAACAAATTTGTAGAATTAGCTGCAAAAAATTCAAAAAAATTAGTGAAGGAAATTTTAAGATAAATTTTATGATGATGTAAAAAATATTGTGATAAAATTAGATTTTAGGAAATAAAAAAATATTGCATTTAATATTGCAATTTAGAACAATAAAAAGGAAGGAGAGAGAATTTTTATAATTTATAATAATTCTTAAGAAATAAGTTGATTTATTTTTAGAGAAGATAAAAAGTATAAATTTATAAAAATTTAAAAAGAGATGAGTTTTCGTATTAATCCATTTAAAATATTGAGAATAGTTGGAATAATAGGAGTAATAACATATGCGGGTGTTGAATATTCTAATTATAAAAGTAGAGTTGTGAAAGAGACTTCAGAAATAACAAAAGATATAAAAATTAGAAGAAAAGATTTTTATATGACACAAGATTATAAAAATAATTTGACAGTTCCTCAACAGACTGTTGATCAAACGAATAAGGATGTTGCACAGGTCATAACTTCTAAAGATTCAGATACTAAAAAAGTTGATTTAGTAAATAATGGGCAGAAAAAGGATGATTCGACTGAACAAGTAAAAAATAATTCCGAACAAGCTAATGAGGAAGCAAAAAAACAAGAGGAAGCTAAAAAGAACGAAGAGGCAAAAAAACAAGAAGAAGCTAGAAAGAAAGAGCAACAAGAATTAGAGACTAAAAGGGAAAAACAAGAGGCACAAAGAAAGGCTGAAGCCGCCGCTACAAAAGCTGCTGCCGAAAAGAAAGCACAACAACAAGCTGAAGCTGCAAAAATTGCTGCTGCTAAAAAAGCTCAACAAGAAGCCGCTGCCAAAGCAAAAGCCGAAGCCGCTAAGAAAGCTGCCGCTGCTAAAAAAGGACCAAAAAAATATTTACAAGTAGCATCACTAGCCTCTGAATCAACTGCAAAAGCTACTGTAAGAAAATTAGGAGGAAACTTCAGATACCAAAAATCTTCGGTTAATGGACGTACTGTTTATGTTGTAATGTCAGCTATGACAGATAATCCAAGTACATTAAGTGCGATGGAAAGACAAGTAAAAAGTAGAATTGGAGCAGGTTATATAGTTAGAACGATTGGAAAATAGAGTAAAAATAAAAGAGGAGAAAAATATATGATAAAAAATTATAAAAGGAATTTTAGGGGGAATGTAACTTTAGCAGAGATTGCTGAAAAGATAAAAGAGGTGAAAAGTATAGTTTTGACAGCTCATATTAGTCCTGATGGAGATGCATTGGGATCTATTTTGGCATTTTATTTTATGATAAAAGCATTTTCTAAAAAGGAAAATTTAGAAAAAAAGGTAAGTATTGTGATTGCTGATGAATTGCCAAAGTATATGAAGCATTTTGAAGAGAGAGAATTGATTAAAAATTATGATGAGTTTAAGGTTGAAGGGATGTCAGACTTATTTATTAGCTTGGATTGTGCGAATCAAGAAAGATATGGAAAATCAGTTGAGATAAAGAAATTATGTAAAGAATCAATAAATATTGACCATCATGTAAGTAATACGGAACACGCTGATTTTAATTATGTTGAGGATATTTGCTCGATGGGAGAATTGGTTCATCAATTTATAGAAATTTTTGGAATAGAATTATCAAAAAAAATGGCAGAATTTATGTATCTTGGAATAATAAATGATACAGGAAATTTTAGACATGATAATGTAACGGAGCATACTTTTGAAGTTTGTGCTGATTTAATGAGAGCTGGAGCGAATAATCATAAAATTGCAAATATTATTTTTGCGATGAGTGTTGAAAAAATGAATTTATTTGGCGATGTTTATAAAAATAGTGTTATAGATTTTGAAAAAGGATTTATTTACTATTATTTATCACAGAAACAAATAAAAGAATTTAATCTTAAAAAAGGCGAAACTGATGGAGTTGCCGAAATAATGTTAAAAATTGATGGTATGGAGTTGTCATTGTTTGCAAGAGAAGAAGTGGATGGGACAATAAAAGGAAGTTTGAGATGTAATGATAAATACAATGTAAACGAGATTGCATCAATATTTAATGGTGGTGGACATGTGAAAGCAGCTGGATTTAAAACAGACTTGCCATTTGAAGAAATATTGAAAAAAATCTCAGAAAAATTGTAGATAAATTCTTTTGTTGAGAAATGTCATACAAAGGAGGAGGGAAAAATGTTTAATATGTTTAATTATTTACAATTAAAAGGTTTTAGCAATGAGAAATTGTCAGAACATTTTGAGAAAATATTTGATACGAACACAGAAATAAATAACATACTTATGGGAAATTCAGGAGCTGTATTGAAAGGAATAAAAATTTCTTATTTGGATGAAGAAGAGAAGAATATACATTTTGAGGTTAATATAGAATTAAGTAAAAGGAATGTGATTTAGATTATGACAAAAAAAGAAAATCTTAGAAAAAATAAATTACAAAAAATATTTTTGGCGATGTTTTTTATACTAATGGTTAGTTGCTCATCGGTTGGAACTAGAACGGTTCCTAATTCAAAAGTTGTAAGCCGAAGCGATGTTGTAAAAGCTGGAATGACAGAAGTGAGCAATAAATTTGGAAGAGATATTGATGAAAAAAATGTAGGAATTTACAAAAAAGGTTTTAGAAACTGGAAAGTTATTTTGTATGATGTAGATTGCTATTATCAAGTGTTTGTAACAGAAGATGGAAAAGTAGTTTCAAGCGAAAAATTAGATTACAAATAAAAATGAGGGGAACTCAAACCCCTCAAAAATTTTATTATTATTTTTGAATAATTTTAGCTATCTTTTTTTAAAGCTGAATTTTCATCAGTTTCAAAATTGTAGTTTTCATCGGTATGTTCAGAGTTTTCAGTAGAATTTTTACTAGGATCTTCTAAAGAATCATCTGAAATTTTTAAATCTTGTTTTGAGTCAAGTTCATCTTCTAATTGATCGTCGTCATCTGTAAAAATTGGTTTATACTCACTAGCAATATCTTCTATCGTTTCGATTGAATGATTATCATTTTCGACTTTTTCATTTGTTTCATTTGAAAAATTTTCTGAAGAGATTTCTTTTTGAGAATTATCATTTTCAGTAGAATGTACAATGTTAGAAACCTTGACTTTATCTAAGTCTGAATAATACGAAACACTACTTCCAAATTCATGATTTAAGAAACCATGATTTTGCGAAGAATCATTTTTTGAAGATAACTGAAATTTAGCAGATTCATTTTCATTTTGTTCTGATAATTCAGATGATTCAGAATCTTTTGAAGAAGAATTATTTGAGATGTCTTCAGTAGAAGTTTCTTCAATTTTTTCTTGCGTTTTTGAAAAAATATTATCAAAAAATTCAAGAAAATCTTTTGTAGCAAGATTATTTTTTTCTAGTTTTAACCGAAGCATCGTACCTTCAAGTAATGAAATTAATAATCTCGAATAAGTTTCAGTATCAATATGTTCGTACTGATTCGAAGAATATTTTAAAGTTGTAAGAAAAAATGAAATTCGTAATTCAAGTTTTTTGTAAGATTTATTAAGTTCTTTTCTTGCGTCCTCGTTGATATCAGAAAGTTCTAAAACAAAATTTCCTAAAGGACTCCCACCGTGAAAACGATTTTGCTCGATAGTTTCAAAATATTTTTCAAAAAATTCTTTCAATTTTTCGATAGATAAATCGTTAACGACTTTATTGAAAAATCCAATTAAATTATTTGTATGAAATTTTATAACATCGATTAAGAGTTCATTTTTTGAAGAAAAATTTTTAAAAAAAGTATCGTTTGTAATATTACAACTTTCAAAAATATCCGTTAGGTTAGTGTTGTTGTAACCCTTGTAATAAAAGAGTTTTGAACTCTCATTGATTATAAAACTTTTTTGTTTTATATTTATATTTTCATTCATTTATATACCTCGTATTTTTTAATAATATATATTATTAATTTTATAATTAAAATAAAATATTGTCAATAAGAAATAAGAAAAAAGGTATTAAATTTTTATAGAAATTATTCAGAATTTAGTAGAATAATTTAAGAAAATATGAAAATGTTTTTTTAAATTATTTTACTAAAAATATTTTGTGGGAAATGTGGAAAACTGCAAATGAAAAGGTAAAATAAAAAGAATTCTTACAACTTTACCGTAAGTTATTCAAAATAATTATTTTTGAGAAAGAAAGGAAAAGAAAATGAAAAAGAAAAAAGTTGTATTAGGAATGTCTGGAGGAGTTGATTCTTCTGTGGCAGCAATCCTTTTGAAAGAGCAAGGATATGAAGTAATTGGTGTGTTTATGAAAAACTGGGAAGAAAAGGATGAAAATGGAGTTTGTATGGCTGAGGAAGATTACAAAGATGTAATTGCAGTGGCTGAACAATTGGAAATTCCCTATTATTCAGTGAATTTTGTAAAAGAGTATTGGGATAAAGTATTTACTTATTTTTTAAATGAATATAAAAAGGGAAGAACGCCAAACCCTGATGTAATGTGTAATAAAGAGATTAAATTTAGAGCATTCTTGGATTATGCGATGAAAATTGGTGCAGATTATGTGGCGACGGGGCATTATGCGAGAGTGGTTCATGAAGAAGATGAAAATGGTAAGATAAAATCGACAATGCTTCGTGGAGTTGATAATAATAAGGATCAAACATATTTTTTATGTCAGTTAAATCAAGAGCAGTTGGAAAAAGTGCTATTTCCAATTGGGGATTATGAAAAGCCAAAAATTAGGGAAATTGCAGAAAAATATAACTTGGCTACGGCTAAAAAGAAAGATAGTACAGGAATTTGTTTTATTGGAGAGAGAAATTTTAATGAATTTTTGTCAAAATATTTACCTGCAAAAGGTGGAGACATTGTAAATATTCAAGGAAAAGTTTTAGGAAAACATCACGGATTAATGTATTACACTATTGGACAAAGGAAAGGTATTGGAATTGGAAATACGAAGGAAGGTACTGGAGAGCCATGGTTTGTTGTGGATAAAGATTTAGAGAAAAATCAGTTGATTGTAACACAAGGAGATAATTCGTTGCTTTACTCAAAAGGTTTGGTTGCGACAGACTTTAATTTTATTAATCCTGGTGATGTTTCTTTTCCTTTAGAATGTACTGTTAAATTTAGATATAGACAAGCAGATACGAAAGCTACAATTAATGATTTGGGAAATGGAGAATATGAAGTGATTTTTGATGAGCCACAAAAGGCGGTTACGTTAGGGCAAATCGTGGTTGCGTATAAAGGTGAAGAATGTTTAGGTGGAGGAGTTATTGACAAAATTTTGAAATAAAAATCAAATTTTGCGTAATTCATTAAATTAAAAATGATTGGAAGATTAATAAGAGAAAGGTTTTAATGTATATAAAATATGGAAAATAATAATTTTAAATTTGAAGATGAAGAAAAATCAAGTTCTAAAAATAAAATAATTTTGGGAATTTTTGTAGTAGTGGTTTTAATTTTAGCAGTTTTATTATTTCTTCATAAAAGTCCTAAAATGAATGATGCATTTAACAGTGAAGATGCAATAAATCGGATTAATCCAGTAAAAGATCCTAAGATAACATATTTTAATTATGGTGGGGAAGAAAAGCCGAATATGGCGAAATTTGGAATGGTTCGTAGAGGTGGAACCCGACCACATCAAGGTGTGGATATTTTTGCTAAGCCTGGGACAGATGTTTTTGCAGTTTTAGATGGTAAAATTGTGGATTTGTATGCTGATAAAAATGGATATGGATTGAATTTATATTTGGAAGTGAATCCTAATGATCTTGAAAAATTAAAAAGGAGTGATTATAAGCCAAAAGAATCATTTGGAGAAAAACTTTTTGGAACAAATTATAATTTTATGGCAAAGCCGAAGTATATAAGATATGCTCACATGAGTAAGGTCTTTGTGAAATTGGGAGATACGGTGAAAGCTGGTCAAGTTATTGGAAAAACAGGTGTGACTGGAAATGCTAATAAAGCGAGAGATCCACATTTGCATTTTGAAGTAGCTTTTGAGATGAGAGGAAAAGGGCTTATGAATAGAGTTTGTCCTTTAATGTATTTTAAGATTAAAACTGAAGATGAAATGACAAAACAAGATATTCAAGTTCAGAGAGAGGCAAGTAAAGTGGAATGGACTGAAAATAAAGGATACGAAATTGGTTATAGAACTCAAAGTGTGTTTGCAGCAGAAGATGAAAAATTAAGACTAGAAGAAGAGGCTAAAAAGAAAAAATTAAAAGAGGCAACTAAAATTCCAGAAAAAACTTCAAAAAAAGTTGTGAAGAAATAGTTATATTTTTTAAAATATTTGATATAAAAAATCATTTAAAAAATTTAAAATTCAAGGAAAATATGATATACTAAGAATATAATTTATTTTTGTTAACGAATGAAAGGGGATGATGGGTGAAAGACTTTATTTTTAGTTTAAATGCTACAATGCCTGTGTTTTTACTAATGGCATTAGGATTTATTTTTAATAAAATAGGAGCAATTGATGAAAATTTTGCAAATAAATTAAACAATTTTGTATTTAAAATTTCATTGCCAATTTTACTTTTTAGAGATTTATCAGTTTCAAATTTTATCGAAGTTTGGGATGGGAAATTTGTATTATTTTGTTTTTTAGCAACATTTTTTTCGATAATTATAATGATGATTTCTTCAAAATTATTGAAGGATAAAGATATTAGAGGTGAATTTATTCAAGGTGGATTTAGGAGTAGTGCAGCATTGTTAGGTTCGGTGTACATTCAAAATATTTATGGAAAATCAGGAGCTGTTTCTCTAATGATAATCGGAGCCGTTCCACTTTATAATATAACTTCAGTAATTGTCTTAATGCTAATGAAACCAGGCAATAATCAAAAATTAGATAAAACACGGATTGTAAAAACCTTAAAAGGAATAATGAAAAATCCAATAATTTTAGGAATTTTAGTTGGAATATTGTGGTCGCTATTTAGAATTCCGCAACCATTTATTATGAAAAAAACAATTGCGAGCATGGCTGGACTAGCGAGTCCTCTAGGATTGCTTGCATTGGGAGCATCATTTAATTTAAAAGAAGTATTTTTACAAATAAAACCAACATTAGCAGCCTCAACTTTTAAATTAGCAATTTTTGTGGCGATATTTCTTCCTGTGGCAATAATCTTAGGTTTTAGAACTGATAAATTAATAGCAGCTTTAGTAATGCTAGGAGGAGCTTCTACAGTAACAAGTTATACGATGGCAAAAAGTGAAGGTCATCATGGTGCTGTATCAGCTGGTGTTGTGATGTTTACTACGATTATGAGCGTATTTACACTAACTGGGTGGATTTATTTACTAAAAATATTTAATCTAATTTAATTTTAAAAAATAAATAGTATATTGTTGATTTTTTTCTATATATTTGCTAAGATAATAGAAACAGAAAAATTTTTTTGGAAAGGAAAAAATTATGCTAATTGATAATGTAAAAAAGGTTAAAATTACTGATAAAATTACTGTTGGTAATGATAAAATGTTTTTGATAGCAGGACCTTGTGTTATTGAATCAGAAGATTTAGTAATAGAAGTAGCTGGAAAAATGAAAGAAATAACTGATAAATTAGGAATACAATATATTTTCAAAGCATCTTTTGATAAGGCTAACAGGTCATCAATCTCTTCGTTTAGAGGGCCTGGGCTTGAAAAAGGTTTGGAAATTTTATCTAGAGTTAAAGAAAAATACGATTTAGCTTTGGCAACGGATATTCACGAACCTTGGCAATGTAAAGAAGCAGCTAAAGTTATAGATTTATTACAAATACCAGCTTTTTTGTGTAGACAAACTGATTTATTAGTTGCTGCAGGAGAAACTGGAAAAGCAATAAATGTGAAAAAAGGACAATTTTTAGCGCCGTGGGATATGAAAAATGTTGTGAAAAAATTCCAAGAAATTGGAAATGAAAACATTATGCTTTGTGAAAGAGGAGCGACATTTGGATACAATAATTTAGTTGTAGATATGAGAGGATTGCTAGAAATGCGTAAATTTGGATATCCAGTAGTTTTTGATGCAACTCACTCTGTACAAATACCAGGAGGACAAGGTGAGACATCAGGTGGAAACAGTGCTTATGTGTATCCGTTAGCGAGGGCAGCATTGTCAGTAGGAGTAGACGGAGTATTTGCTGAAGTTCATCCAAATCCACAAGAAGCATTATCAGATGGACCAAATATGTTAAAATTAGACGAAATCGAAAATGTATTAACAAAATTGTTGGAATATGATAAATTGACAAAAGAATTATAAAAAGAAAAAAATTTTAGGAGGATAAATTATGAGTTCAAAATTATTATTAACACCGGGACCAACTAATATCCCAGAAAGATATTTAGAAATTTTAGGAAAGGATATAATACACCACAGAACACCAGCATTTAGAAAAGTTTTGAGAGAAACTAACGAAAATTTGAAAAAAGTTTTCAAAACAAAAAATGACGTTTCAGTAGTGACTTCTTCAGGAACAGGTGTTATGGAAGCAGCTGTAGTTAACTTCTTTTCAAAAGGGGATAAAGTTATTGTTGTAAACACTGGATATTTTGGAGATAGATTTAGAAAAATTGCTGAAATTTATGGATTAGAAGTAATTAATTTGGAATATGAATTTGGAGAAAGCTATAAATTAGAAGATGTAAAAAAAGCATTGGCTGAAAATAGTGATGTAAAAGGGATTTTAGCTACTCATAGTGAAACTTCAGTTGGAATCTTGAATAACATTAAAGCATTAGGAGATTTGACTAAAAATACAGATGTTTTATTAGTTGTTGATACAATAAGTGGACTTGTTGTAAATGAGTTTGATTTTGATAATTGGGGAGTAGACGTTGCGATTGCAGGAAGCCAAAAAGCATTCTTAATACCACCAGGATTGGCATTTGTAGCTGTAAGTGATAAAGCTAAAAAAGCTATGGAAAGATCAGATTTACCGAAATATTATTTCAGCATTCAACAATATGAAAAATATTTTGAAGAAATGAATGGAGAAACACCTTACACTCCAGCAATTTCATTAATTTTAGCTTTACATAAATCAGTAGAAGATGTTGTTAATAAAGGAATTGACAATATTATTAAAGAAAAATATGAATTGAGAAAATTCATTGAAGAAAAAGCTAAAAACTTAGGGTTTGAATTACTTGTAAAAGAAGAAGAAAATAGAACAAATACTTTAGTATCTATTTACAGAGAAGGAGTTGTTATTAAAACAATAATTTCAGCTTTAGAAGAAAGAGGTTACACTGTAACAGGTGGAAAAGGAAAATATGCTACAAGTCTTATGAGAGTTGGAATTTTAGGTGAAATTTCGAAAGAACAATTGGAAGAATTCTTCGTTGTATTTGAGGAGGAATTGAAAAAACAATTAGGATAGGAGAAAAAATAATTAAATGAAACCGTATTTATTTAAAGTAGGAGGGTTTGAGCTAAGAATATACAGTTTAATGTATATTCTAGCTTTTCTTATTGGGATTTTTATTTGTCTTGCTGATGATGTTGCAGAAAAAAGAGGAGTTAGAAGTAGAAAAATAGTTGAAGATTTTGCTTTTACAGCTATTGTTTCAGGATTAATTGGAGCGAGATTATATTATGTAATTCTTAGATTTTCAGATTATGCAAGTAATCCGATTTCAATTTTTAAAGTTTGGGAAGGTGGACTTGCAATTCATGGTGGAATTATAGGAGCCTTTATAGGAGCTTGTATTTATGCTAAAAAAAGTAAATTAAATTTATGGGTATTGACAGATATGGGAGTTGGAGCTTTGATGTTTGGTCAGTTTCTTGGTAGATTTGGAAATTTGGCAAATGGGGAAGTTCATGGAGTGCCAACTTTTACACCATTAAGCGTAATTTTTTCAGGGAAATTTAGTCAATGGTGGAATGCATATCAATCAATGAGTTTAGAAGCACAAGCAAAATTCAAACCATTGGTACCGTGGGGATTGGTTTTCCCGTTAGATACTCCAGCTGGTGTGGAATTTCCAAATTATCCTTTACATCCGGCGATGTTATATGAAGGATTTTTAAATTTAATAGGATTTATCATACTTTGGTTCTATTTTAGAAAAAAAGAGAAAAATCCAGGTGTTTTGACGATGATATATTTGATAATGTATGCAATAATTAGAACATTTGTAAGTACATTTAGAGCTGAAGATTTGCATATTTTTGGAATTAGAGCCCCTTATTTAATAAGCATAATAATGGTAATTATTGGAATAATAGGAATTAAATATTTCAACAAACAACCAGAATATGTGTATGTTTCAGAAGATGAAAAAAAAGATGATGAAGACGAAGATGAATAAAAATAAAAAAGTTCGATATTGCTGAAATAAATTTATATTTTTCAGTTTTATCGAACTTTTAATTTATAATTTTTATTACTCGAATTTATTTAAAATCAAATACATAACTTTATATTTCGAGTAAACAAGTATAACTTTTAAGTTTGATTTTAAAGTAGTTTTACTACATATTCTAGAATGAGAAATTTATCTTTTCATAATTTTGAAAAATTATTTTTTCTCACCAGTCATTAATTCATCAATTAAATCTTTTACATGTACAATCTCTTTCAATTTGTATCCGTTAGCTCCCGAAAAGAAAAGTCCAGTTTGAAGTTTACCCATTTGAGCATCTCCAAGACTATCAGCGATACAGTATCCGACAGCTCTAGCACCTTTTCCACGTCCACATGGGAATACACAATTACTAATACATTGAATTTTATTATTATTTGGTTCCAAATTTTCAATTAAGTTAGTTTTAACAGCTCTTCCTGGATAACCAACTGGCGAACTAACAATTACAATGTCCTCTTCTTTAGCATTTATTAAAGTTTTCTTGAAATTTTCACTAGCGTCACATTCATGAGTTCCAATAAATCTAGTTCCCATTTGAACAGCATCAGCACCTAATTCCATAATTTTTTGAATATCATCATGGTCCCAAATTCCACCAGCTGCGATAATTGGAAAATCTCCCCATTTATCTCTTTCTTCTTTAACTGCAGGTAAAATAGCTTCTAATTGGTGTTCAGGAGCAAATAATTCGTCATATTTAGCACCTTGGTGACCTCCACTTTTTGGACCTTCTACAATTACTGCACCAGGCATTTTTCCAGCAGCTTTCCATTTTTTACAAATGATTTTTAAAGCTCTAGCCGATGAAACAATAGGTACAATTGCTACATCAGGATAATCTTTCGTAAGAACAGGAAGTTCTAAAGGCAATCCTGCACCAGTAACAATAATATTAGCACCTGCTTCCAATGCATCTTTTACAACTCTTTCATAATCATTAATCGCTCTCAAAATATTACAAGCCAACGGTTTGTCACCACAAATTTTTCTAGCATTTTTAAAAATTTCAAAAAGTGCTTCACGATTATACGCATTTTCTGTCCCAAACGGTCTTCCGTTAATTTCTTTTTTTACAAATCTCATATTTTGGTAGTATCCAGTACAAATTGCACTAATTGTACCTAATCCACCATTTTTTGATACATTTCCAGCTAATTGGTCCCAGCTAATTCCAACACCCATTCCACCTTGTATAATAGGTTTTTCAATAAAATGTTTTCCAATTTTAATTCCTTTAAGTTCTTTCATTTTTTCCTCCTAAATATTATATTTTTAAATTATAAAAATAATATAAATGGAGGAGCTCGACTAATTTTAGTATTAAGATTAATCGAAGTGTAATTCAATGAAAGATTCGAGAAAAAATAAGAAAATTTAGACTTAGAAAGAATTTTTTTAAAATTCTCAATAAATTTATTTCTTATTTCATTCGTCATAAATGATATAAACGAATTTGAACATAATTTCTCAAATTTTTTAATTAGATTATTGATATCAATTGATTCAAAAATTGATAAATCTAACTTTGCTTCAGAAATATGTTTATCTAAAAGTTTCAAAAAAGTATCATTTTTATTAAGAATAATATTTTTATTTTTATTATAAATAAAAGAAATATTTTGGAGATTTACAAATTTTTTATTGAAAAAATCATTAAAATTATATTTATTTAAAATCTGATTGATTATATTAAAAAACAATTTATTTATGATTTTCGGTGGATGTATGAAATTAAATTTTTCAAACATAATTATCTCCTTTCTTTTATTTTTATTGATGAGTACATATTTCCTCTTATTATATTCTATATAAAAAAAAAAGTCAAATAAGTAAAATATTTTGACAGAGTAAAAAATATAGAGGCAGCCAAAATAACATAATAAAATATTTTTAGCTGTCTTTTTTTAATCATTCTGCTTTGTGATATTTCCTTCAGAACTTCCCTTATCAAACTTTCTCCTCTCCTTGCCGTAGTTTGCAAAGAAAATGTAGCATCTTCATTTGATCTTTTCTTCTCTGGCTTACATTTTCTTTTTCCTTATTAAGTTTTGGCATTTCAAAATAATTGACAAGATTATACACGGTAGCTTTTGAAATACCGTAAGTCTTTGCAACAAATGAAGCCGCAGTATGCTGATATTCAAAAAGTATAGTAAAAATCTGATATTCTAATCATAGAGGAAACCACCTTTCAATAGGATTGGGTGATTATATTGTAACTGGTTTCCTCTTTTTTGTTAATTAAAAATTTTATTAAATTTATTTGCCCCTATATTTTTTACTCTGTCAAATTGATATTTATTCTTGACTTTTTTTTAAAAGTGATATTATAAAGATAGAGATAAAAGTTTTGTAAATCAAATTATTTTAATTTGGGAGGAATTTGCGATGAAAGAAAGATTAGAAAGAATGAGAAATGGTAAAGGATTTATTGCCGCATTGGATCAAAGTGGTGGAAGTACTCCAAAAGCACTGAAATTGTATGGAATTGACGAAAGCGAGTATTCTAATGATACAGAAATGTTTGACTTAATTCATAAAATGAGAACAAGAATCATAAAAAGTCCTGCTTTTAGTGATAAAGAAATTGTAGGTGCTATTTTATTTGAGCAAACTATGGATAGAAAAATTGACGATAAATATACAGCTGACTTTTTATGGGAGGAAAAAGGAGTATTGCCTTTCTTAAAAGTTGATAAAGGACTTGAAGAATTGGAAGATGGAGTTCAATTAATGAAGCCAATTCCAGGATTAGATGAACTTTTGAGCCGAGCTAATGAAAGACATATTTTTGGAACAAAAATGCGTTCTGTTATAAAAAAGGCATCACAAACAGGAATTGCAAAAGTTACAGATCAGCAATTTGAAGTTGCAGATAAAATTATTGCAGCCGGACTTGTTCCAATTATTGAGCCAGAAGTAGATATTCATAATGTTGATAAGGCAGAATGTGAAACAATTTTGAAAAATGAAATCAAAAAACATCTTGATAAATTACCTGAAACTTCAAATGTAATGTTGAAAGTAACTTTGCCTACAGTTGAAAACTTTTACGAAGATTTGACAGAACATCCAAGAGTTGTTAGAGTTGTTGCATTATCAGGAGGTTACCCAAGAGAAAAAGCAAACGAGATTCTTGCTAAAAATAAAGGAGTTATTGCAAGTTTCTCAAGAGCATTAACTGAAGGATTGTCGGCACAACAAAGTGATGATGAATTTGATAAAGATTTGGCAAAAGCTATTAAAGAAATTTATGAAGCTTCTGTAAAATAATTTTATATAAAATTAAAGATGTGACAAAGTAACTATTATTTTATAAAAAAACAGAATCTTTCACTATAAATTATAAATGAAAGATATTAAGCTGTCAAATAAAAAAACTAGCTCGTTTCAAAAGGATGAGCCAGTTTTTTTATTACAAAGATAAAAATTGATACAAAAAAATAATCTCATATTTCATTTAATACTATTTAGCAAGGAAAAAAACTTTCATTAATTTTATGAATAATTTTTTTATATTTCAATCAAAATTTTCCTCATTTCTTCAAATTCTCCCCAATTTTTTTTATTAACAAATTCCTTCCATTTTTCAAAATCATTTTTTCTCATATATTCTCTCAGAGTTGAAGCATTTATTTTTATGTCCTCTCTAGAAATTACAATAAAATTTACAGATTTTTTTATTCTTTCACTAAACCAGCTCTTACATTTAGATTCCTCACCATATACGATACAGTCAACTTTTCCAAAAATTTTTCCCGCTTCACAAAATAAATAATCCCCCCATTTTGTAACATTTCCAGCACCCAAGTCAGCGAGTGGAGAAATTATCAATTTATTTTCCACGATTTCATTCCCATAAATTTTTTTTATCAATTTTTCTCTTAGTTCATAGGAAAAAGGATTTTCAATTGTTCCAGATTTATCACTAGAACCGATAAATACCAAAACTTTGTCACATATCTCAAGAGCTTTATTTATAATGTATTCATGTCCTTTATGAAATGTCTGGAATCTTCCCAGAACCAAGCCTGTCTTATATTTTTTCATTAAAATTTCTCCATTTTTTTATAAATTAAATATAAAATTTCAATATTCTTTTTCCCGCTCCAGCCTAAATTTTACTGATGCCTTCAAATATTTTAAATATTTTTCATCATCACACATGACTTTTCCTTCCACATCACTCAATTTAGCAACTGGTCTGCCATTTACATACTGAAGTTTTATTACAATATTCAGTGGCTTTTCTTTCGTATCATTAGTTACAAATGTTCCGATTCCAAAAGAAATTTTTACTTTATCTTTAAATGTCTGATAAATTTTTTCTGCTTCATCAAAATTTAGTGAATCGCTGAACAAAAGTGTCTTTGTCTTTGTATCTATTCCATATTTTTGATAGTGATTCAATATTTTTTCAGCCCAGATATATGGATCACCTGAATCATGCCGCACTCCTGTGTAGTTATTTACCATGCTTCTGTCAAAATCTCTTAAAAATAAGTCTGTCGTTATTGTGTCGGTAAGTGCTGTTCCGTTATCTCCCTTGTATTCGTCATACCAGTCTTTTAATGCGTAATGATTTGTGTAAGATAGCGGTATTGAGTCGATTCCCTGATACATTTGGACATACTCGTGTGCATAAGTTCCGATTGGCACTAAATTGTATTTCATTGCCAAAAATACATTGGAAGTTCCTGCCATATTTTGAGTTTCGCTGGATAATTTTTTCACTACTTCTTCCTGCCATTCTCTTGAAAGCCGTCTTCTGCAGCCAAATTCGGCAAATTTAAAGTTATATTTTTTATTTTTAAAATCCAAAATCTTTTTTTCTAATTTTTCTTTTGCAGAAACAAGCAATTCATCATAATTAAACTTCATTCTAAAATACACTTCGTTAATAATTTCAAGCAAGTAAATCTCAAACTGCATTGCACTAAAAAGTGGTCCAGAGACAATAACTCTAAGTTCTCCATTTTCAAGCACCGTAGTCACATAATCCTTAATCGGATGCCAAAGTCTTAAAAACTCGACATAGTCTGGCTTTATGAATCTTATCGAACGCAAGTAGTTTAATTCTTCATTTTTAAACCGTAAACTGCACAAATAGTCAATTTGATCGTTTATTTCCGTAACCATTTCTTTTGTAAAAAAAATATTTGGAGTACGACATTTAAAGTGATATTCTCCGACTAAATCAGTATGTTTGTGAAAAATTACCTGATTCATATTAAATTTGTAAAGATCTGTATCAAGCAGCGATGTTATAATTGGCTTTAGTTTCATTTTATTTTTCTCCTTTTTTATACGATGGCATAGGTAAAATTTTGTGTAAATTTATTTTGTGTAAATAGTCTATTTTTTCTTTTATTCTTAAATCCAAAATATTTCCCGTTCTAATATATTCATCCAAAACTTCGTAGCTAAATCCCAATTTTTCCTCATCAGATTTCCCGCTCATTCCATCTTCAGGCACTTTTTTCAAAAACATTTCAGGAAGTCCAAGTTCAACACCAAGTTTGCGCACTTCGGTTTTTGTAAAATCAGAAATTGGAGAAAAATCCCCCGCAGCATCTCCAAATTTTGTCGAATACCCCACAAAATCTTCTGACAAATTACAAGTATTAGCCACTCTCCCGCCAATAATGGCAGAAATCCCATAAAGCACAGCCATCCGTATTCTAGCAGGCTGATTAGTCTTATAGGTGTCAAACTCATCTGGATTTACTCCCATTTGCTGCGAAATTAATTTCTTTAAGTCATTCACAGGCTTTTCCACATTCACTTCATAATGCTTTATTTTCAAAAACTCAACCAGTTTTTTGGAATAATCAATATCATGCTGCACACCTTTTGGCATAAGAACTCCTATCACATTTTCCCGTCCCAGAGCTGCCACACAAAGTGCTGTCACAACTGAAGAATCTGTTCCTCCTGAAATTCCTACAACTGCCTTACAGTTTTTTCCATTTTCTTCAAAATATTTTTTTATCCATTCGATAACTTTCTTTTTTTCATTTTTCATAAAATCACCTCTTTACTTTATTATACCTGGAAATTTTGTGAATAACAAGTTTTTCAAGAAAATTGACAGAGTAAAAAATATAGGGGCAGCCAAAATAACATAATAAAATATTTTTAGCTGTCTTTTTTAAATCATTCTGCTTTGTGATATTTCCTTCAGAACTTCCCTTATCAAGCTTTCTCCTCCTCTTAAATATGGAATATTTGTCCTTTTTCCTGCTTCGATAATAATATCTGCCAAACAATTTGTTTCTATTACTTTTTCCATTGTATCCGCTCTTGACCCATTAAAATACAGTTTGTGAGCCTTGTCCCTATCCTTGCCGTAGTTTGCAAAGAAAGTGCAGCATCTTCATTTGATCTTTTCTTCTCTGACTTACATTTTCTTTTTCCTTAAAAGTTTTCAAGTTCTGTAAAATTATCTTTCTCAAGCCATATGCTTGTCAATGAGCTTGTTCCTGTTCTTGCAGAGCTTCTCAATTCCACGATGTATAGCAACCATCCTCATATATGTATTTCTGCTTCTTCTACATTTCATATGATCTTCATCAATTTCCATATATACTAGTGAATCATCATCCTTTTCAAAACTTTCAATATTAAGTTTTGGCATTTCAAAAGAATTGACAAGATTATACACGGTAGCTTTTTAAATACCGTAAGTCTTTACAACAAATGAAGCCGCAGTATGCTGATATTCAAAAAGTATAGTAAAAATCAGCTTTCTTATCTTTGTATCATATTTAAAGTATGTTGTCAACTCATTCCAGTTACTTCTCCAGGAATTAATTACTGCCATATACTTTTTACCCCATTTTTCTTCTAATTCATCCAGTTTAAACTCTGCCTGTTCCAGTGTTGGTGCATTATACATTTCTTTTAAGTCTGATGTAAATTCCCTTGCATCTTTGTAAGAAATATATCTTATGCTATTTCTAATTTGTTGAACCACACATTTTTGAATTTCTGTCTTTGGAAACACTGAAGATATTGCTTCGCTGAACCCTTTTAAATTGTCAACAGACATAATTAGTATATCCTGAACCCCTCTGTTTTTCAATTCATTTAAAACATTTAGCCAGTACTTGCTTGATTCATTTTCTCCTATCCAAAATCCTAAAACCTCCTTTCTTCCTTATCTATTCCTATAGCTAAATATACCGCCTTTTTAACAACAACTCCATCTTTTCTTACACTGTAATGGATAGCGTCCATAAAAACTATTGGATATACATCCTCAAGCTGTCTAGACTGCCATTCCCTAAGAGAATGTTTAGCATATCCCAGTTCATGCTCAATTTCAGCTTCAAGCATAGTTTGAATAGTACCCAAAAGAAAATCCTTAAGCATATCCTTAATATCATTAGTATCTTTAATATTGTAATCCTCAATCAATGTTTTAAAAATTTCGTTGTCAATTTTCTTTTTAGCCATAACAAAAACCTCCAAATATTATATAGTTATTTTACCATATATTATTTAGAGGTTTACACAAAAATTTTTACACACCCAAATTAATAAATTAATAGTTGACTCAATGTTTCAATCCTTGTTTTAATGGATTCACTATTCTTACTTCCTAAAGAATTCAAGGATGTTCATATGGGGTATCAAGTCTCAATCCTTGTTTTAATGGATTCACTTCTTTAACATATTACTCCACAAATAGAAATTGTAGAAGAAGAAAAATGTCTCAATCCTTGTTTTAATGGATTCACTTCTTTAACCTGTAATTCAATCAGCTGTACAAACAATATTAGACAACGTCTCAATCCTTGTTTTAATGGATTCACTTCTTTAACCCTATCGAAAAGACAAAGGCAGTGCAAGATATGATGGTTGTCTCAATCCTTGTTTTAATGGATTCACTTCTTTAACATTGGTACATCTTTAATAATATCGAAAAATTAACTCCAGGTCTCAATCCTTGTTTTAATGGATTCACTTCTTTAACACTTTCACCACTAGGCTTATCAGAGAATTTTCTACAAGAGTCTCAATCCTTGTTTTAATGGATTCACTTCTTTAACCTATCGAAATATTTTACCATCTGTCACTTCGACGTGTACGTCTCAATCCTTGTTTTAATGGATTCACTTCTTTAACATCCAAGGAGGATGAATAAAATGGGATACAATACGGTCTCAATCCTTGTTTTAATGGATTCACTTCTTTAACCGCTCGTGAAAATGTAGAGGTTTTAAATAAAAGCGTCAGTCTCAATCCTTGTTTTAATGGATTCACTTCTTTAACCAATACTTTTAGAAATTTGGGTGCTGGGAACGCCAGGTCTCAATCCTTGTTTTAATGGATTCACTTCTTTAACGAAAAAGAAATTGAACTTTATATTGATTTTGTTAAAAGTCTCAATCCTTGTTTTAATGGATTCACTTCTTTAACACGTACTTTCAAGAAAATCCTTTATTTATAGGTGCTACAGAGATTTTTTCAGACATTAAAATCGTATTTTTTTGATTAATTTTTATCATTTTATGCTGTTTTTTTAGCATTTTCCGTAACTCCTAATCCTCATTTTTATTGACTTTGAGTAGATTTTCTTTATTTTTGATAGTGGTAGGAATTTTTACCACGAACTTATTTTACCATACTTTTTTATTTTTTCAAAATTTTTTTTGATTTTGATAATCACAATATTTTTTTAAAAAAATTTGAAATTTGTAACAATTGTAACATCTTTAGAACTGTTATTGTGATATAATAATTTGAAAAACTAAATAATTATTTTTATAGAAAGGAAAATTTAAATAATGGAAAATAAATTTTTTAAAATGACAGATACGCTGTTTGATATTATGGATAGATATCCAGAAGCGTTAGATTTCTTTATTTCTAACGGTTTTGAGCAATTGAAGAATAAACAAATGTTGAATATAATGGGAAAAACGATTAAGCTAGAGATGGCATTGAAGGCAAAAAAAATAAATCCAGATTTATTTGAGGAAAAATTAGTGACATTTTTGCAAAAGGATAGTGATATTGATATTTCGCTTGAGGAAGTGAAAGCGGATGGAACTGGAGATATTACAATTGAGGGAGTTTTGCCTTGTCCAATAAGAATACCTTTGCTTGAAGGGATAAAAGAGTGGGTTGAAGATAGCAACAAGAAAAATGATTACAAAATTACTTATGAATTGAAATCGGCAAATTTAGGATTGGATGATGTTGTGGAAAAAGTAAAAACTGGAGATCCTGACAAAGTGCCAGATGTGTTACTATCAGCTGGATACGAGTTATTTTTTGATGAGGAATTGATGGGTCAATACATGAAAAAAGGTATATTTGAAACGTATTTTGATGAAATTAATAAAGATTTTTGTAATGAAAAGATTGATTTGAGAGATCCTCAAAAAAAATATGCGATTATGGGAGTTGTTCCAGCAGTATTTTTGATAAATAAAGCGGTTTTAGGAGATAGAAAAGTTCCAGAAACGTGGGATGATATTTTGAGTGAAGAGTTGGAAAACTCAGTTGCGTTACCAATGAATGATTTGGATTTATTTAATGCGTTAATAGCAACTATCTACAAAGATTACGGTATGGATGGGATTTATAAATTAGCAAGATCATACAAGAAAAATTTACATCCAGCTCAAATGGTAAAAGCTAAAGGTAGAACGCCAGAAGCTCCAGCAGTCAGTATTATTCCATATTTCTTTACACAAATGTTAAATGGAGCAAAAGATTTAGAAGCAGTTTGGCCAAAAGATGGAGCATTACTAAGTCCGATATTTATGATTACGAAAAAAGATAAAATGGATAAAATAAAACCATTTATGGATTTCTTTGTATCAGAAAAAATTGGAGAATTATTTTCAGCAAGTGGGAAATTTCCTTCAACGAATCCAAAAACAGATAATCATTTAACGCCAGAACAAGGATTTAAGTGGATTGGATGGGATTATATTCACAGTCATGATATTGGGAAAATAATTAGAGAAGGAGAAGATGAATTTAATAAGGCTGTGGAAAAATATATAAGATAGAAATTTTATTAAAAATTAAAATGATGAAAATGAAAAAATTAAGGAGAGAAAAATGAATTTAGTTATATTTTCAGGACCGCCATCTTCAGGAAAAACAAGTGTTATCTTGAAAACGGTCGATGCATTAAAAAAACAAGGAATGTCAGTTGGTGTAGTAAAATTTGATTGCTTGTACACAGATGATGACAAATTGTATGAAAAAGCAGGGATTCCAGTGAAAAAAGGGATTTCAGGAGCTTTGTGTCCAGATCATTTTTTCGTATCGAATATCGAGGAAGTTGTGCAATGGGGAAGAAGTTTGGGATTATCGGTTTTAATTACAGAATCAGCGGGATTGTGTAATCGTTGTTCGCCATATATTAAAGATATAAAAGGAGTTTGTGTAATTGATAATTTATCAGGAATTAATACGCCTAAAAAAATTGGTCCAATGTTAAAATCAGCTGATATTGTCATCATCACAAAAGGGGACATCGTTTCTCAAGCAGAAAGAGAAGTATTTGCGTCGAGAGTTAATTCAGTAAATCCGACAGCTGTAACAATGCATGTGAATGGTTTGACAGGACAAGGAGCTTATGAATTGAGCACATTGTTGTATGAAAAAGAAAAAGAAATTGAAACAGTTCAAGGGAAAAAACTTAGATTTCCAATGCCTTCAGCACTTTGTTCGTATTGCTTAGGTGAAACAAGAATTGGTGAAAAATACCAAATGGGAAATGTTAGAAAAATGAATTTAGGTGGTGCGAATGAATAGAAATTTAGTGGATAAACTTTCGATGAAAGAATTAATAGAAAAATATCCGTTTGCTGAAAATTTTTTCGTTGAAAATAATATAATTATTGAAGGATATGAAAACGAAACTTTTAGTAAGTTTTTGAAAATGTTTACAGAAGAGCAAAAAGAAGACATGGCACTTGATGTGGAAAATATTGAGATTTCGTTAATTGAATATGTTGAGCAAATGAAATTGTTTTTGGGAATGGAAGAAGAAACAGGTGTTGAAACGCTTACAATTTTGGCTGGACAAGACAAAACAGGAAATCCAGAAGGATTTGGAAGATTAGATATTCATAAATCAGAAATAATTTCAATCGTAGGACCAACAGGTTCAGGAAAATCAAGATTATTAGCTGACATCGAATGGACGGCACAAAAAGATACGCCAACCCAAAGAGAAATTTTAATAAATAACGAATCTCCTGACAAAAAATGGAGATTTTCATCAAATAATAAATTAGTTGCTCAATTATCGCAAAATATGAATTTTGTTATGGATTTGTCGGTTAAAGAATTTTTGGAATTACATGCTAAAAGCCGTATGGTTGAAGATGTGGAAGCTGTAACAGAAAAAATAATTTTAGAAGCAAATAAATTAGCAGGAGAAAAGTTTAACCTAGATACAGCAATTACAGCCTTAAGTGGAGGACAATCAAGAGCATTAATGATCGCTGATACAGCAATTTTAAGTTCATCTCCAATCGTTTTAATTGATGAAATTGAAAACGCTGGAATTGATAGAAAAAAAGCATTAGAATTATTGGTTTCTGCAGATAAAATAGTCTTAATGGCGACTCACGATCCAACATTAGCTCTAATTGCAAACAAAAGAGTAATCATAAAAAATGGTGGAATTGCTAAAATAATCGAAACAACGCTAGAAGAAAAAGAAATTTTAAAAGAATTAGATAAAATGGACGAAAAAATTCAAAAAATGAGAGCAAATTTAAGAAATGGAGAAATACTTTCTAGTTTGTAGAGAGTTGATTTGTTAAAAAATAGAGTAAACTTGTGAGTTTTACTCTATTTTTATAGTAAAATTATGGAAAATTTTTAGTAATTATGTCACTAGAAAAAAGAAGTGTTAAAAATTTTGAAATAAAAATTAAGTTTGAGAGTAGAGCTTGAACTTTTCAAGAAAAAAAATTGACAAGATAATAAAAATGTAATAAGATTAAACAAAATAAAATTTCAGGAGGAACCCGATGAATAAAACAGGAAAAATTTACGTAGTAGGTATAGGACCAGGAAAAAAAGCAGATATGACATTTAGAGCATACGAAGCAATGGAAAAAAGTGATATTATAATTGGTTATAAAACATATATGGATTTAATAAAAGAATATTACCCAGGAAAAGAAATGAAAAATTCTCAAATGACAAAAGAAGTTGATAGATGTATTAACGTTTTGAAATTGGCTAAAGAGGGGAAAAATGTGGCGTTGATAAGTAGTGGAGATGCAGGAGTTTATGGTATGGCTGGAATCATGTTGGAAATTGCTGATGGAGAAGTAGAAGTGGAAATCATACCAGGAGTAACAGCAACAAATGCAGCAGCAGCAATAGTTGGAGCACCAGTAATGCACGACTATGTGACAATTAGCTTGAGTAATTTATTAACTGACTGGGAATTGATTAAAAAAAGATTGGAATTAGCAGCACAAGGAGACTTCGTTGTGAGTATCTATAATCCAAAAAGTCGTGGAAGAGTGACTCAAATTGAAGAAGCAAGAGAAATTATGTTAAAATATAAACCAAAAACAACACCAGTTGCAATCGTTAGAAATGCAGGAAGAGAAGACGAAGAACACGTTGTAACGACTTTAGATGAAATGCTAAATCATGAAATTAATATGCTTACAATCGTAATAATTGGAAATGCAAATACATTCATTAAAGATGGAAAAATGATAACTCCGAGAGGTTACAGTAATAAATACGAATATTAAAAATATTTTTGTTCTTTTTTCGAGTAAAGAAAGGGGGAAATAATGGCATTAATTTATGTTACGGGTGGAGCAAAGAGTGGAAAAAGCAAGTTTGCAGAAGATTTGTTGTTATCTATGAATAATGGTAATCAGAAAAATATATATCTTGCAACTTCCATTGTTTATGATGAGGAAATGCAGACAAAAGTTGATTTACACAAGGCTAGACGACAAAATAAGTGGATTATAGTAGAAAGTTATAAAAATATTTCGGAAAGTTTGAAAGATTTTTCAGTAGAAAATAATAATATGCTTGTAGATTGTTTGACGAATATGGTAAGCAATATTATTTTTGAAAATATGGAAATTGATTGGGATAATCCTAAAAAAAATCAATTGGAGCAATGCGATAAAGCCGTAGAAAAAGAAGTTCTAGAATTATTGAAAACTGCAAAAAATTTTGAAAATGTAGTAGTTGTATCAAATGAGCTAGGAATGGGAATAGTCCCTGCATACCCACTTGGACGATATTTTCGTGAAATTGCTGGCAAAATGAATCAAATGGTTGCTGAAAAGGCAGATGAAGTGTATTTTGTAGTTTCAGGGATATCAATAAAAATAAAGTAGTAGAAGTAATTATTTTGATTTTTAAAAAGATAAGTAATATAGTAACACTAAAAATCCATCGAAAAGTTTTGTTAGAATGGGAAAATAACGAAAAAGGGACTCTATTTAATTGAATAGAGCCTTTTTTTATGATATAATTGTTCATTAAAAAAATTATATATTGGAGAAAAAATGAAAGAAACATTAATATTGTTAACATTATTTTTAAGTTTAAACAGTTTGAGTGCAAGTCTAAAAATGACAAAGGAAAAAACAGATAGTTTAGAAAAAGATGCAAAGTATATAAAATATAAAAAAGAGAAACACGAAAAGATGGATGAAAGTAGCTACATTCAATTTTCTGATCTTGGCTATGGAGTACAGGATTTGAAAGCTATAACAGGACTTTCAAATATAAATGTTTATGCAAGTAATAAACCTACAAAAGAAATAGATGATGCTCATACTTCAAAAATGATAAAAAGCTTTAAAAATGCAGTGGGAGAAGATTGGTTTTTTAGAAATAAGGATAGATACTATATAATGTCATCATTTACTAATCCTAGATGGTGGAGTGGAATAATAGTAAATTCAAAATTTGGAGTTTATGGTGGGAGAAGTTATTTAAGTGGCGATGGAATTTATTTTGGAAATGTGATAAATGAAGTATTACTTGGAAGAAATGGTTCTAGACGAGTGTTTACTGATAATACTGATAATAGAAATCTTTTTATTACAGCTCTTGATAATTCAGAGGATGAAGGTGATTATAAATTTCATAATACGAGTGGTACTAAAATAGGAGATATTGTAGTACCTACAACAGAAACGATGATATTTCCAAGTTTTGGAAGTGAGGCACAAAAATTAATAAGAAGTGACAAGATATTTGTAGGTGAGTATATCTGTAGAGATGATGGAGGATTTGAATGGGAATTTGAAGTTCCTAAGAGGATAGCTAAAAATGATAAAAGAGAAAGTAATTATAACGAAGATTCGTATACTTGTAATTTTGCAGCTTCAAAAGGAGAAATGGCAAATTTTGCATTGTATAATAGAGCGGCAGCTGTAATTAGTAATGGTGAAATAAAAGCAGTAAATAAATATTCTCACGGAAGTTCGTATGCAACTCCAAAAGTAGGAGGTTATGCGTCACTCATTCAAGAAAAATTTCCAAATATGAATTATATGCAAATAAAACAAGTTCTCTTAACAACAGCATATAGACCTAAAGATGAACTTAGTAACATAGCTGGATGGGGAGCCGTAGATATTGAAAAAGCCTTAAAAGGTCCATCAAGTTTCAATGCAGGATTAATTGAAGAAGAAAAATTTTTTACAGGAAGATATGATAAAATTTTTGACAAAAAAGGAAATGTCTATTTTTATGCAGATGTAAAGGACAATGATAAGTGGGAATGGTCAAATGATATTGGTGGAGGATTGACAAGCGTTCCATCAAATGATAAGACATACAATTTTCTTGTGAACTATGACAAGTATAAAATAACAACTGAAGGAAAAGAAAAGGGTGTAATAGAAAATATGAATATAAAAGCTGTACTTCCTAGCGAATACAATTATTATGAAAAATTAAGTAAATATAATACAGGACTTAGAAAAGCTGGTACAGGTACGCTTATAACAACAGGAAATCTAAATTATAAAGGTCCAACTCAAGTTTTGGAAGGTACACTTGAAATTGATGGAGATGCTATAACTTCACCTATATGGGTATTTGAAAATGCAACTCTTGTACTAGATGGAAAAAATCAGACATTAAAAGAAGTAAATGCAGATGGAGGACTTATAAAAGTATATGGAAAAGTTCATATAAATGAACTTGCTATGACAGGAATATCTGATATAAAACTTTATGGAAAAGATTCAGAATTAACAGTTGATAAATTTATTTCAACTAAGGAAAAGGCAGAAAAATTAGGTGATATCCAAGATGTGGAACTAAAAAAAGTTTCAGAAGTCAATGAAAAATGGGGAGCAAACGATGTAATAATCAATGAATATAAAGTTGTAGATCTTCCAAGAGAATTTTATTTGAGCAATTTTGGAAGTGAATTGAAAAAATTTGATACTAATGATTCTTATGAAAAAATGTATGAAAAATTAAAAAAGAGATACACAATTTTTAGGGATTCAGATGAATCAATAAAAATCGAAGTTCCAGGATACAAAAATGGTGTTTTTGCAATAGAAAAAGATGCAGATTATTCTGGTTTTGATCCAAGAGAATACTCAGATAATATGATAGGAGTAATTTCCTCACAGGACGATTTAAAATCAATAGATTCTGATTTTAATTTTGTTCCTCTTGATAAAGCCTTAAAAGATGCAAAAAAATAAAGGAGAAAGAAATTCAAAAACTTATTTGCTTATAGTATTTTTATCGGTTATAATTATTTTAAGGAAAATAATTATAACCTTTTTAGATAAATGAAAATAGGAGTAAGATTTATGGATAGAAAACACAGAAATATAATGATATTAGGAACAGGGTCAAATGTAGGAAAAAGTATAATTAATACAGGGTTATGCAGAATTTTTTATCAAGATGGATTTAGCGTATCTCCTTTCAAATCACAAAATATGGCTCTAAATTCGTTTATTACGAAAGATGGAAAAGAAATGGGTAGAGCACAAGTGGTACAGGCTGAAGCAGCTAACATTGAGCCAGAAGCATTTATGAATCCAATTTTGTTAAAACCTACAACAGATAGAAAATCTCAAGTTATTGTGAATGGGAAAATATTTAAAAATATGGATGCAAGAGAATATTTTGCGTATAAGCATAACTTGAAAGGCGAAATTATGAAGGCTTATGAGCATATTAGAAAAAATTTTGATATTTGTGTACTGGAAGGAGCAGGAAGTCCTGCAGAAATTAATTTGAAGGAAGATGATATTGTAAATACAGGAATGGCTGAAATGGCTGATGCACCTGTTATTTTGGTTGCAGATATCGACCGAGGAGGAGTTTTTGCAGCAATTTATGGAACGATTATGTTGCTTGAAGAAAGTGAAAGAAAGCGTATAAAAGGTGTGATTATTAACAAGTTTAGAGGGGATAAAAGTCTTTTGACTCCAGGAATCGAAATGATAGAAAATCTTACGAACGTGCCAGTTTTAGGAGTAATTCCGTATGTAAAACTAGGAATTGAAGAGGAAGATAGCCTTGGAATTGATAAATATAAGCAAAAAAAAGATGCGAAAATAAAAATTTCGGTAATTAGGTTGAAGAGAGTTTCTAATTTTACAGATATTGACGCTTTGGCTCATTATGAAGATGTTTCGATAAAATATGTGGAAAAAGCAAGTGAATTAGGTGACGAAGATATGATAATTATTCCTGGATCTAAAAATACGGTTGAAGATATGAAAGATTTAATTGAAAAAGATATTAGCCGACAAATTGTGAGATTAGCTAGAACAGGAACCTTTGTTTTTGGAATTTGTGGTGGTTTTCAAATGCTTGGACAAAAAATTTCAGACCCTCACGAAATGGAGTCAAATCTAAAAGAAATCAGCGGATTAGGACTTTTAGAAATTGAAACGGTCATGGAAAAAGGAAAAGTTACGACTCAATACGAAAATACAATAAAAAATGCTAGTGGAATTTTAGAGGGAATTAGTGAAATAAAAGTGAAGGGATACGAGATTCATCAAGGTTACAGTTATCCAATAGAAGAAAAAAGTTCTGAAAATAAAGAAATGTCAGAGGATAGCATAAAATGTATTTTTGGTGATGAAAAAATAAAAGGAATTGTGAAAAATAATATAATTGGAACATATTTGCATGGAATTTTTGATAATTCAGAATTTACGAATTATTTGTTGAATGCAATTAGACGGAAAAAAGGTGTCGATGAATTAAGCGAAAATTTTAGTTTTGCAGAGTATAAAAATAATGAATATGATAAATTAGCAAAGATTTTGCGAGAAAATTTAGATATGAAAAAAATATATGAAATAATGGACGGTGAGTAATTATGAGCTTATTATCAAAAATTTTTATTGCATATATTTTAGACTTAATTTTTGGTGATCCGATAAATGTAACACATCCAGTACAGATTATTGGGAAATTGATAGATTTTTTAGAAAAAAAATTATATACCAAAAAGGAAGAAGAAACGGAAGAATTTGATGTTGAAGAGAAAAAAATAGGAAAAGATAAAAATAATAAGACTTCAAAAAATCTTTCTCAAGAAATAAAAAAACGCAATTTTTGGAATGGAATGTTAATGAATATTTGCGTGATTTTTATTACGTTTGTATCAATGTTAATTTTAGAAAAATTAAGTCAAAAAAATATAATTTTTACATTTTTTGAAATTTACTTAATGTATACGATTTTTTCTATAAATTCTTTAGCAAGAGAAGGAAAAAAGGTTTATAAAATTTTGCAAAAAGGAAATTTAGAAATTGCTAGAAAAGAGCTATCTTACTTGGTTTCTCGTGATACTGAGAAAATGGATAAAATAATGATAATTCGAAGCACGATGGAAACAATTTCAGAAAATACAGTCGACGGAATAATTGCTCCAATGTTTTACATGTTTATTGGGGGCCTACCACTTGCAATGACCTACAAAGCAATAAATACAATGGATTCAATGGTGGGATACAAAAATGAAAAATATATGGATTTTGGGAAGTTTTCAGCAAAAATTGATGATATTGCTAATTTTATTCCCGCTAGAATAACAGGAATTTTAATAATTATTTCAAGTTTCCTTCTAGGATTTGATTACAAAAATGCAAAAAAAATATTTTTCAGAGATAGAAAAAATCATAGCAGCCCAAATTCTGCACATTCAGAAGCAAGTGTAGCTGGGGCCTTAGGAGTCCAATTTGGTGGAAAAGTTTCTTATTTTGGAAAAGAAGTCGAAAAACCAACAATTGGTGATAAAAAAAAGGAATTTAGAACAGAAGACATTAGAAAAAATATTAGAATAATGTACGTCACAAGTTTTGTTGGATTAGTAATTTTTTCATTAATAAGATTTATTATTTTTAAAATTTTATAGAATTAAAAAAATTAATTTAAGATTGTGGAACAAAAAATATAAAAAATTGACAGAAATTATTCTCTCAAAAAGAAAGGAGATACTTAAATTTATGAATATCGACATAATCAGAATAATTGCTTTAACCTTCATAGTAATGTTGCACACTCTAAATCGTCAATATGGACTTGATATTTGGATGGCAGGATATTCAGTTATCTCAATTGGAGTAACCCTTTTTATCATGATAAGTGGTTATTTATTACTCGATAAAGTCGAAACTACAAAAGATTTTTTCAAAAAAAGGTTGATGGGAATAATCCCTCTATTTATCACATTTAATATAATATATGTTTTTATGTATAAATTTTCATTAATAAAAAATAATGGAAAGAGTCTTTCAGCCCCACATTTTTGGTACATTTACATGATTTTAGGATTGTACCTTTTAACGCCGTGGTTGAGAAAAGTACTAAAATATGCAGAAAAGGAAACTTTTTTTGTAATAATCATATGGTTTTTATGTAATATTTTAAATCCATATTTAAGATTTTTTCATTTAAAAGGAATTCCGTTTTCCAATTTTCCAATCGTAGGATTTTTTGGATATTACTTAATCGGATACTACTTCAAGAAATACAAAGAAAAAATTTCTAAAATACCGATATTTTACACTTTAGGAATATATTTTTTCGGATTTTTAATAAGTTTTTTTTCAACAAAATATATTTTAAACACAACAGGAAAACAAATATCCAATTTTTTTGATAAGAATTCCCTAGGAACTTTTTTCATGACAATATCATTTTTTGGATTTTGGCTAAAATTTAGGTTTAAAGAACGAAAAAAAAGTATAAAAAGTATTTCAGACGCAACATATTTTGCATATTTAGTCCATTTAATTGTTTTAGATTATGTAATAAGAATAAGCGATGAAATGATTTTTAAGTCTATCGCAACAATTGTTATAAGTCTTTTAGCAGGAATAATTTACAACAATATTAAAATTCTATTTCATAAAAAATATTAAAAAACTTGTAAAAAATAAAGAAAGGAGATGTGAGATGAATAAAGAAAAAACAGATTTTCACGGAGGAAACATATACAAAATTTTTAGAGAAAAAAATATGGATAAAATCTTAGATTACAGCTCAAACATAAATCCTTACGGATTACCAGAAAATTTAAAAAAAGAAATTTTTGAAAAATTATTTGTTTTGGAAAGATACCCAGACCCAGATTATATCGAACTTAGAGAAAAAATAGCAGAAAAAAATAATTTGAATATAGAAAATATAATTGTTGGAAATGGAGCTACAGAAATAATTTTTCTTTTTATGAAAATATTATCTCCAAAAAAAGTTTTAATAGTATCTCCAACTTTCGGAGAGTACGAAAGAGCGATAAAAGCCTCAACATTAGCTAATGATAGCCTTGAAATAAATTATTTTGAATTAAAAGAAACAGAAAATTTTGTTTTAAATGTCAAGAATCTTGAAACAGAATTAGAAAATAACTATGATTTATTAATTTTATGTAATCCAAACAATCCAACGGGACAATTTTTAAAATTAAAAAAATTAGAAGAGATTTTAAAAATTTGTGAACAAAAAAATACAAAATTATTCGTAGACGAAGCCTTCGTAGAATTTGTAGAAGATTGGGAAAATGAAAGCATAATAAATTCCAAAGAAAATAAAGAAAATTTATTTGTAATTCGAGCTTTCACAAAATTTTTCGCAATTCCAGGCTTAAGATTAGGCTATGGAATTTGTTTCAATAACAATTTGTTAAAAAAAATGCTAGAAAAAAAAGAACCATGGAGCGTAAACAATATAGCAGATTTAGCTGGAAAAACTGTTTTAGATGATGAAAATTATATTCAAAAAACAAAAGAATGGATAAAAGATCAAAAAAAATACATGTATGAAAATTTAAATAAAATCGAAGGTTTAAGAGCCTATAAAACAGAAGTAAACTTTATTCTTTTAAAAATTGAAGATAATTTGTTAGAAAAAGGTTTAGATGTAAAAAATCTAAGAAAAAAAATGTTAGAAAAAGGCATTTTAATTCGTGATGCATCAAATTTTATTTATTTGAATAAACATTATTTTAGATTGGCAATAAAAGACAAACTAAACAATGAAAAAGTAATAGAAACTTTAACGTCCATTTTAAAAAAATATAAAAAAAAAAAAAAAAGTAGTTGACAATCTTTTTTGTTTTTGATATAATACCTCTTGTCGATACGAAAATGTATCATGTACAATAAACAAATAAATAGAAGAAGCATATACCATAAAAGATGTGATAAATAAGGACTTTTAATAATAAAAAGTTCCTGTCAATAAGACTTTAAAAGGTGAAAATAAATATTGAATGAAGAGTTTGATCCTGGCTCAGGATGAACGCTGACAGAATGCTTAACACATGCAAGTCAATGGGGAAACGGTGCTTGCACCGTGATAACCATGGCGGACGGGTGAGTAACGCGTAAAGAACTTGCCTCTTAGTCTGGGATAACAGATGGAAACGACTGATAAGACTAGATATTATTAAAGCTTCGCATGAAGCTTTAATGAAAAGAGATGCTAAGAGAGAGCTTTGCGTCCTATTAGTTAGTTGGTGAGGTAACGGCTCACCAAGACGAAGATAGGTAGCCGGTCTGAGAGGATGAACGGCCACAAGGGGACTGAGATACGGCCCTTACTCTTACGGGAGGCAGCAGTGGGGAATATTGGACAATGGAGGAGACTCTGATCCAGCAATTCTGTGTGCACGAAGACGGTTTTCGGATTGTAAAGTGCTTTCAGCAGGGAAGAAGAAAGTGACGGTACCTGCAGAAGAAGCGACGGCTAAATACGTGCCAGCAGCCGCGGTAATACGTATGTCGCAAGCGTTATCCGGAATTATTGGGCATAAAGGGCATCTAGGCGGATATACAAGTCAGGGGTGAAAACTTAGGGCTCAACTCAAAGCTTGCCTTTGAAACTGTATATCTAGAGTGCTGGAGAGGTGGACGGAACTACACGAGTAGAGGTGAAATTCGTAGATATGTGTAGGAATGCCGATGATGAAGATAGTCCACTGGACAGCAACTGACGCTGAAGTGCGAAAGCTAGGGGAGCAAACAGGATTAGATACCCTGGTAGTCCTAGCTGTAAACGATGATTACTGGGTGTGGGCATGAAGAGTGTCTGTGCCGAAGCTAATGCGATAAGTAATCCGCCTGGGGAGTACGACCGCAAGGTTGAAACTCAAAGGAATTGACGGGGACCCGCACAAGCGGTGGAGCATGTGGTTTAATTCGACGCAACGCGAGGAACCTTACCAGATCTTGACATCCTACATAGGCCTGTGAGAACAGGCCGTGCCTTCGGGAACGTAGAGACAGGTGGTGCATGGCTGTCGACAGCTCGTGTCGTGAGATGTTGGGTTAAGTCCCGCAACGAGCGCAACCCCTATAGTTAGTTACCATCATTAAGTTGGGGACTCTAACTAGACTGCCTGCGAAGAGCAGGAGGAAGGTGGGGATGACGTCAAGTCATCATGCCCCTTATGATCTGGGCTACACACGTGCTACAATGGTTGGTACAAAGAGGAGCAAAACGGTGACGTGGAGCAAAACTAAAAAGCCAATCTAAGTTCGGATTGAAGTCTGCAACTCGACTTCATGAAGTTGGAATCGCTAGTAATCGCAAATCAGCAATGTTGCGGTGAATACGTTCTCGGGTCTTGTACACACCGCCCGTCACACCACGAGAGTTGTTTGCACCTGAAGTTACTGGTTCAACCGTAAGGAGGAAGGTACCTAAGGTGTGGATAGTGATTGGGGTGAAGTCGTAACAAGGTATCCGTACCGGAAGGTGCGGATGGATCACCTCCTTTCTAAGGAGTATATAAATACTAAATCTGTTTGGATTATGTTTCTTCTAGCATAAGGACAATGGGAAATGAATAGTAGGTAAAAAGATTACAATGAAAACAGGAAACTGTTAGAGTTAGAATAAAAAGCTATTAAGGGCACACGGAGGATGCCTAGGCAACAAAAGCCGATGAAGGACGTGATAAGCTGCGAAAAGCTTGGTAGAGGTGCACATAACCTTTGATGCCAAGATGTCCGAATGGGAAAACCTATATGTGTAAATCACATATACGAAAGAGGTAAGTCCGTGAACTGAAACATCTAAGTAACGGGAGGAAAAGAAAGTAAAAACGATTCTCTAAGTAGCGGCGAGCGAACGGAGAATAGCCTAAACCATATACATGTAAGTTGGCGACGTTGTGTATATGGGGTAGAGGGACTTTAATAGACTGATAGCCATAAAGTTATTTTACTAGTAGAGTAAGTGGAACACAGCTGGGAAGCTGGACCAAAGAAGGTGATAGTCCTGTAGAACGTAAAACTATTAGTGAAACTTAAAGCACCCGAGTAGCATCAAGCACGAGGAATTTGGTGTGAATCAGCGTGGACCATATCACGTAAGGCTAAATACTTTTGTTGACCGATAGAGAAGAGTACCGTGAGGGAAAGGTGAAAAGAACCCTGAGTAAGGGAGTGAAATAGAATTTGAAACCGTGTGCTTACAAACGGTAGGAGCTCGCAAGAGTGACTGCGTGGATTTTGGTTAATCATCCTGCGAGTTATGATATATGGCAAGGTTAAAAAGAATGGAGCCGAAGGGAAACCGAGTCTTAATAGGGCGATAAGTCGTATGTCATAGACGCGAAACCTAGTGATCTAGGCCTGTCCAGGTTGAAGCTAAGGTAAGACTTAGTGGAGGACCGAACTCACCGCCGTTGAAAAGTTGGGAGATGAGATAGGTCTAGGGGTGAAAAGCCAATCGAACTAGGAGATAGCTCGTTCTCTCCGAAATGCATTTAGGTGCAGCCTTAATTTTAAGATATGTGGGGGTAGAGCACTGTATGATCTAGGGGGCGTATTGCTTACCGAAATCAAGCAAACTACGAATACCATATATTAATGATTAGGAGTGAGTCTATGGATGATAAGGTCCGTGGACAAAAGGGGAACAGCCCAGACCACCAGCTAAGGTCCCTAATTATGTCTAAGTGGGAAAGGAGGTGGATATTCACAGACAACCAGGAGGTTGGCTTAGAAGCAGCCATACCTTAAAAGAGTGCGTAATAGCTCACTGGTCGAGAGTATCTGCGCCGAAGATGTAACGGGGCTAAGACATAAACCGAAGCTGTGGAAGATGCTTTCGCATCTTGGTAGGAGAGCGTTCTGTAAGCCGATGAAGGCAGGCTGTAAGGCCTGCTGGAGGTATCAGAAGTGAGAATGCAGGAATGAGTAGCGAGAAGGCGGGTGAGAATCCCGCCGGCCGGAAGTCCAAGGTTTCCAGGGGAAGGTTTGTCCGCCCTGGGGAAGTCGGGACCTAAGCCGAGGCTAAGTAGCGCAGGCGAATGGAAAATAGGTTAATATTCCTATACCACTTAATTAACGTTATTACTGATGGAGTGACGCAGGAAGGTATGTGAGAAGGCTGACGGTTTAGCCTTTCTAAGGAAGTAGCGTGAGCATATAGGTAAATCCGTATGCTTAAACGTGAGAACTGATGGGTAAGCACCTCTTGGTGTAAGTCACAAATCCTACACTGCCAAGAAAAACTTCTAAGGAGGAAATTAAGTGCCCGTACTGTAAACCGACACAGGTGGACAGAGTGAGAAACTTAAGGCCGACAGGCTAACTCTAGCTAAGGAACTCTGCAAAATAGCCCCGTAACTTCGGGAGAAGGGGTGCCTATATTACTTGAGAAGAGAAACACTTCAAGGGGAAATAGGTCGCAGTGAAGAGTCTCAAGCAACTGTTTACCAAAAACACAGGTCTATGCTAAGCTGAAAGGCGACGTATATGGGCTGACACCTGCCCAGTGCCGGAAGGTTAAGAGGAGGATTGAGAGATCCGAATTGAAGCCCCGGTGAACGGCGGCCGTAACTATAACGGTCCTAAGGTAGCGAAATTCCTTGTCGGGTAAGTTCCGACCTGCACGAATGGTGAAATGATTTGAGAGCTGTCTTGGCTGGAGGCCTGGTGAAGTTGTAATGTCGGTGAAGATACCGACTACCTGCAGTAGGACGGAAAGACCCCGTGGAGCTTTACTGTAGCTTGGCATTGGGTTTTGGCAATGTGTGTATAGGATAGTTGGGAGACTATGAAGTAATGGCGTCAGTTGTTACAGAGTCGCTGTTGGAATACCAACCATATGTTGTTGAAATTCTAATCTGGTATCGGAGACAGTGCTAGGTGGGCAGTTTGACTGGGGCGGTCGCCTCCAAAAGAGTAACGGAGGCGTTCAAAGGTTCCCTCAGGTTGGATGGAAATCAACCTAAGAGTGCAAACGCATAAGGGAGCTTGACTGCGAGACTGACGGGTCGAGCAGGTACGAAAGTAGGAGTTAGTGATCCGGTGGTTCCGTATGGAAGGGCCATCGCTCAACGGATAAAAGCTACCCCGGGGATAACAGGCTGATACTTCCCAAGAGTCCATATCGACGGAAGTGTTTGGCACCTCGATGTCGGCTCGTCTCATCCTGGGGCTGGAGAAGGTCCCAAGGGTTGGGCTGTTCGCCCATTAAAGAGGCACGCGAGCTGGGTTCAGAACGTCGTGAGACAGTTCGGTCCCTATCCACTGCAGGCGCTAGAATATTGAAAAGATCTGTCCTTAGTACGAGAGGACCGGGATGGACAAACCTCTGATGTATCAGTTGTCACGCCAGTGGCATGGCTGAGTAGTCACGTTTGGAAGGGATAATCGCTGAAAGCATCTAAGTGAGAAGCCCACTTTGAGATGAGTGTTCTTTTAGTATCCATCGAGAACAGGTGGTGATAGGCTGGAGGTGTAAGTATAGAGATATATTTAGCTGACCAGTACTAATATTACGAAAGCTTTTAATATTCTTTTTACCGTACTATTTATTTCTCATTGTCTTTATTAAATTTTAAGTTTGGTGACAATAGCGACAGGGATACACCTGGTTACATTTCGAACCCAGTAGTTAAGTCTGTTTACGCCGAAGATACTTAGAGTTATCTAGGGAAAATAGGAAATTGCCAAACTTTTTAATATATATTCTTATTAAAAAAGAGTGTCTCCGTAGCTCAGCTGGTTAGAGCATCTGACTGTTAATCAGAGGGTCGTTGGTTCGAGTCCAACCGGGGACGCCATTTTTTTATTTTACAAAAAAATATTGTAAAAAACGGAGTTGATAAATATTATATTTTGTGGTAAAATTTTTATATTTTGAAGATTAGAACTTTTTGGGGGTTATAGAATTGGGAGGAGTTGTTATGAGAAATACTAAGTGGAATGTGAAAAGTATACCTAGTAATAGAGAAATTGTAGGGGGAAATTTAAATGTTGATTATGACATTTTGAAAATTCTTTATTCGCGTGGGATAAGAGAAAAAGAAGATGTTCAAAAATTTTTAAATCCTAAGCTTGAAAATATACAAGATCCATATGGGTTATTTGATATGGAGAAGACAGTTTTAGAGATTGAGAATGCGATTAGAGAGAATAAAAATATTTGGATTTATGGTGATTATGATGTTGATGGGATAACTTCGACGTCAGTTCTTTATTTGGCTTTGAAGGAATTAGGAGCTAAAAATGTGAATTATTATATTCCGATTAGAGATGAAGGATACGGATTAAATAATGAGGCATTAAAGAAAATTAAAGAATCGGGAGCAGATTTAGTTATAACAGTGGATTGTGGGATAACGTCATTTCCAGAAATAGAGTTTGCAAATTCTATTGGGTTGCCAATTATTATTACGGATCATCATAATTTACATGGAAATAAAGTTCCTGATGCAGTTGCAGTTGTGAATCCTAAAAGAAAAGAAAACAAATTTACGTTTCCATCTTTAGCAGGAGTTGGGACGATTTTTATGGTCGTTTTGTGTTTATTTGAAAGGGCTGGAGAAAAAGAAAAGGCTTATGAATACATAGATTTAGTGGCAATAGGGACAGTAGCGGATATTGTTCCATTATTAGAGGAAAATAGAATTTTAACTAAATTTGGATTGGAAAAATTGTTACATTCTAAAAATAAAGGTTTGAACTATTTGTTGTATAAATTATTTTTTAGTGGGAATAAGGATCAGAAGGAGAGTAAAACAGAGTATACTACATATGATGTAGGATTTATTATTGCACCAGTTTTTAATGCAGCTGGGAGATTAAAAGATGCAAAAATGGTTGTAAAATTGCTGATTTCTGATAATAGTCGTGAGATTGAAGTTATTGTACAAGAATTGATTGATAAAAATTTTGAGAGAAAAGATTTGCAAAATAATATAGTTGAAATGGTTGAAAAGAATATTGAAGATAAGAATTTAAAAGAAGATTATATTATTGTGGATGGGGATCCAGGATATCATCATGGTGTAATTGGAATTGCTGCTTCAAAGATTGTCGATAAATATAACAAGCCGACAATAATTATGGAAATTAAGGAGGATCAAGGGTTAGCTGTAGGGTCATGTAGAAGTATTGGGAATTTTAACATTTTGGAGGCGTTACAGTCAATGCCAGAATTGTTTTTGAAATTTGGTGGGCATTCAGGTGCAGCGGGATTTACGTTACCTATAAAGAATATTGAATTATTACGAAAAAAAATTAATAGTTATGCAAAGAATATTTTGAAGGAAGAGGATTTTGTTAAGATAATAGAAATTGATAAGCAAATTCCTGTTCAAAAAATATCATATGAGTTTTTTCAGTTGATAGATTTATTGAAACCATTTGGTTTTGGAAATCCAACGCCAACATTTTTGACAAAGAGTGTTTTTTTTGAGAATATTAAATTTATTGGTGAGAATAAAAATCATATTATGTTTGATGTTCAACAAAAGGGTTATACGAGTAGAAATGCTGTTTGGTTTAATTCAGGAGAATTTTTTAAAGAGTTGAATGAAGGGTTAATTTATGATATTGTTTATAAAATGAAAAATGAATTGTATCAAGATAGATATTATACGAAAGTTTATATTGAGGATGTGAAACACTCAAAATTAATAGATGATAGACTTATTTATTATTATTCGCTTTTTACGACGTCTTTTCCGATAAAATCAGTATTTTATACAAATATTGATGTTAGTGATGAAAGTAAAAGTGAAATTAGTATGAAAACAGAAGTTGATCAAATTTCGTTGTTTCAAGGGAAAAAATTTATAGGACGTTTAGATTATAATGTCTCAAAATTATTGATGCAGTTGAAAGAATACTACAATTGGAATTTTTCTGTGGAAATTGAAAAAATAAAGCGTACAACAACTCATAATATTATTTTTATTACAATAAAAAGGGACTATTCGTTTAAGTGTTATGAAGTTAAGGATGTTGGAATTTTTAATAAGATTAAATCATTTTTATTGGGAAAATTGGAATATAATTCTTTTACAAAAAAAATGTTAGCAGAATTTTTTAGGAATGATAAAAATTTGATAATTGAAAATGATTTTACAGATTCTAATTCAGTAAAATTAAATAGAAAAAACAAAAATTTATTTTCTGTAATAAAATATATTTTGACAGTAGGGATGTTTTATAAAACAAAGTTGGATAAAAAAAGTCAAATTGTTGTTACAGAAGAAAATGAGAAAATATTTGCAACTCCATTGTTTAAAGATTATTTTGATATTAATAATAATGTTGAAGATGTGAGAGAATATCCATTTACTGTATTTTATGAATTTGATGAAAATGAAGTTTTAGATTTGTTTTCTGATGAATTAAAAAACGAAAATGAAGTTGAAGATAAAGAAAATACAAATTTAGAAGGAAAGAATTTGGAAATAAAAAATGCAAGTTCTGGAGTTGTTAGTGAAGACGTAGGATTGAAAGTTGCTGAAGATGGGGGAGCTACAGAAAATTTTGTAGGAACTCGTGATAATAGGGAAAAAGAAAACTTAGAAGACTTTAAAAATGAATGGAAAAATAAATTTTGTATAATTACAAATAAAAAAACAGATTTGGATGAAAAGGTTATTGAAAAGTATCGTTTGAAAATTTTAGATTTCAAAAGTAAAAAGTCTGAAAGAATTGTTTATTTATCAGATTTGACTAATGAAGAACGAAAAGGATTGAAAAATATTTATGTTAAATATTTGCCAATTGAGGAAAAAATTAGGTTGAAAAAAGTTTTGGAGGAAACGTCTGAAACTATTTATTGTGATAATTCTATTGAGGAAATATTGTAATTTTTAAGGGAAAATTATTTTATAAAAATGTTGTAAATACGTCATAAGTTTTTTGTTGATAAAATGTAAAAATGGTGGCGTATTTTTATTTGTACAGTAAAATTTCTTTGAAATCAAATGTAAAAGTTATGGTTATTCACTATTTTGCTCTGTCCTAGAAAAAATAAATGTTTGACAAAAAAAGAAAAAAGGTATACAATAAGATTGTAAATACAAAAACTTCAGGGCAGGGTGAAATTCCCGACCGGTGGTATAGTCCACGAGCGCAAATATGATTATTTTGCAAGCACGAACTGGTGGGATTCCAGTACCGATAGTAGAGTCTAGATGAAAGAAGTTAATATAAAAATATTTTGATCTAAATTTAATTTTAATTTATTGATTTTGAGAATAAGTTTGTAAAAGTTATTTTAGAAATTTTGAGTTATACTACAGAAAATTAAAATATTTAGATTTTTGTAAATGGTATTAAGAAAAATATTTTTTATTAATAGTGAATGTTCTGGGTTTTAGAAATCCAGTTTTTTTTTTGAATTTAACAACTTTTGATAAGTGAAAAATTTTGATGGGAAATAAGAAAAATGAATATTAAAATAATTTAGGAGGAATAAAAATGAGAACGTTAGAAGGAAAATTTAATGGAAAAGGTTTAAGAATAGGAATTGTTGCAGGGAGATTTAATGAGTTTATTACTTCAAAATTAGTAGGTGGAGCAGTAGATGTATTGAAAAGAAATGATGTAAATGATGAAGATATCGATATTGCTTGGGTTCCAGGAGCTTTTGAAATACCTTTAATTACTAAAAAAATGGCTGAATCAAAAAAATATGATGCGATTTTGACTTTAGGAGCTGTTATAAAAGGCGCAACACCTCATTTTGATTATGTTTGTGCAGAAGTTTCTAAAGGAGTGGCTCAAATTTCATTGCAAACAGGATTGCCTGTGATGTTTGGTGTGTTGACTACGAATAATATTGAAGAAGCAATTGAAAGAGCAGGAACAAAAGCAGGAAATAAAGGTGCTGACGTTGCATTTGGTGCGTTGGAAATGATTGATTTGATAAAAAATATTGGATAATTTCAGAATAAATATTTGATATTTTCTAAGATTAAGTTTTAAAAGTTTAGAAAGATTAATAAAATAAAGGGAAAATAAAATGGAAGAAAATATTGATGAAAAATATATGCGAATGGCAATTGAACTTGCGAAAAAAGGTGCGGGTGCGGTAAATCCTAATCCAATGGTTGGAGCTGTTGTGGTAAAAAACGGAGAAGTGATTGGGAAAGGATATCATAAGTTTTTTGGTGGACCTCATGCTGAAGTTTATGTGTTGGAAGAGGCTGGAGAAGATGCTCATGGAGCTACGATTTATGTGACTTTAGAGCCGTGTTCGCATTATGGGAAAACACCGCCTTGTGCGAAAAAAATAATAGATATGGGAATAAAAAAATGTTTTATTGGATCTAGTGATCCGAATCCAAAAGTAGCTGGAAAAGGTGTGGCGATGCTAAAGGAAGCAGGAATTGAAGTCGTGGAAAATGTATTAAAAGAAGAATGTGATGAGGTGAATCAAGTTTTCTTTAAATATATAAAAACAAAAATTCCTTATTTGTTTGTGAAATGTGGGATAACATTAGATGGGAAAATAGCTTTGTCAAATGGGATTTCAAAATGGATAACAAATAGTATCGCTAGAGAGAAAGTTCAGTATTATCGAAATAAATTTATGGGAATAATGGTTGGGATAAATACGGTTCTCGTGGATGATCCAAGTTTAACAGCGAGAATTGAAAATGGTGTAGATCCTTTTAGAATCATTGTTGATCCACATTTAAAGATTAATGAAAATTTTAAGGTTGTGAAAAATAATGAGGACGAAAAAACAGTGATTATTACTTCACAAAAAAATCAATTTATTGAAAATATTGAAAAATCTAAAAATACTGAGATTCAAATAAAACAGAAAAGATTATGTGATGAAAACAAAATAAAATTTATTTTTATTGAAGGTGAAAAATTTTCTTTTGAAAAAATGCTTGAAGAGATTGGGAAAATAGGAATTGACAGTGTTTTGCTAGAAGGTGGAGAAAGCCTTATTTCACTTGCATTTAAAGAAAATGTGATTGATGGTGGAGAAATTTTCATTGCAAATAAAATTTTAGGTGATAGTAGTGCAAAACCTTTTATTTCTGGATTTGTGAGAGAAAAAATGGACGAGGCTATTCAATTGACAAATGTGAAAAATAATATTTATGGCGAAAATGTAGGAATGGAGTTTTATTTCAAGAAATATAATGAAATGGGATAAGATTAGGAGAAAATATGTTTACAGGTTTAGTCGAAGAAATGGGAAAAGTCGTGAATATTTCTAAGAAGGCTACGGGTTTAGGAATAACGATAAAAGGTGACAAGGTTGTTGAAAAGGCAAAAATTGGAGATAGTATAGCGGTAAATGGAGTTTGTTTGACGGTTACGGAAATTAGTGGAAATACTTTTACGGCAGATGTGATGTATGAAACAATTGAAAGAAGTGGATTGAAGAGAATAACTGTTGGAGAAGCGGTAAATCTTGAAAAATCATTGACTTTGATGACGTTTCTAGGTGGACATTTAGTAATGGGAGATGTCGATAGTGAAGCAAAGATTATTTCAATTGTTCCGAAAGGGATCGCTAAATTATATAAGTTTCAGTTGGAGGAAAAGCATAGACAGAATATTAAATATGTGGTTGAAAAAGGGCGAGTTACGATAGATGGAGCTAGTCTTACTATAATTGATGTGGACGATGATTTGGGAGCTTTTTCGGTTTCGTTGATTCCGCATACTTTGGAAAATATTACGCTTGGGAAGAAAAAAATAGGAGATTTCGTTAATATTGAAACTGATTTGTTTGGAAAATATGTGGAAAAAATCTTGAAGTTTAATAATTTTGAAAATAATGATAATGAGAAAAAATCAAAATTGACAATGGAATTTTTGCAAAAGAATGGATTTTAGTGAATATTAATTAGAAAGGAGAAGAAAATGGAGAGAAAATTTAATACAGTAGAAGAAGCATTGGAAGATTTGAAGATTGGGAAACCGGTTGTTGTTGTGGATGATGAAGATAGAGAAAATGAGGGAGATTTAGTATTGCCAGCACAAGTTGCTACTTATGAATGGTTAAATTTTATTATAAATCAAGCAAGAGGTTTGATGTGTGTGCCTGTTTCAGTGGAGGTTGCACAAAGATTACAATTGGATCCGATGACTGCTAGAAATACTGATCATCATGGAACAGCATTTACGATTTCTGTAGATGCGGCAGAAGGTACGACAACTGGGATTTCGACAGGTGATAGATTGAAAACAGTTTTGGATTTGGCAGATCCGACTAAAAAGGCTGAGGATTTTTTGAGACCAGGTCATATGTTTCCGTTGATAGCGAAAAAAGGTGGAGTGCTTGAAAGAAGAGGACATACTGAAGCAGCAGTTGATTTGGCGAAACTTTGTGGATTTGAACCAGTTGGAGTTATTATGGAAATCTTGAATCAAGATGGGACAATGGCTAGAAGAGATGATTTATTTGAATTTTGTGAAGAACATGATTTGAAAATAATTACAGTTGATGAATTGATTTTGTACAGAAAAAAAAACGAAAAGTTAGTTAAAAATGAGGCGGATGTTAGAATTCCTACGAAATTTGGGGAATTTGAGTTCGTTGGTTACAGTGATCAAATTGAGAATAAAGAATATTTAGCAATTATAAAAGGGGATGTTAGAGGTAAGGAAAATGTGACTGTGAGACTTCATTCAGAATGTTTGACGGGGGATGTTTTCGGTTCTAAAAGATGTGATTGTCAAGATCAGTTACATAAATCGTTGCATGAAATTGAAAACAAAGGAGAAGGCTTGGTAATTTATTTGAGACAAGAAGGTAGAGGAATTGGGATTTTGAATAAATTGAAAGCATACAAACTTCAAGATCAAGGTTATGATACTGTGGAAGCTAATCACAAATTAGGATTTGAAGATGATTTGAGAGATTATGCTGTGGCAGCTCAGATTATAAAAGATCTAAATATTAAATCAATTTCTTTAATGACAAATAATCCATCTAAAATCAAGGGATTGGAAACTTATGGAATCAAAGTTGTAGATAGAGAAGAAATTGAAATTCCAGCAAATGATGTTGATGAGAAATATTTGAAGACAAAAAAAGAGAAAATGGGACATTTGTTGAAACAGAAGTTGTAAAAATGTAAAAGAACTGATTTTTATTGAAATAAAAGTTAGTTCTTTTTATTTTCAGTAGGATGTGTTAATTCAATAAAATAATTAGTAGTTTGAAAAATTCAAATGAAATTTTTCTGTTTTTTGAAATGAAGTAAATGTGATATAATGAAAATATAAATAGAAATTTGATGAAGAAAATTTTAAAAGGAAAAGAGGAATGAGAAAATGTATGATACATTAAAAGATAGATTTTTGCGATATGTAAAATTTGAAACTAGATCGGATGAGAAAAGTGAGACTATTCCATCGACACCGACACAACTTGAGTTTGCGAAGATTCTTGCGAAGGAATTGGAAAAAATTGGGATGGAAAATGTGTATGTGAATGATGCTTGTTTTGTAAATGCGACATTGCCTGGAAATGTTGATAAAGATGTGCCTGTGATTGGATTTATTGCGCATATGGATACTGCAGATTTTAATGCGACTAATGTTAATCCGAAAATTGTGGAAAATTATGATGGGAAAGATATCGTGTTGAATGAGGCGAAAGATATTGTGTTGTCAGTTGAGGAGTTTCCTAATTTGAAAAATTATGTGGGAAAAACGGTGATTACTACTGACGGGACTACGCTTTTGGGAGCTGACGATAAAGCTGGAATTGTGGAAATTGTTGAAGCGATGAAGTATTTGATTGAGCATCCAGAAATTAAGCATGGGACTGTAAAAGTGGCGTTTGGGCCTGATGAGGAAATTGGTCGTGGTGCAGATAATTTTAATGTGGAAGAATTTGGTGCTGATTTTGCGTATACGATGGATGGAGGACCTGTTGGAGAGCTTGAATACGAGAGCTTTAATGCAGCAGGAGCGGTTTTCAAGATAAAAGGTAAGAGCGTACATCCTGGAACAGCAAAGGGAAAATTAATAAATGCAAGTTTGATTGCAGCAGAGATTGTGAATAGTTTTCCAGCTGATGAAGTGCCTGAAAAAACAGAAGGATATGAAGGTTTCTATTTCCTTGATAAAATTAATTCAAATTGTGAAGAAGCAGAATTGTCGTATATTTTGAGAGATCATGATAGAGAAAAATTTGAAGCAAAGAAAAAATTTGCAGCAAATGTTGCGAAAAAAATTAATGAAAAATATGGAAAAGAATTGGTAAGTGTTGAGATAAAAGACCAATATTACAACATGGGTGAAATAATTAAAGACCATATGAATGTAGTGGAAATTGCTAAAAAAGCAATGGAAAATTTGGGAATAAAACCAGTAATTGAGCCAATTCGTGGTGGAACAGACGGTTCTAAAATTTCATTTATGGGACTTCCTACACCAAATATTTTTGCAGGTGGAGAAAATTTTCATGGAAAATATGAATTTGTTGCACTTGAAAGCATGATTTTGGCAACTGATGTGATTGTGGAAATTGTGAAATTGAATGGAGAAGAAAAATAATAAATGAGGAAAGCGCTAGTAAAAACGTATATATATGAATTAATTTTTTTGTGTATTTATTTAACAGTTATGAATAAACTTTTGGAAATTTTTGAAGAAAAATTTATTTTAGGAGTTTTTATAATTTTAATAATAAATATTGTGGTGTTTTTTTATTTGATAATTTATTTGATAATTTTATTGAGATCGCAATATTATGTGTATAAATTGAATCTTTCAAAAAGTATTATGATGGAGAAAAAACTATATAAGATTAAAAAAATTAATATTATGAAAGATATTCATAGAATTAATTTGTCAGCTTATTATAGGTTATTAAATAAAGAGGAAGAAGCATTGAGATATTTGAATGAAGTGAGAATAAGCAGGTTTACATTGCCAATAGTGAGATATTGTTATTATATGAATTTAGCAGAATATAAATATTACAATGGAAAAAAAGAAGAAGCTAGAAAAATACTTGATGAGAATATTAAGAAAGAATCTAACAAAAACTTATTAGAAATTTTTTTAGATTATGGAGATAATCCCGAACAAAAGGTTGTTGAACTTGAAAAAATATTACCAAAACAGAAAAATAGATTGTATAAACTGCAAGTGGAGAATGCTTTAGCAATAACATATGAAGAAATTGGAAATTTTGAAAAAACAATGGAATTTTATAAGGAAGTGGCTGAAAAAGAAAGTGAAATTTATTTTATTAAAGTTGCGAAAGAAAAGGTTTTGGAGTTAAGTTTAAAGGATAAAAAAATATGATGGGAAAGGATATGAGATGAAATGTTTGATTTAGCAGGTGAAGTTGCTCTTGTTACAGGAGGAGCAAAAGGAATTGGAAAAGGAATTGCGAAAGCGTTGAAACAGGCTAGGGCAAAGGTTATTATTGGAGATATTGATAAGGAAAATGGGAAGATGACAGCAAATGAGCTGGATGGAGATTTTTATTATCTTGATGTTACAAATAAAGAGCAAGTGCAAGAAGTTGTTCAGAATATTTGTGAAAAATATGGAAAATTGAGTATTCTTTGTTCAAATGCAGGGATTTTTCCACAAGTGGCTATTGAAGATATGACAGAAGAAGATTGGGATAAGGTTCAGAATATAAATGTAAAAGGAGCTTTTTTGGTAATACAAGCGACATTGAAACATATGAAAAAACAAAATTATGGACGTATAGTATTAACATCTTCAATTACAGGTGATATTACTGGATATCCAGGATGGGCACATTATGGAGCGAGTAAAGCGGCTCAATTAGGATTTATGCGAACTGCAGCTTTAGAATATGCAAAATATGGAATTACAATTAATGCTATTCAACCAGGTAATATTTTGACAGATGGATTAATAGAAGCTGGGGAAGAATATATGAATAAGATGAAGAGTGTAATTCCAGTTAATGCTCTAGGAAAACCTGAAGATATTGGGTACACAGCTGTTTTTTTGGCAAGTCATGAAGCTGGATTTATTACTGGACAAAGAATAGTTGTAGATGGCGGACAGATATTGCCAGAAACTCCAGATTTTTAATAAATAAAATAATTTTATTTTCTTTTGAAAAAAGTGTTGAAATTATAGCGTATTTTGTGATAAAATAGTTTAATTTAAAAAATAGTGATAGTAATACAGAAGAGTAAAAAATCTCTCTTAATTTACTGATTACACTCATGTACAAAACTGTTCGTAACACATAAATTCGAAATAAGGAGGAGATTTGAAAATGAATCAAAGTTCAAAAATTGTAATGGAAGGGTTAACATTTGATGATGTATTGTTGATTCCACAAGCGTCTGAGGTGATACCTAGTGAGGTTGTCTTAAAAACAAAATTAACTAAAAAATTAGAGTTAAATGTACCTATTTTAAGTGCGGCAATGGATACAGTAACAGAATCTCAATTAGCAATTGCGATTGCAAGAGAAGGTGGAATTGGGTTTATTCATAAGAATATGACAATTGAAAGACAGGCTGATGAAGTTGCGAAAGTAAAAAGATCTGAAAGTGGAATGATTACAAATCCTATAACTTTAAGAGAACATGCAATTCTAAAAGAAGCAAATGAATTAATGAAAATGTATAAAATATCTGGATTACCAGTAGTTGATGAAGAAAATAATTTAAAAGGAATTATTACAAATAGAGACTTGAAATATAGAGAAGATTTATCGGTAAAAGTTGTAGATATTATGACAAAACAACCGTTAATCACTGCTCCAGTGGGGACTACATTGGATGAAGCAAAACAAATTTTGTTGGAACATAGAATCGAAAAATTGCCAATAGTCGAAGGCGATAAATTAAAAGGATTAATCACAATAAAAGATATTGATAATGTTATTAACTATCCTAACGCTGCGAAAGATGCTCAAGGAAGATTGAGAGTAGGTGCAGGAGTTGGAGTTGGAGCTGATTCAGTAAGAAGAGTAAAAGCATTAGTTGAAGCTGGAGTTGATATTATTGCAGTTGATTCGGCACATGGACATTCTAAAGGTGTAATCGAAAGAATTAAAGAAATTAGAGAAGCATTTCCTGATTTAGATATTATTGGAGGAAATATTGTAACGCCAGAAGCAGCTCTTGATTTGATCGAAGCTGGAGTAAATGCGGTAAAAGTAGGAGTTGGACCTGGTTCAATTTGTACGACAAGGGTAGTTGCAGGAGTTGGAGTTCCTCAAATTTCAGCAGTAATGCAAGTTGCAGAAGTTTGTCATGAAAGAGGAATTGGTGTAATTGCTGATGGTGGAATTAAATTATCTGGAGATGTTGTAAAAGCGATTGCAGCTGGAGCAGATTGCGTTATGTTAGGTGGAATGTTAGCTGGAACTGAGGAAGCACCAGGAGAAGAAATCTTGTATAACGGAAGAAAATTCAAAACTTATGCTGGAATGGGATCACTTGCAGCGATGAAGAGAGGAAGTTCAGACAGATATTTCCAATTAGAATCTGCAACAGATAAATTGGTTCCAGAAGGAATTGAATCAATGGTTCCATATAAAGGAAGATTGAAAGACACTGTTTATCAAATTTGTGGAGGACTTCGTTCAGGAATGGGATATTGTGGAGCACCTACAATTAAAGATTTAAAAGAAAATGGAAAATTTGTTAAAATAACAGGAGCTGGATTGGCAGAAAGTCACCCTCATGATGTAATTATAACAAAAGAAGCACCAAACTATAACAATACTAGCAAATAGTTTTTAGAATAAAAAATAAGATATTGAAAATAATTTTTAGAAAAATTTAAAAAAACTATTTTTGAAATAAAAAGTTATTAGAAAAAATAAAAATGTTAGAAAGATGTGTTTGAAAACGAGTTACAGTAAGGAATTTCTAGTTTAAAAATGATTGAAAAATTAGGGATTTTGTGTTTTTGGACACATCTAATAAATTTAAGTGAAAAGGAGAATTTATGAAGAAATTATTGTTTTTGGCATTGATGCTTGGATTGAGTGGTATTTCATTTTCGTATGAAGATTATTACGAGAAGGTTTATGTTGTAAAAGTTTCAAAAAATGATATTTACAAGGAGATAAATGCGACTCCAAGACAACAAAAAAGATTGAATAAAATATTGGAAAAATATCAAAAAGAAGCAGATAAAGTAGATGGAAGAACTGTTAAATTTGATGAAAAGAAAGCAAAAATTGGGAAAATTGAAGAGGAAAGATATTTAGAAATTTCTAAAATTTTGTCGCCTGAACAGTTACAAAAATTTAGTAATTATGTGAATGGACAAAAGACTGAATTTAATGAAAAAAATGATAAGATAAAAAAATTAGTGGATTCGTTAGACTTGACAAATGAACAAAAAAATGAAGTTTTGAAGGCTAAAAGAGAATTTGAAAGAAATATAAATAAATTGAAAAATCAAAATTTATCAGACAGTGAATTTTCGGAAAAATATTATGAATTGAGAAAAATTAGAAATGAAGAAATTGATAAAGTTTTGACGCCTGAACAAAGGGAAATGTTGAAGTAATTTTGTATGACAATAAAGATAAAAATTTACTGATGTAATAAAAAAATGTAAATTGCTATTGCCAAAATTTATTTTTGTGGTATACTTCTAAAGTAAAAACATTTTAAAATCAAAATATTTTTGGAGGAAATTGAAATGGCAAAAATGAAGGCAGCAAGATGGTACGGAAGAAAAGATATTAGAGTAGAAGAAATTGATGTGCCAGTAACAGGAGAAAAACAAATCAAAATAGCAGTAAAATATACTGGTATTTGTGGAAGCGATTTGCATGAATATTTGGGAGGGCCAATTTTTATTCCTGTTGAAAATCCTCATCCATATACTGGAGAAAAAGCTCCGATAACAATGGGACACGAATTTTGTGGAGAAGTTATTGAAGTGGGAAATAAAATTACAAAATTTAAAGTTGGAGATAGAGTAACTGTAGAACCAATTTTAGCAAAACATGGATTGAAAGGTAAATACAATTTAGATCCGAATCTTAATTTTGTTGGATTAGCTGGTGGAGGAGGAGGTTTTTCTGAATTTGTAGTTGTTAATGAAGATCAAGCACATAAGTTGCCTGATGAAATTGACTATGAGCAAGGGGCCTTGACAGAACCAGCAGCAGTTGCATTGTATGCGATAAGACAAAGTAAAATAAAATCAGGAGATACAGCAGCAATTTTTGGTTGCGGACCAATTGGATTATTGATGATTGATGCATTAAAAGCAGCAGGAGCTTCGACAATTTATGCAGTGGAATTATCGCCTGAAAGACAAGAAAAAGCAAAAGAATTGGGTGCTATAGTTGTAGATCCATCGAAAGTAAATGCGGTAGAATATATAAAAGAGCAAACTGATGGCGGAGTTAACGTTTCTTATGAAGTAACAGGAGTTCCAGCAGTGTTAGAACAAGCATTGGAAGTAGCTGAAAAAGATGGAGAATTAATGATTGTAAGTATATGGGAAAAACCAGCAGAAATTGATCCAAATCAAGTAGTAATTCAAGAAAGAACAATAAGAGGAGTTATCGCTTATCGTGATGTGTTCCCTAAAACATTAGAATTAATGAAAAAAGGATATTTCTCAAAAGATTTATTAGTTACAAAAAAAATAAAATTAGACGATATTATTGAAGAAGGATTTGAGACTTTAGTAAAAGAAAAAAGCCAAGTAAAAATCTTGGTATCTCCTAAATAATATAGGTTGAAGGAATTTTATAATTAGAAGTTAAATATAATATTTTTAAAAACATGAAAAAAGGCAGAAAACTTTTGGATCATTTTTAGTTTGAAAGTTTTTTGTCTTTTTTTATTTTCTTTATCAGTATAATAGATGTATTATAAGAATAAAATTAAATAAGTGATGAGAATAAGTACAACGATAATAAATAATAATGAGGAGTTAATTCTATTACTAACAAATACAAAAACTCACAGTAATTTATCTTAAATCTTGAATTTTTGATAAAAATTTCTTTACATTATTTGTCTTTTCTATTTTTATGTGTTATACTAAGATTGAGCTAATTAAAAGTATATATTTTTATTGTAATAATTAATGATTAATCAAAATTCACTACAATAAAAATATGCCTTAAAGTAGAATTTTAGTAGATTTCTATAAAAATGACGAATTGAAAAAAATTTATTGACTGTCTTTTTAACAAAAAGATAGCAAGAAGTCTCCGACTTCTATAAGTGGGAGATGAATTGCTTTTTTTGTAAAAAAAATTGAAAAAAGGATACTCTTATGATACAATTTTTATATAAAATATCGAAGAGAAATCATTAATGATAAAATCTCTAAAGAAATAATTAAAAATAATATTCAAAATCAAAAGGAGGTGTAATTTCATGAAATATAATTTAGCATTCAAATATAGAATTTATCCGAATAAAGATCAAGAATTGTTGATAAACAAGACTTTTGGATGTGTTCGTTTTGTTTACAATACGATTTTGTATACTGCGAATAAAATTTATGAAGAAACTGGAAAAAATAAAATAATTACACCTGCTAGTTTGAAAAGTGAAAATCAATTTCTAAAAGAAGTAGACAGTCTAGCACTTTCAAATGCTCAATTGAATGTGAGACGATCATTTACGAACTTTTTTCAGAAGAGAGCAAAGTTTCCAAGGTTCAAATCTAAAAAGAATAATGTTAAAAGTTACACGACAAATTGTGTGAATAATTCAATACGAATTGAGGAAAATAAATATTTGATTTTGCCAAAATTGAAAAGAATAAAATTGAAATATCATAGAGAAATACCAGAAGATTACAAGATAAAGTCGGTAACACTAACAAACAGTAATGGAAATTACTATGTTTCTGTTTTGACAGAATTTGAAAAAGAAATTCAAAAAATGCCAAGTAAAGATAAAGTGATTGGACTTGATTTTTCAATGTCTGAATTATTTGTCAGTTCTGAAAACCAAAGAGCTGATTATCCAAAATATTTTAGGATGCTAGAAGAAGAATTGAAGAAATTACAGAAATCATTATCAAGAAAAGTGAGATTTTCTAAAAATTGGTATAAACAAAAAATGAAAATATCAAAATTACATGAGTATATCAAAAATTGTCGAAGGGATTTTTTGCATAAATTGTCGAAAAAATTGTCTGAAGCGTATAATACTGTGGTTGTTGAGGATTTGAATATGAAAGGGATGAGCCAGGCATTAAATTTTGGTAAAAGTGTAGGAGATAATGGGTGGGGAATGTTTTTGAGAATGCTTGAGTATAAACTGATGTTTTTAGGGAAACAATTTTTGAAGATAGATAAGTGGTTTCCATCGTCAAAAACTTGTAGTAAATGTGGAAACGTTAAAGAGGAACTGAAATTATCAGAAAGAAACTACAAATGTGAGTGCTGTGGGATTGAAATTGATAGAGATTACAATGCTGCAGTGAATATAAAAAACATTGGAAAATTGATGTTGGAATATTAGAGAAATAAAAAAACAGGGCAGGGACTGTCCGAAGAGCTTGGTAAATATATTTGGCTAGCAAAAGCAGGTACTTCCCAAGAAGCTCCCACTTCTAAAAGCGGGAGTAGTTCACCTTTTTTGTTTTTGATTTGGTTGTTTTGTGGAAGTGAATGAAGGAAGTTTTAGGGGGATTAAGTAGCAAAAAATAAATTTATCGGGGTGAGATACTATGACGATAGTTTAAGAAAATTGGCTAAAGATTTGAAGGCTTTTGCAAAAAGATGTAAAGACTTTAAATATACAGAAAAAGCTTTGTTTGTATTCTTGTTATGTGGAATAGCTGGTTTTGCAGATGTGGCGACTACGACGGATCAAGCAATTCAAAATAAAAGACAAGAAATATCGACTTCAATAGGCGATATACGACAAGAATTTAAAAAAGTAAAAACAGAAAATAATAAATTAGTAAAAAATTACAACTTAGAATTAATTCAGTTAATGGAACAAGGAGATCATGTAGTAAAATCGCCTTGGAGCAGCTGGCAATACGGAATGAACTATTTCTATAACGACTGGACTGGAACATACAAAGGTCGTGGAGACAAAACACCTAACGTAAAATACAAAAGAAATTCAGAAGATAAATTCGGAACTTACACAGGTGGAAAATATGGAAGTACAACTTTAAATAAAAAGGTTATTGAACCAATTTCAGCGGTACCAGTGGATGCTGCGGTTAAACCTAAAATACCTACAATAAAAACTGTGGATTCTGCGGAAGCTCCAACTATTGTGACGCCTACTTTGAATATACAGGTGTCGGCTGTGAATCCATCAGAGACAACAGTGCCTTCTATAACTCCGCCGAGTGTAACTATACCGATTGTTAGTATGGATAGTGTTAAAGGATTTACTTTGGTATTTCCTAGTTCAGGAGATAATGGAACTCATGGTACACGTAAATATTATACAGATGGTAGTGATGGAACATCAGTGAATTTATCTACAAATACAAATTCAAACGCTCCATTTATTCATCCAGGAACTCCCAATTATATTTCATATTATCAATTTGCTGGAAATCAAGATGGAACAGGTGTTCCTATAAGGAGTACCTCAGATGTAACAATAACTTTAAATGGAAATGCAACGGCAAATAATACATATGGTTCTAATCAATTTTATGGTGGTGGAAGTAGATTTGCTTATGTTGATGATGTAAGAAGAGCTCTTTCAGTGACTAATGTAAAGTTTACCTTAGAAAATAAAGGTAATATTAAATTGATTGGACCTGCGATAGCTGGTATAGTAAATGAAGAAACTTCATATACAGATGGTAATATAACTACGAATATTAAAAATTTAGGAAGTATTAGTGACGAGAGTGAAAATTTAAGTGGAGTATTTAATGGAACAAGAAGATTAAATGTAGATGGTACAAGTACAGAACCTTTACAAGTAACAGCAAGAAACGGAAAAGTAGGTTATAAAGTGGGTATAACACAAACTACTGAAGAAACAGTTGACCATCATACAGGAACTTATTACGAATTGCATAATGGACAAACAACAGCTACAAGTTCAAGCTTTTTTAATGATTTTGATGCAAAGGTGAATGGAGCTATTGCTAATAGAACAACTACTGCTGGTAATGTTTCAATTTCTACTATTGAAAAAGATACATCCATTGGTGGAAATAATTTTTCACAAGATGGAGTAATACATTTCAGTGGAGATTATTCAACAGGGATACAGATTGCCTCGGTTCAAAGAAGTGGAACTGGTGAATCATTACTTAGAGCTGATAATAGACAAACAGGTTATATGCAATTAGATGGTGCTTATTCTTATGGAATGAAATTATCAGGTCAAAAACTATATGTTGATAACAATGATGATTATGGAGATAGTTCTGCAGTTTCATATATAGCTAATAATGGACTAATATTAATTTCAGGTTCATACGATACAGATAAAAAAGGATCATCTGCTGGAATGGCAAAATTATCAGAAGCAAAATGGAATTCAAAGAATACAATATTCAATAATGGTAGAATTTATGTTGCAGGTAACAATAATTCAGGAATTTTATTAGAATCTATCTATAAGGATACTGTAACGAATAATGGAGATATAACAATAGATAGAGCGTATAATTTATTTGATAAACGTGATCGTAGTTATGCCAATGCTTATGCTACAAGTAATGCTGGAATAAGAATTCAAAGTTTTAAAACAGCTGATTTAGCAACAGGAGATCTTGTAGGTATAAATAACAGGACAATAAATCTTAATAATGGAAGCGGAAATGTAGGAATATATGCTTATGATGTAGCAAACACTAACGATATTGTCGGAATAAATGGATATCAAATTTTAGGGGAAAATGCTAGTGGAGGTACTATTAATGTTGGCGGGACTAACGTTGGTATGATGGCAGAAGATAAATCTGGAACAGTTACTAATTATAAAACAATTATTAGAAATAATGGAAAAATAAATGTTAATGGAACAAACTCGGTAGGTATGTATACAGCAGATAAAGATTCTTATGCAGAACAACTTAATGGTGCAGTTATAACTGCAAAATCTAAAAATGTTGGGGTTGTAAATAATGGAAAATTTAATTTTGCTACAGGTGGAATAATAAATGCTGATGGAGAAAGTTCAGTAGGTGTTTATTCTGCAAATGGAACAGATTCAACTACAACTTTATCGGGAACTTTAAATGTTTTAAATGGAGGAGTTGGACTTTATGCAAATGAAGGTTCTACACAAAAATTAATAGGATTGACTGCAAATGTATCTGGAACTGCTTCAGCAGGATCAATTTTATTTTATAATCTACCAAAAACAGGTACTAATAAAGGATTCTTTGATTTATCAGATACAAACCCAGGTACCGCTACAATAGGTGCTAATTCATTTGCTTTCTATACTACAAATAACATTTTTGCATTAGGTTCTAATGCTTTTGCTACATTTTTGAATGATTGGAAAGGCACAACAACTGGAACAGGGTTAGATTTAACGATGAAGACTGGTTCAAGCTTATTATTAACTGATGTAAGTACTGCTACGGGTACGGGTAGAACTATAAAATTTACTAATATAACACCACCTATAGCACCAGGTACTTCAACTTTAAAAAATGCTCAATCAACTCCTGAAACAGTAGCAACACTTAATAGTGCTTCTGGAGATTATTTCTATGTAACATTAAAAGGAGCAGATGTAAAAATAGATGAAAATATTGATTTATCAGTTGGAACAAATAAATTAAACAAGGTTTCGATATATGATTCAGATATAACAGTAGAAAATGGAAAAACTATCCAAGACGGAGCTACTCCAAGTGTAGTAAATTCAACAAATTTAGTTAGACAAAAATACATCCTAGGTGTAAATAACGGAAGAACATTAACAAACAACGGAACTATTACATTAAATTCTACATCACCAGATGAATTAAAAGTATTAGTTGCAATGGGTAAAAATACTGCTGGAACAACAGTTTCAAAAGCTATAAACGACGGAACAATCACAAGTAAAATCAAAAAAGGAATTGCAATTTATGCTTCAGATGGTGCAGAAGGAACTAATAAATCTAATAAATCTATAACAATGGATGGAGATGGTGCCTTTGGTATGGTTGGTTCAAATGCTAATACAACAAATGAAGGAAATATAACAGTTAATGGAACATCAGCGACAGGAATGTATTCTACTGAACCTTCAACTGTGACTAACCCTACTAAAACAGCAATAAATAGAGGAATAATCACAACAACAGGTGATAAAAATATTGGAATGGTTGCAAAAAATTCTAAGATAACAAATGACACAAATGGAACAATTAAATTAAATAATTCTACAGAAAATGTTGGAATGTACTCTGAAGAAGGAACAAAAGGAACTATTACAAATAATGGAAAAATTGAAGGAATAGATAAAACAATTGGAATTTATGGAAATACAAAAACTGTATTAGGAACTGCTTCAAGTATAACAGTTGGAGATTCAGGAGTTGGTGTATACTCAAGTACAGGAGACATCACAGTTAACTCAGGAGCTAAAATTAAACTTCTGAAAGGTGGAACAGGTACAACTCCAGCAGATGGTGCAACAGGAGTATTTGTAGAAAATAAAGGTTCAGCAGGAAGTGTAAACGTAGATGTATATAATTTAATTGAAGGTCCACTTGGTAAAAAATCTTATGGATACTACTTTAAAAATGTTCACAGCTTAACTTATACAAATACAAATGGAAGTAGTCCAATAACATTAGATGACGGTGCAATCTTTATTTACTCTGATGCGACAAGTCCAGTAGGAGTAAATGGAATATATAATAAACAGGATTTAACTTCTATAGGTAACGGAGTAATTGGTATTTATCAAAAAGGTGGAACAATTACTAATGATGGAAAACTTTTATTTAATACAGGAACTAAGAACACAGGAATATACACTACAAGTGGTCTGGCAACAAACAATGCAGTTGGAACAATTGAAGTAGGAGCTACTAACTTTGGTATGGTTACTAAAACTGGTAAATTAGTTAATGATGGTACGATTAAAATAACTGCAAGTAAAGGTACTGGAATATATTCAGAAAATGCAACTGTAGATTCGGTAAAAAATAAGGGACTGATAACAGGAGCAGGTATAACTGATGTAGTAGGTATTTACGGTAAAGGAATATCTAATGAAGCGAATGGTACTATTGTTATGGGAGATGACAGTATAGGAATCTATTCTAATGAAGGACATGTAGGAAATTATGGAAATCTTACAGTTGGATCGAATAAATCAATCGGTATTCTTACAGTTGGAACAGGACAAACTGTATCTTTCGATGGAAATATTACAATTGGTAACGATTCATTTGGACTAGTTAACCAAGGAAGTGGAAATCAAATTGATTCTAATGCTTCAAATACAACATTAGGAACAGATGCAGTATTCATTTATCAAAATGACAATACTGGAGAAGTAAAAAATTATACACCATTAACATCAGCAGGTGACAGAAACTACGGATTATACGGAAATGGTACATTGATTAATGATGGAGTAATTAATTTCTCAACTGGTAACGGAAACGTAGGTATTTACTCAACTGGTGGAATTGCAAAAAATAATAATTTAATAAAAGTTGGACCTTCTAATACAGCAACTAAAGAATACGGTGTAGGTATGGCAACTGGATATTATGATGATAATCCAGCATCACCAACATATGGTCAAACTTCTAACCAAGGAACAATTGAAAATTATGGAACAATTGAAGTAAGTCAACCAAATTCAATTGGAATGTATGCTGTTGGAACAGGTTCTAAAGCAGTTAACTATAATACAATTGATCTTTCTGGAGATAACACAATTGGAATGTATATCGATAGAGGAGCAACAGGAATAAACTGGGGAACTATTAAAACAACAGTAAATGGACTTAAATCAGTAAAAGGTATTTATGTAGCTAATGGAAGTTATGTTAAAAACTATGGTACAATAGCGATTTCAGCTACAGATCTTAAGAGTGCAGGAATTTGGACAGATAGTTCATCTTATCCAAACGTTGAAGATACTGCAACAGGATTAAATCCATTACCTGGAGGAACAAATCAAACAGGAACTTCAACACCAGCATTAAAAGTGGTAACACCTGATGATATGAAAGAAATGGGAGGAACAACAATTAAAGTTCCACCTAGAATGACACCAGCTACAGTAACTGATGCACAAGGAAACGTAATTCCAATAATCAAGGTAGATACAGACATCCCAACTGCAGCACCAACAACTGCAATTGTAACAGCACCTTCAGGAATTACTTCAATAAATCTTGCTACAAGTAATTTCTTGAACTTCCCATCAGCTTCAGAAGCTTCAAGTTTAGGAATGTATGTAGATACTTCAGGAGTTAATTATACTAACCCTATTCAAGGATTAAGTAACTTGACAGGATTGACTGATATTAACTTATTCTTTGGAACAGAAGCGTCTAGATATACTACTGCTAGAGCAATCGAAGTTGGAGATAATATCTTGAAACCTTATAACGATGCGTTAAGCGGAGTTGTAACAGCAGGAACTACATTAAATGTAACAGCTGCTTCATTAACTTGGATGGCACAACCTACAAAAAATGCGGCAACTGGACTTCTTGATAAAGTTTACTTAGTTAAAATTCCTTACACAATGTTTGCAAATAAAAATGATACACAAACATTTAATTTCTTGACTGGACTTGAACAAAAATATGGACAAGAAGGTTTAGGAACTAGAGAAAAAGCGGCATTTGATAAGATTAGTAATTTAAGTGGTGGAGAAGGACACATTTTAGCACAAGCATTTGATGAAATGAAAGGTCACCAATACTCAAATATCCAACAAAGAACTAAAGAAACTGGAGATATCTTGAGTCAAGAATTTAATTACTTACAAGATGAATGGAGAAATCCTACTAAAGATAATAACAAGATTAAAATGTTTGGTCATAGAGGAGAATATAATACTGATACAGCTGGCGTAGTTGATTATACAGACAATGCTTACGGAGTGGCTTATGTTCATGAAAATGAAACTGTTAAACTTGGACGTAAATCAGGATGGTATGCAGGAGCTGTAACAAATAGATTTGAATTCAAAGATTTAGGTAAATCGAAAGAAACTCAAACTATGATAAAAGCTGGATTATTCAAGACAGTATCGCCTTACAATGATCACAATGGTTCATTGACTTGGACAATTGCAGGAGAAGCATTTGCAGGTGTTAATAATATGACACGTAGATACTGGATCGTAGATGATACATTTGAAGCGAAATCAGATTATACAACATATGGAGTTGCTTTGAAAAATGAAATTGGAAAAGACTTTAGAACTAGTGAAAGAACAAGCATAAGACCATATGGAGCATTGAACTTGGAATATGGAAGATATTCTAATATTAAAGAAGATGGGCCTATGGCATTGGAAGTAAAAGGAAACGATTACTTCTCAGTACAACCAGAATTAGGAGTAGCATTCAACTATAGCCAACCTGTGGGAGTTAAGAGTCACTTTAAAGCTAGTTTGACAGCAGCGTATACAAACGAATTAGGAGAAGTAAACGATGTTAGAAACAAAGCTAGATTGAAAGGAACAACAGCAGATTACTACGAATTGAGAGGAGATAAAGAAGATAGAAAAGGAAATGGTAAATTTGACTTAAATATCGGATTTGACAACACAAGATTTGGAGTAACAGTAAACGCAGGATATGACACTAAAGGTGAAAACATCAGAGGTGGAATCGGATTTAGAGCGATTTACTAATTCTAGAATGAATATGGTTTAATTATTTAATCATAATTATATAAATAAAAGAACAGTCTCTATTTAGTAGGGACTGTTTTTTTGTAATAAGAACTTATAATTGAAATATTGTAATTTTGATTTTGGATTTTAGGAAAAAGTCGATTTTATGAAATAGATTTTTTTAAAGTATTAGATTACAATTCTTTAATTTTTTGAATTTTTGAAGAAAGATTTTTTTCAGTGATGATTTTAGTATATTTTTCCTTTTGAGAATCTGTTTGATAATCTTTAAAATAAGGTCTAATAAATTTATTTATTTCTAATGAAGCCTTGATTTCGCCTTTATTTTCGTGAATTAATTCAAGATGTTCTAAAAGTGTATTTTTTATGTCTTCGAAGGAAGGTGTTGTTGAGATTTTCCCAGTTTGTAGAATTTCTCGTACTTGAGGAATAAGCCAAGGATTTCCAATTACACCACGAGAGAGCATTATTCCATCAAGATTGCAGTTTTTGATTTTCTTTACAATATCATGAGCTTCAAATAAATCTCCATTTCCAAAAAAGTTAATGTTTCTATTGAGATTACTCAATTTTTTGACAATTTTCCAGTCAGCCTTTCCACCGTAAATCTGCTGTTGAGTACGACCATGAACACAAATAAAATCGAGATTGAATTTATTTGCTAATTGAAGATAAAGTTCAGGATTATTAAAATTTTTGTAGCCAGTACGAATTTTTATTGATAATTGAGTAGTTTTTTTTATTTTGCTCATCAATTCTTCGAATAAATTTTCGATAAATTTGTAATTTTCTAAAAGAGCAGAACCGGCACCATTTTTGATAATTTTTGGTTGAGGACATCCCATATTTAAATTTATTTTTTTAAAGCCTAAACTTTCTAATTTTAAAAATCCATTTATCAATTCTTGTTTATCACTCCCAAAAATTTGAGTTCCAGTGATGTTAGTATTATCGACTTTTAAAAGTTCAGTTCTAGTGGTTTCATCGTCATTTTTTAGTAAGTGGGCATTAACCATTTCGGTAAACATAAAATCGGGATAAAATTTTTCAGTAATTTTTCTAAAGGAATAATCAGTTATTCCAGCCATTGGTGCTATATATATTTTCATAATCACTCCATTTATATATTTTTTGGATTCAAATTTATTCGTGTTAATTTTTAAGTGTTTCTTCTTTACTAAAAATTGAATCTTTTTATTATATCATAAAAAATAGAATCAGAAAATATAAGCCAAGAAAACACATGATAAACAAAGTAAAAAAACACAGAAAAAACAATAAGATAAGATATAATTATTAAAAGGATAACTTTAGGAGGAATTTAATATGGGAAAAAAAGTATTCGCGTCAGTGATGTTATTAATGTTAGCAGCTGTTTCATGTACAACAGCAGCAGATGGAACAAGAAAAGCAAGTAAAACTGGAATTGGAGCAGGAATTGGAGCCGCAGCAGGTGCCGCAATTGGACAAATAATTGGAAAAGATACAAAAGGTACAGTTATTGGTACAGCAGCAGGTACAGCAGTTGGAGCCGCAATTGGAAATATTTTTGATAGACAAGAAAAAGCATTGAAAGAAAAATTAGCAGGAACTGGAGTAGAAGTTAAGAGAACAGGTGAAGGTGAAATTAAATTGACAGCACCTGAAAATATTACATTTGACACTAATAGCTATGTAGTAAAACCTCAATTTAGAAAAACTTTAGATTCAGTAGCAGCTGTATTAAAAGAATATTCAGATACACACATTGTTATTTCTGGTCACACAGATAATACAGGAAACGATGCAATCAACAATCCATTATCTGAAAACAGAGCAGCAGCAGTAGAAAGCTATTTAGCAGGTAAAGGAATTTCTAGCTCAAGAATGACTTCAGCAGGATACGGAAGTACTCAACCAATCGCTTCAAATAGTACTGCAGGAGGAAGAGCTCAAAACAGAAGAGTAGAAATTAGAATTGAAGCTAATTAATAATTAGGAATTTAAAATAAATTTTGAGATTTTAATTGTGAAAATTGTGAAAAATTAAATAAAATTGAATAAAAGAAAAACAGTTCTATAAATTTTAGAGCTGTTTTTTTATAGAAAAAATTTTATTTTAAAAACGAAGTTCTATAATCTTATACTCAAAATTATTAAAAATTGTGTAAATTTAAGAGTTGAATAAAATAGTCATAGTTTTTGAGTTTAGTTTTAAAGAAGTTTTACTATAAATAATTTTTTAGGAAAAATGAGTTAGGATAAATTTAAAAATTATGATATAATTTTATCAATCTGTAAAAATAAGGTAGGGAAAAATTGTGAAAATAGGAATAGTTGGAGCTGGAAATATAGTTCCAGATTTTTTGGAAGCGAGTAAAAATATAGAAGATTTTGAAATCGTAAGTATTTCGGCTACAGAAAATGGTAGAGAAAGAATGAAAAAACTTTCGGAAAAATATGGAATAAAAAATATTTATACAAATTATGAAGATTTGTTGAATGATGATATTGATGTTGTGTATATTGCGATTCCAAATAGTTTGCATTATGAATTTGCGAAAAAGGCGATTGAGAGAAATAAGCATATTATTTTGGAGAAACCGTTTACGACGACTTATAGGGAAGCTGAAGAATTGGTTGAATTGGCTCAGGAATATGGAATAATGTTGTTTGAAGCTATATCTAATCAGTATTTGCCGAATTATAAAAAGACAAAAGAGTTAATTTCTGAATTAGGAGATATCAAAATTGTGCAGTTGAATTATTCTCAATATTCGAGTAGATATGACAGATTTAAAAATGGTGATATTGCACCAGCTTTTGATCCAAAAAAATCAGGTGGAGCTTTGATGGATTTGAATGTATATAATATTTACTATATAGTAGGATTGTTTGGAAGTCCACAAAAAATACTTTATACAGCGAATATTGAAAGAAATATTGATACTTCAGGAGTTTTAGTGTTAGATTATGGTTCGTTTAAATGTGTGGCAGTTGGAGCGAAGGATTGTAAAGCGCCGTTGTCGATGAATATTCAAGGTGATAAAGGTTATATCAATAGTAGCGATGCAGCTAATATGTATAATAAATTTACTTTTGCTAAAAATGATGGGACAGAAAAAGTATTTGAATTAAATGGTGGAAAAGAGAGACTTTATCATGAATTAGTAAAATTTGCTGAATATTACAAAAATGAAGATTTTGATAAGTTTTATGAAGCGAATGAAAAAAGTTTGATTGTGATGAAAATATTGGAAGAGGCTAGAAAACAAGCAGGATTGGAATTTTAGTAAGATAAGAGAAATTAGGAGGGAAAAATTTTATGAAAAAAGCAGCTATAATAACATATGGTTGTCAAATGAATGTTAATGAAAGCGCGAAAATAAAAAAAATATTTCAAAATATGGGATATGAAGTTCAAGATGAACTTGATGGATGTGACATTGTATTTTTGAATACTTGTACAGTTAGAGAAGGTGCAGCTACTCAAATTTTTGGAAAATTGGGTGAGTTGATGGAATTGAAAAAGGAAAGAGGGACATTGATTGGAATTGTTGGATGTTTTGCTCAGGAGCAAGGAGCTGCTCTGATTAAGAAATTCCCAGTAGTTGATATCGTTATGGGGAACCAAAATATTGGAAGAATTCCTGATGCAGTGGATAAAATTTTAAATAATGAAAGTAAACATGAAGTTTATATAGATAATGAAGATGAATTGCCACCTAGATTAGATGCCGATTTTGGAAGTGATAAAACTGCGTCTATTTCAATAAGTTATGGTTGTGATAAACAGTGTAGTTTCTGTATTGTTCCGTATGTTCGTGGAAAAGAGAGATCAGTTCCAATGGAAGATATCTTGAATGATGTTAGATTTTACTTGAAAAAAGGTGCAAAAGAAATTGTATTATTGGGACAAAATGTAAATGCATACGGTAAGAAATTTAGAAATGGCGACACTTTTGCAAAACTTTTAGATGAAATTTGTAAGATTGATGGAGACTTTATTTTAAGATTTACTTCGCCTCATCCGAGAGATTTTACTGATGATGTAATTGATGTTATTGCGAAAAATGATAAAATTGCGAGATGTATTCATATGCCGCTTCAATCAGGATCGACAGAAATTTTGAAAAAAATGTTGAGAGGATACACAAAAGAAAAATTTTTAGAATTGGCTGAAAAGATTAAAACTAGAATACCAAATGCTGTATTGACAACAGATATTATTGTGGGATTCCCAGGAGAAACAGAGGAAGATTTCCAAGATACAATGGATGTTGTCGAAAAAGTTGGGTTTGAGAATGCGTACATGTTCATGTATTCTATAAGAACAGGAACTATTGCAGAAAAAATGGCGAATCAAGTGCCTGAAGATGTGAAAAAAGAAAGATTATTAAGATTGAATAGATTACAAGATAAATGTGCACTTCACGAAAGTGAAAAATATTTAGGTCGAATTGAAAGAGTTTTAGTAGAAGGACCGAGCAAAAAGAATAAAGATGTTTTAATGGGAAGAACTTCGAGCAATAAAGTCGTGTTGTTTGAAGGTGATGAAAGATTATTGCGTGGAAACTTTGTGAATGTTAAGATTAAAGAGTGTAAGACTTGGACATTGTATGGAGATGTAGTAGAGTAGACGGACATTGTTAATAAATGAGAGTGTCCATATTTCAATTAAAATAAGAGAAAAAAAGACATTGTTTATTTGTTAGTTTTCTGCTATTTTATATACAGAATAACAAAATAACGTGTTTTTGAGTATTTTTACCTCTACTCCTCAACCCTTCGGGGTTATTTTTTATTTTGTAAAATTCAAATTATAAGTCGCAATGATGAATATAAATTTGATAACGCATATTGTATAGACATTTTCTTGTGATTACTTTAATTAAAAAATAAAATAATTGAAAATAAAAAAAAGATGTAGTAAAATTAATACGCAAATATAATTTAAGGAGTGTTTTATGAATAAGAAAAAAATTTTTACATTAATTAAAGAATATTTTATGGTTGGTTTAGGAACTTTTATTTTGGCAATCGGACTTCAATTTTTCTTTTTTCCTAATAAAATTGCCAGTGGGGGAGTTACTGGATTGGCACTTGTTGTAAATTATATGTTTGGTATTCCTACCGGACTTTTTGTAGCTGTTGGCAATTTGATTTTATTTGTTTTGGCTTTTGTTGTTATAGGCAGCCAATTTGGAATAAAAAGTATTTATGCAACTATACTGTTGTCTGTTTTTCTTTCGTTTCTTGAAAAATTTTATCCGAATTATGCACTTACGCACGATTTAATTTTGGCAACGATTTTTGGAAGTGTAATATGTGCTTTGGGAATTACTATAATATATTTTTATGAAGCGTCTACCGGCGGAACTTCTATCGTTGGAAAGATGATTAATGAATATTTTCATATCGGATACGGAATGTCGTGTTTTATTGCTGATGCGATTGTTACTATTTTGGCAATTTTTGCTTTTGGAGTTGAACTTGGTCTTGTGGGATTGTTAAGTGTTTATGTAACAGGATTTATTACGGATAAGTTTATTGACGGATTTAATTCACGTAAACAAATTTTAATTATCACGTCCAAAAAAGATGTTGTACTTAATTACATTTTGAAAGATTTTGACAGAGGATGTACAGTTTTTAAGGCGACAGGAGGATATTCCGGAAGTGAAAGAGATGTGCTGATGACGGTTATCGAAAGAAGACAATTCATTCGTTTGAGAAAATTTTTAAAAGCTAATGACCCGACTGCTTTTGTAACGGTTACCGATACGACAAAAGTTTTTGGAGAAGGATTTGATGAATTACATTAAAAAATTAGGAATTTTATCTTTAATATTATATTTTTGTTTATAATTGTTTGAGTTGTAACAAAAAAGAAAATAACAGCAAGCCAAGTTTTTATAGTGAATTTTTTTTTTGAAATATAAAAATTGTGGCTTTTTTATTTTAATTTTAAAAAAAGAACAAAAACAAACAAAAATATGTTGAAAAATTATTTTTTTGTAGTATGTTATATTCAGGAGGAAAGATAACACACAAAAAGAAACAAAATTGAGCAGTGTTATCGGATAGAATTATGAAAAAATTGATTAAAAAAGCAAATGAAATGACAACAAAAGAATTAGCTGCATATATTGATTATTCAGTATTGAAACCTGAATTTACTCAAGAAGAAATTATCGCTTTGACAAAAGACGGTGTAAAATTGGAATGTGCGACTATTTGTATCAATCCGGGATATATCGAATTATGTGAACCCTATGTAAAAGGAAGCAAAACAACTTTATGTCCGGTAACGGATTTTCCTTTTGGAACAAGCTCTACAAAATCGAGAGTTGAACAAATTGAAGATGTTGCAAAATATGACTCGGTGAGAGAAATAGACATTGTCGCTAATTTCGGATTAATTATAAGCGGAAAATATGATGAAGTAACAAAAGATATAAAAGCTTGCGTTGAAGCAGCACACAAAAACGGAAAAGAAATAAAAATTATTTTTGAAACAGATGCTTTGAATGAAGAACAAATTAGAAAAACTTGTAAATGCTGTATTGAAGCGGGAGCAGATTTCGTAAAAACAAGTACAGGATTTTTGACAGGATATAATACAGTCGGAGCGACACCTGAAATTGTGAAAATAATGTTGGAAGAAGTCGGAGATAAATGTAAAGTAAAAGGAAGCGGAGGAATCCGTACAAGAGAACATTTTCTTAAATTAATCGATATGGGAATTGACAGAATGGGTGTAGGTTATAAATCAGTTCCGGTTGTATTGAATTTGGATAAATAATTTATTTAAATCAGATATTTGAAATTTAATGAATTAATTTTTCAAAAATCTAAAATTTTAAGTAAAATTATTCAAGTTATTAGTTTGATTTTAAAGTAATTTAAAAAATGGAGGAAAAATTATGAAATTTTTTGTTGATACAGCGAATGTTGAAGATATTAAAAAAGCGAATGAAATGGGAGTAATATTCGGAGTAACTACAAATCCGTCTTTAATTGCAAAAGAAGGACGAAATTTTGAAGAAGTTATAAAAGAAATTACAGGTATTGTTGACGGACCAATTAGCGGAGAAGTAAAAGCGACAACTGTTGATGCACAGGGAATGATTAAAGAAGGAAGAGAAATTGCAGCTATTCATCCGAATTATGTGCAAGTGTTCGTACACCGATTCATATAATTGATTGTGCCGGATATAGCGACAGTTCCGTACAAAGTTTTGGAACAAATGACAAAACATCCGTTGACCGATGTAGGTATAAAAAAATTCCAAGAAGATTATCACAAAGTTTTCGGAAAATAAACAGCATTTAAAATATTAAAATATAAATTATAGAGTGCAGCTTTGATTTTGTACAAAAAAAACTTTTTTCTCTTTCTATTTTGATAAAAATAAAATTTCGTCAAATATGTTTTTACTGTACAATTTTCAAAGTTGTTACACTTTTAATAAAGGAAGGTTCAAAATGGATTTATTAAAATTAAAATATTATGCAAATGAAGTACGCAAAAATATCATTAAAAGTACACATTCAGCAAAATCCGGACATCCTGGAGGTTCATTATCTGCAACAGAAATTTTAACTTATTTATATTTTTCAAAAATGAACGTAAATTCTAAAAATCCTAAAATGGAAGAAAGAGATAGATTTGTATTATCTAAAGGACACGCAACCCCTGCATATTATTCAGTTTTGGCACAAAAAGGCTTTTTTCCGATAGAAGATTTGTTGACATTTCGGCACACAGGCTCTTATTTGCAAGGTCATCTCAATTGGAAAAAAATTCCGGGTGTGGATATGTCAAGCAGTTCTTTGGGACAAGGATGTTCTGCGGCGGTAGGAATAGCACTTTCTGCAAAATTGAGAAAAAAAGAATATAAAACATATTGTCTTTTGGGTGATGGAGAAATTCAGGAAGGACAAGTTTGGGAAGCGGCAATGTTTGCAGGTTCAAGAAAGTTGGATAATCTTACATTTATAATAGATAATAATGGACTGCAAATTGACGGAAAAATTGATGATATATGTTCTCCTTATCCAATAGACAAAAAATTTGAAGCATTTAATTTTTATGTAATAAATGTTACCGACGGAAATGATTTTGAACAAATAGAAAAAGCATTTAAAGAAGCTGAAAACATAAAAGAAAAACCGATTGCGATTATTTTAAAAACTTTAATTTCTGTTCTTTTTTGTTTGTTTTTTTTTCAAAGTTGTGATAATATAATAATGAAAAATAAAAAACGGAGAGGTATTTATGATTGCAAGTCAAAGATTTGAGAAAATTATTGAAATGGTAAATAAACGAGGGATTGTGAATGTAAAGGAATTAGCTGAAACTCTGGGAGTAACGCAGACTACCATTCGGAGAGATGCAGAAGAACTGGAACGACAAGGGAAAATAATAAAAGTTCACGGCGGAGTAAAAAGTGTGGACCAAAAAGCGATTATGTCCAACCTTGATGAAAAAGAGATGAAAGAAAGAGTGGAAAATTACGAAAAAAAAGATGAAGTATGTAAAAAAGCGGCATCTTTTATAAAAAAAGGCGATTGTATATTTTTGGACGGTGGCACGACGATTGCTCCCATTGTTAAATATTTGAAAGACAAAAGTGTAAAAATTGTTACAAACAGTATGCTTGTTGCGAATGCTTTTCACGATAATAGCTCAGAATTATTTTTGGTCGGCGGAAAATACATCGCTGAATATGATATGTCGGTAGGTCCTATTGCGGTAAGCAATCTGGAAAATTTTAATTTTGATTACGCTTTTTTTAGTTGTGCAGGATTGGATTTGGAGCGTAAACTTGTTTATACAACGGAAATGGAAACAATGTTAATAAAACAAAAAGCAATGGAACTAGCTGTAAAAAAATATTTATTAATAGACGATTCCAAATTATCCGTAAGAGGTTTTTACACATTTGTGGAAAGTTCAAGATTTGATGCGGTAATTTGTAACGATTCGGAAAATTTGAAAAAGGAAGAATTGCCGGAAAATTTTATTGCGATTAATAAATAGAATTTAATTTAAAAGTATACAAAACTTGGAGTGTACCCAAAATCTTGGACAAATAATTTGAAAACTAGTTTCCTATTTGTTAAAATATAGTTAAGGAGAGAAATTTGATTATGAACAAGAGAAGTAAAAGGTACACAGATGAATTTAAAATGTTAATTTTAGAATTGCTGGAAGAAGGAAGAACAAAAAAATCATTAGAAACTGAATATGGGGTAGCAACGGCAACAATCAGAAAATGGGAAAAAGAATTTAAATGAAAAATGGGTAAGTGATATAACATATATTTGGACAAGAAAGGACGGGTGGTGCTACTTATCAAGTATAATGGATTTGCACAGCAGAAGAATAATATCACATAAGGTTGGAAAATTTATGGATATAAAATTAGTTATCGATACCTTAAAAATGGCGATATATAAAAGAGGGGATATAACTGATCTGATAATACATACAGATAGAGGAAGCCAGTATATGAGTAAAGAATATCGTAAATTTTGTGCAAAAAAAGGCATAAGCGTATCTTACAGCAGAAAAGGAAATCCTTATGATAATGCATGTATAGAATCATTCCATGCAACATTGAAAAAAGAATATGTACATAATGAAAACTTTGAAAATCTAGAAAGTTTAAGAACTGGAATGTACGAGTATATAGAAATATGGTATAATAATAGCAGAATACACAGTAAAATAGGATTTACAAGTCCGAATGAATACGAAGAAAGCATGAAGAAAGGAAACAAAGAAATTGCTTAAAAATAGTCTAAATTTTGGGGGACACTCCAATAATAGTCTCTATCCGTTTTATTATAATTATTCAAGAGGTAAGTTGTCTACGCAAACAGAATTAAATGAATATAATAAAGTTAAACATAGTAATTATAGTATGCAACAGATAAAAACTAGATTATGGAAGTTATTTAATTATCAAAAAACCGGAAATCCAGATTATTATGTTAAACCAAGAAGAGTTGAATTATTACCTGAAATGAAAAATTTATGGGAAAGTGGTAAAAAAAAATGACAAAGGATGATAAAAATGGCATTAAAAGTGTAGTTTGGCTATTTATTTTATATAATATTTCAGAAATTTTTCGAGTAGATTATCTCGTTACTAAAAATAAAAATTATTTAATTTTATCTATTTTTTTCTTACTATTAATTGAAATATATTTTATAAGAAAAATTATTTATTATTTAAGAAAAAAACAATTAAAAACCGGATGGAGTTATTATTATATTATTGTTGTTTTTATAATAACTAAAATTATATTTTATAGATTATTTTTCATTTTTTAATGATCCTATAAAATACTTAAATTATGTAATTTTAAAATAATCGTTGTTATAAAAAACAGCGGTTATTTTTTCCTCATTTTTATACCTTTCAAATAATTAATATAAAAAAATTTTAATTATACCAGATTCGCCCATATATTCCCTACAAGCCAAAATTTTCGTTTAAGACATAGTTTTATTACCAAAAATTGATTTTTTGATAAGTATAAGACTCCTTATATTGGAACTGGAAATAAAAGGAAAGAACTCATATCTTCTAGTTCATCTAGATTATACAGTGTTGTTCCTGAAATGCATGAATTAGACATAAAAAGAGAAACATTTAAGTCATTTGAAAATGGATATGTGAAGAATCCAACCGCACAAAATATAACAAATTATATAAACAATACAAATTATTTAGGAACATGTGGAAAGAAAGGAGCCTTGAATGGACAATATATGTATGTTGTGGATATTAATGATAATATTATAATTGGGAATAGAGCTACGGGACAAATTATTAATGGTGGATTACCGCATCCAACACTAATAGGGGGGATTGATCCTAAGGTACAAGGTGCAGGAATAATTAATATACGAGGAGGTAAAATAATTAAAATTGATAATGCTAGTGGACACTTTAGACCAGATCCAAGTTCATTAAAAAAAGTTGAAAAATTATTTCTAGAAAAAATACCAGATAAATATTATGACAGAAGATTTGAAGGATTTAAATTATACAATGAGGAAGGTCAATAATGAATAAAAGTTATATAGGAACATGTGGAGTATTAAAAAATAACTCTCCCTCTCCAGACAAGATTATACATTCTGATGATATTTTTAAATATGAAAATTTTAATAAAAATTTTGGTTATCCAATGTCAGTTTTATGGGGAACGATATTAGAATGTAAAACTGAAGAAATAGATTATGTAGGTATAAAAATGCTTGGAAGTAAAAATCAAGAAGTAATTAGAATAAGAAAGGAATTTTATGAAATAATAAAATGTCCACGATTTAATATAGGTGACAAAGTTAAATTAATTAAATATCCTGAAAAAAAAGCAACTGTTAAAAAAATTTGTTGGCATGATAAGGATAAAAGAATTTACTATTTTCTTAATGTTGAAAATGATAAAAGAAAAAGTACAAGTAGATATTATGAAGATGAAAATAAGTTTGAAAAAATATAAGTAAAATAAGGGATAGTCCAGAATTTTGTGTAAACTCAAAATATAATATATGGTACAGGATGGTAGTTTTATCATCCTGTTTTTAAATTCTTCCTTCAAAATAAATACTTAACTGAGAATATATTTCTCCCCAGCCTGGTATCCTTCCAGTCCATTTCTTTGTTGCTTCCTTTAAGCTTAGGTATACCGATTTCATTAATGCTTCATCTGTAGGATAAAGTGATTTTGTCTTTGTATACTTTCTTAATTGTCTGTTTAAGCTTTCTATCGGGTTTGTCGTATATATCAGCTTTCTTATCTTTGTATCATATTTAAAGTATGTTGTCAACTCTTTCCACACCTTACTTAAAACCTCTATTTATAAGCAACTCTCACTTTTTCTGTTCAGATTATTAAATATTTCTATAACTATATTTTAAACAGACAGATTTCTTTTTTACCGTACAAAAACCTCCAAATATTATATAGTTATTTTACCATATATTATTTAGAGGTTTACACAAAAATTTTTACACACCCTAGCTTTTCTTTTAAACAGTTTGTTTTCTTAAATATTCATGAATAGCTTTAGCAGCATTTCTACCTTCACTAATAGCCCAAACTACTAATGATTGCCCTCGTCTTACATCTCCTGCAGCGAAATATTTTTCTTGAGAAGTATGGTGGTCGATTACATTTGCACTAACATTTCCTCTTCCATCAATTTGAACTTTTGAATTTTCAATTAATCCTTCAAAGTAAGGATGCAAGAATCCGATTGCTAAAAATACAAAATCAACTTTTATAATTTCTTCAGAACCTTCGATTTCTTTAAATCCTAATCTACCATTTTCATCTTTAAAACTTTCAACTTTAGCAATTTTTACACCTGTTAATTTACCATTTTCATCTTTAATAAATTCTTTTGTAGTAATATTCCATTCTCTTGGGTCTTCACCATAAATGCTAGTTGCTTCCTTGTGAGAAGTAGAAGTTTTTAAAATAAATGGATATTGCGGCCAAGGATTCTTTTTTGTTCTTATTTCAGATGGTCTGTCCATAATTTCAATTTGCTTAACACTCGCAGCACCTTGTCTTACAGAAGTCCCAACACAGTCAGAACCAGTATCTCCACCACCAATTACAAGCACATGTTTACCTTTTACATTGATTTCTTCGTCATATAAAGGAACATTGCTAACTTTTCTATTTTGTTGAGTTAAGAATTCCATAGCCAAATGAACACCTTTAGCTTCTCTTCCTTTTATTTTTAAATCTCTACCTTGTTTAGAACCACAAGCCATAACAATAATATCATATTTGCTTTCTAATTCTTCAGTAGAAATATCTTTTCCAGCTTCAACATTGTAAATAAATTTAACACCTTCATCTTCCATTAATTTAACTCTTCTATCGATGATTTTTTTATCCAATTTGAAATCAGGAATTCCTAAAGCAAGAAGTCCACCTGGTTTTTCATCTCTTTCATAAACTGTTACATTATAACCGTATCTATTTAAAGTTTGAGCAGCAGCAAGTCCAGATGGTCCACTTCCAATTACTGCAATTTTTTTATCAAATCTTTTTTTAGGAGTTTTTGGTTTTACCCATCCATTTTCCCAACCTTTTTCAATAAGAGCAAGTTCAATATTTTTAGTAGTTACAGGTTTATCATTTTTTCCTAAAGTACAGCTTCCTTCACAAAGTGCTGGACAAATTCGCCCAGTAAATTCAGGAAATGGATTTGTTGACAAAAGCAAGTCCAAAGCCTTTTTCCATTCACCGTTATAAACTAAATCTTGCCATTCAGGACAGTGGTTGTCGACAGGACAGGCCCAGTGGCAAAAAGGTACTCCGCAGTCCATACATCTAGCCGCTTGTGTTTTTATATATTCATCGTTTAAAGGGACATCAATTTCATTAAAATCTTTAATTCTGTCAGAAATTTCCCTAATTTTTTTTTCTTCTCTTTCAATTTCTAAAAATCCACCTAGTTTTCCCATTTCTAAGCCTCACCTCTTTCGAATAATTTTTTAAATTCAGGTGCAATAATAACTTTAAAGTTTTGTTTTTCAGTTTCCCAATTGTTTAAAATTTCTTTTGCAACAACACTTCCTGTATAATTAAAGTGTTTTTCCACATAAGTTTTTATTTCATTTTCATAAACTTCGTTAAGTTCATCAAATTCAACCATTTCTTTATTCAAGTTTTGCTCAAAAGTATTGTTTTTATCATAAACATAAGCAATTCCACCACTCATACCAGCAGCAAAGTTTTTACCAGTTTCTCCTAAAATAACAGCACGTCCACCAGTCATGTATTCACACCCGTGATCTCCAACACCTTCTACAACAGCAACCGCTCCAGAGTTTCTAACACAGAATCTTTCTCCAACAACTCCGTTTAAATAAGCTTCTCCTCTGATTGCACCGTATAAAATGGCATTTCCTCCAATTATATTTTCATCTGCTTCGTATTTAGAAACTTCAGGTTTTTTAATAATAATTTTTGCACCGAATAATCCTTTTCCAATATAATCGTTTGATTGTCCAGTCAAATTATATGTAATTCCTTTTGCTCCAAACACACCAAAACTTTGTCCACCGATTCCTTCCAAGTTTAGTGTAATTGTATCATCTTCAAGTTTATATCCACCAAATGTTCTAGCAACTTCTCCACTTAACATCGCTCCAAAACTTCTATCAAAGTTTTCAATTTTTTCATTAATTACAGTTTTTTGAACATTATTTTTATCGCTTTCAAAAGTAGCTTTAGCAAGTTTAATTAATTTTCTATCGATGATATTTTCCATTTTGAAGTCTTGATTTTGAGTTTTTACATTTGGACTGTCGATATTCTTGTTAGTGTAAAGAATTTTTCCTAAGTCTACATTTTTAACTTTTTCTAATTTTGAAGTTTTAGAAACTTCCAAGAATTCATCAGCTTTTCCAATTAATTCATCAAGTTTTGTAACTCCAAGTTCAGCCATAATTTCTCTTGCTTCTTGTGAGATAAATCTAAAGTATCTAATAATATTTTCATATTGTCCAGTAAATTTCTTACGAAGTTCTTCAGATTGAGTTGCAACTCCAACTGGACACATATTTGTATGACATTTTCTCATCATAATACATCCTAAAATTACAAGCGGCATTGTTGCAAATCCAAATTCTTCAGCTCCTAAAATCGCTCCAATTACTAAATCTCTACCTGTTTTTAATTTTCCATCAACTTGAAGAGTAACTCTACTTCTCAATTTATGTTCCTTTAAAATTTGGTGAGCTTCAGAAAGTCCTAATTCCCAAGGTAATCCAGCATGTTTAATTGAAGATAGTGGTGATGCTCCAGTTCCTCCGTCATGTCCAGAAATTAAGATCATTTCAGATTTTGCTTTAGCAACTCCAGAAGCAACGACTCCAACTCCAGCTTCAGACACCAATTTAACACTAATTCTAGCTTTTTCATTTACATTTTTCAAGTCAAAAATTAATTGTGCCAAATCTTCGATTGAATAAATATCGTGGTGTGGTGGTGGTGAAATCAAGCTAATTCCAGGTGTTGTATGACGAGTAGCACCAATTTCTTTATTTACTTTAAATCCAGGTAATTGTCCACCTTCTCCAGGTTTTGCCCCTTGAGCCATCTTAATTTGTAACTCATCGGCATTTACCAAGTAATCGGTTGTAACTCCAAATCTTCCAGATGCAATTTGTTTTGTAGCACTTCTTCTGTTGTCTAAAAATCTTTCAGGATTTTCTCCTCCTTCTCCAGAATTAGAACGACCACCAATCGTATTTAATGCTCTTGCAATCGCTTCGTGAGCTTCTTTTGAAATTGAACCAAATGACATAGCTCCAGTAACAAATCTTTTCATAATTGCTTCAACAGGTTCAACTTCATCAATTGAAATAGGTTTTCTGTCAGAATGGAATTTTAGCATTCCTCTTATTGTAAGCAAATGCTGACTTTGGTCGTTTACAATTTTTGCAAATTCCTTATAAGTGTTATAATCATCTCTATTTGCTGCATCTTGAATTTTTGCAATCGCATCAGGAGTCAAGATTCTATTTGTTCCCTCCTTCATCCAAGAATATTCTCCATCCACATAAAGTGTTTCAGCACCAAGATTAATTGAATCAATTGCATCATCAAAGTTATTTAGAACTTCATCTTCCAATGTTTTAATTGTAAGTCCTTCGATTCTAGAAACAGTTCCTGTGAAATATTTTTTAACTAATTCAGTTGATAATCCAACAGCTTCAAAAATTTGTGCTCCTCTATAACTGTCAACAGTTGAAATTCCCATTTTTGACATAGTTTTCAAAATTGATTTTTTCTGAGCTTTCAAATAGTTGTATTGCAAATCTTTTATTTCAGATTCATCAGCATTCAAGTAAAGTTTATTTTTTACCATATATTCAATTGAATCAAGTGCCAAATAAGGGTTTATTGCAGTTGCACCGTATCCGATCAGCAATGCAAAATGCATAATTTCTCTAGCTTCCCCAGTTTCCACTAAAATATCAATTTCATTTCTTTTTTTATTTCTAATTAAGTAGTGATGAAGTCCAGCAACAGCAAGTAAAGCTGGAATTGCCACATTTTCAGTATCAGCATTTCTATCAGATAAAATAATAGATTTTACTCCATTATCAATTGCATCTTCAGCAAGTTTAAATATTTTATCCAGTCTTTCTTCTAAGTTTTCAGTTGGTTTGAAAGTTATATCTAAAATAGCAGGTTTTTTCCCATTTCTTTCATAATTTTTCAAAAATTCCATAGTTTTGTTGTCCATAATTGGAGAATCCAAAACTACAGTTTCTCCAGCTTCAGGAATTTCTTCTAAAATATTTGCTTTTCTGTAAAGCTGTGTTCTAAGCGACATAACAAAATTTTCTCTAATTGGGTCAATTGGAGGATTTGTTACTTGCGCAAACAATTGTTTAAAGTAGCTGTAAAGCAATTTTGGCTTTTCGGCAAAAATAGCAAGTGCTGCGTCATTTCCCATTGAACCAAGTGGTTCTTGTCCAGTTATAGCCATTCTTGAAATCAAGATGTGCAAATCTTCCCTTGAATAGCTAAATAATTTTAATTTGTTGTAAATGTCATCTAAATCGCTAGTTCTATTGTAATCAAAATTAGCTTCTTTCATTAAATCATTTACATTTTTCTTATCTTTAATTAATTTTTTGAAGTCTGTTCCGTTCAAGACTTTTTCAGTAACTTCATCATCGCTATACAATTTTTTCTTTTCTAGATCAATTACAAAAACTTTTCCAGGTTTAACTCTTCCACTTTGAACAATATTTTCAGGTTTTATTGGTAAAGTTCCAACTTCAGAACCGACAAGCATTTGATTGTCATCAGTCAAAATATATCTAAGCGGTCTAAGCCCGTTTCTATCAAGTTTTGCAACCAAATATCTGGAATCAGTCATAATCATAGCCGCAGGTCCATCCCAAGCTTCCATTAATCCTGAATAATAGTCATAAAATGCTTTTAGATCTTCAGATTTAGTATGATCCTTCTCCCAAGCCGCAGGAACTAAAATTGAAATCGCTTCCATCAAAGTTTTTCCAGAAAATACAAGCAATTCAATCACTGCATCAAGATTAGCTGAATCTGACCAATCTTCATCATTTATTGGGAATAATTCTTTAATATCTTCGTAATTCGGAGACGCTAATGCAATTTCTCTAGCTTTCATCCAGTTTACATTCCCTTTAACAGTATTAATTTCACCATTATGTGCTAAAAATCTGAAAGGATGTGCCAATTTCCAAGCAGGAAAAGTGTTAGTACTGAATCTTTGGTGTACTAAACAATACGAACTTACTAATTTATCAGATTGTAAATCAATATAGAATTTTTCTATTTGATCAGGTTTTACAAGTCCTTTGTAAACGATTGATTTAGAAGATAATTTTGTAATATAAAATTTATCTTGGCTATCAGTGTTTGCTGCAGCAACAGCTTTTTCAATTTTTCTTCTTAAAATGTAAAGATTTTTTTCAAAGTCTTCTTTACTAGAATTTACTCTTTTTACAAAAAATTGAAAAATATTTGGAAGAGTAGATTGTGCTTGAACTCCTACCGCATCAGCTTTAATAGGAACTTCTCTCCAAGTTAAAAACTCATCTTTAGAATTTTTAACAGTATTTTCAACAATAGATTTTATTTCGTTTAACTCACTTTCAATAGTTGGCAAGAAAACATTTGCAACACCATAATCTCCAGCTTCAGGTAAGTCAGAAATTATATCTTTAAAGAATGCATGAGGAATTTCAAATAATAATCCAGCACCATCACCTGTTTCTGAGTCATAACCTTCGGCTCCTCTGTGTTCTAATCCGGCTAAAATTTTAATTCCATCTTTTATAATTTTGTTTGATTTTTTATTTTCAATGTTTGCAATGAATCCCATACCACAGTTATCTTTTTCAAAGTAGGGTTCATACAGTGAATTTTGGTTTAATTCACGTTTTGCGTCTTTAACATTATGAAGTTTTTCCACGTTTTTACCTCCAATTTCTTATTTCGATACTTATATACCTAGCATTATACATATATGTAAAAAAATTTGCAAATAAAAATTAATTTTGTTTATCAAAGTATTTTTTTAGATATATAAAACTAATCCTTTAAAAATCGACGTTTTGGGAATTTTACATAAGACAAGTCATAATAAAAATAAATTTGACATTGAATTTACTTCATTATATAATAAGTCATTGGTAGAAATTTTGATTTGAAAATAAAAAACAAATCTAAAATTAGAATTTAAAAATAAGAAAGAGGTATTTTTATGGAAAACGCGATGAAAGTTTTTGGAGAAAACGTATTCACGGAAAGTAACTTAAAAAAAAGAGTTCCAAAAGAGGTTTTTAAAGAATTTCAAGCATCTCAATTAGGACAAACTGAATTATCAAAAGCATCAGCTGAAGTTATTGCAAATGCAATAAAAGACTGGGCAACAAAAAGAGGAGCAACTCACTACTGTCACTGGTTTCAACCGTTAACAGACCTAACAGCTGAAAAACATGATTCATTCTTGGAACCAACAGGAGATAAAGATATTATTTACAAATTTTCTGGAAGTAGCTTAATTAAAGGTGAACCAGATGCATCATCATTCCCAAATGGTGGAGTTAGAAGTACATTTGAAGCAAGAGGTTACACAATTTGGGATACAAGTTCATATCCTTTTATAAGAGAAAATAAAAATGGAGTAACATTATATATTCCAACAGCATTTATTTCGTTCACTGGATTAGCTTTAGATAAAAAAGTACCTTTGTTAAGAACGATGAAATATGTACATCAACAAGCATTAAGAGTGTTAAAAGGTTTAGGAAATACAACTTCTAAACACGTTTTCAATACTTTAGGAGTAGAACAAGAATACTTCTTAGTAAGCAAAGAAATGTTTGAAAAAAGAGACGACTTATTATTAACAGGAAGAACATTAGTAGGAGCACCTGCACCAAAAGGTCAAGAATTAAGCGATCACTATTTTGGTAAAATTAAAGATAAAGTAATTAACTTTATGAGTGATGTAGATGTAGAATTATGGAAATTAGGAATTCCTTCAAAAACAAGACATAATGAAGTAGCACCTAACCAATTTGAAGTAGCTCCATTATTCTCAATTGCAAACTTGGCATCAGATCAAAACCAAATTATAATGGAAACAATCGAAAAAATTGCTTTAAAACATGGTTTAGTAGCATTATTACATGAAAAACCATTTGCAGGAGTAAACGGATCAGGAAAACATAACAACTGGTCATTAGGAACAGATGATGGAATAAACTTATTTAGTCCAGGAAAAGATCCTAAAACAAACACACAATTTTTAGTTTTCGTTTCAGCAGTAATCGAAGCAGTAGACAGATATTATCCAATGTTAAGAACAGCTACAGCTACAGCTACAAACGATCACAGATTAGGTGGACACGAAGCACCTCCAGCAATAATTTCAATCTTCTTAGGAGATGAATTGACTACAATCTTAGAAAATATTGCATTAGGTAAAAATTCTCCAGTTGCTGAAGCATCACAATTGAATTTATCAGTTGACGTTTTACCAACATTAAGCATGGATGCAGGAGATAGAAACAGAACATCACCATTTGCATTTACTGGAAATAAATTTGAATTCAGAATGCCTGGATCAAGTTCAACACCAGCAAGTTCAGCAGCAGCAATTAACGCAATGGTTGGAAAAGTATTATCTGAATATGCAGATAAATTAGAAAATTCAACAAATATAGATGAAACTGTACAAGAAATCATTACAAATGCTTATAAAAATCACTCAAGAATTATTTTCAATGGTAATGGATACAGTGAAGAATGGATTGAAGAAGCTAAAAGAAGAGGATTATCAAACGATACTTCATCAAATATTGCATTGAGAAAAATGTTAGATCCAGAAATTTTAGAATTAGCTGAAGAAATTGGAATGTATTCTAAAATAGAATTAGCAGCTCGTTACAATGCTTACGCTGAAAGATACATAACTCAATTGTCAATCGAAGCAAAAACTTTAATTGACATGGTAAACAAATTAATTTTACCAGCAGGAATTAAATATGCAGACTTATTAGCTACTCATATTGAAAAAAATGCTAAATATGGTGAAGAATTCGTAAAAGAACAAGAAGAATTATTAAAAGATGTATTATCTAATATTTCTGAAATTAGAAAAGAAACAAAATCATTAGCTGAAAAAGTTGAACTTGTAAAAAATGAAGAAGATGTTACAAAACAAACTGATTTAGCTCGAGAAGAATTAAATACAGGACTTGAAAAATTAAGAGTTCCTTGTGATAATTTAGAAAAAGTAGTGGACTCATCAATTTGGCCATTACCAACATATAAAGATTTATTATTTAAATTATAATTAATTGAAATAAGTTCAAGATTTTAAAAATTTTTGAATAAAAAACATAATAAAAGACTATTAAACCCGCTCTTTATCAATATTAGAGTGGGTTTGTCTTTAAATAAATTTAAAAATATTCAAAATATAGTAAAATTATTTAAAAAAAATCTTGACAGATATAAAAAAAAATAGTATAATAATCAAGTGATGGGTGGATGTCCGAACGGCTAAGGGACCGGTCTTGAAAACCGGCGAAATCGCAAGATGTCTGGGTTCGAATCCCAGTTCACCCGCCATTGAAAATTGATATATTTTGGAGAAGTGGCAGAGAGGCCGAATGCGCTCCCCTGCTAAGGGAGTATCCGAGCTAAAACTTGGATCGAGGGTTCAAATCCCTCCTTCTCCGCCATTTTTTTTTACAAGTAAGTTTTTTTAATTTAATAAAGAAGTAAATAATTTGTGTGCATCTATAGCTCAACTGGATAGAGCGTCTGACTACGGATCAGAAGGTTGTGGGTTCGACTCCTGCTAGGTGCGCCATTTTTTTATAATAAAATATTTTTGGTTTTTTTATTTTATGATATTGACTATTTAAAAGAATAACGTTATAATTCATGTGAGTTAAGAGAAGGAAATAAATATACCTGTTTCTAAATTAACTTAATATAAATAAATCACAATAAATTTTGAAATTTCATTATTGCAAAAGATGTAATTTAGAATGGGTATTGTGAAGTAAGGAGTAAGTATGAAAAAAATTGTTTTATTAGTTGTGTTGATGTTATCTACATTAAGCATGGCTATGGCTTCTAAAGACTCGAGAGGAGTTTTACTTATGAGTGAAGAGGAGTGGATGAATTTTTACAATCAGCCTGGAAATGATATTCCGTTATGTGCTATAATTGGTTCGTTAAAAATGGAAGAAGGTTATATAAAAGATGGTAAAAAAATGGGAGAAACATTGGCTGAAAATAAAAAGAGACAAAGAGACATAAGTTTAGCTCTTGCAGGTCAAGGTTTAAAAGATGTGAATCAAGGGAATACAAAAGTTCATGAATTATATTATGCAGCTGTTTGTAAGAGATTTACTGATAAAGAATATAACATGGTAGGGTCACCATCATTTAAAAATGAAATGGAAAGAATCTTTTCTGAACATCAATTTGAATATGATGTAACAGAATAAAAATATACGTATTTTATAAAAAAGTCTTCTTAGATAAAATTCAAAGAAGACTTTTTATTTTTATAAATGAAATAATTTAGTTAAAACTGTCTGAAATTTTTTGTAATTCAGAATTGTCAGCACCATCCAAATATGCTTTGATAATAGCTTTACATGCTAAATATCGTTTTTCATAGTTATTTGATGCGACAGTTATGTATGGAATATTGTATTCAGCATATAATTTTTTTAATAAATTCTGGAAATTCATACGTCTTTCTTCTTGTCCAATAGATCTTAGTCCATCACTTACCCATTTTACATTATTTTCTAGGAGAATTGTTAAGTCAAAACGATAATTGTTTACAAATTCTCTAACGATTGGGTTGTCACGTTTTTCGTATGTTAAGCAAAATGCTAGTGTGGCAATATAGTCTGTGTCGATTAATGCAAATTTATTCGCATTTCTAGCGGCGTAAAGTACGTTTGTTTGATGTCCGAAAACAATTTTTTCATAATCAGAATATTGTAGAGAATCTTCGTCGCCTCCTAATTTTTCAAAAACGTATTCACGACCGTATTCCCAAGCAGATGATGTATTAAATACATTAGCCAGTTTATCGACCATAACACTTTTTCCGCTACTTTCTCCACCACAAATTGTGATTAGTGGGATTAAATGCTCTCTCACTTCACGTGGTAAAAAATTCCAGTATTTACTTGGATTCTTACGGATTTCAATTGAATTAACATTGTATTCAAGATATTCTGGGTCAATTGATTTTGTCTGTGAACCAAAATATTTTAAGTTATAGTCTTTATCTTCGTGTCTGTTACTAATAAAAAGTATTTCATCCTCCCAAATTACATCAGGTTCTCTCACTTCAATTTCTTTTTTTAAAAGAGAAGACCATTGTTCCCAACCTTCTGGGAATGGAGGGCAACTACTTTCATCAAATAAAAATGAATGAATATTTTTTTGATTTTTAAAAGTTTGCTTTATAAATCTAAGTCTATCTTTTGGTGTGATTTCTTTGATAAAACGAGAATTTGAAAAAGTCTCCAAATCTTTATCGTCTGAATAAGATACTACAACATAAAGTTTATCAACAATTCCGCTCGCTCTCTGAATTAAATTAACGTGTCCCAAATGCAAAGGCAAAAAACGCCCAACTACAATTCCGATTTTCATAAAAACTCCTTTCAATATTAGTACTAGTCTCATGTATGAACTATATATATGTTATTTTATATAGAATTCAATAAAAATAATATAAATTCGTTTTAAAAATAAATATTATTAATAGTCTAAAAGAATGAGACATTTTTAGTCAATATAAATTACAGAATACTAAGTAAAATGTATCATAAAAAATGAACCTTTTCAACTATTTTTAGAAAAAAATTCTTTTTTATAATACAAAATGAGATTTTTAGATTAGTGAAAAATAGATAAAACAAAAACATATATTTAGTAATTTTATTTTTATAAAGATAAAAACTTATAGAAAAATTTTGTAAAAGAACATTAGTTTTATTGGTTTCTTAAAAGTAATTATTTTAAAAATGTAAAGATTATAAATTGAAATTTTGAAAATAATTTAAAAAAATAAAAAAAATTTTAAAAAAGACTTGATTTATTTTGAAAATAGGAGTAAAATTGCTTTGATATTAAAACATTATTATCGTTGGGATTAAATATTTTGAGAATGAAATAAAAAATGAAAAAAAAGAAGGTGGAATTTATGAGATTGACAGAAGGAAGAAAAGGAAGAAGATTTTTGTTAAAGAGTATAGATGGAAAAACTTTAGCGATTAGATTGTTGAGTTTGGGATTATGTAACGGTGATGAATTTATACTTGAAAATGTTGCAAATGGAAATTTTTTGTTGAAAACATTGGAAACTAAAATTGTTCTTAGTCATAATTTAGCACAAAAACTTAATATTGAGGTGATTGGATAATGATAAATATCGCATTTGTTGGAAATCCAAATGTCGGGAAGACAGCTTTGATAAACAAGATTTCTAATGCTAGTTTGAAGATGGGGAACTGGCCTGGAGTTACGATTGAGAAAAAAGAAGTTTTTTTTAAGGTTGGCAATGAAGATGTTAAATTAATCGATTTGCCGGGAATATATAATTTGTCTATTGGAACGCCAGAAGAAAGAATTTCAAGAAATTTCATATTAGAAGAAGATGTAGATGTTATTATAAACGTTGTAGATTCAACTTCTTTAGAAAGAAATTTATATTTAACGGCTTTATTGAAAGAAATGGGAAAACCTATGGTAATGGCGTTGAATTTCGAGGATGAATTTAAAAAATTAGATTATAAATTGAATTTAGAAACTCTTGAAAAGCAATTAGGAATGAAAACAATTTTTACGAGTGGTAGAAATGGTGCTGGAATTGATGAATTGATGAAGGAAGCTGTCGAAGCATTTAAAAGAAATCAGACACAAAAACAAATTTCTTATAAATTAAGTTTTGATAACAATATTGAAAAAGAAATAGATAGTGTGAAAGAAAAATTATCAAAACTTAAAAATAAAGAAATTTTGAAAAAATATTCTTTGGATTGGTTAGCAATAAAAAGTTTGGAAAATGATATGAATTTATTTGCTAATTTGAAAACAAAATATGGTGTAGATATTAGTGATTTAGCGAAAGAAGAGCGAGAAAATCTAAAAAAAAGATACGGGATAGATTCAGCAGATGTGATTTCTCAAGCTAGATATGCGACTGTAAAAGGTATAACATCAATGAATTTAAAAAGAAGTTCAAAAAATAAATTTGCTTTAACAGATAAAATCGATAAAGTTTTATTGAATAAATTCGGTGGTGGAATTGTATTTTTATGTATAGTTTATGCGATGTTTGTTATAATATTTGATGGAAGTTCGCCTTATATAGATTGGATTGACGGATTTTTTAGTGATTTTGTAATAAAATATGTGGGACATGCGATTGAAGGGGTGCCTGATTGGTTACGTAGTTTCGTGCTTGATGGTGTTTTAGCTGGAGTAGGTTCTGTGTTGACATTCGTTCCATTAATGTTTTTTATCTACTTTTTCATGGCAATTTTGGAAGAAAGTGGATATATGGCGAGAGTTGCATTTATTTTGAATAAAATGATGACAAAAGTTGGTCTTTCTGGAAAAGCATTTATTCCTATGTTAGTTGGATTTGGATGTACAGTTCCTGCGATTTATGCAACAAGAACATTGGAAGATGAAAAAACTAGAAGATTGACAGGGATTATTGCGACGTTTATGTCTTGTGGAGCTAGATTGCCAGTGTATTCGTTATTAGCGGTAGCGTTTTTTAGTAAAAATGCAGCACTTGTAGTTGTTTCTATTTATGTAATTGGTGTGTTTATGGCACTATTAATGGCATTTATTTTAAAAAGATTTGATTATTTCAAAGGAAATAATACAGAATTGTTGATAGAATTGCCGCCTTACAGAATGCCGAGTCTTAAAGTTGTATGGAATAGTATGAAAAATAAAACAATGGCTTATATTAAAAGAGCAACAACAATTGTATTGGGAATATTGTTAATTATTTGGTTCTTTACATATTTTCCAAATAATAATAATCCTGAAACATCATATTTGGGACAAGCTGCGAAAATTGTTCAGCCTGTATTTAAACCAACTGGATTTGGAGATAGATGGGAACCTGTAGCTTCAATAGTTCCAAGTATAATTGCAAAAGAAACAGTAGTTGGATTCTTAGGACAAATATTGTTGACAAAAGCAGATGAAGATGAAAAAGTTGAATACAATATTGGTAGTGATTTAAAAGATCAAGCAGTAGGATTAAAAGATGCTATGGTAAAATCGTTTAAATCAGTTGGAAATATTGCGAAATTTAAGATTGATACATTGACAATGTCAGATGAAGAAACATTGGATAGTGATGCAGGTGGAAATATCATTCCATCGATAAGAGCTTTGTGGAACGATAAATATGGACCAATTAGAGCATATTCATTTATGTTGTATGTGCTTTTAGTAATTCCATGTGCAGTTGCGATGGGAGCTTTGAAACAAGAATTTGGATGGAAAATGTTAGGAATGCAAGTGGCTATGTTATCAATTTTACCATATGTAGTTTCTACAATATTCTTTAATGTAGCAAGGCTTTTTATGTAGATAAATAAATTGTAAAATAAAAAATGAACTAGAAGGTGATTTAGATGAAAACAATAGTTGTAGGATTGATTGCAGCATTGATTGTGTATTTAGTTTTCAGAAAAATTTATAAAGATTACAAAAAAAATAAAAATTTTTGTGGAACAGATTGTTGTAGTTGTGGTACAAAAACTACTTGTCATATTCCAAAAGATGAAAATAAATAATTGTAAATATTGGTTTTGTTAATTATACTAGAATACCCTCGTGACTTTAGTTGTGAGAAATTCAGTAGGAATAAGAAATCAATAAATATGAAATTTTAAGATTAAAATTGAAATTTTGAAAAATAATTGAATAACAAGAGGCAAAAATTCAAGTCATTATGAAAATGAGACTTGTTTTTTTGTTTTATAAGGAGGAAAAAATTTTGAAAATAGCAGTGATGGCTGGGACGCCGATAGATACAGAAATGGGAGAAGATATGTTGAAGGAAAATGAATTTTTAGATTTAATTTCTTTTCCAATTTCTGAAAATCCGATTGAACAGACAATTTTTCAGACGTCGACAAATGATTTTAAAGAAAAAGTAATTAATGAAAAAATAGATTTTATGAAAAAAAATGATTCTGACATTTTGTTTGTTTATTGTAATTCTTTAAGTGGGGTAGTGGATTTTGAGAAAATTTCTCGAGAGAGAGGTGTAAAAATTATTACGCCATTGCAAATTTATTTTGAGCTGGCTAAAGAATATAGGAAAATAGCTGTAATTTCAGCAAATGCACAGGGATTATCTGGGATAGAAAATGTATTTTTTAAAAGTAATCCAGAAATTAATGTTGTGGGATTGACATTTTTAGAGGTTGTGAAGGAGATTGAAAAGGGAATTTTGCCAGAGAAAATATCACAGAAATTCAATTTTGATGGATTGGTAAAATATTTGGAAACATTGAATGTAGAGGCGATTGTTTTAGGGTGTACACATTTTCCGTATATCATTGATGAAATTCGAAAGAGAACAAATATTAAAATAATTAATCCTGCGGATAAAATGGTATCAAAAATACTTGAAAAATAGCAATTAGACTGGTATAATGAACTAAGACTTTTTGTAAAGGGGAAAAATATGGAAAATATTGTGATACCAAAACATATTGCAATAATAATGGATGGTAATGGCCGTTGGGCTAAGGAAAAAGGCAAGATTCGATTGGAAGGGCATAGAGCTGGTGCAAATGCTTTGGAAAATATATTGGAATGTTGTGGGAAAATAGGTGTTAAATATTTGACTGTTTATGCGTTTTCTACTGAAAATTGGAAGCGACCAAAAATGGAAGTAGAAGGATTGATGAACTTATTTTCACGATATTTGGATAATAAGAAAAAAGAGTTAAAAAAACAAGGTGTGAAGCTACTAGTAACTGGTGCTAAAGAAAATATTTCTGAAAAATTGTTGAAAAAAATAGAAGAAACAGAGAATTATTTGTCGGATTGTGAGAATATAGTGTTTAATATAGCGTTTAATTATGGGGGTAGAAGAGAGATAGTAGACGCTGTGAATAAAGTTTTGGAGAAAAAATTTTTGGAGCAAAATCAAGTTGCTGAAAATGGTGGTTTTGTAGAAGAAAAAGCTGAGAATTTTAAAATTACAGAAGAAGAATTTTCGAAATATATGTATCGACCAGAAATTCCAGATCCAGAGCTTGTAATACGAACAAGTGGTGAATTTAGAATTAGTAATTTTTTATTGTGGGAAATTGCGTATTCAGAATTTTATATAACAGATACGTATTGGCCTGATTTTGATGAAAAAGAACTAGAAAAAGCAATATTATCTTTTAATAAAAGAGATAGAAGATATGGAGGACTGAATGCTAAGTAGACTATTTATTATTGTTCTATTTGTCCCTTTTTTATTGTGGATATTTTTAAAAGGGAATGTGATGTTTTTAGTATTTACTCTTGCGATAATTGGTGTATCATTGCATGAGTTTTATAAAATGCTAAAAGATAAGGGATTTGAGGTTGCCAGTCGGATAGGACTCGGATTAGGATTATTTCTACCTTTGGCGATATATTTTCAACAAAATTCAAAAAATATATTTTCATATTTTAAATTTGAATTTTTTAAACAAATAAATTTTGATATGGGTGGATTTATTGTTTTTGCAATAATTTTGCTTTCACTTCGTCAAATATTTAAGGTGAAGATAGAAAATGCAATGGCAGAAATTTCGTATACGATGTTTGGAATAATATATGTTGCATATTTATTTTCATACATATTATTGTTGAAGTATGAATTTCCTAATGGAAGAGTGCTTGTAACGATGACATTTATATTAATTTGGACTTGTGATAGTGCGGCGTTTATTGGTGGAAAAACACTTGGAGGTAAAATTTTCAAAAGAAGATTGGCTCCAAAAATAAGTCCGAATAAGTCTATAGAAGGTGCGATTTTTGGTGTTTTAGGAGTTTTTGGAGTGATTTTGATTTTTGATAAATTATATTTAGCAATAGCAAATGTTATATGTAAATTTTCGATAATTTCAAAGGCTTGTAGTCCTGAAACGTATCAATCAATTGGATTAAAGGCGTGGGAAGCATTTTTATTGGCTTTGGCGATAGGTGTTTTTGCTGAATTGGGAGATTTAGTGGAATCTAAGATAAAAAGAGAATTTGGAATAAAGGATTCAGGAAATTTATTGCTTGGACACGGAGGATTTTTAGATAGATTCGATAGTGCATTGTTCGTGTTACCGATAGTTTATTTCTTTATGAAATATGTAGCTCATTAATAAAATAAAAAAGAAGAAGGAGAAAAAATAAAAAAATGACAGAATTAGAAATTAAACAAGAAGTAGAAAGACAATTTAATATTTTAAGTCGTGGGTGCGATGAAATAATTAATGAAAATGAATTTAAGAAAAAGTTGGAAAAATCAATTTCAACAAATACTCCATTAAGAGTAAAATTGGGGATTGATCCGACTGGGTCTGATTTGCACTTGGGACATGCGGTACCTTTGAGAAAATTGAAACAGTTTCAAGATTTGGGACATGATGTGTTTTTCTTGATTGGGACTTTCACTGGAAGAATTGGAGATCCAACTGGAAAATCTGAAACTAGAAAAATGTTGTCAGAAGAACAAGTTATGGAAAATATTAAAACATATTTGGATCAAGTAAAATTAATTTTGGATTTAGATAAAATTAATGTTGTTTACAATGCTGACTGGCTAGAAAAATTATCGTTATCAGATGCGTTGAATTTGTTGTCACAATTTACAGTTTCACAAATGATTTCGAGAGAAGATTTTTCAAAAAGATTATCTGAAAATAAACCAGTTTCATTGATTGAGTTTATGTATCCAATTTTACAAGGTTATGATTCAGTAGAATTACACGCTGATGTGGAATTAGGTGCGACTGAACAAAAATTCAATTTGTTAAGAGGAAGAGATTTACAGAAAAACTTTGGTCAAGAGCAACAAATTTGTATGATAATGCCGATTTTGGTTGGACTTGATGGAGTGGAAAAAATGTCGAAATCATTAGGAAACTACATTGGTGTAAAAGATACGCCAAACGATATGTTTGGTAAAGTTATGTCAATTTCAGATGAATTGATGGAAAACTATTACACAATGATAACTGATGTTCCTTTTGAAAAAATTGAAGAAATTAAAGCACAAATCGCAGATGGAAGTTTACATCCGATGGAAGCTAAAAAACAATTGGGAGCAGAAGTTGTAAAAATTTACTACGGTGAAGAAGCTGCTAAAGAAGCGAGAGATTGGTTTGAAAATGTATTCAGTAAGAGAAACTTAAATGTTGACTTGCCTGAAGTTGAATTGGAATATAAAGAAGTTGGAATCATTGATTTATTAGTAAAAGAAACAGGATTAATGAAAACAACAAGTGAAGCTAGAAGATTAATTCAACAAGGTGGATTCAAAATAAACGATGAGCCAATAAAAGATGTGAAAGCTACAGTTGTTCTTGAAAGTGGAATGATTGTGAGAGCTGGGAAGAAAAAAATTGTTAAAGTAAAATAAATTTAATATAAAGGAGCTGTCTTATAAGTTAAAATTTTGATTTATATAAATTAGATGTACTTGTAAGGCAGTTTTTTTTGAAAATATAAGGTTGTGAAAAAATGAATGAGAAGAAGTTAGTGAGAAAAGGAAAAATAGGAAGCGGAGAGGCTCATAGTAAGATTATTTTGATAGGAGAGCATTCGGTTGTTTATGGCTATCCAGCTATTGCGATACCTTTGAAAGATATTTTGGTAAAATGTCGGATAATGGAAGCAAAGAGTAAATATTTCTATAATCCTGAAGATACGCTTTCGACTGCGATTTATACAGCTTTGAAATATTTAAAAAAAGAGAATGCTAAAATAAAATATTTGATAGAATCTGAAATTCCAACAAAAAGGGGAATGGGATCTTCGGCAGCTGTTAGTATTGCGGCGATAAGGGCAGTTTTTGATTATTTTGGTAAAAATCTAGATGATAAAATTCTGGAAAAAATGGTGCAAGAGGCAGAAACAGTGGCTCATATGAATCCAAGTGGATTAGATGCGAAGACTTGTTTGAGTGATAAAGCCTTGAAATTTATAAAAAATAAAGGATTTAGCTATATTGATTTGAATTTGGGGGCATATTTGGTTGTAGCAGATACTGGAGTTCATGGAAATACACGAGAAGCTGTGGAAAATGTAAGAGAAATGGGGGATAAAGCTCAACCAATGTTAAAAAATTTGGGTGAATTGACTGAAAAAATGGAAATTGCTATCCGAGAAAAATCATTGGAAAAAATTGGAGAAATTATGAATCAGGCTAATTTGGAATTGAAAAAATTAAATTTGACGATAGAAAAATCGGATATTTTAGTGGAGGAAGCTTTAAAAAATAGTGCTTTGGGTGCTAAAATATCTGGTGGAGGATTAGGCGGTTGTATAATTGCTTTGGTGGAAAATGAGGAAAAAGCAAGAATAATTGGGGAAAAATTAAGTTCAAAAGGAGCTGCGAATATATGGATAGAAAGAATTTAGAGAAAAATATAAAAAAAGTGAAATCGTATGCGAATATTGCGATTATAAAATATTGGGGTAAAAAAGATGCAGAGAAGATGATTCCTGCAACAAGTAGTATTTCATTGACTTTGAAAGATATGTATACTGAAACTGAAATTAGTTTTATTTCGGATGAAGAGGCGATTGAGAAAACTGGCGAAGTGACGGATTTGATTTATATTAATGGAGAGTTGCAAGATAGGGAACAAAGACAGAAAATTGGGAAAGTTATTGATTTATTTAGAGGAGATAGAAGTGAGAGAGTGAAAGTTGATACTACGAATAGTATGCCGACTGAAGCGGGATTATCTTCTAGCTCAAGCGGACTTTCTGCAGCAATAATGGCATGTAATGAACTATTTGAAAAGAATTTAAGTCGAAATGAATTGGCACAAATTTCTAAATTTGCTTCGGGGTCTTCTTGTAGAAGTTTTTTTGGACCAGTAACTGCGTGGGATAAAGATACTGGAGAAGTTTACAAAGTGAAAACAAACTTGAAATTTGGAATGATAATGCTAGTTTTAAATGATGCAAAAAAGGTAATTTCAAGCAGAAAAGGGATGGAAATTTGTACAAAAACGTCAAAAACTTTTGAAAATTGGGTAAAACAGTCAGAAATTGATTTTGTTGAGATGAAAAAATATTTGGCAGAAAATGACTTTGAGAAAGTTGGGAAATTAACAGAAGAGAATGCCTTGAGAATGCATGAAATACCACTTACAGCGACACCTTCATTTTCATATTTGTCTGACAAATCGCATGAAGCAATGAATTTTGTGAGAAAATTGCGAAAAAATGGTGAAAAATGTTATTTTACAATGGATGCAGGGCCTAATGTGAAAGTTTTGTGTTTGGAAAAGGATTTGGATAGATTGAAGGAAATTTTTGAAAAAAAATATAGAGTGATAGCTTCTAGAGTTGTAGAACTTGGATAATTGAGATTTTTTGAAAGTGTAAAAAATTAAGAAAATATTTGATTATGAGAGATTTTTTTTATTTTATAAATTGATTTTTTGAGATAGAAGTTTTGGAAGAGAAATAGTGAGGAAAAATGCGAGAAAAAATAAATGTAAAAACTGGTGGAAAGCTATATATTGCTGGAGAATATTCGGTTTTGACGCCTGGACAAAGTGCGATAATTAAAAATATTGATATTTTTATGAATGCAGAGATAAGTTTTCTTGGAGAAAATGAAGATAGAAATGATGAAAAAATAGAAAAGGCAGATAAAAGTAAAGAGAAAAATGATTTTAAAAAATATGAAATTTTTTCTGATATGTTTGATTATTCAGTTTCGTTGGAGTATGATAAAAATTATTCGTTGATTCAGGAAACGGTGGTTGTTGTAAATGAATATTTGGAGAATAAAGGGATTGATACACAGCCATTTAAATTGAGAATTACTGGGAAAATGGAAAAAAATGGTAAAAAATACGGGATTGGTTCGAGTGGAAGCGTGACTGTTTTGGTTGTAAAAGCGATGTTTGAGTTGTATTCTAGAAAATTGGTTTCAGAAGTGGAATTTAAAGGGCAAAGAAGTGAGTTGCTTGAATATTTATCATCAAAGGATACGATGTTTAAGTTGTCGTCTTATGTTTTACTAAAACGAGGGGATAATGGCTCTATGGGGGATATTGCTTGTATTACTTATGGGAATTTGGTTGCGTATAAATCGTTTGATAGGGAGAAAATCCAGAAGGAAATTCGAGAAAAAAATTTGGAGAAGGTTTTGAAGTTAGATTGGGGATATGAGATTGAAGAGTTAAGATGTTCTGGTAATTATGAATTTTTGGTTGGTTGGACTAAAAAACCGTCTATTTCGAAGGATATGATAAATTTAGTGAAAAGTTCAATAACTCAAGATTTTTTAAAAAAAGTAGAAAAAATTGTTCAAAATTTGAAATTGGCTATGAAAAATGGCAATAAAATGGAAATAAAGAGAAATATTTTGGAAAATGGGAATGAATTAAAAAAATTAAAGGAAGAAATTTATAGTGAGGAATTAGTTGAATTAGTTGAAGCGACAGAAAATCTTGATGTTTGTGCAAAAAGTAGTGGCTCTGGTGGAGGCGATTGTGGGATTGCGATTTCTTTTTCAAAGAAAGATAGCGAGATTTTGGTAGAAAGATGGAAATCAGTTGGGATAGAATTATTGTATAAAAGTGAGTTATGAGAAGGTAAATATAGAAGATAAAAGGTGGAAATTTATGATACAGAATAGAAAAGATGACCATATAAATTATGCGTTAGAGCAAGAAAAAAGTGAAAATAGTTTTGATGATATGGAGCTAATTCATCAGTCGATACCGAAGTACAATTTAGATGAAATTGATATTTCTACAAGTTTTGCGAATAATTATTTTGAAGTTCCATTTTTTATTAATGCGATGACAGGTGGGAGTGAGAGGGCAAAATCAATTAATCAAAAATTGGCAAAGATAGCTGATAAATGTGGTCTTCTGTTTGTTACAGGTTCGTATAGTGCAGCTTTGAAAAATCCAGATGATAATTCTTACAAAATAATAAAAGAGGAAAATGAGCATATTAAATTGGCTACAAATATTGGAATTGATAAAAATTACACGGCTGGTCAGAAGGCAATTGAAGATTTAAATCCATTATTTTTGCAGATACATGTGAATTTGATGCAGGAATTGTTGATGCCAGAAGGAAGTCGAAATTTTAATGAGTGGGAAAATAATTTGAAAGAATTTGTAAAAAATATAAAGAACACACCACTTGTTTTGAAGGAAGTTGGATTTGGAATGACTTCTGATACAATAAAAAAAGGTATAGAATTAGGGATAAAGACTTTTGATATTAGTGGTCGAGGTGGCACGAGTTTTGCGTACATTGAAAATCGCCGGAATGGGAATCGTTTTACCTATTTGAACGATTGGGGACAAACGACATTGGCGAGTCTTTTGGATATTCAAAAGTTTACTGAAAAAGTAGAAATTATCGCAAGTGGCGGTGTTAGGAATCCTTTAGATATCATCAAAGCATTAATTTTAGGAGCAAAAGGAGTAGGAATTTCTGGAACGATGTTAGAAATTATTGAAAATTATTCGATTGAAGAAGCAATTGAAATTGTAAATAGTTGGAAAATGGAATGCAAAATGATAATGTGTGCTTTGAATACGAAAAAAATTAGCGAATTAAAGAATGTTAAATATGTTTTGTATGGGAAAACGAAGCAATTTTTAGAAAATATTAGGAATTAAATTGATTAAGAAAAAGGCTATCTTATTTTTGATAAGATAGCCTTTTGCAAACACTATTGTAGCTTTTTTAATATTAAATATTATACAATTATTTAGCTTCTTTTTTAGCTTTTGCTGAAACTGATTCAGTTGCTAAGAAAGAATTTAACATCCATAAATGTTTTTCGAAACTTGAAATGTATTCATCAGCTAATGCAGAAGTACCGTAGTTATCTTCAGAATCTGCAGCTTCTTTGAATGCAACAGCTAAGTCTAACATAGTTTCAAATCCATTTCTTACTTCAGTTAATGCTTCAGTAGAAGTAATATCTTCATTTTTAGCTTCTTTAATTGAAGCAACATTTAAGTAATCTTTCATAGTTCCTAAAGGTCTTCCACCAATTGCTAAAATGTTTTCAGCAACATCATCGATTTGTGTATTAATTTCTGTGTAATATTCTTCTAATTTAACGTGAATTTCAAAGAAATCTTTTCCAATTAAATTCCAGTGGTAGTTTTGAACCTTTCTATAAAGTACGTTTAAATTTGCTAAATAAAGATTTAATGCTTCAATACTTTTTGTTCTATTTTTACTCATAATTATCATCCTCTTTCAATTTTATATTTATTTTAAATTGTAACTGTTACAAAATTATTATAATTATTTTATTTTTGTAACCATTACAAAATTATTATACTACTTTTTGAAAAAAATGTCAAGGAATAAATAAAATTTTTTTTTGAAGAAATTATGAGTTATAATTATAGAGCAGTAAAGATTGTTTAGAGTAAGATTTTGAGATTGATAATTTTAAATAAAGTAATTAAAAAAGATAGCAAAAATAGGAAAAGGTAGAAAGGGAAGAATATGAGAAAAGATAAATTTTATAAGTTTTTGAATTCAGATAGATATCAGTATACGGAAGCTGAAATTTATTTTGAAAATGGATTTGAAAATCAAGTTGCAACATTTGATGTGTTTGTACGGACTGAGAAAAAAAACGATTATGTTGTGGTTTATGGGATAAAAGAAGTGTTGGAATTAATTGATATTTTGAATGGAACGGATTATGATACGAAAAAAGGGTATTTGAAAAAGTTGTTAGAGAATGAAGGATTGATAGAATACTTGGCGAATATGAAATTTACTGGAAGTATAAAAGGATTAAGAGATGGAGAGATTGTTTTTTCAAATGAACCGATTTTAACAATAACAGCTCCAATTATTCAAACAAAAATTTTAGAAACGCCAATTTTAAATATATTAAATTATCAGATGCAGATTGCAAGTATTTCTTCACGAGTTGTTCGGGTTGCGAGAGGTCGAGGAGTTGTATTTTTTGGAACACGGAGAATACAAGGATTTGAGGCGGCAATGTCGGCTGTGAAAGCAACGTATGTTACTGGAAATGTAGTTCATTCAAATTTAATGGGAGAATATTATTACAATTTAAAAAGCATTGGAACAATGACACATTCGTACATTCAGAGTTTTGGAGTGACTAGAAATTCTGAATACGAGGCATTTGAATCGTTTATAAAAGTTCACAAAGAAAAAAAACGATCGTTGATTATGTTAATTGATACGTATGATACGTTGAAAATTGGAATAAAAAATGCGGTGAAAGCGTTTAAGAATAATGGAATTGATGATAATTATGGTGGAATTTATGGGATAAGAATTGATTCTGGTGATTTAGCGGAAACTTCGAAGGCGTGTAGAAAAATTTTGAAGGAAAATGGTTTTGAAAAGGCACATATTATTTTGACAAGTGGATTGGATGATAAGAAAATCGAGAAATTGTTTGAAAATGGTGCTGAGGTCGATAGTTTTGGAGTGGGAGATATTTTTGCAATGCCACCTAAAATGTTAACAACAGTGTATAAAATGTCGAAAATAAATGATGAAAATGTTATGAAAATTTCTGGAGATAGGGAGAAAATGTCGTATCCTGGCGATAAGGAAATCTATCGGTTGGAAAAAGTTGAAAAAGAGAAAGATAAAAAAGAATTTGAAGATTTGGTAATTTTGGAGGAAGAGAGGGAATTGTTTGAAGATACGGAGATTGAGGGAGTTAAGAAAAATAGAATAACAGTAGATTTTATAGAAAAAGGAGTCAAAAATGAGGGAAATTACAAGTTGTTAGAGTTGGAAGAGGCGAAAAAATATTATGAAAGCAATTTGAAATATTTGGATATGTTGGAAAATAGAGGAGAATATTTCTCTGAGAAAATATGTGGAAAAAAGCAGGAAATAGTGAGATTTTCAGAGAAGTTAGAGGATGTTAAAAATAGTATTTTAGAAAAAATTAGAGAGGAGAGCTAATAATTTTAGATTGTTAGGAAAATATGTGGAAAATAATAGAACAATTTTTGATTTTAATACAGTTTATGACACGGATACCAGTATTTATAAAGACAGAGTATAGCAATAAGAAATTAGGAAAATCAATAAAATTTTTTCCATTGTTAGGATTAATTGTTGGTTTGATATTGTTTGGTGCGAGTATTATTTTTTGTAAGTTAGTCGGTATGGAACCGTTACAGCGACAGATAGTGGCTTTGTTAATAATTCTTGTAGAAATTTTTGTTGTTGGGATTATTCATTTGGATGGGTTGGCGGATACTTTTGATGCGTTATTTAGTTATGCAACAAAGGATAAAATGCTTGAAATAATGAAGGATTCACGAGTTGGGACAAATGGTGCTGTTGTGTTGATTTTGTATTTTATTGCGAAAATATTGTTGATTTCGGAAATTTTGGCGATTGATGGAAGATATTTGATAATTTATCCGATTTTGGCAAGATTGTCAACTTCGATGAATGCTGGATTGGGAGAGTATGCTCGAAAAACAGGAATGAGTAATGGAATAATTGATGAAAATGGACTAAAAGAAGCGATTTTTTCAATAATTTTAGCGACAATTTTAGTAGTGCTTATAAAAGGTGTAAAGGGCATAATTATTACAGTAGTTGCAATCTTATTTATTTTGTTTTTTAGAAGAAATGTTAGAAAGAAAATTGATGGGATAACTGGTGATACAATGGGAGCTTCGCTTGAATTGGTGAATTTAGTCGTATTAATGGCAGGTGTTATATTGAAATAAAAATGAGAGAATTTTTTCTTTGACTTTGAAAGTGAATAGTGATAACATATTGAAAGTAAAAGGTATTTTCGAGAATAAATTAGAGTGAAAATCTGAATAAAGAAATTTCAAAATTTGAAGAAAGGGAAGAGAATGAGTGAAATATACGAAAAAAGCACGGAAATTATTTTCGTGAGACATGGACAGACGGATTTTAATAAACAAAGGTTGTATTTCGGTCATTTGGATCCGAAATTAAATGAAACAGGGATTAGTCAATTAAAAAATACAAAAAAACTTTTGCATAAATTGGAGAAGAATATATCGAAAGTCTATTCGAGTGATTTGAAGAGATGTGTAGAAAGTATGAAATTGCTGGAAATTGATGCAGAAGTTGAGAAAATTTTGACTGAAGATTTACGGGAAATGAATTTTGGTGTTTTGGAAGGGAAGACTTTTGAAGAGGCTAAAGAAGAATTTCCAGGATTTGTTGAAAATTTGAAAAATAATTGGAAGAAATTGAGATTTGATGGTTCAGAAAGTGTTGAAGACTTATATTTTCGGGTGTCAGATAAATTATCTAAAATTGCTGAGGAAAATAAAGGAGAAAAAATTTTAGTTGTGGCTCATGCGGGTGTGATTCAAAGTTTATTGAGTTACTATTTGTTTGACTCGTTGGATGGATATTGGAAATTTAAAATTGATAATGGGTCGATATCGAAATTGCACATTACTTCTGATGGATTTGCATACTTTGAATATGTGAATCGTGTTTTGATGTAGTTTTGAATTTTATAAAAATTATAGATTGGATATAGTAAAAATAGGATTGAAAAAATTAGGAGGTAGGAATGTTTTTTCCAGTGTTTATTGATTTAGAAGGAAGAGAAGTGTTAGTTATAGGAGCTGGGAAAGTAGCTCACAAAAAAATTAAAAAATTAGTGGAATATGGTCCAAAAATAACGGTTTATTCGAAGGAAGTTAAGAATGAAGAAATTTCAAAATGTGAAAATGTGAAAATTATTTTAGAAAATGTAGAAGCTGATAGTGAAAAAATTGAAAAATTAGTTGAAAATTATGCGCTTGTAGTTGCAGCGACTGATAATGTTGATTTAAATGAATTGATAGCAGAAATTTGTATTAGAAAAAATATTTTGGTAAATAATGTTTCATCTAAAACAAAGATGAATGCGATGTTTGGTGGAATTGTGAAAAATGATGAATTTCAAATAGCGGTTTCTACGAATGGTGTTAATTGTAGAAGATCAAGAGCGATGAAAAGTAGAGTTCAAAAGGTTTTGGATGAAGTAGAAAACTTAGGAAAATAATTTTTTTGGAAAAGGTGATTAGAATGTATAAAAGACATAGAAAATTGAGAACTAGTGCGGTTATGCGAAATTTAGTGAAAGATGTTTATGTGTCAAAGGAAGATTTGATTTATCCAATTTTTTTGGAAGAGGGAGAAAATATTAAGAATGAAATTGAATCAATGCCTGGAATTTTTAGATATTCGTTGGATAGAATTGACGAAGAATTAGATGCATTGGTGGAATTGGGAATAAATTCAATTTTGTTATTTGGGATACCTAAGCATAAGGATGAATGTGCAACTGAAAGCTACAAAGAAGATGGAGTCATTCAAAATGCAATTCGATATATTAAGAAAAATTATCCGAATTTTTTGATTATTGGAGATGTTTGTTGTTGTGAATACACGAGTCATGGGCATTGTGGAATTTTAGATGAAAATGGTTATGTGAAAAATGATGAAACGTTGGAAGTTTTAGGAAAAATAGCGTTATCATATGCAAGAGCAGGAGTAGATGTAATTGCACCATCTGATATGATGGATGGAAGAATTCAAAAAATTTCTCAAGTTCTTGAAAAAAATGGTTTTCACAACGTGGCATTAATGTCTTATGCGGTTAAATATTCATCAGCATTTTATGGGCCTTTTAGAGATGCAGCAGATTCTGCGCCAAAATTTGGGAATAGGAAAACTTATCAAATGGATTTTAGATATTCAAAAGATGCGATTGATGAAGTTAGAGAAGATTTGAAGCAAGGAGCAGATTTTATAATTGTAAAACCAGCCTTGTCTTATTTAGATGTTATGCAAAAAGTGAGTAACAATTTTAATGTACCAGTGATAGCTTACAGCGTTTCCGGAGAATATTCGATGACAAAAGCTGCCGCCTTGAAAGGATGGATTGATGAAAAAGCAATTGTTATGGAACAAATGTATGCCTTCAAAAGAGCTGGAGCAAATGCAATTATTACTTATTATGCAAAAGATGTGGCAAAATATTTGAATGAATCAGACTAAAAAATCCAAAAAAAGATACATAATTTTTTGAAAATATGGTAAAATGTAGCAAGGAAGTTAGAAAAAATTTGAAAGGAGAGCATAGGATATTAAAGTTTTATGCGAAAGAATTTATGAAAAAAAAGATATTATCAGTTTTTTTATTTTTGGCTACAACTTTAGCGGTTAATGCAGCACAACCGAAAAAACCAGCCAAAGCAAGCAAAACAAGTACAACAGTAAATGCACAAAGCAATCAAAATCAACAATATATGGATGTTTTGAAACAACAAATGCAAAATGCTGGAATTAAAAAATCTTCAATTTCAAGTTATGAGAAAGCTACAAATTCTAAACAAGAGGTAGAAAAAGAGAAACTTTATAAAAAAGCAATAAAAGAAGATGAAAAAAATATATATGCATACAATGATTTAGGAGTTTTATATATTAATCAAAAAAAATTTCAAGAAGCAGCTAACATTTTGGAAGAATCATTGAAATATTTTAATCAAAATACATCAATTTACCAAAATTTATTAATAGCGTATAGAGGTGCTAATAATGCTCAAGGGTATGCAAATACTGTAGCTAAAATGGTGAATAATTTACCTGAATATCCAGACGGATATAGTTTAGGTGCTAATATTTTGATTGAAAGAGGACAATACGTACAAGCAGTACCTTATTTGGAAAAATTAGCATCAATTTATGAAACTGGAAATTTGAATGGAATTCCAGAATATGTTCAAAATAAAAATGTGTATTTGAATAACACATATGCGTTGTTAATTGTTACACTTGTAAATGCTAAACAAACTCAAAAAGCAATAGATACTTTTGTTGCCAAGAGAGAATTTATGAAACAAATTAACCCAGGAAATGATAGTCAAATATTGGAAATGTTACAGAAGGTTAATGAAGAATTTAAAACAAATAAACAAGTTTACGAAAGTAATTTAAGAAAATTACAACTTCCTGTACCAACAACAGGGAAAACAAAAACAACAAGTAAAAAAAGAAGAAAATAAATAAAAAAGTAAAAATCTTTTATGTTAGAATGGATAAATTGTGACTTTTGACATAAAAGATTTTAAATTTTATAAAAATAATTAATTAAAAATTAATAAATAAAATAGAAAAGAGGTAAAAATGCAAATAGTTGTAGTAGGTGCTGGTGTCGTGGGAGAAGCAATTTGTAAGGAATTGTCTGAAGAAGGACATGACATTGTACTGATTGAGCAAAATGAGGAAGTTCTGAATAGATTGGTTGAAAATCATGATATTACAGGATTGGTTGGAAATGGTGCTTCGTATGAAAATTTATTGGAAGCGAATACAGATCATGCTGATATTTTTATTGCAGTAACAGAGGCTGATGAAATAAACATTATTTCTTGTATTATTGCAAGAAAATTAGGTGTGAAATATACAATGGCAAGAGTTAGAAATCCTGAATACAGTACAGATATGAAATTTGTTAGAGATGAATTAGGAATTTCAAGAATGTTGAATCCTGAGCAAGAAGCCGCTAGAAGTATTGTAAATAAATTGAAGTTTCCAAATGCTTTAGGAGTTGAAGAGTTTTTCATGGGAAAAGCGAATATCATAACTTTGAAAATCAATGAAGGAAGTAAACTTTTAGGTGTGAAAATAAAAGATATAGAATTTAAACAAGAAGAAAGAGTTTTAATTTGTATTATTCAGAGAGGAAGTAAAATTTTCATTCCAAATGGAGAAATAAAATTAGAATTGGGAGATTCTATTTCGGTAATTGGAACTATAGAGGCTGTTTCTAAATTTTATAATAGATTAGGATATAGAAATCGTTATATAAATTCTTCAATGATTATCGGTGGTGGAATGCTTTCACACTATTTGGTAGAAAAATTAATTAAAAATAATGTACAAGTAAAAGTTGTTGAAAAAAGTGAAAAACGAACTGTTAAATTAAGTGAGAAATATCCAAAAGCAGAAGTTATTCTTGGAAAAGAAACAGATCAAGAATTTTTATTAAGCGAAGGAATTAAAAATTATGATTCGGTTGTAACTTTGACTGATAAAGATGAAGAAAATATTATAATATCAATGTTTGCAGATACAGTTACAGATGCTAAGGTTATTACGAAAATGAATAATACCTTGTTATTACCAATTTTAGAAAATCAGAATTTAACTTCAACAGTTGTTCCTAAAAAAATTATTACAGATATAATTGTTAGAGTAGTTCGTTCTAAGTCTAATACAAGAGGATCAAAGATGAACACGCTTTATAGAATGAGTGATAATAAAGTAGAGGTTATTATTTTTGAAATAAATGGTAATAGTAAGGCGTTGAATATTCCTTTGAGAGACTTAAATATAAAATCAAATTACTTGATAGCTTGTATTTCTAGAGGAAATGAAATTATTTATCCAGGTGGAAATGATGTCATTTTAGAAAATGATAGAGTCATGGTAGTAACGACCAAAAAAGCAACAGAAGTATTTGATGATATTATATAAAATTAGAAAAACGTAGGAGAAAAAAATGAATAAAAAAATGATAGCCTTTATAACAGGAAAAATAATGATTTTAGAGGCGTATTTAATGATTTTACCACTAATAATCTCTTTTATTTACAAAGAAAATTTTCTTCATAAAGGAGCGTATTTTGGGGTAATAGCGTTATTATTAATATTAGGAAATGTTCTTTCTATAAGGCTTCCAAAAGATAATTTTATTCGAGGGAGAGAAGGTTTTGTAATAGTATCGTTGTCGTGGATTTTGATGTCTATTTTTGGAGCATTACCGTTTGTTATTACAAAAGAAATACCGTCGTTTATAGATGCTTTTTTTGAGGTTGTAAGTGGATTCACGACTACAGGTTCGAGTATAATTCCTGATTTGAATGTATTGAGTCATTCTAATTTGTTTTGGCATAGTTTTACTCACTTTGTAGGGGGAATGGGAGTGCTAGTTTTAGCATTAGCAGTTTTTCCAAAATATTCTTCAAGTTCGGTTCATATTATGAAAGCCGAAGTTCCAGGGCCTACATTTGGTAAGCTAGTATCAAAATTATCGTCTACGGCAAGAGTACTTTATTACATTTATATCGTAATGACAATTGTGGTAATTGTTTTGTTAATGTTTGGAGGTCTTGATTTATTTGAGTCTTCGTTATTGGCATTTGGGACAGCTGGGACAGGTGGTTTTGGTGTAAGAAATGGAAGTATTTTGCCATATCACAGCGCTTATATCGAAATGGTTTTAGCAATCGGAATGTTAGTGTTCGGAGTAAACTTTAATATTTATTATTTTATTTTAATTGGAAAAGTGAAAGATGTTATAAAAAATGAGGAATTAAAATACTATTTGTTAATAGTGTTCGTAAGTATTGCGTTAATCGTAATGAATATTGCTTCAAAATATCAATCAATTTGGCAATGTATAAGAGATGTGTTATTTACAGTTTCATCAATAATAACGACAACTGGATATTCGACAGCAGATTTTGGGAAATGGCCATTGTTCTCACAAGTGATTTTGCTATTAATAATGTTCTTTGGAGCGTGTGCTGGTTCGACAGCTGGAGGATTAAAAATTTCAAGAGTTATAATGATGGTAAAAATGTATGTTGCAGAAATTAGACAAATGATAAGTCCAAATAGAGTGATAACAGTAAAATATGAAGACAAACCACTTAGTGCAAAAATGCAAAAAAACGTAGCTGTATATTTCGTAGTTTACATGATTTTATTTACAACAATGTTGTTAATTGTATCATTTTCATTAGGAGATTTTATGACAGCTTTCAGTGCAGTTGCAGCAACATTTAATAATATTGGGCCTGGATTAGGAAAAGTTGGTCCTGCATATAGTTTTGCTGATTTAAATAATGTTTCAAAAGTTGTATTGAGTTTTGGAATGTTGGCAGGAAGATTGGAAATATTCCCTATGTTAATATTATTTGCACCAGCTACTTGGAAATTGAAATAAATTTTTTAAATTCCTTTTTTAAATTTCAATATAAAGATTGACATTGTTACAAAAATGTAATAAAATAATAGTGAAGGATGTTTGTATATGAAAATATAGGAGGAATTAATAATGAGAGAAATAAAAGATAAAGTGACTTTTAAAGGGAATCCAGTAACAATTGTTGGAGAAGAAGTAAAAGTTGGAGAAAAAGCAAGAGATTTTACAGTGTTGGCAAGTGATTTAAGAGAAGTAAAATTAAGTGATTATGCTGGGAAAGTAGTTGTAATCACAGTATTCCCTTCAGTTGATACAGGTGTTTGTGCATTACAACTTGCGAGATTCAATCAAGAAGCAGCGAATTTTAGTGACGATGTTCAATTATTGACAATTTCTGTTGATTTACCATTTGCATTGGGAAGATATTGTGCGGATAAAGGTATCAAAAATGCCTTGACAGCGTCAGATCACAGAGATTTAGATTTTGGATTAAAATATGGATTTGTAATTAAAGAATTAAGATTATTGACTAGAGGAACAATTATTGTAGATAAAGAAGGAATTATCAGATATGTAGAGTATGTTCCAGAAGTAGGACAAGAACCTAATTATGATGCAGCTTTAGAAGTTGTTAAAAAATTAGTATAAAATAAAATTCAAATGAGAAATGTATAAAAAAATGTGAATTTAAAACCATTTTTGGCTTAGATTCACATTTTTTATTTACACAATTATTTTCAAATATTCTATAAGTTTATTATACTCAAAACTATTAAAAATTATGTGAATTTAAGAGTTGAGTAAAATAGTCATAGTTTTTGAGTTTAGCTTTAAAGCAGTTTTACTATATATTTTAAAAAGTAGTTTTCACAACATCACATATTTTATCTTCCAAAATTAGGATAAATTTGTTGCTGTTGTTCTTGCTGTTGCTGTTGCAACTGTTGTTGTTGAATTATTTGTTGTTGTGGTGTTTTTCCTAAAGTAGCAGTTACATTCATTTCTTTTCCATTTCTAACAATAGTCAATTGAACTTTATCTCCAGCTTTTTTAGCAGCAAGTTCTCCTATGAAAGAACCGCCAGAAATGATTGATTTTCCATTAACAGCTGTAATAACATCATTTGCTTGTAATCCAGCTTGAGCAGCAGGGCCATTTGGCGTAACTTTTGCAATAAGAACTCCATTTGAAGATTTTAATTTTAATGCTTTTACAATTTCAGAGTCCAAGTTTCCTAAATAAGCTCCAAGGTAAGGTTTTTCAAATTTACCAGTAGAAATCAAAGAATCTTTAACAGCTACAACTAAATTAGAAGGAATTGCGAATCCAAGTCCAACACTTCCACCACTTTGAGATAAAATTGCAGTATTAACACCGATAACTTTACCGTTAATATCAATTAATGGTCCACCACTATTTCCTTGATTTATCGCAGCATCTGTTTGAATGAAGTTTTCGATTTGCTCAATTCCTAAAGAACTTCTTCCTGCAGCACTAACTACCCCAACAGTCATCGAGTCATTCAATCCCATCGGATTTCCAAATGCAATCGACCATTGACCAATTTGTACATTATCAGAATCAGCAAATTCAAGTGGTTTGAATTTTTCATTCGATTGAATTTTTAATACAGCAATATCAACTTCAGGCGATGTCCCTACAAGTTTCGTTTTATACTCTCTTCCATCAGAAAATTTTACAAAAATTTCATCAGCACCATCAATAACGTGATTATTTGTAACAACATATCCATTTTCAGATACAACAAATCCAGATCCCAAAGAACCAGATTCTCTAGTTTCTTGCCGATTTCCTGAAGTTCCAAACAACAATTCTTCTAGTGGATTATACGTATTCACTTTCACAGTTTTTTTTGTTCTAATATTTACAATCGAATCCTTCGTATTTTTATGAACTTGAACAAATGCACCTTGAATGTCAGTAGCATTTTGCGTATATTTTTTCAATTCTTTTGGCGAAGCTTCAACTTGCATTTTTTGATTATCATTATTTTTTGATGCATTAGCACTATCATTAGCTGGATTAGAACAACTTACAGCCAAAGTAAATAAAGCACTCATAGCAATAATTTTTTTATTTATTTTCATATTTTCCCTCCAAATTTAAGATATATAATAATTATTTTTCAATTTATTTTATTTCATAATATAATAAAACAAAAAAATGTCTTTTCTGTGACAAAATAAAAATAATTTCATTCTATTTTTTATTATACAATATTTTTTATAAATAATGAATAAAAAATTTGAGTAAAATTTTGTAGTGAAATTTACAAAAATAAATTTGAATAATCATTATATATTATGATATAATTATATTAAAATAATACAAAAATCTAAAATATCCAAATAAAGTTTTGGTTTTAAGGAGAGAATATGATAAAATTAGTTTTGCTAGATGTTGATGGGACATTAACTGATGGTGGGATTTATCGTGGAAATAATGGTGAAGATATAAAGAAATTCAATGTTAAAGATGGCTACACAATTGTTAATGCACAGAAGGTTGGTATTGAATTTGGGATAATTACTGGGAAAGTTTCGCAATTGGTAAAAAATCGAGCTGAGGAATTGAAAATTAAGTATTTGTACCAAAATGTGGATGATAAGGTGATTATTTTAAATGAAATAATGCAGAAAGAAAAATTGAGTGCAGAAGAAATTGCGTACATTGGTGATGATTATAATGATTTGAAAATAATGAAAAATGTCGGATTATCAGGTGCTCCCAAAGATGCAGCAGAGGAAGTGTTAAAAATAGCAGATTTTGTTTCAACCAAAAATGGTGGAGAAGGTGCAGTAAGAGATTTTGTAGAATTTATAATGAAAAAAGATGGGAAATTAGAAAAATTTTTTGATAATATAAAATAATATATTTGTTACTAGGAGGAAAAATGGCAATAAAATATTTAGACGCCAAGAGATTAAAAATAATGCTTATTGGTGGAGGAAAATGGGTTATAAAACATGAGGAGTTATTGAATGATTTGAATGTATATCCGGTTCCAGATGGGGATACAGGAAGCAATATGTCAATGACAATGAATTCAATGATAACAGAATTAGAAAAACATGCAGACGAAAAAATATCAATGGAAAAATTAATTGATGTAGTAGAAGAAGCTGTATTAATGGGAGCTAGAGGAAATTCTGGGACAATTTTATCACAAATAGTAACAGGATTTTTAAGAGGAATTGGAGAAAAAACAAAATTACTACCTGCTGATGTTGCCAAAGCATTAGTAAGTGCAAAAGAAACAGCTTATAATGCAGTTAGTGAACCAATCGAAGGGACAATTCTTACAGTAATTAGAAAAATTTCTGAAAAAGCTGTAGAATGTGCTGAAAAGATGGATGATTTGGTAGCTTTCTTAAAAGAACTTGTTACTGCTGGAGAAAAAGCAGTAGAAGAAACACCAGAATTATTACCAAAATTGAAAGAAGCTGGGGTTGTAGATGCTGGAGGAAAAGGAATATTTTTCCTATTTGAAGGATTTTACAAAGTGACAACAGAGTTGAATTTATTGGTTGAATTGCAAAAATCACAAGTAAAAGAAAATGAATTTGACAAAACAATAGCAAATATTGATCACGATCCAGATAAAATAACTTACCAATATTGTACAGAATTTATAATTTTAAATGGAGATTTTGATACAGATGAATATAAAAGAAGAGTATTAGAATTAGGAGATTCGGCAGTTTTTGCACAAACTTCAAAAAAATTCAAAACACATATTCATACAAACCATCCTGGAAAGGCTTTTGAAATAGCACTTGAATATGGACCGCTTGAAAAAATGAAAGTTGAAAATATGAAATTGCAACATGATAATTTACAAATTTTCAGTGAAAAAGATGAAGCTAAAATTTTTGTGAACGATAAAGTTAATAAAACTAAAAATGCTTACGTTATTTTAGCTGATACAGAAAATTTGAAAGATGAATTTTTGAAAAAAGGTGCAGATGTAGTAATTTTAGGTGGACAAAGTAAAAATCCAAGTGTTCAAGAAATAATGAACGCTATTGATAAAGCAACTAAAAAAAATATTTTTGTATTACCAAATAATAAAAATGTTATTACAACAGCAAAATTAGCAGCTGAAAAAATAACTGGTAAAAATGTAATTGTTCAAGAAACAAGAACTATGTTAGACGGATATTTTGTGTTAAAAAATAAAGAAGAAGGTATAGAAGAAATTCTAAGTTCTTCAAAAAGAAATTATTCTATCGAAATTACAAAAGCTGTAAGAGATACAAAAATAGATGAGTTGAGCATTAAAAAAGATGATTTCATCGGTTTAGTAAATGGAAAAATAAAATATTCAAATTCATCGTTAAATAATTTAGTTGAAAATATGTTGGCAGAATTAGTGACTGAAAATACGGTTGTAGCCACTATTGTTGAAGGTTTAGATAAAGATGAAAAAGCGAAAGAAACAATAAAAAATGCGTTATCACAAGTAAAAACAACATTCATCAATGGAAATCAAGATAATTATTATTACTATATTTATCTTGAAAATAAAGATGAAAATATGCCTGAAATTGCGATAGTTACTGACTCTACAGCTGATTTGGAAAAAGAAGATTTAGAAGGATTACCTATAAAAATTGTTCCATTGAGAATTGATTTGAAAGGTGAATTATATAAAGATGGAGTAGAAATCACTAAAAATGAATTTTGGCAAACAATGTTAAAAGATGATTTAGTTATAAAAACATCTCAACCATCACCACAAGATTTCTTAAATGTGTACAATAAATTATTTGAAAAAGGTTACAAAAAAATAATTTCGATACATCCATCTTCTAAATTAAGTGGAACTATTCAAGCTGCAAAAGTAGGAAAATCATTGACAAATAGAGAAGATGATATTGAATTAGTTGATAGCATGGGTATTTCGCTACTTCAAGGAGTTTTAGTATTAGGAGCTGCACAAAAAGCTGTTAAAAAAGAAGGATTTGGACAAATTTTAAACTGGATCAATAATTTTAGAACAAAAGGTAAATTATTAATGATAGTGCCTGATTTAAAATACTTGGAAAAAGGTGGAAGAATTGGAAAAGCTGGTTCAGCAATTGCTGGAGCAATACACTTAAAACCTGTGTTGACAATTAATCAAGGAGAAATTGCAGTTGAGAAAAAAGTTTTAGGTGAAAGAAATGCACAAAAATACATTGAAAAATATGTTGAAAAAGAAGCTAAAAAACAAAGTTTAATAGTAGCAACTGGTTGGGGAGGAAATCCAAGCGAATTGGATAGCATCGTAAAGATTTATTCAGAATTAGAAAATAATTCAAAAATAAATCCATTGATCTTAAACAGACAAGTTGGTGCTGTAATTGGATCTCATGCAGGTCCTGTTTATGGAATTTTTATGTTCCCAAGATTGAATTAAATTTTTAAATATATTAGCACAAAATATTTTGAGTGTCATTACAAGATGTTTTGTGCTATTTTTTTGAAAAATTATAAGTTTTAATGGAAAAAATTAACAGAGTGAAGTTATTTAAATAAATTTTTGAAAATGAAATATTTAAAATTATGAAGCAAGATTACAGTTAAAATCGATATTTTATAGATTTATAGTAAAATTTAACAAAAAAAATAAAAAAAGTGTTGCAAATTTTTTTAAAATATGATATACTAATTGGGTAGTAAGAAATTAAATGGTCGCATAGCTCAGTTGGGAGAGCACCTGCCTTACAAGCAGGGGGTCACTGGTTCGAGCCCAGTTGTGACCACCATTTTTTTGGAGGTGTAGCTCAGTTGGTTAGAGTGCTTGCCTGTCACGCAAGATGTCGCGAGTTCGAGTCTCGTCACTTCCGCCATTATGCCCAGATAGCTCAGTCGGTAGAGCAAGGGACTGAAAATCCCTGTGTCCGTGGTTCGATTCCGCGTCTGGGCACCATTTAAAATTAAAACATCAAAAAAAGTAATTATAATTTTTAAAATTAGCATATAGTTATTTTATGAGTTATTCATAAATAATATATGTTTTTTTATTTATAAGGAAAAATTATTAAATTTTTGAAATGGAGAAAAATTATGAAAAAAATTAAAAGTTATGATGAATTACAAAAAATAATAAAAGAAGAAAAACAATTTATGTTATATGTTTCAATGAAAAATTGTAGTGTTTGTCATGTGGATATGCCTAAAATTGAGAAAATATCAGAAGAGAATAATTTTGTTAGTTGTAATTTGGAAGCGTCTGAAGTTCTTGAAGCAGTAGGACAGTTGAGTTTATTTGCTGTACCAGTTGTTATATTATTTTATGAGGGGAAAGAGTTTCACAGACAAGCGAAAATTATTGATTTTGAGGAATTAGAATATAGAATTGGACAAATATCAGAAAAATATTAGGAGAAAAGACTCTATTAAATTGAAATGTAAATTCATATGTGATACAATGACAATAGTAGTAAGAATTGATTTGAAAACTTACAATAATAATTAATTAAAATAAAAGTTTGAAACGATAAATATTAAATAATTTAAAGATAGTCTTAGGATTGAAGGAGAAAGGATTTATAAAATGTATAAAATATTTGAAAATATCGCGTATGAAGAATTGCATAGAGGAAAAACATTTGAGATAGAGGGGATTGAGTTTGATTCTCGAAAAATTAAAGAAAATTTTGTGTTTGTTGCAATGATGGGGAGTGTTGTAGATGGACATAATTTTATTCAGAAGGCGATTGACAGTGGTGCCAAAATGGTTATTGTGGAAAAGAAAGTAAATGTTGAGGATTACAAAGATTATGAAAATGTTACGTTTATTTTTGTGGAAAATGTAAGGAAAAAATTAGGAGTTATTGCTTCAAATTATTATGATTATCCGCAAAATAAGATAAAAATTATTGGAATTACAGGGACAAATGGTAAGACAACATCAAGTTATATTTTAGAAAATATTTTAGAGAAAACTTCTAGAATAGGGACAACTGGAAATAGGATTTTGGATGAAGAGTTTCCAACTGTAAATACGACACCGGAATCATTGGAATTAATAAAATTGATTGATGAAAGTGTGAAAAAAGGAGCAGAATATTTTATAATGGAAGTTAGTTCACATGCTTTGGAAATTGGGCGTGTAGATATGTTGGAATTTGATTCGGCAATATTTACAAATTTAACACAGGATCATTTGGATTTTCATAAAACAATGGAAAATTATTTTAGAGCGAAGAAGAAAATTTTTAAAATGTTGAGAAAAGATGCTTTGGGTGTTGTTAATATTGATGATGAGCATGGAAAAATTATTTATGATGAAGATAATAGCAAGTATCTGTCAGTGAGTATTAAAGATAAGAATGCTAATTTTTATGGAGAAATTATCGAGTATACAAATGATGGAATGAAAATTAAAATTGTTGCAAAAGGAATAGAGGAAGTTTTAGATATTAATTTGGTTGGAGAGTATAACTTGTATAATGTGTTAGGATGTGTGGCTTCGATTGTCTCGTTGGGAATTAATGTTGAATTTATTGTTGAGAAATTGAAACATATGTCGTCTGTTCCTGGGAGATTTGAAACGATAAAAAATAATTTGGGTGCTAGAATTGTAGTTGACTTTGCTCATACTGATGACGGGTTGTTAAATGTTGGGGAAACGTTGAAGGATATTACGGAAAATAGAGTAATTACAGTATTTGGAGCAGGTGGAGATAGAGATCACGATAAGAGACCTAAAATGGCAAAAGCTGCTGTTAAATTTAGTGATTTTATAATTTTAACATCAGATAATCCACGAACTGAAAATCCGACTGATATTTTGAATCAAATTAAGGAAGGATTAAAAGAAATTAATTTTTCAAAAGATAAATATATGATTATTGAAGATAGAGAAGAAGCTATAAAATATGCGATTGAAAATGTTTTATCAAAAGGTGATAGTTTATTAATTGCTGGAAAAGGTCATGAGACTTATCAAATAATTGGGAAAGAAAAGAAACATTTTGATGATAGGGAAATGGCTAGGAAGTATTGTAAATAGAATTTTATTGATATAGTGATAGTTTGGATTTGAATTAGAAAAATAAAAAACTGGGACAGTTTATAAAGGAAATAAAAATACTGAATAATAAAATTGTGAGAGAGTGTGTCCAGAATTTTGTGTAAACTCAAAATATAATATATGGTACAGGATAGTAATTTTATCATCCTGTTTGAGAGTGTAAAATTTTTGTTGTAAATAGAATAAAAAGTACTGAATTTACTAGATTTATCTATTAGTTTACAAAAAATTCTAGATACTTTATTTAGTTTACACAAATTATAATTCTCATATTTAGTAAGATTATTTTCAATTTATAAATTAGTTCCAGTTTTATATTATTATTTTATAGTAAAACTACTTTAAAACTAAACTCAAAAACTATGACTATTTGACTCAATTTTTAAATTTACATAATTTTAAATAGTTTAATTTTAAATAGTTTTGAGTATATTTATCTAGCAAAAAAAATATTATTCATAATATCTCTTGCAGCTTCAACTTTATTCATTGTGTATAAGTGGATACCTTTTACATCATTTGCAAATAATTCGATAATTTGGTCAGTTGCGTAAAGGACACCAGCTTTTTGCATAGATTCAGGATTATCTCCATATTTTTCAAGAATACGTTCTAATTTTTTAGGAACAGAACATTTTGACAATTCTACAATTCTTTTAATTTGTGCAGCATTTGTTATTGGCATAATTCCTGCCACTAAAGGAACGTTTATATCTAATTTTTCAGCTTGTTCTCTGAATGAGAAAAATCTTTCGTTATCAAAAAATAGTTGAGAAACTAAGAAATCAGCACCTTTTTCAACTTTATTTTTTAAATGAAACAAGTCAACTAAATCATTATTTTGGTAATGAGTTTCAGGATAAAATGCAGCTCCGATTGAAATATCAGAATTTGATTTTAATTCTTGAATCAATTCAGAAGCGTATTTAAAATCACCTCTATCATAGATTTCTTCAGTTTCACCTTTTGGTACATCACCTCTTAAAGCTAAAATATTTTGAATATTATTTTCTTTAACTTCTTTCATGAAATTTTCAATTTCGCTTTTTTTACTTCCGACACAAGTAAGATGAGCTAAAACTTCAGTATTCAAAATATTTTTTATATATGAAGCCATTTCAATTGTACCACCTTTAGTTTTACCACCAGCACCGTAAGTAACACTAATAAAATCAGGGTTTAGATTAACTAATTCAGCTGTTACAGCTTTTAATTTTTCTTCCGAGAAATTTTTATTTGGTGGAAAAATTTCAAAAGAAACAACACGTTCTTTTTGTTCAAAAATATTTTTTATTTTCATTTTTATCAGCTCTCCTTTTCATTTTAATTTATTTGTTATTTGAAAAAATTGGGAAATATAAAAGGCATAAAAAAGACCTAGTATTAAGAAAACCAGGTCATCCTTTCATACATAAACAGCACAAAAAATATATAATAATAAATTTTTACGATGATATAAAATATATATTCCCCAAAGATATATTAATTATTCTTATTTTTAATTATAAAAATTTACTATAATAAATTATACTATATAAAATGCTTTTTGAAAAATTCATTAATTTTATATACATATATAAAATATATATGCTATAATAAAAGAAGATATTTGTTAATAAAAATAGTTAGAGAATAAAATAATTTTAAGATATAATATTTTCATAATTGACTTTATTACAATTTTTATGTACAATAGTAGATATAGTAAAAAATAAAAATTTTAAATTAATAGTGTTTGAATAATTTTGGAGGTAAAAAAATGAGTTTATTAGATTTAAAGGGAGTTAAATCAGAAGTAGAAGGAAAAGAAATTTTAAAAGGATTAGATTTAACGATAAATAAAGGTGAGGTTCATGTTATTATGGGACCAAATGGTGCAGGGAAATCGACATTAGCAAGTATTTTAGTAGGTCATCCTAAGCATGAATTGATTGGTGGAGACATTATATTTGATGGAGAAAAAATTAATGATTTGGGAGTGGATGAAAGAGCAAAAAGAGGGATTTTCTTGTCATTCCAATATCCAGAAGAAATTCCAGGATTGACAGTGGAAGACTTTTTAAGAACAGCAAAAGAGGCTGTGACTGGAGAAAAACAATATATTATGCAATTTCATAATGAATTAGTTGAAAAAATGGAAAAATTACATATTAATCCTGAATATGCTGACAGACATTTAAATGTTGGATTTTCTGGTGGAGAAAAAAAGAAAAATGAAATTTTACAAATGGCAGTTTTAGAACCAAAATTAGCAATTTTAGATGAAACAGATTCTGGATTGGATATAGATGCGACAAAAATCGTATTTGAAGGTGTACAAAAATTAAAAACTGACGATACAGCATTATTAATTATTACTCACTATGACAAAGTGTTGGATTACTTGAAACCAGATTTTGTTCATATTTTAATGAATGGAAAAATTGTTAAAACTGGTAGAAAAGAATTAGTTGAAGAAATAGAACAAAATGGATATGGAAAAATGAAAGAGGAATTAGGATTATAATCCTGATAAAAAAATAAAGGTGGTTTACATAAATGGAAGATAGAAAAAAGACATATGTTGAGGACATCGAAAGAGGAGTTTACGATATAAAAGACGATGTTCAACCGAGATTTAAAACACAAAAAGGAGTAACACCTGAAATTATTAGAAAGATTTCAGAGAGAAAAAATGAACCTGAATGGATGTTGGAGTTTAGATTGAAAGCGTTGGAAGTGTATAATTCTAAACCGATGACAAGTTGGGGACCTGATTTATCTGATTTGGATGTTAATGATATAGTTCATTACTTGGAGCCGGATTCAGAACCGATGAATGAAAATTGGGATGATGTGCCAAGTTATATTAGAGATACTTTTGATAGATTGGGAATTCCTGAGGCTGAAAAACAATCGCTTGCAGGAGTTGGAGCGCAATATGATTCAGAAGTGGTTTATCATAGCATTCATAAGGAATTGACTGAGCAAGGAGTAATTTATACTGATATCGAAACAGCAATAAAAGAACATGAAGATATTTTAAAAGAATATTTTATGTCATTGATAACTGTTAATGATCATAAATTTGCAGCATTACATGGAGCTGTTTGGTCAGGAGGATCATTTATTTATGTGCCGAAAGGTGTTAAAGTAAGTATGCCATTGCAATCGTATTTTAGATTGAATGCACCAGAAGCTGGACAATTTGAGCATACGTTGATAATTGTTGATGAAGGAGCAGATTTACACTTTATTGAAGGTTGTTCAGCACCAAAATATCAAAAAAATGCATTACATGCTGGAGCGGTTGAATTATTCGTGAGAAAAGGTGCTAGACTTAGATATTCTACAATTGAAAACTGGTCGAGAAATATGTATAATTTGAATACGAAAAGAGCACTTGTAGAAGAAGGCGGAGTTATGGAATGGGTATCAGGTTCATTTGGATCGAAGGTATCGATGCTTTATCCAATGACAATTTTAAATGGGGAACGTGCAAGATGTGAGTTTACAGGAGTTACTTTTGCAGCTTCAGGTCAATTTTTGGATACAGGATGTAAAATTATTCATGCTGCACCGTATACTACGTCAACAGTTCATTCAAAATCAATTTCTAAAAATGGAGGAACTGCATTTTATAGAGGACTTCTTAAAGTTGAAAAAAATGCACACAATTGTAAATCAACAGTTGAATGTGAGTCATTAATGTTGGATAATCAATCGAGATCAGACACTATACCAATAATTGATATTAAAAATGATAGCGTAGATATAGGACATGAAGCAAAAATTGGAAGAATTAGTGATGAAGCGATATTTTATTTGATGTCAAGAGGAATCAGTGAGGATGAGGCTAAAGCGATGATTGTAAGAGGATTTGTTGAGCCAATTTCAAAAGAATTACCGCTTGAGTATGCAGTAGAATTGAATAAATTGATTGAATTGGAATTAGAAGGAACAATTGGATAAGAAAGATAACGACGATGAAGGAGAAAAAAAGATGTTAAACGAAACAAGTTTAAAAAATCTTGAGAATAGTGAATATAGATTAGAAATTTTTAAAAAATATTCTGCACTTGAGAAACCAGCTTGGAAAAGAGTGGACTATAAATATGAAGAACCAGCAGAATATAAGGATTTTAATAATACTACATTGAGAAATGATAAACAACAAGGGTTAGAAGTAAAAGATATAAAAAATTCTTTGGAAGATTTGAAAAGATTAGAGAGTGAAAATGAATATGGTTTAGGAGAATTTTTCAAATTACAAAATTTTGCTTTTTACAATGAAGGGAAATTTGTAAAAGTAAATAGAAAAACTGATGTAAAAGAGCCTGTTTATATCACTTATACGACTAATAAAGAAAATAATTTTTTAGTAGATTACAATGTAATTGAAGTTGAAGATTTTGCGAAAGTGACAATTATTTTAACTTATACTTCAGGAGATGAGGAAGCAGCTTACCGTAATGGAGTTATTAGAGTATTTGCAGGTCAAAACTCAGAAGTAAATTTGGTGAAAATTCAAACATTGAATACTAATAGTTCAAATTTTGAATCATCAAAAATTGAAACATTGGGTCAAGGAAAAGTGACTTATTCGAGCATTGAGTTGGGTGCAAAAATAAATGGAATTAGCCATAAAACATATTTATTGGAAGATTCGGCAGAAACTTATATTTTACCAGGATATTTGGCAGATGCTGATAGAAAATTGGATTTAGAATATTCTGTTGTGTTTAAAGGTAGAAGAACAATCGGAGAAATTCATGGAAAAGGAGCGGTAAAAGATACTGCTATGAAAGTATTTAGAGGAAATATGTACTTTGAAAGAGGTGCATCAAAATCTGAAGGAAGAGAGGGAGAATTTGCGATTTTGCTTGATAAAAATGTAAGAGTTCATGCAATTCCAACTTTATTCTGTAAAGAAGACGATGTAATTGGAGAACATTATGCTTCGATAGGAAAAGTAGATGAAGCACAATTATTTTATTTGATGAGTAGAGGGCTTTCAGAAGGTAGAGCTAAAAAATTAATTGTAGAATCATCATTTAGACCGATTTTTGAAAATATCAATGATGAAGCTATTAGAAATCATCTTTTAGAAGAATTGGAAAGTAGAATATAGACATTAGTAAGATTTAAGAAAAAAAGATTTGCAAACGATACCCACTTAGTGCTATGATAGTATGGTACAAGTGGGTAAATTTATAATAAAAGTTTTCTTTAAAAATATAAATTTAAAAATTACAATGATATTTTAAATAGAAATATTATCAATCAAAGTATTCAAAACTATTTAAAATTGTGTAAATTTAATAGTTGAGTAAAATAGTCATAGTTTTAAAGCAGTTTTACTATAAACAATAAATAAAAAAATGCAATTGAAAAAAATTTTACAAAAATTAAAAGAGAAGAGAAATAATTTTAAGAAAGGAAGGAAATATGGACTATAAAAAGAAATTTCCAATATTTAGTAATATTGAGAGTCATTATTTAGATACAGCTGCTACTGCTCAAAAGCCAAAAGTAGTGCTTGATAAAGTGGTTGAATATTATGAGAATGATAATGGGAATCCTGGGAGAGGTTCACATGCGTTATCAATAAAAGCGGAAGAGCTTTTGACTGATGCGAGAAAAACTGTGCAAAAATTTATAAATGCGAAAAAGACTGAAGAAATTATTTTTACAAAAAGTACGACTGAATCGATTAATTTGATTGCTTATTCATATGGATTAGACTATATAAATGAAGGTGATGAAATTATTCTTGGAATTTCAAACCATCATGCGAATATTGTACCTTGGCAGTTCATTGCGAAGAAGAAAAAGGCGAAATTGAAATATGTTTATTTGGATGATAATGATCAATTTGATTTGAATGATTTTAAGTATAAGATGTCAGATAAAACGAAGATTGTTGCGGTTTCAGCAGTTGTGAATGTGACAGGAGTTATTCAGCCTATAAAAGAAATTATTGAGATTGCACATAAGTGGAATGCTTTGGTTGTAGTTGATGCGGCTCAATCAGTACTTCATTTCAAACATGATGTTCAAGAGCTTGATGCTGATTTTCTTGTGTTTTCAGGGCATAAAATTTTTGCACCGATGGGAATTGGAGTGATGTATGGAAAAGAGGAGATTTTGAATAAAATGTCGCCATTTTTGTATGGTGGAGATATGATAGAATTTGTGACAGAGCAAGATTCGACATTCGCACAGTTGCCTAATAAATTTGAGGGTGGAACGCAAAATGTTGGTGGAGCAGTTGGACTTCAAGAGGCGATTAATTTTTTAGAAGAAATAGGTTATGAGAAAATTAATGAAGTTGAGGCTAGATTGTATGAAAAAGCGATGAAAGAGATGAACAAATTAGGATTTATCGAGACTTATTCTGATGAAAATGTTGAAAAAACAGGAGTTATTGCGTTTAATGTGAAAGGTGTTCACTCGCATGATGTTTCATTTATCCTTGATTCGTATGATGTTGCGATAAGATCGGGTCATCATTGTGCTCAGCCTTTGATGAGTTATTTAGATGTACCATCTTGTTGTCGTGTAAGTTTTAGTATTTATAATGATGAGAAAGATGTTGATAAATTAATTGAAGGACTAAAAAAAGTTGGAGAGATTTTTTTATCGAAAGATGAATCGGAAAATTAATAGATTGAGAAATTTGATGTTTTAAGAAAGGAGTACGAAAAAGTGAATTTAGAAAAAATTTACCAGCAGACAATTTTAGAATATAGTGGTAAAAAGGATTTGAATAGAGAAATGGAAAATCCAACTTATGTGGAAAGGGGTCATAATCCAAATTGTGGAGATGACTTGACATTAGAAGTAAAGGTTAATGAGGATAATGTTATCGAGGATGCTGCGTTTATCGGAACTGGATGTGCGATTTCAACGGCTTCGATGGCAATGCTAATTGATTTGATAAAAGGTAAAACGATGAAAGAGGCTGAAGAAAAGGTTAATCTATTTTTCAAAATGATGGATATTAGTGAGGATAAAGAAAAATTGACTTCGGAAGAAATGAAAAAATTGGGAGATGCTGTATTGCTAGAATATGTTGCAAAAATGCCTGCTAGAGTGAAATGTGCTACATTGAGTTGGCATTCGCTAAAAGTGATAGTCGATAAAAGTAAATAATTTATATTATTTAAGGAAATTTAACAGAAATCTTTTTATAATAGAAATTAAGAGATGTTTGGAAATAGAAGGGAAGATAAATGGGAGATTTAATTAAATTATTTGTAACCTTTGCTAAAATGGGACTTTTCACATTTGGTGGAGGTTATGCGATGTTGCCGATGATTAAAAGAGAGGTTGTTGAGAAAAATGGATGGGCGACAGAGGATGAAATTATGGATTACTATGCGATTGGGCAAGTAACACCAGGAGTTATAGCTGTAAATACTTCTACATTTGTAGGCCATAAAGTGAAAGGGCTTGTTGGTTCGATAGCTGCAACTTTGGGAATGATTGTTCCGCCGATAATAATTATAACTTTGATAGCGATATTTTTGAAGAATTTTTCAGATTTAAAAGTTGTGAAATATGCGTTTAATGGTATAAGGGCCTGTGTTTGTGTACAAGTATTTGAAGCAATTGTAATGATGGCCAAAAAATCTTTGCCAGATAAAATATGCTTGACTATTTTTATTTTAGTGATTATTTTATCGGTTACAAATATTTTAGATCCAACTTTGCTAGTAGTTTTGGCTGGTGTAACAGGAGTTATAATTAAAAATTTTGTTAGAAAAACTGGAAAAGAACATAAATTAGGAAGTGGAGGTACAAAATAATGGGAAATGAATTAATGAAATTGTTGCATTTGTCATTTGAATTCAGTAAAGTTGGCTTGTTTTCAGTTGGAGGAGGACTTGCAACGTTGCCATTTTTGTATCATATGGGTCAAAAGACAGGCTGGTTTACAGCTGGAGATGTGTCAGATATGATAGCCATTTCACAATCAACACCAGGTCCAATGGGAATTAATATGGCGACTTCTGTTGGATATACTATAGCAGGACTTTGGGGAGCATTGATTGCACCAGTAGCTTTAGTAATTCCTTCAGTTATAATAATTATTATGATTTCTCATGCATTAAATAGATTTAAAGATTCTATTTTAGTGGCAGATATATTTTATGGTTTGCGTCCAGCATCCATTGGATTGATAGTAACTGCTGGGATAAGTGTTGCAAAAGGATCGTTATTCACTTTAGAAAAATATAATATTTCAAAACATATTGGAGATATTTTTAATTACAAATCAGTTTTGTTGGCAATATTTATAGCAATTTTGACAAAATTTAAAGTAAATCCAATTTTATCGATAGTAATTTCAGCAATAATTGGAATAATTTTCAAATTTTAACAAAATTAAAAAGAAAATTGAAAAATTTTCTTTTTTTGTTTGACTTTAAAGGAAAAAGCTAATATAATTATAATTGTTAAATAAAAAGATAGGAGGAGTATAACTTTTAATGAAAAAGATAGGATTGTTGATAATAGGAATGCTAATAATTGTTGCTTTTTGTGGTAAAAAAGGTGATGATAGTCTTGAAAAAAGAGGTGAACAGAAAAAACAAACATTTTTGGAAAAAACAAAAGAAAATTATAGCGAGCATATTAAAATATATGACAGAATTTTAAATATAGACAAAGGATTGCTTTATTATTTTGAAGATGCTGGGATGGAAAGAGAATTTAGGAAAATTGATGCTGATGATATTGAAGTAAATATTGGAGTGGATCAAGCATTGATTGATAAGTTAAAATCAATTAAGGATTCTAAAGAGAAAAAAAGCGAGTTGGATAAAAAGGCAATTGCAATGCTTCCCGCTTTAGAAACTATGTTACCGATTGTAAATGAAATGAAAACGTATTATGTTCAAAAAGGTTACAAAGTAGATAATTTTGTAAAGGCACAGGAATATCATACTAGATTGTTGGCTGTTACTGAAAAATTTAAACAAGTAGAAAGACCATATAAAGAACTTTTTGATAAAAAATCTAAAGAGATAAAAAAAGAGACAGCGAAGGAATTTGACAAGAAGAAAGAGCATATTACTTACAATAGATTTTTATTTCTTGAAAATGGAGAAGCGTTCTTGGATGAAATTCATAAGCAAGGATTAGATGCTAGTGATTTTACTAGAGGAAATGTTAATAAATTTAAACCATTAAGAGATAAAATTAAGAAATCATTGGAAAAATTAGAAAGAAGTTCTAAAAATGAAAAACAAGCTAAAAAAGAAGGTTATAATTCAACAGACGACTTTATTATTTTCAATCAAAAAGCAAATAGATTTAGAGATATTGTAAATAAATTTATCATTAGAATCGAGAAAAAAGATAAGGCGTCACATTCTTCAGTAAGTGATAGCTTCTTTGCACAAACAGAGGAAGGAACTCCAGAAAATGTATTGAGCGAGTTTAATGAAGTTGTTGAAGAGCATAACAAATTATTAAATATGAAAAAAAATAAATAGGATGTTATTTTTGGAGACGAGCAGAGAATGCTCGTTTCTTTTGTAAAGTAGGGAGTTTTTAGAAAGGAGATTTGATGGCAAAAAAAATAAATTCAAAAATGAAATCAAAGAAAAATTTTAAAACAAGTTCCAGTTTTACGCTTTTGTCGATTATAATTGGAATTATAGGGGCAGTTATCGTATCATCTAGTTCATTTTATACAGTATTAAAATTTGGTGCGTTGCCGTGGGCGTCAGTAATGGTAGCATTAATTTCAACTTCAACATTAGTTTTTTTTAAAAAAGTCAATGGTAGAGAGGTTAGTATTGTTCATACGATTATGAGTGCTGGAGCAATGGTAGCTGGTGGAGTTGCTTTTACAATGCCAGGATATTTAATTTTAGGTGGAAAACTTGAGAATATCGATAGAATGCAACTTTGGGTAACGGTTTTGTTTGGTTCGATTTTAGGTTGTATTTTTTCATTTATTTTTAAACAGAAATTATTGGAAAATGAAGAGCTTGAATTTCCAATTGGAGAGGCAACATTTAATGTTATAAATTCAGGTGAGAATAGTGAAAATATGACTTATGTTGGATTTGGAGCGTTGTTAAGTACGGTTATTGCGATTTTGCGAGATTTTAGTTTTATGCGTGGTAAAAAAACGATTTTACCGACAATATATTCATTTAAAAAGGGATTTTTAAATTTTTATGTATCGCCATTATTATTAGGAATTGGCTATATTTTAGGAATTGCAAAAACATTCGCGTGGTTTTTAGGTGGAGCATTAATCTATTTTGTTTTTCAACCATTTGCTTTAATAAAAAAATTTGAAAATTTTGATATTATGAAAAATAATTTTGGAATGGGAATTATTGTTGGTTTTGGAATTGCAGTAATTGTGAAATTATTTTTTTCAAAATATGAGGAGGAGTATAGAAAATCTTCAAATTTATTTTGGAAAATAGCTATTTTTGCTGGGATTGGGATATTTGGAATTAGCTGGATTTACAAGCTGCCAGTTTTCTTGTCGTTTATAGTTGTGATAATTTGTATTTTATGTATTATAATTTCAGGATATACTGTTGGTAAAACAGGATTGAATTTTCTAGAAATTTATGCAGTAATAACAATTTTAACAATTACTTTTTTTAATAAATTGTTAAATGGAATTCGAATGGAAAATGCAGTTTTTTCAACTAGAATAACAACATTAATGACTTTTTGTTTAGCGTGTTTTGTCGCAGTTGCTTGTGGTTTATGTGGAAATATTTTAAATAATTTAAAATTGGGAAGCCAAACAAAAATAGCACCTTCAAAACAGTTTTTTGGAGAATTAATAGGAGCAGCAATAGGTTCATTTGTAGTAACAAATTTATTTTTCATTTTATTTGATGTTTACAAAAATATTGGACCACATAATAATGCGGATTTAATGGCGTTACAAGCCTCTTTTATAACTTCATTTATTGATGGAATTCCATTTATTCAAATTTTTTGGTTAGGAGCTTTGATAGGTTTTGTTTTATACTTTTTTAATGTATCAGCTTTAACTTTCGGAATTGGAATATACGTTCCATTTTATATGACTTTAACAGTATTCTTAGGTGGAATTTTAAATTTTGTAGCTTCAAGAGTTTCCTCAAAATTTTCTGAAAAATGTTTATTAGTTTCTAATGGATTAATGATTGGAGAGGCGATAGTAGGTGTTGGAATTTCGTTAATTACTTATTATTTTGTGCTATTTCAAAAATGATACAGCGGTAAATATTTTTAGTAATAGAGTACTTAATAACTTTCTATTGAAATATCAAAAATTAATGATAAAAAACTGAGAATTATTTTGAAAAATATTAACTGAAAATAAAAATTTAAAAATCAAAAAAAGAAGGAGGTTGTAATGGAAAATAAATTTAATAACAATGTGTCGTGTGATGTTTTTATTGGAAAAGGTGCTGGAGCGAGTATAAAAGAGAGTTTTAAAAATGCTAAAAAATCAGTTACTATAATTTCTCCATTTTTAAGTGGAAATATGACTGCACAAGAAATCATTAAATTATTAGATAAAAATGTAAAAGTGAGCATTGTGACGAAAGATCATTTTCGTATTTATCCACTTTTAAAAGAAGTTATTTCCAAAAATCCGAAATTTTCTTCACTCGGAAGTTATCGTTCAAATGTTTCAAAATTGTTTTTAACATTTATTTTCGCTACAATCACTTTATTATTAATAAATATTTTATTATCTTTTGAATTTAATTTTTCGTTTATAAAAAATATTACAATAAATTCTCAAATATTTTTAGTAGTGTTTTTGATTATCATAAATATTTTTTTATTGAAAAAAACTAGTGAAATAGATTTTGAATACTCAATAAGAAAAAATTTAAACTTACATATTTTAAAAAAAGGATATCCACTACATAGTAAAATTTATATTATCGACAATAAAATCGCTTATTTAGGCTCATTAAATTGTACAGATTCAGGTTTTAGATACAATCACGAAACGAGAATAAAAACAAAAGATAAGAAATTTATTTCAGATCTGAATAAACTTTACAAAGAATTTTTAGAATTACCAGCAATTCCCTTAAAAACACTACAAAAAAATATAAAAACATTTTCTAAAAAAGATGGTTTTGATGATGAATCATATACATTTTATGAATAATGAGGTTTTATTTTATCAAAATTAGTGTAATAAAATTCTATAAAGGTTTATATTTTAATAAAATTTAGAAAAAATTTTATAGATAGAGATAGTTCTAGAAATTTTTAAATAGAAAAAATAAATTAAATATATAATTAAATATATCTTTTTTATCATAAATAATAATTATATCTCCTATTAAAACCTTATATTTTACAAATGTATAAAAGTGAGGTATACTCTTTTTGTAAAGAAAAAGAAATTAAAAATGGAGAGTGATTATAATGAAAAAAGCGACTTGGTTATGGTGGGAAGCATATAAACAATTTAATATTTTTTTCACCAGCAATTTAGAATTTAGTTATAGTTATTCTATATAAAATTAGATAAATAATAATTGATAGATTGTATGAAGCATTGGTGAGTTATCAATGCTTTTCTCGATTAAATTCTCTGTTACTTGGCGAAAGTGATAGAGGATTTTTTGTTTTAAAAGAAAATAAAAAATTATGTTATAATATTTATAAGTACAAATATAAATATAAAATTATAGAAACAGAATTAAATAGAAATAAAAAATTAGAAAGAAAATCAGGAGGAAATTATATGTTACTAAAAGACCCTATTTACTACTATTCTCGTATAAGAGAGCATTACAAAAATTCGTATTTGGCAGAAGATACTCTTCAAGTGATAATTGGAATTGATTGTGAGTATGTCGATTCTTACGAACATAATTACAAATCTTTGGAGCAATTTTATAAATCGCAGAAGTCGATTGCACCATTTGCAGGGCTTTTTGGGACTTTTGCGTATGAAACGATACATTATTTTGAGAAAATTGATGAGATTGAAAAATCACAATTTAAATTTCCTGCATTTTTATTTGCTAATGCGAAGGCTTACTTGCATTATTCCAAGATTAGCAAGGAATATTCATTTTATGGGGATAAAGAAAAATATTATTCGATTTTGAAGGATGAAGTTGAGAAAATAGAAAAAAATGATAATAAAGATACTTATTATACGATAAAAACAGATTTAGATAAGGAAAAAGAACATTTTTATAAAATTGTTGAGAAGGCGAAGGAGTATATAAAATCTGGGGATATATTTCAAGTTGTTTTGAGTGAGCAGTTGAAATTGGAAACTAATATGGATTCGTTGGAATTTTATAAATATTTGTCTGAAGCGAATCCATCGCCATATATGTTCCATTTTCCGACAAAATATGGAGATGTTGTAGGGTCTAGTCCTGAAATATTAGTTGATGTCTTTTCTGATACAATCTACATTGCACCAATTGCAGGAACACGACCCCGTGGGAAAGATGCAAATGAAGATGAATTTTTGGCAAACGATTTGTTGAATGATCCGAAAGAATGCTCTGAACACAGAATGTTAGTTGATTTAGCAAGAAATGATGTTGGAAAATTTTCAGAAAAGGGTACAGTTATTGTGAAAAACTTGATGCACATTAAGCATTATCAACATGTTATGCACATTGTTTCTGAGGTTTTTGGGAAGAAACGTTCGGATGTAACGATTTTTGATATTTTATCATCAGCATTTCCTGCTGGGACTTTGAGTGGTTCGCCAAAAATTCGTGCGATGGAGATTATTGCAGAATTAGAAGAATTTAAGAGAAATGTTTATGGTGGCGGAATTGGATTTATTAGATTTAATGGAGATTTGCAAATAGCGATTGTTATTAGAACGGCATTTTTTGAGGCAAAAGAAGATGGCTCTGACGCACAAAAGGTATTCATTCAATCAGGTGCTGGAATTGTTTACGATTCTGTGAAGGAGAGAGAGTATAATGAAATTTGTCATAAGAGAGCTTCTGTAGTGGGAGTTTTTGAGAGAAATGCTAAGAAATTGTAATTCATTAAAGGTATTTAAGAGAAAATTGGTTTATTCATTTGAAAAAATCTAAAATATTAGATTTGAATTTATAAAAAAGATGAAATTTATAAATAGAAAATTTATTTATGGAAGTAGATAGGAGAAAAATATGATTTTATTGATAGATAATTATGATTCGTTTGTATTTAATGTGGAACAATATTTGAAGGAAATGACTGATGAGCAAGTGAAAACAGTTCGTAATGATAAAATTACTTTGGAAGAAATAAAAAAATTGAATCCGAGTAAAATTATTTTGTCACCAGGACCGAAACATCCAAAAGATAGCGGAATTTGTTTGGAGATATTGAAAAATATTGATGATACGCCTATTTTGGGTATTTGTTTGGGACATCAGGCGATTGGATATGCGTTTGGTGGAGAGATAAAACAGTTGGAGGTTCCTTTACATGGGAAAACTTCTGAAATTATTGTGAATAAGGAAGATTCATTGTTGTTTAAAGAATTGCCGAAAAAATTTAGTGTGATGCGTTATCATTCGCTTTATGTTAATGAGGATAATTTACCAGAAGAATTAGAGGTTAGTGCAAAGTCAGATGATGGAATAATTATGGCTTTAGAACATAAAACAAAGGATATTTATGGAATTCAATTTCATCCAGAGTCGTTTTTTACAGAATATGGTAAAAAAATAATTAAGAATTTTGTGGTATCGACTAATAAGAAAACGGTTGAAAATAAAGAGAAGGAGAAAAACGAAAATTTGAAAAAATATTTAAAAAAATTGCAAGATAATATTGCGTTGACTGATGGTGATTTTAAGGAAATTTGTGCGATTATTGATAGTAAAAACTATAATATTATTCAGCTCGGAGCGTTATTAGTTTTAATTTCAGAAAAAAGTCTTTATCCAGAGTCGCTTACGGCTTTTGTAAAAAATATTTTGGCTTATAGTACGACGTTTGAGGATGAGTCGGATATGATAGATGTTTGTGGGACTGGTGGAGATGGATTTAAGACAATAAATATTTCTACGGCTGTTGCGTTTATTTTGGGAGCGATGGGAGTAACTGTTGCAAAACACGGAAATCGTGCGGTTTCAAGTAAGAGTGGAAGTAGTGATGTTTTAGATAAATTGGGAGTTCCTTTGGAAAAATCATTGTTGGCTCAATTAGATAAACTTGAGAAAAAACATTTGGCATTTTTCCATGCACCGTTTTTTCATAAATTAGTTGGAGAAGTTAGAGAAGTTCGTCAGCAACTTGGAATAAGAACTGTTTTCAATGTTTTAGGACCTTTGTTACATCCTAATAAAAAATTAAAATATCAATTAGTTGGACTTTATCATGAACCTGTTCACAGATTGTATGCTGAAACATTGCAATTATTGGGAAGAGAGCATGCGTTGGTTGTGCGTGGAAATGATGGACTTGATGAAATTACAATTTGCGACGATACAAAAATTATCGAAGTAAAAGGAGATCAAATTTTTGAATATACAATTTCTCCTGAGAGTTTCGGATTTAAAAGAGCTTTTCATTCTGAAATCGAAGGTGGAACGGCAGAAGAAAATGCTGAAATTTTAAAGAGAATATTAAAAGGTGAAGAAAAATCTGCAAAATTTGATATAGTTGTGTTAAATGCGATGTTTGGGCTTTATACTGCGAATGTAGTGGACCATCCTGCGAAGGCAAAGGAAATGATTTTGGAAGCGATTGAGAGTGGGAAAGTTTATGAATTTTATGAAAACTATGTGAAATAATTTTTTGGAAGTGGAATTTAGATGATGTTAAAAACTTTGTATAAAGAAAAATGTTTGAGGTATTTTATAGCGCCTGACATAATATTACTTTTATTAGTTACAATTTTTTTCTACCCTATGTTAGAATTTTTATATTTTTTTGTTATTGGAAATATTCCTTTAATTTATATTTTGTTTAAAATAATAGTAATGTATTTAAGTTCAAAAAAATTAAAAGAAATAAATAAAGTTGAAGATGAAGAAAAAAGAAAAAAATCTAAAAATAAATTAAAATTAGTAATTTTTTTAGTAAATTTAATAATGTTTAGTATGTATGTCAGTTTAGTAAAAAATGAAATTTTCATACCAAATATTTAAAAACAAAAGGAGAAATATGGATATTTTAGAAAAAATAAAAATAAAAAGAGATATACAGCTTAAAGAAGAATTAAAATCTTTTAAGCAGCCGTCGTTGAAAGAGGCATTGAAACAGGATGGAGTACGGATTATTGGAGAAATTAAAAGGGCTTCTCCATCGAAGGGAAAAATTGCGAAAGATGATTTTGATTTATTAAAACAGGCACAAAGTTATGTGGATAAAGGGGTTGCGGCTTTTTCGATATTGACAGAAAAGGAATATTTTAAAGGGGAGAATGATTTTATAAAAATTATAAGAGAGAAATTTCCAGAAATGCCGATTTTGAGGAAGGATTTTATTTATATTCCGTTTCAGGTGGCTCATGCTAAGTTTTTGGGGGCTTCGGCGATACTTCTTATTGTGAGAATGTTGGATGACAAGACTTTGTGTGAGTTGCATAAATTGGCACATGATTTGGAGCTTGATGTTTTGGTTGAGGTTCATGATGAGATTGAACTTGAGAGAGCGTTAAAAATACCTAATTTAGAAATTTTGGGAGTTAATAATAGAAATTTGAATACTTTTGAGGTAGATATTAAGACTACAAAGAAACTAATGGATAAAATTCCAGATGAAATGAAGGATAAACTCGTGCTTGTTGGCGAAAGTGGATTTCTTACGAAAGAGGATTTGGAGTATGCAAAAAGTATTGGGGTTGATGGTCTTTTGATTGGGGAAGCGCTTATGAGAGGTCTTCTTTAGGAAGTTATAATTTTGATAAAAAGTGGAAATTATTAAAAGTGAAAAATTGTATATTAATAAATTTAAATTTTTAGAGAGGAAAAAGTTGGAAGGAAAAGTTATTAAATTAAAGGTTTGTGGGATTCGTTCGATTGAGGAAATAGAAGAGTTGAAAAGTTTGGATATTGACTATTTTGGATGTATTTTTGCGAAAAGTCCGAGACAGGTAAGTGTGGAGTTGGCTAGGGAAATTACTGAGATTGCTCATAAGGCTGGGAAAAAAACAGTTGGAGTTTTTGTGAATGAGAGTGTTGAAAATATTTTAGAAATTGTTGCGAAAACTGGTATTGATTGTGTTCAATTGCATGGGAGCGAAACGCCTGAATATTGTTTGGAATTATCTAAAAAATTTGATAAAATGAATAGTGATAGAAAAATTAACATTTGGAAAGTTTTTTTAGTGAATGATGAATTTCCAAATATTGAGGATTATTTAGGATATATTGAGTATCCGTTATTCGATGCGAAAGGTGAAAATAGAGGTGGAAATGGAATTACATTTGATTGGAATATTTTGAAAGACTTGAAAGGTCAAAAATTTATTCTTGCTGGTGGACTTTCTAAAGAGAATATTGCTAATGCATTGGAATATTCTCCGACAATTTTGGATGTGAATAGTAGAGTTGAGGTTGAAGATAGGAAGAATAAGGGGTTAGTAGAGGAAATTATAAATTTGATAGGTGGAGATATTTTTGAATAAAGAAGAGAAAAATTTGGTGGAAGAGGTTTTAATGTTATTTTCACGATATGAAAAGAGAGCATTGAGAGCGTTTTTTAGATCGGCTGAAAATGAGAAAATTGACGTTTCTGAAATTGATGAGAAATTTGAGAAAATAGCTGAGAAAAGTCGAAGAAAAAAAGGATTATTGAATGATATTAAAAATCTTTATGTAAAACAATTTAGATTTTTGAAGAAAATTTTAAAATTGGACGCTAAGGAAAAGGAAATTTATAGAAGAGAGAGATTAAGATTGATTTTAAAAATTGAGAATTTGAGAGGTTTGAGAAAGCTTGACGAAAATACAAGTGAAATTTTCAATATGTTGGAATTTTATTTGGAAATGGAAAATTAATTTTGATTTATTTAATAATTTTGGAAGAAACTTGCTAGAAAGATAAAAGTTAGAAAAACAGAAGGAGATAAATATGGAAAATAAAAAATCTTATTTCGGAGAATTTGGAGGGCAATATGTTCCCGAAACTGTGATGACTGCGTTATTTGAGTTGGAAAAGGCGTATGAAGAATTGGAAGATGATAAGGAATTTCATGAGAATTTTGAGTACTTGTTGAAAAATTATGTTGGGAGAGAGACACCGCTTTATTATGCAAAAAATTTGAGCGATCATTATAATCAGGATATTTACTTGAAAAGAGAGGATTTGAACCATACTGGAGCACATAAAATTAATAATGCGTTGGGACAAGTTTTACTTGCGAAAAAAATGGGGAAAAAGAAAGTTATCGCTGAAACTGGGGCTGGACAACATGGGGTTGCGACTGCTACAGCTGCGGCACTTCTTGGGCTTGAATGCGATGTTTATATGGGAGCAGTTGACATTGAAAGACAAAAATTGAATGTGTTTAGAATGGAGCTTTTGGGAGCGAAAGTTGTTTCGGTTGAAGATGGGCTTAAAACGTTGAAAGAGGCGACTACTGCGGCAATTCAGGCTTGGGTTGCAGAAATTGAAACTGTATTTTATGTGATTGGTTCTGTTGTTGGACCACATCCTTATCCTACGATTGTTAGGGATTTTCAGTCGATTATTGGAAAAGAGGCTAGACATCAAATTGAAGATTTAGGGAAACATGCTGATCATGTTATTGCTTGTGTTGGTGGTGGAAGTAATGCGATTGGGATTTTTAGTGGATTTTTAGATGATGAAACTACGAAATTGTATGGTGTTGAAGCTGGAGGTCTTGGAATTGATACGGATATGCATGCGGCTACATTAACGCTTGGTAGTGAAGGTATTATTCATGGAATGAAAACTTATGTGTTGCAAAATAAATATGGACAAATTTTACCAGTTCACTCAATTTCGGCTGGACTTGATTATCCAGGGATTGGGCCTGAACATTCATATTTGCATGATATAAATAGAGCGATTTATGCACCAATTACAGATGATGAGGCGATGCAAGCATTGATCCTTGTTACGAGAAAAGAGGGAATCATTCCAGCTATTGAAAGTGCGCATGCTTTGGCGTATTTAGAAAAATTGTGTCCGACACTTTCAAAAGATAAGAGGGAAACAATAATTGTAAATGTTTCTGGACGTGGAGACAAAGATATGCACACAGTATTTTCAGTATTGAAGGGAGAAAATGTTCATGAATAGTATAAAACGTGTATTTGAAAGAAAAAAGCAAAATAATGAGAAAACAAATATTGGGTATGTTGTTGCAGGGTATCCTAGTGTAGATTTTACGAAAAATTTTCTTTCTAATTTAGATAAAACAAATATTGATATTTTGGAAATTGGAATTCCGTATTCGGATCCATTAGCAGATGGAAAATTGATTTCAGAGGCTTCTTTTAAGGCATCTCAAGCTGGAGTTACGACAGATACAGTTTTTGAATTGTTGACAGAAGTGAAGGATAAAGTTTCAAAACCACTTGTATTTTTGGTTTATTATAATTTGATTTTTTCTTATGGAATTGATAATTTCTTGAAAAAATGTACAGAAAGCAATATTCAAGGATTGATTATTCCAGATTTGCCGTATGAGGAATCAAAAGATTTATATGAAAAGACAAAAGAAAATAGTATAGATTTAATTCCATTGGTGAGCGTGACTTCTCAAAATAGAATTTCAAAAATTTCATCTCATGGAAGCGGATTTGTTTATGCGATTGGGTCACTTGGAGTTACAGGATCAAAACAAGTTGATTTGCCAAGACTTGAGAAATTTATTGAAAATATACGAACTCAAACAAATTTACCAGTATCATTAGGATTTGGAATAAAAAATAATAACGATGTAAAAAGAATGCGTCAATTTGCTGATGGTGTAATAATTGGGACAAGTATTGTGGATTTGACTACTTCGAATAATTTGGAATATACGATTAGTGAAATTAATAAATTTTTTGAGTAATTGAGTAATAAAGTTTTAAATATGGTACCATATCCAGAGATTGTAATTCTTAGATAGTTAAATTTTTATGTGATATATGTAATAGTAGTAGAACTTAATTCATTCAATATTTAATAATTAAAAAAATTCGATAATCTAAAAAATGTGATTTAATTTAGCTTTATCGAATTTTTTATACTAAAATTTATTTAAAAATAATTAACAATGCTCCAGCTGCTACAGCCGAACCAATTACTCCAGCTACATTTGGTCCCATTGCGTGCATTAATAGGAAGTTGCTTGGATTTTCTTCTTGTCCAACTTTTTGAACAACTCTAGCTGCCATCGGAACGGCTGAAACCCCTGCTGCTCCGATCATCGGATTAATTTTTCCACCACTGAATTTGCACATTATTTTTCCAAATAATACACCTCCAACAGTTCCCATCGCAAATGCAAATAGTCCCAAAGCGATAATTCCCAATGTTTTCACATTTAAAAATGTTTGTGCATTAGCAGTTGCTCCAACAGTAGTTCCCAAAACAATTGTTATGATATACAACATCGCACCTCTCGCATGATCAACTAAATTTGGTACAACTTCAGATTCTTTGATTAAATTACCAAGCATCAACATTCCGATTAATGAAGCTGCTGATGGAACCAATAAAATTACCAAAATTGTTACAACTATTGGAAATATTATTTTCTCTTTTTTACTTACTTCCCTTAATTGAATCATTTTTATTTGTCTTTCTTTTTTCGTTGTCAATAATTTAATAATCGGTGGCTGAATTACAGGTACCAAAGCCATATATGAGTAAGCTGCTACAGCTATTGGTCCTAGCATGTGTGGTGCCAATTTTGAAGTTGTGTAAATTGCTGTCGGTCCATCTGCTCCTCCAATTATTCCAATAGAAGCGGCTTCTTTTCCAGTAAATCCTAATAAAATTGCACCAATAAATGCTGTAAATATCCCCAATTGTGCGGCTGCTCCCAGCAACAAACTTTTTGGATTAGCGATTAATGGTCCAAAATCCGTACTCGCTCCAATCGCTAAAAATATCAATGGCGGATAAATCCCTAATTTTACACCTTGATACAAATAATACAACAACCCACCTTTTTCCATAATTCCTTCATTTGGAACACCAGGCAAATTAGCTAAAAGCATTCCAAAAGCTATCGGTAGCAACAAATAAGGCTCGTATTCCCTTTTTATTGCCAAATATAATAATAATAACGCTACGATAATCATAATAGTTTGTTGAAAAGTCAACATTGATAATCCTGTAGTACCGTAAAGGGTATTTAATAAATTCATATTCGATCTCCTTTCATTTTTAGCTGGTTTTTATTCAATAGTAACCAAAGCACTTCCTGTTTCTACAGTATCCCCTTTCGCAACATTGATACTTTGAATAATTCCATCTTTAGGAGCAACAATTGGATTTTCCATTTTCATTGCTTCAATAATTACTAAGTTTTCCCCAGCCTTTACTTTTTGTCCAACAGTCACTTCAACGCTAAGAACAAGACCTTGCAATGGTGCTGTTACCACTTCTCCACCAGCTGAAGATGATGAAGCAACAGAAGAATTTTCTTTAGTTTGAACAGGTTTATTCACCTCAATTTTTCCTTCTTTTTCTGAAACAGCCTCAACCTCTACTTCGTACACTTTTTCCCCAATTTTTATTTTATATATTTTTATCATAATCCTAACATCCTTTCATAATTGTTTATTAATTTAATTCCTTTATAGATTTTACTCGAATATAAGCATTTGGAGTATTTCCAGCAGCTTCCATAACTGCCACTGCAACAGCAGCTAACATTCTGTCATCTTTAATATCTTCAGCACTAATCTTTTTAACTTGTTTTTTTGTTTGACTTACTGAAGGAGTTACTACAGTCTTTTTATTTTCTTTAGAAACAGTGTTTTTTTCAGTTGGAATGAATTTTAGCAATGATAATAAGAACGAAATAAGAATCAAAACTAAAAATACAATTGCCATACTTACAATTGAAATAAATATTGCATCACCAAATCCAACATGATTATTCCCATACATTATATTCATTTTTTCTCCTTTCAATTAATAATTTTTAAAAAATAACATTAATAACTTGCTCTTCTATTTTTTTCTCTTTTCCAATTTTTTCAGGCTTATCCCGATTTTCCAAGTAAGTTTTAGCAACTTGTGGAAACATCGCATACATCAATACATCTTCATCTGACTTAGCCAAGTCCCCAATCTCTTGTTTAATTTTATCATACTCATTTTCAATCAAGTCAGCTGGTCTTCCATTAAAAATCTCATCATCTCCAATAATTATTTTTTTCATCTCATCAGAAATTGGAACAGGCGATTTTCCATAGAATCCTTTTACATAATCCTTAATTTCTTTAGGAATCATCTTGTAACGACTTCCTGTCAAAACATTGAACACAGATTGTGTCCCAACCATTTGGCTCAATGGTGTTACTAATGGTGGATATCCCAAATCAGCCCTAACTTTCGGAATTTCCCTTAACACATCTTCATATTTATTCTCAGCTTTTTGTGCCTTCAATTGCGATAACATATTTGAAAGCATTCCACCTGGCAACTGATATTCCACAATATTAGGCTCTGTAAACAACGCTTGTGGATTTAAATCTCCACATTCCAAATGTTTTTTTCTAATAGGCTTAAAGTACTCAGCAATTTCCTTCAAAAGTTCTAAATCCAATCCAGTATCAAATTCTGTCCCTTGCAAAGTTCTTACCAATGATTCAGTCGCAGGTTGTGAAGTCCCGCTCGAAAATGGAGACATCGCAGTATCCACAATATCAACCCCAGCTTCAATCGCCTTAATACAAGTCATTTCCCCCAATCCAGCAGTCGTATGCGTATGAATTTCAATCGGAACTTTTACAGTTTTTTTCAATTCTTTCACTAATTCATAAGCCCTATACGGCAACAAAATTCCCGACATATCTTTAATCGCAATTGAATCAGCCCTCAATTCTTCCATTTCCTTCGCCAAATTTTTATAATATTCAATCGTATGAACTGGACTAATTGTATAACAAATCGCCAATTGAGCATGAGCCCCATATTTTTTAGTACTTTCACAAGCCTGTCTAATATTTCTGACATCATTCAACGCGTCAAAAATTCTTATCACATCAATTCCGTTCTCTACTGATTTTTGCACAAATTTATCAACAATATCATCTGCATAATGACGATATCCCAATAAATTTTGTCCTCTTAAAAGCATTTGCAATTTCGTATTTTTTGCTCTCTTTTTAATTTCTCTCAATCTTTCCCAAGGATCTTCCTTCAAAAATCTAATTGATGCATCAAAAGTTGCCCCTCCCCACACTTCCAATGCCTCAAATCCAACTTTATCCAATTTTTCAACAATCGGTAACATTTCCGCCGTCGACATCCTAGTAGCCATTAGAGATTGATGAGCATCTCTTAAAATCGTATCCGTTAATTTAACCTTTCCCATTTTTTTACCTCCTTATAACCTCAAGCCTCATAAACAGCCCCTTAATTCATATTACTTAACAATAATTTTATGCACATATCAAACAATTATTTTTATTTTATAAAACTCCCTACAAAATAATTATACCCCCTTTTTCTTTTAAGTAAAGTTATTTTAAAGAATAAAATTTTAGAGGGTATACAGGAGTAATATTTTTTAATGGAAAATTTTATGGAAATTTAGTGAAATTATGAGTAATGGTAGTTATTAAATGCAGATAAAATTATTTTTATTGGTATTCTAGTCTAATGTTCACTATTTTTATAACATTGTTAACATAACAAATATCGAATATACTTTATGATCATAAAAGTCCGCTCTTAAAAAGTCAGACAAGAGATTTTGAAATAAAAAACTAAAAGTACAAAAGAGCGTTTAAATAGCTTTATTTTAAATATCAAGTTGTGGTATAATTAATATATTGAAATTCAAAGAAAATAAAAGAGGGCATGATTTTATGAGAACAAAAGCTGTTCCTGTGGGGATTGAAGATTTTGAAAGAATAATAAATGAAGATTATTATTATGTAGATAAAACGATGTTAATAGAAGAATTATTGATAAACAGAGCTCCTGTGACACTTTTTACAAGACCTCGACGATTTGGAAAAACATTGAATATGTCAATGATTAGATACTTTTTTGATGTTAAAAATAAAAAGGAAAATAGAAAACTTTTTGAAAATTTGAAAATATATAATAGTGAATATATGAGTGAGCAAGGAAAATATCCTGTAATTTTCATTTCACTGAAGGATTTAAAGGGAGATACTTGGGAGAAATGTTTTGAAAATCTAAAAAAAACAATGTATAAAATTTTTAATAAATATGAATTTGTGAGAGAAAAATTAAATATTGTTGAAAAAAGACAATTTGATAAAATTTGGGAAATGAGAGATAGCAAACAAAGTTTTAAAACCTCACTCCTAGATTTGTCAAATTACTTAAATAAATATTATGGAGAAAAAGTCATAATTTTAATAGATGAATACGATGCTCCAATAATAAATGCTTTTGATAAAGGATATTACAATGAAGCAATGAACTTTTTTCAAATATTTTACAGTTCAGCATTAAAGACTAATAATTCTTTGAAATATGGTGTTTTAACAGGTATAACAAGGGTTATAAAAGAAGGAATGTTCTCTGGTTTAAATAATCTTTATGTAAATACAATTTTAAGTAAGGATTATTCAGAATATTTTGGATTTCTTGAAAGCGAAGTGATTGAAATGCTTGAGTATTTTGATATGAAGTATAAAATTGAAGAAGTTAGGGAATGGTATAATGGATATATCTTTGGAGAAAGTAAAGTATATAATCCCTGGTCCATTGTAAATTATGTAAGAAAAAAAGAAATTAAAGCATATTGGGCAAACGTTTCGGGAAATACATTTTTAGAAAATATGATTGATTATTCGGGAGAAAGTGTTTATGAAGATTTAAAACGGTTTACTGATGGAGAAAGTATTGAAAAATATATTTCTGATGGAACAACAATAAAAAGTCTTTTAAGTAACGACGATGAGATATGGCAATTACTTTTATATAGTGGGTACTTAACAAAAGATGAAAAACAAAAAGAAATAGAAGTAACTTCAGAATATACAGATGTTTATAACTTGAGAATTCCAAATAAGGAAATACGGAAATATTTTGGTAATATGTTTTTAAACAGATTTTTTGGAACAGAAGTAAAAACAAATATTTTGATAAAAGCGCTTGAAAATGGAGATATTAAAAAATTTGAAAAGACATTGGGAGAAATAATGATAAATATGTTGAGTCATTTTGACTTGGATAAGGAAATGGAAAAGATTTATCAAGTGTTTATGATAGGGCTTGTAGGATTTTTGATGGGAAAATATGAAATTATTTCAAATGATGAAAGCGGATATGGAAGATATGACCTTGCAATGATTCCAATAAAAAGTAACGAAAAAGCCTATCTTATGGAATTTAAAATATCGAAGACGAAAAAGGGAATGGAAGAGAAAGCACAGAAGGCGTTGAAACAGATTGATGAGAAGAAATATGATACGAGATTGAAGGCAAGAGGGATAAGGAATATTTTGAAGATTGGGGTTGCGTTTTATGGGAAAGAAGTGAAGGTTGTTTTTAAATAGAGGTTTAAGTAAAGGTGGGAAATAAAGTGAGTTTAAAAAAAATAAAAGAAAATTTTTTTGAAAATTTAAAAATGAATAAATTTGATTTATTAGTAACAGTAATTAATGAAATAGGTAATTTTCCATATATAATGTCAGATATATATTTTAATAATGAAAAAGTAAGAAGTGGAGAATATCAAGGATTAGGTATAAATATCGGGTGGAATGATGAAGATGAGACAGCATTGTATATTTTTGAATATGAAAATGAAATAGAAGATATAGAAAGGGTATATTATACTTATGAAGAGATGTTATGTTATCTTTTAATGTATCACTTGCAACATATGAATGAATATTCTGATATGATAGCTTTTGTAGAGCAGGAATTTTTAAATTATGTCAATCATATAGATGAATCAAAAAAATATAAAATAAATATGGATTTAAATAGTATATTTGAAAGAGACAGATTAAGAAATTTTTTAATTAATTATGTCAAAAAAGAAAATCAATACAATATCGGAGCTATAAATTTTCATAAAAAAAAGATAGGATATTCAGATATAAATATACTAAAGAGATTTCTATCATATTTATTAGGGAAAGATGTATTAAAAGAGTTTTTATCTAATCCACAAAAAAAATTTGGAATAAATCTAAAAAATTATTTTATTGATGATGGATATAATGAAATTTATAAGTTAACTATAGATAAATTGAGTATAAATATTGAATATTACTGTAGAGGTATGGGGTCTAATGGAAAATTGTTAGTTGGAGAACGTGGAATATTTTATGGAGATAGAAAAAGTTCTGATAAGTATATCAGTGATTTTATAACAAAAAAAGAAGCAGAAATATTAATTTCAGAAAAATATAAAAATGAAAGAGAAAAGGAAAATGTAGAAATAATTTCTAAAAAAGACTTTTTGAAAGAACTTGAAATTATTGTTAATGCTTATGAAGATATTTATAATGATAATGAAGTTCAGGAAATGTTTGAAAACTTTAAAGAAAATTTTTAGAAGAGAGAGTGTCCAGAATTTTGTGTAAATTCAAAATCTAAAATATAAATTAAGATGGCACCCCATTATCTTGATTTTATAAATTCTACGAAAGGAAATAAAGAAATGAAGGAAGTAGAAAGAACAATTCACTTATACAGAAAAGTAGACGTAAATGAATCAATGGAAGAAAGACATGAGAAAGTTATGGAAGGACTGTCAAAACTGGAAGCACCTTTAGGATTGAAAGATAGTGAAATTCCAGAAATACCTGACTTTGGGACAGAACTGGTATGTTTTTATGATGCTAAAAATATTAAAACTAAAGGTGTTTCAATAGAAGGTGTATATAGGTGGAGAGGACTTAAATATGTAGTCTGGGATGAGTTACGTTATGAATTTAAGATAACATATAAGTTGATAGACTATAAGAAAATAATATATGATGATCTTCCAAAAGTAATAAATATTTTTGATCCTTATATTGCTGATGTTTTTGTTTCCCCAAGTTATTCGATTGCTTATAAAGAAAGCTATAAATCAGAAATTTTAAAATTAGAGGAAAAAGGGTTAAAAGAACTTCAAGATGTATTATTTACACTATCTCCAGTGATGTACTTCAATGAAGAAAGTTATAATAAGCTGATAAAAGTACCAAAGGAAGAGCTTCTAGAAAGACTTAAGGGGAAAGCAAAGGTAGTGATGCTACTTGAAAAGGGTATATACATTATCTTTAATGACAAGGCAGATATTACTTATGAAGAATTTGTGGAAATGAATAATATATTTAAGCCATTACTGGGATTAATTTAAAATAGAGTTATAGAAATATTTAATTTCAAGTTTTTTAGGAAAAGAAGAAAATTTTGAAAGCTATTACAAGAGGAGGTATAAAACATGGAACGCAATAAAATAAAAAAAGTATATATGCTATATCATGAAACAGAAAGAAATAACGATGGGAAGTTAATAGGATTTTTTTCAACAAGAGAAAAAGCAGATATTGAGAAGGAAAAGTATATAAAAATGAAAGGTTTCAAAGATTTTCCAGAAGGATTTAAAATAAAAACACTGACTATTGGAAAGAGCTATTATACAAAAGGATTTAAATCGAAAGCTATAAAGTAAACATGAAAATGAGGTAAATATATGAATATATGGGTTTTGTCACATCAATATGATTATGGAGATTTATGTGATAAATACAAGTGGGATGAGGAAGGTAGAATATTAGGAGTTTATTACACAAAAAAAGAAGCTTTAAAATCATTAATTGAATATCAAAAAATAAAAGGATTTAGTTCACATTTAGATGGTTTTTGTATAGAGAAATGTAAACTTGATAAAAATTTAGGTTGGGAAGGTGGATTTGAAACAACTTATTATAGTGAAGTAAAAAATAATAATAATTTATTCCAAGAAATAAAAAATGATTCGCAAAAAAAAATATATTTAGTAGGTCATTTTCATTACATAAATAATAAACTTGATAAAAAATTTAGGATTTTATCAATATGTTCTTCTAAAAAAGAAGCAAAAATAAAAATTAAAAAATATCAAAAAATAAAAGGATTTTCTTCTTATATTTCTAATTTTTATATAGAAGAATACATTTTGGATGAAGTAGAAAAATAGGCATAGGTAAATAATTTAAAGTATTAAATTGTTCATAAAAATTTTGGATGATCATTGTTATAAAAAGCAGCGATTATTTTGAATATCCGTAATTTTATGTAAACAATAAATTATATGAAGATTGAAAAAATAAAGGAGGCAATATGAAATTATATAAATTTAATGAACTAGATTCGACAAATAAATATTTGAAAAAAAATCACAAATCATATGAAGAATATGATATTATTTCTGCTAAAAATCAAACACATGCAAAAGCTAGAAGGGGAAATGTTTGGTTTTCGAGTGAAGGGATGGCACTTTTTACTTTTTATATTAATCCAAAAGAAAATTTTAATGTTAATGAATATTTGAAATTACCGTTAGTTGCTGGGGTTGCAGTAATTAATGGATTGAAAAAAATAGAGCCATTAGATTACAAGTTTAAGTGGACGAATGATATTTATTTGAATGACAGAAAATTGACTGGGATTCTTTTGGAAAAGGCAGATGACAAATATTTTGTTGGAATTGGGATAAATATTAATAATATTTTGCCAAATGAAGTAAAAAATGTAGCGATTTCGATAAATTCTGTTACACAAAAAACATATGATATTGACGAAATTATTTTGTCGATAGTGACAGAATTTTCTGAATTAGTAAAAAAATTGGAAAATGGTTCTTGGAATGAAATATTGAGTGAGATTAATGAATTAAATTATTTGAAAGATAAACAGATTACATTGAAAATAGATGAAAAAACAGTTTCAGGAATTGCTAAAAATATTGATTCTGATGGTAGGCTTGAAATTTTATATGATAATGAAATACATCATTTTTCGATTGGAGAAGTTTTGAAAGAGAGAATCATTACTGTTTTAACAAATGAAAATTCTTCTCTTGAAAATTTAGAAAGGTTAAAAAATTTGGGTTATGATCCGATTGGAGTGTACTTTTTCGATTCTAACAATAATCAAGATGATCTTCAAAAGATAGAAAATTTTACTTTTGAAAATAAAATTAAGTTTGAAAAAGTTTTTATGGAAAATGGTCTTAAAAATGAAGGAGAGAATGAAAATTTAGTTAATGAAGAATTTTTAGAGAAGGTTGATTTTTTCTGTAAAAAATATAGAACTAATTGTATTTCAATTGAAAAAAAATTCACTAATGAAAAATTGTTAAATTATGTTGAAATGAAAGAATTAAAATTGTATAATTAGATGAAAAAGATAGATTATTTTGAAGTGAAATAATGAGGAGATGGTGTTATGAAAATAGCAATGGCTGGAGATCATGCTGGGTTTGCCTTGAAAAAAGAAATAAAAGAAATGTTGGAAAAAGAAGGACATGAAATTGTTGATTTTGGACCTTTTAGTGAAGAAGGGTGCGATTTGCCTGATTTTATCTATCCTGCGTCACTTGCAGTTAGTAAAGGTGAAGTTGATAGAGGAATTTTTATTGATGGAGTTGGGTATGGAAGTGCATTGATTGCGAATAAAATTTATGGTGTCTATGCAGCAGTTTGTCAAGATCCTTTCTGTGCTGGGTTGGCTCGTTCGCATTCGAATACGAATGTACTTTGTTTAGGAGGAAAAATAATAGGTTCAGCAATTGCCCAAGAAATCGTAAAAACTTGGATGACGACTGAATATCTTTCTGATAATCCAAGATATACAAAAAGAGTGGATAAAGTTATCGAAATTGCAGAAAAACATATAAAAAATATATAAAACTTATGTTAAAAAAGTTTTTGGTATATAATAGTTTTTGTTAAAAAAAGAACTTGAAAAAATGTCAAAAAAATGTTTGCTTTTCAGAAAATATGGGGTATAATATCTTTGTAATAAGGATAATATTGGAATTAATTCAATTGAATTTATTAATTACATTAGAATATTTGGAAAAATAAAAAATTTTCAAAAATTCTATATCGTGGAGATATCAATTTACAGATTAAAAATTACAAAAGATAATTCACATAATTATAATTAAAAATATTTGTTTAAAAATAAGAAAGGAAGTGCTAGAAAATAATGGAAGCATGGAGAGGTTTTAAAGAAGGAAATTGGAATAAGGTAAACGATGTTACGGACTTTATTAGATTAAATTACACTGAATATACAGGAGATGAATCTTTCTTAGAAGGTCCAACAGAAGCAACAACTGCTTTATGGAAAAATTTATCTGAAAAATTCAAAGTTGAAAGAGAAAAAGGGATTTATGATACAGAAACTAAAATTCCTTCTCAAATTGATGCTTACGGACCAGGATATATTGATAAAGATTTGGAAAAAATAGTTGGTTTACAAACTGATGCACCTTTAAAAAGAGCAATCTTCCCTAATGGTGGATTAAGAATGGTTAAAAATAGTTTGGAAGCTTTTGGATACAAATTAGATCCTGAAACTGAAGAAATTTATACTAAATATAGAAAAACTCATAATGATGGAGTGTTCTCAGCTTATACTGATGAAATCAAAAAAGCTAGACATACAGGAATAATCACTGGATTGCCTGATGCGTATGGAAGAGGAAGAATTATCGGAGATTACAGAAGAGTTGCTTTATACGGAGTTGACAAATTAATCGAAGAAAGACAAGCTGAATTCAAAAAACGTGATTCAAGTGAAATGACAGAAGAATTAATTAGAGTTAGAGAAGAAATCTTTGAACAAATTAAAGCATTAAAAGCATTAAAAAGAATGGCAGCATCATATGGATTTGATATTTCAAAACCAGCATCTAACGCACAAGAAGCTATTCAATGGTTGTATTTCGCTTACTTAGCAGCAACTAAAGATCAAAATGGAGCTGCAATGAGTATCGGAAGAACTTCTACTTTCTTAGATATTTATATTGAAAGAGACTTAAAAGAAGGAACTTTAACTGAAAAAGAAGCACAAGAATTAATGGATCATTTCGTAATGAAATTAAGAATTATTAGATTCTTGAGAACACCTGAATATGATGCATTATTCTCTGGAGATCCAGTTTGGGTAACAGAATCAATCGGTGGAATTGGATTAGATGGAAGATCATTAGTAACTAAAAATAGTTTCAGAATTTTACATACATTATACAACATGGGAACATCACCTGAACCAAACTTAACTGTATTATGGAGTGAAAACTTACCAGAAGCATGGAAAAAATTCTGTGCAAAAGTTTCAATTGATACTTCATCAGTTCAATATGAAAACGATGATATCATGAGACCTCAATTTGGAGACAACTATGGAATCGCATGTTGTGTATCTCCAATGACTATTGGACATCAAATGCAATTCTTTGGAGCAAGAGTTAACTTACCAAAAGCATTGTTATATGCAATTAATGGTGGTAAAGATGAAAGATACAAAGAATATGTATTACCAGAAGGAATGTTAGAACCAATTACATCAGAATACTTAGACTTCGATGAAGTTTGGGCTAAATATGATAAAATGTTAGACTGGTTAGCAGAAACTTATGTTAAAGCATTAAATATTATTCACTACATGCATGATAAATATTCTTATGAAGCTTTAGAAATGGCTTTACATGATGTTGACATTAGAAGAACAGAAGCATTTGGAATTGCAGGAATTTCAATTGTTGCAGATTCATTAGCATCTATTAAATATGGTAAAGTAAAAGTTGTTAGAGATGAAGATGGAGATGCAGTTGATTATATCCAAGAAGGAGAATATGTTCCATTTGGAAACAACGATGATAGAACTGACCAATTTGCAGTAGATATCGTAAGAATCTTCATGGATAAAATTAGAAGCCACAAAATGTATAGAAATGCAATACCAACTCAATCAGTATTGACAATTACTTCAAACGTAGTATATGGTAAGAAAACAGGAAATACACCTGATGGAAGAAAAGCTGGAGCGCCATTTGGACCAGGAGCAAACCCTATGCATGGAAGAGATACAAGAGGAGCAGTAGCTTCATTGGCATCAGTAGCTAAATTACCATTTGAACACGCAAATGATGGAATTTCTTACACATTTGCTATAACACCTGAAACTTTAGGTAAAAATATTGAAGAGAAAAAAGCTAACTTAGTAGGATTAATGGATGGATACTTCAATCAAACAGGACATCACTTGAATGTAAACGTATTCGGTAGAGAATTGTTAGAAGATGCTATGGAACATCCTGAAAACTACCCTCAATTAACAATAAGAGTTTCTGGATATGCAGTAAACTTTGTTAAATTGACAAGAGAACAACAATTAGATGTTATTAACAGAACAATTTCAAACAAAATGTAATAAAAAAGTAGTATATGTGTAAGATTGTTATGTTGTAAAATATGAAAAATGTCGCATAGTTTCATAAATATGAGTTATGCGGCATTATTTTCTTAAAAGAGAAATAATAGAAGAAAAGAGGTTTTATCATGGGAATAAAAGGTTACATACATTCTTTTGAATCTTTTGGAACGAAAGATGGACCAGGAATAAGATTTGTGCTGTTTTTACAAGGATGTCCACTTAGATGTTTGTATTGTCATAATGTGGATACATGGGATATAAGTGATAGAAAATTTATGATGGAACCTGAAGAGGTTATGCATGAAATATTGAAAGTAAAAGGATTTATAAAGACAGGAGGAGTGACTATTTCTGGTGGAGAGCCATTGATTCAGCCTGATTTTGTGAAAGAAGTATTCAAATTATGTAGAGAAAATGGGATTCATACGGCACTTGATACATCGGGATACATTTTTAATGAGAAAGCGAAAGAAGTTTTAGAGTATACTGATTTAGTCTTACTTGATATAAAACATATAAATCCTGCTAAATATAAGACTTTGACGTCGGTAAGATTAGAGCATACGTTGGAATTTGCTAAATATTTGAATAGCATTGATAAGCCTGTTTGGGTTAGATATGTTTTAGTTCCAGGGTATTCTGATGATGAGGATGATTTGCATGAATGGGCGAAATTTGTATCGCAGTTTAAAAATGTGAAGAGGGTTGATATTTTGCCGTTTCATCAAATGGGACAATTTAAGTGGGAAAAGGTTGGAAAAGAGTATAAATTGAAGGATACTCCGACACCTACTCGAGAGCAAATTCAAAAAACAGAAGAAATATTTAAGCAATATGGTTTAAATGTAGGAATATAATTTTTGTAAAATAATGCGTAAAATTTGTGATAGCAATTTTTTACACATTATTTTTTTTAAATAAAAATACATATTGATAAATTTTGTGGTATAATATAAACGGAGGTATAAAAATTGGGAAGAAAATAGGAATAGTTGTAGAATATAATCCTTTTCACAATGGACATTTGTATCAAATTGAAAAAATAAGAGAAAAATTTGGGAATGAAGCTTTGTTGGTTGTTGTAATGAGTGGAGATTTTGTACAGCGAGGGGAGTTTTCATTTTTTAATAAGTGGGAAAAAACGGAAGTCGCTTTGAAAAATGGAGTCGATATTGTTGTGGAATTGCCACTTTATTATTCTATACAAAATGCAGAGATTTTTTCAAAAATGGCAACTAGAATTTTAGAATATTTGGATTTAGATATTCAAGTTTTTGGAGCGGAAAGTAATGAAATTGAGAAATTAGAGAATGTGATAGAGTTGCAAGAAGAGATTGCTTATAAGAAAAAATTGATGGAGTATATGAAACAAGGAAATAGTTATGGGACTTCGCAAAAAAAGGCATTGGAAGAATATAGACTTGGAAATCTTGTAAAATCAAATAACATTTTAGCATTGGAATACATGAGAGAGATGAAAAATTCTAAACTGCGAATAAAACCTTATATTATAAAGCGTGAAGTTTCTGAATATAATGAAAATAAAGTTGAAGATTCACGAGAAAAGTTTGCGAGTGCGTCATTTATACGGTCTGAAATTGAAAATTATCAAACCGATGATAAAGAAAAATTATTGAAATTGAAGGAATTTGTACCGATAGAAACTTTTGAAATTTTAAAAAATAAAGTGTTAAAGGTTGATGTGAAAAAAGAGGTTTTTAAATTATTTAAGTATAAATTTCTGATTTCTGAAAGAGAAGAGATTTTAAAAATTTATGATATGACAGAAGAAATATATTCTAGAATATTCTCAAAATTGAAAAATTCAAAGGATTTGAAGGAGTTTTTAAAAAATATGAAATCTAGAAATTTTTCTGGAAAGAGGATAGAGCGACTGATGTTAAATGTTGTTTTGAATATAAAAAAAGAGGTTTTAGATTTTGAGATTGAATATGTTAGAGTGTTGGGATTTAATCGAAAAGGTCAAGAATATTTGAAAAAGTTGAAGAATAGTGAGAAAATGAAAAAAGTATTTGTGAATTGGAAGGATATTGAGAAAAATAAAGGAGATCGGATTTCTTGTAACGAAAAAGGAAATTTAGAAGTAAAAGATTTTTTTGATTATAAAAAAGAAGAGATAAATAATGAAAAAATCAATTATTTAAAAATAGAAGTTGAAAAAATGGGATTTTTACTGAAGGAATTGTTTTTTGGAGAGAGTGAAAGATTGAATCCAGTGGTAAGAAAATCATAGTTAAAGATTAAAAATATTTATAAAATTAGTTTTTTGGAAAAGAATAAAAATTAATTAGGAGGCGGAATGGGAGTATTAGAAATAATAAATGTCTTATTTATGATATTTTTCTTCGTGATAGCTTATATATCAGTAAGATATTTTATAAATCAGATTGAGAAATATCCGAGAGTTACGCATGAAGAAGTTTATGATAGTAAAAAATTGAGAAAAAAATATAATCTTGAAGAAGGTAAGGCAAATCCACTAGATTATGGTTATAATTATAAAGATGTTGCATATAAGTCTGGAAAATTAAATTTGTATGGTTGGTTAATAGAATCGAAAAATGCTAATAAAACTATGATTATTTGTCATGGTAGAGGTGTTAATAGACTTTGTTCGTTACAATATTTACAACTTTTGAAGGATGCTAATTTGGATAAAGATTATAATATTTTTATACCAGATTTTAGAAATTCTGGTGCTTCTGATGAAGCGAGAACAAAATTAGGGTATAATTTTGCTCAAGATATTCTTCATACGATGGAAATGTTGAAAGACAAGTATGGGCTGAACAATTTTACGTTATATGGATTTTCGCAAGGTGCAATGGGAGCGGCAATTGTATCGAAATTACATGTTGATTCATTGAGAAAAAAAGGACTTAAGGTTGATAAATTGATTTTAGATAGTCCAATATCGAATGTTAAAAAGAGAATTAAACAAGATGCAAAAAAAAGAAAAGTGCCTAAATTTATAGTTAGTATTATAACTAGAATTTTTAATTTTAGAGTGGGTAATCATTTGGAAAAACTTCGATTATCGTATTTGTTAAAAAGGGTGCCAACTTTAATATTACAAACAAAAAATGATAAAGCAACAACTTATGGAATGTTAATGGAAGAGTATAATAAAATAGCACAAAATTCGAATGTTCAATTAAAGGTGTTTGAAAAGGGTGCACATATAAGAATTTATGCTGAACCTGAATACAAAGAAGAATATACTAAAATTGTGGCTGATTTTCTTAGAAGTTAGGGAAATCATTTCTAATTAATAATTTTAAAAATTAAATTAAAAAAATTGAATTTGAGAAATTAATTATTAACAATTTATTCAAAAATAAGAGGAGTTGAAGAATGTCTAAAAACATTTCAAGATTAACGAAAAAATCATATTGGTTTTATGGATTAGGTGTTTCGTATTTCATAATTGACCAACTGTATAATCAGTGGTTGCAGTATTATTATTTGCCACCAAATACTGAAAAAAGTTTAACACCGTTATTAAAACCACAATATTTGATAATAGCATTTATTTTTGCAAGATTGATAGATGCAGTTTCAGATCCAGTAGTTGGTTATCTTTCAGATAATTCAAAATCTAAATTTGGAAAACGGTCATTTTTCATGATGATAGGAGGAATTCCATTAGGATTGTTGACAATAATGTATTTCTATCCAGTGAAATCTTCTCAAATTGCGACGCTTGTGTATTTATCGATAGTTGGAGGACTATATTTTACGGCATATACACTGGTTGCGGCACCGTATAATGCGTTAATTCCTGATTTGGCTAATACAAAAGAAGAACGGTTAAATTTATCAACGGTTCAATCTACGTTTAGGTTAATCTTTACAGGGATAGCAATGGTATTGCCAGGAATCTTAATAGCAAAATTAGGAAATGGAAATACTGAGGCTGGAATTAGAAAAACAGTAATTTTATTAACAGTTTTAGCAATTTTAGGAATTTATTTATGTATATTTTTCTTAAAAGAAAAGGATCTAACTGCAAAAAAAGAAAAGAAAAGATCACTTTCTTTTGGAAATTCATTAAAATATATATTTGAAAAAGAAATTTTGCTTTATTTTGGAGGATTTTTCTTTTTTTTCAGTGGTTTTAACATACTTAGAGGAGTGCTAACTTACTACTTAACGATAGTTATGGGAAGACCAATAGCACAATTGACTTTGGTGTCGGTGATTTTATTTGGAGTTGCGGGATTATTTTTCCCAATTACAAATAAATGGGGTAAAAAATATTCGTATAAAAAAATATTGGTATTAGATATTGCATTTCTAATGGTAGGTTCGTTTGGACTGCTTTTTATAACAAAAGAATTGTCAAAATGGGCTTATTTAATGTTTGTTATTTGTGGAATAGGACTTAGTGGATCGGCGTTTATTTTTCCACAAGCTATGTTAAGTGAGATTTCTGCAGAAATTTCAGAGAGAAAAAAAGTTGGACTGGAAGGATTTTTATTTGGAATACAAGGATTATTTCTAAAATTATCATTTTTAGTTCAACAAGTTGCGGTTTCGATTGTAATTGTGTTTGGAAGTCAAAAGTCTGTGACAGGATTGAAAACAGCAACTGATTTAGGAGTTAGAAGTACACTTATAGTAGCATTTATTTTGTTCGGAATATCGTTGTTTTTTTATAATTTAAAGAAAGAAGATTAAAAATTTATGGAGGTTTTTATGGAAATTAATGAATTGCAAGCAATAGCAAAAGGTTTAAGAAGAGACATTGTTGAAATGATTTACAGAGCAAAATCTGGACATCCAGGAGGATCGTTATCAATCGCAGACATTTTAACAGTATTATATTGGAAAGAAATGAATGTAGATCCAAAAAATCCTAAAATGGAAAATAGAGATAGATTTGTTTTAAGTAAAGGACATGCTGCACCAGCTCTTTATGCTGTATTGATGGAAAAAGGATTTGCGAGTAAAGATTTAATTCCTACTCTTAGAAGATGGCATTCACCATTGCAAGGACATCCTGATATGAAAAAATTACCAGGTGTTGAAATGTCAACAGGTTCATTAGGACAAGGATTATCAGCTGCTAATGGAATGGCTTTAAGTGCTAAAATTTACAAAAATGATTACAGAGTTTACACAATTTTAGGAGATGGAGAATTACAAGAAGGTCAAGTTTGGGAAGCGGCAATGACTGCGGCTCATTACAAATTGGATAATTTAGTAGCTTTCGTTGATAGTAATAATTTACAAATTGATGGAAATGTAACAGATGTAATGAATGTTGCACCAGTAGCTGCTAAATTTGAAGCATTTAACTGGAATGTAATCGAAATTGATGGACATAACTATGAAGAAATAATTGCTGCATTAGAAAAAGCAAGATCTGTAAAAGGAAAACCAACTGTAATCGTGGCTCACACTGTTAAAGGAAAAGGAGTTTCATTTATGGAAAATAACGCTGGATTCCATGGAGCTGCTCCAAATGAAGATGAATACAAACAAGCAATGGAAGAATTAAAATAGGAGGAATCGAGAATGGAAAAAAAATCAACAAGACAAGCATATGGAGAAGCTTTAGCTAAATTAGGAAAAGAAAATGAAAATGTAGTAGTATTAGAAGCAGATTTGTCAAAATCAACAATGACAGCATACTTTAAAAAAGAATTTCCAGAAAGACATATAAATGTTGGGATTGCAGAAGCTGATTTAATTGGAACAGCAGCTGGATTCGCTACAACTGGTAAAATACCTTTTGCATCAACATTTGCACTTTTTGCAGCAGGTAGAGCATATGACCAAATTAGAAACAGCGTTGCATACCCTAAATTAAATGTTAAAATTTGTCCTACTCACGCAGGAGTATCTTTAGGAGAAGATGGTGGATCTCACCAATCAGTAGAAGATTTAGCTTTAATGAGAGCAATTCCTGGAATGGTAGTTTTATCGCCAGCTGATGCAGTTGAAACTGAAAAAATGATTTTTGCAGCAGCTGAATACGAAGGACCAGTTTATGTAAGATTAGGAAGATTGAATATTCCAGTATTATTCGATGACAACTATAAGTTTGAAATTGGAAAGGCTGTAACATTAACTGAAGGAAATGATGTGGCAATCTTAGCAACAGGATTAATGGTTTACGAAGCAACTGAAGCTGCAAAACAATTAGCAGAACAAGGAATCAAAGCAAGAGTAGTTAACGTTTCAACAATTAAACCATTAGACGAAGAAACTGTATTAAAAGCAGCAAAAGAATGTAAATTTATCGTAACAAGTGAAGAACACTCAGTAATTGGTGGATTAGGAAGTGCTGTGTCAGAATTTTTATCAGAAAACCATCCAACGAAAGTCATCAAACACGGAATTCAAGATGTATTTGGACAAAGTGCTGATGGAGATACAATGTTGAATAACTATAAATTGAGAGCGAAAGATATTGTAGAAGTAGTTTTGAGAAATAGATAGAATGAGAAATTTTTAGGAACGAGTAGAAGTGCTCGTTCTTTTTTTGTCTTTACTTTACCTCCAAATAATGATAAACTATTAAAGGAAAGTAAAGAAAATCACTTTTGAAAAAGAAAATAAAAGTTTGAAAGAGTTAAAATAAAGATAAGATAAAAAAATTATAAAAATTAGTGAAAATAGAGAAAGAGGTAAAAAATGCAAAAAATAATTGGAATAAATCCTGTTACAGAGGCTTTGAGATCAGATAAAAATATTGAAAAGCTGGAAGTTTATAAAAAGATAAAAAAAGATACGATAAAAGAAATTTTGAATTTGGCGAGTAAAAGAAATATTAAGGTTTTTTATACAGATAGACGGACTGAAAATTCTCAAGGAGTTGTTGCGTTAGTATCGGATTTTGATTATTATATTGATTTTGTTGAGTTTTTGGAAAAGGTTTTACAAAAGAAAAAATCTAGAATTGTAATTTTAGATCAAGTTCAGGATCCGAGAAATTTTGGTGCGATTATAAGAAGTGCTGAATGTTTTGGTGTAGATGGAATAATCATTCAAGATAGAAATAGTGTAAAAGTGACTGAAACTGTTGTGAAATCTTCGACTGGAGCGATTGAATATGTTGATATCGTAAAAGTAACAAATATTTCTGACACAATAGATAAATTAAAACAATACGGTTATACAGTTTATGGTGCAGAAGCAAATGGAGAAACTTACTATTATGAAGAAAAATATCCAGAAAAAACATGCCTAGTTTTAGGAAGTGAAGGAAATGGAATGAGAAAAAAAGTGAGAGAACATTGCGATAAAATTGTAAAAATTCACTTAGAAGGGAAAATAAATTCACTAAATGTTTCAGTAGCTGGGGGAATTTTATTATCGGAAATTGCTAAATAAGAATTTCTTGTAAACTCTTTTATTTTATTTGAAAATGATGTATAATTATACTAGAAAGAAACTAGCATAATTTAAAAAATGAGGTAAGAAATGAAATTAACTTTAGAAAAAGATATAAATTATGAAACTATGATAGAAGATTTTGGAGTAGAGCCGATAAATAGAAGAATTATAACAACAGGCGATAAATTAATATTTTGGAAAAAAGGTAAGATTGAAAAAGAAATTACAAGAAAAATCAAAAAAAGCAATATAATAAAATATATTAAAGAAAAAAATCAGTTATTCGTATCAAGTATGTTTTTTGTGTCTAATAATGAAGGAAAAGTATATAAATGTGATGGAAATAAAAAGAAAATAGTTGAAGAAGTTTTAGACTTGGGGAAAGATATTACAGCTATAAATTTTACTACGAATGGTAGAATAATTTATATTTACAACGGTATATTATTTTCTTATGACACACGAAATAAAGAATTAATTTCTAATAATTGTATAACAGATGAAATAAAGGGTGGATATAGACTTTTTACAAGTGGTGAAAATGTTATTCTAAAATACCAAAAAATTGGTGATGAAGAAAATCGAATTAGTATTTTTGAGGATAAATTAAAAAAAATTTTTGAAATAAAAACAGAAAATACTCATACATTTTCAAAAATTGTTGGAATTAAATATTTAGGTGGGACTAAAGAAGGTGAAATTGAAGTTTGGAATATTTTAGAAAAAGAACTTTATGATTCTATAAAATTATCAGATAGTCAGATTACGTATATTGAAGAGATTGGTGATAAATACGTGATTGGATTAGAAACGGGAGAGCTGTTAATTACAGACGACAAATTTGAGATTTTAATGAAAAAGAAAATTACAGATGATAAAATTTTGAAAATTTGTGTTTTGGAAAATGATATTTATGTATTGACGCTTGGAAATAAAATATTGGAATTAAAAATGATTGAAGAAAAATAATTTTTTAAAAAATGTACTTAAACGGATAATGGTTAAGTGCATTTTTTTGTTTGTTTTTCTTTACAAAATTTTGTTGATTTGGGGAATATTTTTTCGTTGTAAAAATAAAATATAAATGATATAATCTGTAAGAAAATATAAGTGAAATATATGAAGTGATATATTTTATAAAAATTGTTTCTAAAATTAAGGATTTTTAACTTTTAACATAAATTATTAAAAATCCAGATAAAATTGAAAAATTAAATTAATGAAGGAATAAAAAATTGAATTTATAAGAAAATAAAGATTGAGAGCAGGTTAGATTCTCAAGAAAGAAAGGATGTGATGAATGAGTTGGAAAAAAGTATAAAATTATATGGTTTTAATAATTTGACAAAAACATTAAGTTTTAATATTTATGATGTTTGTTATGCTAAGACTGAAAGAGAGCAAAAAGACTATATAGCTTATATAGATGAACAATATAATTCAGATAGATTAACAAAAATATTAACAAATGTAGCGGGAATGATAGGAGCTCAAGTTTTGAACATTTCTAAACAGGATTACGATCCACAAGGAGCGTCTGTGAACATATTAATAGCAGAAGAGAGAATAAATCCAGATAGTATCGATAAATCATGTAATAGAGGGATTCCGTTTTTCAATAGTGAAAGTTTATCGGAAGAAGAGAAAGATAAATTGACAGATACAGAAACTGTACACGCACATTTGGATAAAAGCCACATTACTGTGCATACTTTTCCAGAATATCATCCAGATAATTCTATATCAACTTTTAGAGTGGATATTGATATTGCAACTTGTGGAGAGATTTCGCCATTGAATACATTGAATTACTTGATTGATAGTTTTGATTCGGATATTATAACTATTGATTATAGAATAAGAGGATTTACTAGGGATATTTCTGGGAAAAAGTTTTTTACAGATCATAATATTACGTCAATACAAGATTATATTGAACCTGCAAAATTGCGAATATATGATGCGATTGATGTGAATGTTTATCAATCGAATATTTTTCATACAAAAATGTTAATTAAAGAAATTGAATTACAAAATTATTTGTTTAATCAAGATGTGTATGAAATATCGCCTAAAACACGGTTAGAAATAACAAATAGATTGAGAAAAGAAATGATAGAAATTTATAGTGGGATGAATATTTATTAACGAAGGAGGTAACGATGGATAAAAAATTACAAGAAAAAACGGTTTTGTTTGATGCGATGAAAAAACATTTGGCTAACAGGGTTGTTAGATTTGATGTACCTGGTCATAAAGGTGGTCGTGGAAATAAGCAATTTCGTGATTTTATTGGATTAGATGCGATGCAAATGGATGTAAATTCAATGAAACCTTTGGATAATTTATGTCATCCTACATCAGTTATAAAAGAGGCACAGGATATTGCAGCTGATGCTTTTGGAGCTAAGGAAGCATATTTTATGGTAAGTGGGACAACTGGGGCAGTTCAGGCTATGATTATGTCTACTTGTAAAGCAGGAGATAAGATCATTATTCCTAGAAATGTGCATAGAAGTGCAATTAATGCGATGGTTATTAACGGAACAATTCCTGTCTATATAAATCCTGGTCTTAACAAAAAATTGGGAATATCGCTAGGAATGTCTGTGAAAGATATAGAAAAGGCGATAAAAGAAAATCCTGATGCAAAGGCAATTTTAGTAAATAATCCGACATATTATGGTATTTGTTCAGATTTAAAATCAATTGTAAAATTGGCACATAAGCATAATATGTTGGTTTTAGTGGATGAAGCGCATGGAGCACACTTTTATTTTGGAGATAATTTACCAATTTCGGCAATGGCAGCTGGAGCAGATATGGCAGCAATAAGTATGCACAAAACAGGTGGTTCATTAACTCAAAGTTCGATTTTATTAAGTGGAGAAAGAATAAATGCTGATTATGTACGGCAAGTGATTAATTTGACTCAGACAACAAGTGCTTCATATTTATTGATGACTTCGCTTGATACTGCGAGAAAAAACATGAGTATTAATGGTAAAGAAATTTTTAAAAAGACAGTGGAATTTGCAGAATATGCTAGAGAGGAAATTAATAAATTAGGTGGATATTATGCGTATGGAAAAGACCTTATAAATGTCGATGATGTTTTTGATTTTGATACAACAAAATTGTCAATTTATACGAAGGATGTTGGACTTGCTGGGATAGAAGTTTATGATATTTTGAGAGACGAGTTTAATATTCAAATTGAATTTGGAGATTTAGATAATATTTTGGCGATAATTTCGGCAGGAGATAGAGCGATGGAAATTGAGAGATTAATTTCATCATTGGCAGAAATTAAACGGATTTATACAAAAGATCCAAAAGGAATGTTTGATCATGAGTATATTGCACCAACTGTAGTGTTGCCACCACAAAAGGCGTTTTATGCTGAGAAAAAAATGATACCAATTTCAGAAAGTTCAGGTCAAATTAGTGGTGAATTTGTTATGGCCTATCCGCCAGGAATACCGATTTTAGCACCAGGGGAAAAGATAACTGATGAAATTATTGATTATATCGAGTATGCGAAGGAAAAAGGTTGTCTTTTGACGGGGACTGAAGATATGAAAGTAGAAAATATTAATGTGGTTATTGAGTAATTAAAACAAAATTTATTGAGTAAGATGAAAAAAATTAGAGTATAATAATAAATGAAAGTATGAATTTTAGAAAAAATTTAAGAAAGGAGAGATAAAATGGAGTTATGGTATACAGAAGAACATACGAAAAATGTTAGATTCTCGATAAAAGTTGACAAGCAATTGGTTACCAAAAAAAGTAAATTTCAAAGAATAGATATTTTTGAATCTAAAGAATTTGGAAGATTTTTGACATTAGATGGATTTATGATGTTGACTGAAAAAGATGAGTTTATTTATCATGAAATGATTGTTCATATTCCGATGGCTGTGAAAAATGATGCGAAGAAGATATTGGTAATTGGAGCTGGTGATGGTGGAACGGTTAGAGAGCTTGTAAAATACGATAGTATTGAGAGAATTGATATGGTTGAGATTGATAAAGAAGTTGTTGATATTTGTCGTGAATATTTACCAAAAACAGCTTGTAAGTTAGATGATCCGAGAGTGAATCTTTATTATGAAGATGGCTTGAAATTTGTCCGTTCTAAAACGAATGAATACGATATTGTGATTGTTGATTCGACTGATCCGTTTGGGCCTGGAGAAGATTTGTTTACGAGAGAATTTTATGGAAATTGTTACAATGCTTTGAAAGAGGATGGAATACTTGTAAATCAGCATGAAAGTCCGTATTATGAAGCGGATGCTGAAGCTACTCAAAGAGCGAATAAACAATTGAAAGCAGTTTTTCCAATAGCTACAGTTTATCAGTTGCATATACCGACTTATCCGTCAGGACACTGGTTATTTGGATTTGCGTCAAAAAAATATCATCCTGTGAATGATTTGAAGGCGGATGAATGGAATAAATTAGGATTGGAAACGAAATATTATAATACAGAATTGCACAAAGGTTCATTTGCTTTACCAAATTATGTGAAAAAATTGATTGGTCAAGAATAAAATTGTAAAAAATAATAATAGGAGGAAAAAATTTAGGTGATGAAAGAAAGAAACATACACACATTTATCGGATGCGAGGATGAATACGAAGAGAGTAAAATAGTAGTTTTCGGAGCACCATTTGATAGCACAACATCATTTAGACCTGGAACAAGATTTGCTTCAGCTACGATGAGAAACGAAAGTTTTGGGATTGAAACTTATAGTCCGTATCAAGATAAAGATTTAGAAGATATTAATGTTTTTGATGCTGGAGATTTAGAATTGTCGTTTGGAAATTCAGAAAGTGCATTGAAGGATATTGAAGATGCAACAGCAGAAATCTTGGAAGATGGGAAAATACCGTTTATGATTGGTGGAGAACATTCTGTGACACTTGGATCGGTTAGAGCAGCGGCTGAAAAATATCCAGATTTACATATTATCCAATTTGATGCTCATACAGATTTGAGAGACGATTATTTAGGACAATATTATTCACACGCCTCTGTAATTAGAAGATGTTGGGATATTGTTGGAGATGATAAAATTTTCCAATTTGGTATAAGAAGTGGAGAAAGAGCTGAGTGGGAATTTGCAAAAGAACATTTACATACAACTAAGTTTAATTTTGGGAATAATTTTGATGAATTGGATAAAGTTGTAGAAAAATTGAAAGGGAAACCAGTTTATTTCACATTAGATTTAGATGTTTTGGATCCTTCGGAATTTCCAGGAACAGGAACGCCTGAAGCAGGTGGAGTAACATTCGTAGAACTTCACAAAGCAATTGAAAAAATCTCAAAATTAAATATTGTTGGATTGGATATGAATGAATTGTCACCAATTTATGACCATTCAGGACAATCAACAGCTTTGGCTTGTAAATTATTGAGAGAAATTTTGTTGTTTGTTTACAAATAAGTAAAAAAGTTTAAAATTCTGTAAATTATAAAGGAAAAAATGAAATTAAGCCAATTAGAATTTATTTTGAATTAGAAGAAATTGAATAAAAAAATTTTATAGAATAATTTTGGAGGTAAAAAATGGGAAAAAAAGCGTTGATAATTGGAGCAGGTGGAGTTTCAAATGTAGTTTGTCACAAATGTGCTCAAAATTCAGAAGTATTTAGCTCAATAATGATAGCGAGTAGAACAAAATCGAAATGTGATGCAATTAAAGAAACAATTGAAAAAAGTAAATATGCAGGAAGAATAGAAATTCAAACAGCAAAAGTGGATGCAGATAATGTACCAGAATTAGTAGCTTTAATTAACGAATACAAACCAGATATCGTAATAAATGTGGCGTTGCCTTATCAAGATTTGACAATAATGGATGCTTGTTTGGAAACTAAAACTGATTATTTAGATACAGCTAATTACGAGCCTTTAGATACAGCAAAATTTGAGTATAAATGGCAATGGGCTTACAAAGAAAAATTTGAGAAAGCAGGAATTACGGCTATTTTAGGATGTGGATTCGATCCAGGAGTAACAGGAGTATTCTCAGCTTATGCACAAAAACATTATTTTGATGAAATAAACTATATTGATATTTTAGATGCAAACGCTGGAGATCATGGTTATCCATTTGCAACAAATTTCAATCCAGAAATTAATATTAGAGAAGTGACTGCAAACGGAAGTTACTGGGAAAATGGAAAATGGGTAGAAACTGAACCAATGGAAATTAAAAGAGTATACAATTTTCCACAAATTGGTGAAAAAGACATGTACTTGTTACACCACGAAGAATTGGAATCTTTAGCTTTGAATATTAAAGGAATTAAGAGAATTAGATTTTTCATGACATTTGGACAAAGTTATTTGACGCACTTAAAAGTGTTGGAAAATGTAGGAATGACTTCGATTGAGCCAATTGAATTTGAAGGGCAACAAATTGTACCATTACAATTTTTAAAAGCAGTATTACCAGATCCAGCTTCATTAGGGCCTAGAACAAAAGGATTGACAAATATTGGAAATATCTTTAGAGGTAAAAAAGACGGAAAAGATAGAACTTATTATGTTTACAATGTTTGTAACCATGAAGAATGTTATAAAGAAGTTAGCTCACAAGCAATTTCTTATACAACAGGAGTTCCAGCTATGATTGGTGCTGCGATGGTGTTGACTGGAGAATGGAAAAAACCAGGAGTGTACAATGTTGAAGAAATGGATCCAGATAAATTTATGGATGCGTTGAATAAATTTGGATTACCTTGGGTAGAAGATTTTAATCCAACATTAGTAGATTAATTTATAAAGAAATTGAAAAGATTTAAAATTGGGGCTTTCTGTAAGAAATTTTTTCTTACAAGTCCCTTTTTGTGCTAGATTTAGGAGAAAAATATGATTTACAAATTAAAAGAAAGAAAACCAAAAATAAGTAATAGTGCTTTTATTGCGAAAAATGCAGATGTTATTGGCGATGTTGAAATAGGAGAAAATGCGAGTATTTGGTTTGGAGCAGTTCTTCGTGGAGATATTGAAAAAATAGTTATTGGAAAAAATAGTAATGTCCAAGATAATAGCACTTTACACACTAAACAGGGAACACCTTGTATAATAGGAGAAAATGTGTCTGTTGGGCATAATGTAATATTGCATAGCTGTAAAATTGGAGACAATGTTATAGTTGGAATGGGAAGTACAATTATGGATGATGCAGAAATACTCGATAATTGCTTAGTTGGAGCAAATTCGCTTGTAACTTGTTCTACACCAAAAGAAGAAGGCGTTTTGATTTTAGGAAGTCCAGCTAAAATTGTTAGAAAATTAACGGATGAAGAAATTAAAGGATTAAAAGCAAATGCAGATCATTATGTTGAAAATGGAAAATTGTATCAAAATTATTTACAAGAAATAAGAAATTAAATTAAGAAATAAAAAATGGAGGTTATTTTGAAATGAAAAGAAGTTTATCAGGAATACAGCCTAGCGGAGTTTTGCATATAGGAAATTACTTTGGGGCGATAAAACAGTTTGTAGAAATGCAAGATGATTATGAAGGACTTTATTTTTTAGCTAATTATCATGCTTTGACATCAGCACCAAAAGGTGAAGATTTGAAAAAAAATACAATTGGTGTAATTTTAGATTATTTAGCATTAGGATTAGACCCTAAAAAATCTACATTGTTTTTACAATCAGATGTACCAGAACATACTGAATTATCGTGGATTTTAGCGAATGTAACTCCGATGGGATTAATAGAGAGGGCACATTCTTACAAAGACAAAGTTGCGAAAGGAATCAAGCCAAATATGGGACTTTTCACTTATCCAGTGTTAATGGCAGCAGATATTTTAATTTATGATGCTGATGTAGTTCCAGTTGGAAAAGATCAAAAACAACATTTAGAAATAACAAGAGATATTGCAACAAAATTTAATGAAACTTATGAAAAAGAAATCTTTAAATTACCTGAACCAAAAATTGTTGAAAGTGTAGCAATTGTTCCAGGAACTAATGGAGATAAAATGAGTAAATCTTATGGAAATGTAATAAATATGTTCGCTTCAAAAAAAGAAGTTAAAAAACAAATTATGAGCGTTGTTACAGATTCAACACCTTTAGAAGAACCAAAAAATCCAGACAATAATGTAACTCAATTATATTCATTATTTGCAACTCCAGAAGAAGTAGAAGTTTTAAAAGAAAAATTTAGAGCTGGGAATTTCGGATATGGACATGCCAAAAATGAATTATTAGATAAATTTATGGATTATTTTGCACCATATAGAGCTAAAAGGGAAGAATTAGTAAATAACATGGACTATGTTTATGATATTTTAAAAGAAGGTGCTGAAAAAGCTCGTAAAATCGCAGGAGCTAAATTAGAAATAGTTAGAGATACTGTAGGATTATTGAAAAGAAGTTAGGTTTAAAATTTTGAAATAAAAAGCTGAGTTTGAGGGTGGTGATTGAATTCTCAAGAAAATTAATTAAAATAATTCTTAAAATATGTTATAATAAAGTAAATTTAAGAATTTAGGAGGAATAAAAAAATGTCGGAAGGCAGTTTGTTATTACAATTCATTGTAATAATAGTTTTAACTGGAATTAATGCATTTTTCTCAGGAGCAGAAATGTCGATAGTTTCAGTAAATAAAAATAAGATAAAAGTGATGGTTGAGGAGGGAGATAAAAAGGCAATTTTATTAGATAATTTATTAAAAGAGCCAAGTAAGTTTTTATCAACTATTCAAGTTGGAATAACACTTGCAAGTTTCTTTGCATCAGCATCAGCAGCAACAGGACTTTCACAATTTTTATCAGTATTTTTAAATAAAATGAAGGTGCCATATAGTGCTCAGTTATCAATGATTATAGTAACTTTCTTGTTATCATATGTAACTTTGGTTTTTGGAGAACTTATTCCAAAAAGAGTAGCGTTAAGATCTTCTGAAAAAATGGCTTTATCTTCAATTGGTGTAATTGTATTTATTTCAAAAATATTTTCGCCATTTGTAAAGTTTCTTACATTTTCAACGAATGTCGTGTTGACGCTTTTGAAATTGAAGGAAGATAATATTGAAGAAAAGGTTTCTAAAGAGGAGTTACGTTCACTTGTAGAAGTTGGAAGAGAGCATGGAATTATTAATGAAGTCGAAAAGGAAATGATTGAAAATATAATAGTTTTCGATGAAAAAATTGCTAGAGAAATAATGATTCCAAGAACGAAAGTTTTTTTAATTGATAGAAATACGACGATTGAAGAATTATTTGAAACAAAAGAAGTTGGGAAATATTCAAGAATACCTGTTTATGAAGAGGAAGCAGATAATATTGTAGGAATCTTGTTGACAAAAGATTTAATGATGGAGGCGTACAAAAAAGGATTTGAAAATATCAATATTTCTGAAATGGTTCAGGAAGCATATTTTGTTCCAGAAACTAAAAATGTAAATGAGTTATTTAATGAAATGCAGTTAGAGAAAAAACATATTGCAATTTTAATTGATGAATATGGAGGATTTTCTGGAATTGTGACATTGGAAGACTTGATTGAAGAAGTGATGGGGAATATTGCAGATGAATATGATGATGAAGATTTATCAATCAGACAATTATCGCCGAATAAATATTTGATTAGTGGAGATGTTTCGTTGAATGACTTAAATGATGCGTTTCATATAGAGCTAGAATCTAAATATTATGATACTTTGAGTGGTCTTTTGATTGAAAAATTAGGATATATTCCTGAAGATGATGAAAAAATATCGCCGATAACTATTGATGGAATTGAATTTAAACCGCAAAGAGTTAGAGATAAAAAAATTGAGAAAATAATAGTGATATTTTTGAAGAAAATTGAGATGCAAGAAAAAGTAGAAAAAGAAAAAAATACACAATAAAATTTTAAGGAGGAATAAAATAATATGGCGTCTAAGACATCAGAATTAAAAGGGATTCAGTGGTTGTTTCCGTTATTAGCAGAAAAAAATGTAAATTACAAAAAGGAATTTTTAGCAGGATTGGTTACATTCTTGACAATGGCTTATATCATTGTTGTAAATCCAAATATACTTTCTAAAACAGGTATGGATGCAGGTGCGTTAGTAACAGCAACTTGTTTAGGAGCAGCAGTAGGATGTTTTTTAATGGGATTTATTGCAAACTTGCCATTTGCTTTGGCTTCAGGTATGGGATTGAACGCGTTTTTTGCATTTACAGTCGTTTTAAAAGGTGGAGTTAGCTGGGAAGTAGCATTAACAGCTGTATTCGTAGAAGGAATAATATTTATTTTATTAACAATGTTTAAAGTTCGTGAAATAGTAGTAAATTCGATACCAACAAGCATGAAACACGCAGTAACAGCTGGAATAGGTATATTTATTGCGTTTGTAGGATTTTCAGGAGCAGGACTTGTAGTAGCAAATGAATCAACAAAAGTAAGTATGGGTCATTTTACACCAACAGTCGTAATAGCAGCAATTGGTTTATTTATAATTGGAGTTTTAGATAAAAAAGGTGTAAAAGGTTCAATTCTTTATGGAATTGTTGTAAGTTCAATTTTAGCTTGGATTTTTTCTATAATTGATCCAGAAGCAGCAGCTAAATTGGGAATTTCTTTACCAAAAGGAATTTTTAAATATGAATCAATTGCACCAATTGCAGGGAAATTAGATTTTTCAGTATTTGCAGATGTAAAAGGTTTAAGTAGCTTTTTCGTAGTAGTTTGTACTTTCTTGTTTGTAGATTTCTTTGATACAGTAGGAACTTTGATTGGTGTTTGTTCAAAAGCGAATATGTTAGATGAAGAAGGAAATGTACCAAATGTAGGAAGAGCGTTACTTGCAGATGCGATTGGAACGACAGCAGGAGCAGCTTTAGGAGTGTCAACAGTTACAACTTATGTAGAAAGCTCAACAGGAGTTTTAGCTGGAGGAAGAACAGGTTGGACAGCAATCACAACAGGAGTTTTATTCTTGTTATCAATGTTTTTCTCACCAATATTTATAGCAATTCCAGCATGTGCAACAGCACCAGCATTGATTTATGTAGGATACTTAATGTTAAGTTCATTAAAAGAAATTGACTTACACGATGTAACAGATGGAATTCCAGCATTTATTACAGCCACAACAATGGCATTAACATATAGTATTGGAGATGGATTAACACTAGGAATTTTATCATATGTAATAATCAATCTTATCTACAATGCAGTTGCACCAAAAGAAGATAGAAAACCAGTATCTTGGGTAATGATAGCACTTGCAATATTATTTATAATAAAATTAGTTTTGATGTAGTATTGATTAAAAGTAAAAAAGGATCATTTTGTGAATGCGAAATGGTCTTTTTTGTTTAGAAAAGAATTAAATTTGTACTTAATAAAATCTAAAATTTAATAATAAAAAAGGAATTACCTCACATTAGCAAGGTAATTCCAAACATCTTCGGTATTTTATTAAAATTTTATAATTAAATTATCTAGAATAAAGTTTTGTAAAATGAGCAATTTTTTCAGCTAAATCATCTGATAAACGATCTTTTAATCTCCATTGCCAGTTTCCAGCGGCGATACCAGGAGTATTAATTCTAGCTTCACTTCCCAATCCTAAGAAATCTTGAACAGGTGCAAGTGCAATAGAAGCCACAGAACTCCAAGCTCCTCTAATTGCATCCCAGTGAATATTATTTTCATCTCTTGAATTTAAGTATTCAAGTGCGAATTTTCTATCTTCAGGTTTAGCTTTTTCAAACCAACCAACGATTGTATCGTTATCATGAGTACCAGTATAAACAACACAGTTTTTGTCGTAAGTATGTGGTAAATATTCATTTTCTTCACTAGAATCAAATGCAAATCCTAAAATTTTCATTCCAGGGAATCCAGTTGCATCTCTTAAATCAATAACACCTTGTGTCATTGTTCCTAAATCTTCAGCAATTATAGGTAATTCTCCAAGTTCATTTTTAATGGCATTAAATAAGTCCATTCTAGGTCCTGGACACCAAGTACCATTTTCAGCTGTTTTATCTCCATAAGGAACAGCCCAATATTCATCAAATCCTCTGAAGTGATCGATTCTTATGATATCGCAAGTAGAAAGATTAGCTTTAACTCTATCAATCCACCATCTATATCCAGTTTCTTTTAATTTGTCCCAATTGTATAATGGATTTCCCCAAAGTTGTCCAGTAGCACTGAAATAATCAGGCGGAACTCCTGCAACTTTAACTGGTTTTCTTTCTTCATCAAATAAGAAAATTTCTGGGTTTGCCCATGCATCAGAGCTATCAGCAGCAACGAAAATAGGGATATCTCCAATTATTTTTATACCATTTTCATTAGCATATTTTTTTACAGCATTCCATTGTTTGAAGAATAAAAATTGAGTGAATTTTTGATATTCGATTTCTTCTTTAACAATTTCATAATATTTACCCATTGCGTCATGTTGTCTAGATTTAATATCTTCTGGCCACTCATTCCAAGGCAATCCATTAAAATGATTTTTTAAAGAAATATACATTGTAAAGTCGTTTAACCAACTTTGATTATGATCTTTAAATTCTTCAAATAAATATTTTAATTCTTCTCTTTCTTTGTTTTCTTTAGTGTTTTTATAATTTTCATATGCCTTTCTTAACAAAGGATATTTTTGATTATAAATAGCTCCATAATCAACGCTTTCAGGATTTTCTCCAAATGAAATCCCTTCTAAATCTGATTGTGATAATAAATTTTCTTCAATTAATAAATCAAAATCAATAAGATATGGATTTCCGGCAAAAGTAGAGAATGATTGGTATGGAGAATCACCATATCCTGTTGGCCCTAATGGGAATATTTGCCATAATTTTTGATTAGATTTTTTCAAAAAATCTACGAATGCAAAAGCTTCTTTTCCTAAAGTTCCAATTCCATATTTCCCTGGAAGTGAAGTAGGATGTAATAAAATACCTGAACTTCTTTCGAACATTGTTCCTCCTTAAATATATTTAATAATCTTTTTCACTTTAAATATACTTTATTTTTTTATAAATGTCAACATTAAAAAAATAATATTTTTATTATTAGAATTATGATTGACAAAATAGAAATAGTGAGATATACTTTTTAGAGTATATAAAATTCCCAAATCTAAAAAATATTAACAAGTAAAAAATAATATTAAAAAATCTCAAAAAAAATAAATATTTAGAAAGGTTGGAGAGGAAAATGAAATTATTGACAATTAATGTCCATGCTTGGATTGAAAAAAACCAAATGGAAAAAATTGACATTTTAGCAAAAACAATTGCTGAAAAAGATTATGATGTTATTGCTATGCAAGAAGTGAATCAGTTGATGACACAGCCTGTAGTTTATGCAGATGTGAGGGAAGACAACTACGGTTGGGTTTTGCTTAATAAAATAGCAGAATATACAGACACAACTTATTATTACCATTGGAGTAATTCGCATATCGGTTATGGAAAATATGAGGAAGGTATTGGAATCTTAACAAAACATGTATTAAAAGGTACAGATGATTTTTATTGTACTAGATCACAAACTGTAAATTCAATTTCTTCAAGAAAAGTTATAAGTGCTGAAATTGAATACAATGGAAAAGTAATGGAATTTTATAGCTGCCATATGAATTTACCAACTTGTGAAACAGAAAAAATGGATAAAAGTATTCAAATAATTTTGAATAGAAATGAAGATGATATTATAAAAGTATTAATGGGAGATTTTAATACAAATATGTTAAAAGATAAAGAAGATTATGAAAATATCTTAAATCAAGGGCTATTAGATACATATCAATTAGCAGAGAAAAAGGATGATGGTATCACAGTAGGTGGTGATATCGATGGTTGGCAAGGTCAAAAAGAAAAGAAAAAACTAGATTACATTTTCTTGACAAAAGAATTAAAAGTTAAAGAAAGTAAAGTAATCTTTAATGGAAAAAATTATCCTGTAATTTCAGATCATTATGGAATAGAAGTAATTTTAGATGTAGAATAATTAAAAATATAAAAAAGAAATAATAAAAAAATTAATTTATAATCTAAACATCTATTAAGTAATTTGTAAAATTATAATTATAATAAAAAAAGTTAAAAATTTTTCTACAAAGAAAAGTATGATTTTTACTAGCTTAGAAGGATTTATAATTATAAAATTTTAAAAAAAATAAAAAATTTATAAAAAAAATATTGACATTAGAAAAAAATAGGGTATAACTTATTGTAAAAAAGAAAAAACTAATATAATTTTTTGGAGGTATTTAATCATGATGAAAAAAATTCAACGGTTCGGTGGAGCAATGATGGCACCAGTTCTGTTATTTGCATTTACAGGGATAGTGGTAGGGATAGCATCACTATTTACAAATCCACAAGTAATGGGTTCAATCGCAAATGAAGGGACAAACTGGTATAAATTCTGGTTTGTAATAAGTGAAGGTGGTTGGACAGTATTTAGACAAATGCCGTTATTGTTCGCAATCGGATTACCAATCAGCCTTGCAACTAAAACAAATGCAAGAGCATGTTTAGAAGCGTTTGCTTTATATACAACTTATAATTATTTCGTAGCAGCAATGCTTGCACAATGGAGTTTCTTTGGTGTTGACATGAGTCAAGAAGCTGGAGGAACAAGTGGACTTGCAATAATTGCTGGAGTAAAAACACTTGATACAAACTTATTTGGTGCAATTATAATTTCTGCAATAGTAGTTTATTTACATAATAAATATTTTGATAAAAAGTTACCAGACTTTTTAGGAGTATTCCAAGGAACAGTATTTGTTTATATTATTGGTTTCTTAGTAATGCTTCCATGTGCTTTAATAACTGCACTTTGTTGGCCAAAAGTTCAAATTGGAATTAACAACTTACAACAATTATTAAAAGTTTCAGGACCAATTGGAGTATGGATTTATACATTCCTTGAAAGAGCATTGATTCCAACAGGATTACATCACTTTGTATATACACCATTTATATTTGGACCAGCAGCAGTTCCAGGTGGAATTCAAACTTACTGGGTACAACATATTGGAGAATTTGCTCAATCTACAAAACCTTTAAAAGAAATGTTCCCACAAGGTGGATTTGCATTACACGGTAACTCAAAAATCTTTGGTTCAGTAGGTATCGCACTTGCAATGTATTCAACTGCTAAACCTGAAAACAAGAAAAAAGTAGCAGGATTGTTATTACCAGTTTTATTAACTGCAATAGTTTCAGGAATTACAGAACCACTTGAATTTACATTCTTATTTATAGCACCAGTATTATTTGGATTACACGCAGTATTAGCTGCAACAATGTCAACATTAATGTATATGTTCGGAGTTGTAGGAAACTTCGGTGGAGGATTCTTAGACTTCTTATTCTTAAACTGGATTCCAATGTTTAAAAACCACAGTGGAACAGTAATTATTCAAATTGTAATTGGATTAATCTTTACATGTATTTATTTCGTATTATTCAGATTCTTAATTTTAAAAATGGATTTAAAAACTCCAGGTAGAGAAGATGATGATGAAGAAATGAAACTTTATACAAAAGCTGACTATAGAGCTAAACATGGTGAAGGTGGAGCACAAGGTGCAGCAGCCGTAGCTGGTGGAGATGAATATGCTCAAAAAGGTGCAATCATTCTTGAAGCATTAGGTGGAAGAGAAAATATTGAAGAACTTAATAACTGTGCAACTAGACTTAGAGTAAGTGTAAAAGATGCAAGTAAATTATTACCAGATGCAGCGTTTAAAGCAGCAGGAGCTCATGGTGTAGTTAGAAAAGGAACAGCTATTCAAGTAATCATTGGATTATCAGTACCTCAAGTAAGAGAAAGAATTGAAGAAATGATGAAAAAAGGGTAAAAATAAAATTTGATAAATAATTAAATTTTTAGAAAAAGTATTGTTTTATAGAAATTATGAAAATGATTTTTATAATCAATACTTTTTTCTTTTAATATAAATTTAAAAGTATTGAAAATGTAAATACTTTGTGATAAAATAACGATAATTGAAATTAATAAAAAAGAATAAATAGGAGAGGAGAAGTTACTTTAAATCTAGGAAAATTTAATTTTGAATAGATTAAAGCAATGGGAAAATATGAAGAAATTAATGGTAATGTCATTGTTGCTAGCGAGTATGAGTGTGGCACATGCAGAAGTTACTAGTAACACAAATTCTAATGAGAGTACTAATAAATATCCAGGTCGAACTAATACAAATACAAAAGGAGGATTTTGGGACTTTTATACAGAATCACAACGAAAATTAGTAAAACCAAATGATAAAGAAATTTATGAAAATTTAAGTAAAACAATAAAACCAACAGACGATTTTTATGAATATGTAAACAAAAATTGGGAAGATAAAACACAAATACCATCGACAAAATCGTCATGGGGATCATTTGTAGAGCTTTCTGAAAAAAATCAAGATTTTTTGAGAAATTTAATAAAAGATTTGAAGGAAAAAAGAAATTCTTTGAATTCGGATGAAAAGAAAATTTTAACTTTATATGAATCTTTTTACAACATAGATAAAAGAAATAAATTAGGTCTTGAGCCAATAAAAAAAGATTTAAAGGAAATTGATGATATAAAATCAATTGATGATTTGCAAAAATATAATATTAAGAATACAAGAAAAGGATCAAATGAGTTTTACGGTTGGGGACTTTCTACTGATTTAAATGATTCTAAAAATAATGCGATTTATTTGGAATCAGCAGGATTAGGGCTTTCAAGAGATTATTATCAAAAGGAAACTCCAGAAAATGCAAAAATCTTAAAAGAATATACGAAATTTGTTAGTGATATATTGAAACTTGGTGGTGAAACTGACACTGATGCGAAAGCTCAAAAAATAGTTGCGTTTGAAAAAGAAATTGCTCAAACGCTGTTAAAAAATGAAGAAAGTCATGATGTAGCTAAATATAACAATCCTAGAAAAGTTAGTGAATTGTCATCGATAACTAAAAATGTGAACTTGGCTAATTATTTGAAACAGTTGAATGTGAATACAGATAAAGTGATTATTACTGAATTAAATTATTATAAAAATTTAGATAAATTTTTGACAAATGAAAATATTGATGTGATAAAAGATTATATGAAATTTCAAAAGATTGCAGGATCTTCAAGTGTTTTAAATGATGAGTTAGGGAAAAGATATTTTGAATTTTATGGAAAATATTTAAATGGACAAAAAGAAAGAGAAACGCTTGAAAAAAGAGCGCTGTATTTTGTTGATGGAACTTTAGGGGAATTAGTTGGAAAAGAATATGTTAAGAAAAATTTCTCACCTGAAGCTAAAAAAAATACTCAAGAAATGGTTAGTTACATAAAAAAAGCATTCCAAAATAGAATTAACAAATTAGATTGGATGAGTGCTGAAACTAAGAAAAAAGCAATACAAAAATTGAATAAAATAAATGTAAAAATTGGTTATCCAGATAAATGGCATGATTACAGTACTTTAAATATAAATGAAAATGATTCATTGTATGATCAAATGGTAAAAGCTGGAGAATGGGCATACGATAAAGAATTTAAGAAAATTGGAAAACCAGTAGACAAAACAGAATGGTTTATGGATGCACATACAGTAAATGCCTATTATTCACCAACAGGAAATGAAATAGTATTCCCAGCAGGAATTTTACAAAAACCATTTTATGATTTCAAAAATTCTGAAGTAGGAAGTAATTTTGGTGGAATTGGAGCAGTTATTGGTCACGAGATAACTCATGGATTTGACGTTTCTGGAGCACAATTTGATGGAGACGGAAATGTTAAAAATTGGTGGACAGCTCAAGATAAGCAAAAATTTGATGCAGCAACTAAAAAATTAGAGGATGAATTTTCAAATTATACTGTTGGAGATAACATCAAACTTAATGGTAAATACACTTTAACAGAAAATATCGCAGATTTAGGAGGAGTAAGTATAGCTTATGACGCATTACAACTATATTTGGCAGACCATCCTGATTTGAAAGTTTCTAATGATACAGAAAATGAATTATTTTTCTTAAATTATGCAAATATTTGGAAACAAAAAGCTACACAAGAATATAGAAATAATTTAGCTAAAACAGATTCGCACTCGCCTAATTTCCTACGTGTAAACTCTGTATTGAAAAACACTGATGCTTTTCATAAAATCTTTAAAACAAAACCAGGAGATAAAATGTATAGAGCACCACAAGATAGAGTGAAAATTTGGTAAAAATTGATTTTAGAGAAAAGTAATTTTACTGAGGATAATGAAGGATTAGTTTAGGTAAATAACTAATTTATTAGAAAATCTGAGTCTTGTTAGACTTGGATTTTCTATTATCAGTGAACTACTCCTGCTTGTAGAAGCCGTAGACTTTTTGTTATCTTTTGTTAAATTAGAAGTCTAAAAAAATAAAATTTAAATTTATAATAAAAAGTAAAAAATATATCTTAATAATTAAAAAAATTAATTTGACAAAATATATAAAAATATGTTATTATAACTAGGTAATTAAATTAGAAGTAGAAACATTGTTTCTCACCTTTCCATCAGAAGTGGATTTTTGCTTAAAATTATAAGCAAATTAGAAATATTGATTGATTGACAATTGATATTTAAAGATTTCTTTTTTAAGAAAGAGATGAGTTAGGTATATAGTTATTTTATTTTGCAGTTTATTTTATATTTTAATATATTTAATAATCTGTTTATATAGCTATTTTGAGCAAGGTTTCTTATATCTTGTTTTTTTATTAATTATACCCAATTATTTAGGTGTAAAAAAAGTAGGAGGTGTTCTTTATAAAAGGAACTAATAAATCTAACGAACCGAGAATGAACGAGAGAATTAGAGCAAGAGAAATTAGAGTGATTGGAGACGATGGAGAACAATTTGGAATTTTGTCTGTTAATGAAGCAATTGCTTTAGCTGCAGAAAAAAATCTAGATTTAGTTGAGATTTCACCGAATGCCACACCACCTGTATGTAAAATTATGGACTATGGAAAATACAAGTATGAGAAAACAAAAAAAGATAAAGAAAATAAAAAGAAACAAAAAAATGTTGTTGTCAAAGAATTGAGAATAAAACCTCATATTGATGAACACGATAAAGAAACAAAAATTTCTCAAATTAAAAAATTCATAGAAAAAGAACATAAGGTGAAAGTAAGTTTAAGACTTACTGGAAGAGAAAGATTACATGCTGATTCAGCTATTAAAATTTTAGATGAATTTGCAAGTCATTTTGAAGAAACAGCAATTGTTGAAAAAAAATATGGGAAAGAACAAGTACAAAAATTTATATTGTTATCGCCTAAAAAGTAATTCAAGGAGGAAAGAAAATGCCAAAAATGAAAACACATAAAGGAACTAAAAAAAGAGTAAAAGTTACAGGAAGTGGAAAAGTATCAGTTAAACATTCAGGAAAAAGCCACATCTTAACTAAAAAGTCTAATAAGAGAAAGAAAAGATTAGGTCAAGACGCAATAGTTCCTAAAGGAGCAGAAAGAAAAATTAAAAAAGCATTAGCTGGGCAAGCAGGAAGATAGTTAGAAAATAAGGAGGAAAGAAAATGCCAAGAGTAAAAACAGGAATAGTTAGAAGAAAAAGACATAAAAAAGTTTTAAAAGAAGCAAAAGGTTATAGAGGAGCTATAAAAACAAATTATAAAAAAGCGAATGAAGCTGTTAAGAAAGCAATGGCTTACGCAACAGAGCATAGAAAACTTAAAAAGAGAACTATGCGTGAATTGTGGATTGTTAGAATTAACGCTGCTGCAAGATTAAATGGATTATCTTATTCTAAATTTATGAACGGATTGAAAAAAGCTGGAATTGAATTAGATAGAAAAGTTTTAGCTGACTTAGCTTTAAACAATCCTGCAGAATTTGCAAAATTAGTAGAAAAAGTAAAATAGTATTAAATAATGTAATTTATATGAAAACATCCTAAAAATATGAGTTTTAGGATGTTTTTATTTTAGATAGAAAGTGTTTATGGTTATAATTTACTATTAAAATTTTTACTCTATCAATTTGAAGATTATACTTAAAATATGTTAGATTTTATGCTATAATTAAGCGTAAAAATTAAAGAATATAATATAGAGAAAGGAGTGCATAAAAATTATTTTTTAAGAAGATTAATAAAAATAATTTGTTATGCGAAAAAAATGTTATTAGAATTAAGGGAATTACAAAAAAACACAGAGAAGTATTTAGGTCAAGAAGTGACATTAAACGGATGGGCAAAAAAAATTAGAAGTCAAAAAAACTTTGGATTTATAGAATTAAATGATGGTACATTTTTTACAGGAATTCAAGTAGTTTTTGAAGATTCATTAGAAAATTTTGAGGAAATTTCAAAATTGACGATTTCATCTTCAATAAAAGTGACAGGGATAGTTGTAGAATCACAAGGGAAAGGACAAGCATATGAAATTAAAGCAACAAAAATTGAAGTTTATGATAAAGCTGATTCAGATTATCCATTACAAAATAAAAGACATACGTTTGAGTTTTTGAGAACAATTGCTCATTTGAGACCTAGAACGAATGCTTTTTTTGCAGTTTTTAGAGTGAGATCATTGTTGGCTTATGCGATTCATAAATTTTTTCAAGAAAAAAACTTTGTTTATGTGCAAACACCGATAATTACTGGAAGTGATGCTGAAGGTGCTGGAGAAATGTTTAGATTGACTACATTGGACATTAATAATGTGCCTAGAACTGAAAAGGGAGACATTGATTTTAAACAAGATTTCTTTGGGAAAGAAGCTAATTTGACAGTGAGTGGACAATTAAACGTTGAAACATTTGCAACTGCATTTAAAAATACTTATACTTTTGGTCCTACATTTAGAGCTGAAAAATCAAATACTCCAAAGCATGCAGCAGAATTTTGGATGATGGAGCCAGAAATTGCATTTGCTGATTTAGATGTAAATATGGATGTTATTGAAGAGATGATAAAATATATTGTAAATTATGTGAGAGAAAATGCTCCAGAAGAAATGGAATTTTTCAATAAATTTGTAGATAAAGAATTATTTGCTAGATTGGATACTTTGGTAAATAATCAATTTGATAGAATTACTTATACAGAAGCGATTGAAATTTTGAAAAATGCGAAAAAAGATTTTGAATATGAAGTTGAATGGGGAATTGATTTACAAACTGAGCATGAAAGATATTTGGCTGAAGAACATTTCAAAAAACCAGTGTTTGTAACTGATTATCCTAAAGATATTAAAGCATTTTATATGAAATTAAATGAAGATGGAAAAACTGTAAGAGCAGTTGATTTATTGGCACCTGGAATTGGAGAAATTGTTGGAGGAAGCCAAAGGGAAGATGATTATGATGTTCTTTTAGGAAAAATTCATGAAATGGGATTAAAAGAAGAAGATTATTGGTGGTACTTAGACTTGAGAAAATATGGAAGTGTTCCTCACTCAGGATTTGGACTTGGATTTGACAGAATGTTAATGTACATAACTGGAATGACAAATATTAGAGACGTAATTCCGTTCCCAAGAACTACTAAAAATCTTGAATTCTAATAAAAATTAGAAATAGGAGGGAAAAATGAAGAAAATTTTGATAGGGGTAATGTCGCTATTGATGGTATCGACAGTTGTAAAAGCGAATTTATCAAGTGAAATTCAGACTTTGTCTAATCTTTTTCAACAAGGAAATTATGAATCAGCTGAAACAGTTGGAAGAGGAATTTTAAATGATTCTTCGTTAACGCCTGAAGAAAGAGCAACTGTAAATAGTATAATGAGCCAAATAGCGATAAAACAAGCGCAAAAACAGTCAAATAAAACAGAAAGTACTATGAAAAAGTCTTTTACTGATCAAAAGGTTACAGAGACTCGTGACACTGGAACAATGCCAGCTTCACCTGATGAAGATGTTTCGTCAGAAGCAAAATACAATACTTATGGAAATTTTGAAAATGCAACATTGGCTAAAAAAAGTTCAACTGCAACTTTTAAAATGAGTCAATTATATTTTAAAGATGGATTGTATGAAAAAGCTGTTAATTTGGCAAAAAAAGATACAGGCGGTGACATTAGAAATCTTTATGTTGTTGCAATTGGGTCTAGATTAATGGGAAATTATGATCAAGCGATTGATTATTATAATAGAATTTTGGCGATGTCACCAGATCAGCAAGAGGCTAAATTGGGGATTGGAATAGCGTATAAATCAAAAGGTGAGTTTTCTAAAGCGTTGGAATTTTTGAGAGAGTATGCTGAACAGAATTCTAATCAAGAAGTAGTAAAAGATATAGCAATTTTGAATGATATATTGGCAAATAAAAAATAAATAAATTAAATTGGGGGATTTAATTGTGGGTTGGTTAAATTTGAAAAAAATTGAGATGAAAAATGGTCACATTAGAAAGTTGATGAATCTCTTTTCAGATTATGAAGAATTATTTCTAGAGAAAAATTTTTCTCTTTTTAAAGATGATTTAAAAAGGGAACTTGAAAAATCTAGGAAAATTGATATAAGAGAAGAAATGGATATTTATAGTAGAAGCAAAATTAGGATAATAAGTGCAAATGATTATGAATATCCAAAAAATTTAAGAGAAGTTTCTAATTTTCCGTTATTTTTGTATGTTAAGGGGAAAAAACTGATTGAAGGAAACGTTAAGAAAACAGCAAATAAGGAAAAAACACTATTTTCAACAGAAAATGAAGAAAAAAATTACAATTTTAATAGAAATATTGCAGTGATTGGTACTAGAAGAATGACGAAAATTGGTAGAAATAATTGTGAAAAGATTGTAAAGGAACTTTTGGATTATGATATTAACTTGATAAGTGGACTGGCTGAAGGAATTGATACGATTGCTTTGAAAATGGCGGTTGAAAATCAGAATAAGGTGACTGCTGTTGTAGGAAGTGGATTAGATGTTGTGTATCCTTATGGAAATCGAGAGTTGTGGGAAAAAATAAGTGAATGTGGGACGTTGATTAGCGAATATCCAATGGGAACAAAACCACTAAAATGGAATTTTCCTCAGAGAAATCGTATAATTGCAGGATTGTCTGAAGGTATTTTAGTTGCAGAAAGTTTTAAATCTGGAGGAGCATTGATAACAGCTGAGTTGGGATTTACGCTTAACAGAGAAATTTTTGCAATACCTGGTTTTCTTAATTATCCGTCATTTGAAGGTTGTAACAATTTGATAAAGGAAAATAAGGCAAAATTGGTGACTTCAGCAGATGATATTGCGAAAGAATTTTTGTGGGATTTAAGCAAGAAAAATAGTAAGATAGAAAAGTTAACAGAAGATGAAGAGCTGGTGTTTAGATTATTAGTAGAGGAAATGAATGTTGAGGAGATTTCTAATAAAATCCCAGAATTTCCAGTCAAAAAATTATTTTCTGTACTAATGAGTTTAAAGATAAAGGGATTAATAGTAGAAACAGGAGTAACAAAATTTTTAAAAATAGTGTAATTTGTAGGATAAAAAAGTATAATAGAAAGAAATATTGAGGTGATAAACTTGGCGAAAAAACTTGTAATAGTAGAGTCGCCTTCTAAGGCTAAAACTATTGAAAAAATATTAGGTAGAAATTATGAAGTGACGGCATCTTATGGGCATGTGATTGATTTGCCAAAAACGAAAATAGGAATAGATGTTGATAATAATTTTGAGCCTAAATACCAAGTGATTAAAGGGAAAGGTGAGCTTTTAAAGAAATTGAAGGAAAAATCTAAAAAGGCTCCTACCGTGTATCTGGCATCCGATCAGGATAGAGAAGGAGAGGCTATTGCTTGGCATATATCAAATTATATAAAACAACCTGATAAAATTAAAAGAATTGAATTTAACGAGATAACTAAAACAGCAATTAATAATGCAATAAAAAATCCAAGAAATATTAATGAAAATCTGGTAAATGCACAACAAGCGAGAAGATTACTAGATAGAATAGTGGGTTATAAAATAAGTCCATTACTTTGGCAAACGATAAATAGAAATGCTAGTGCTGGTCGTGTTCAGTCTGTTGCATTAAAATTGATTTGTGACTTGGAAGATGAAATAAAAAGTTTTGTTCCAAAAAAATATTGGGAAGTGAACGCAGTTTTAAAAAATGATATAAAACTGAATCTTGTTGAAATTTTAAAGGAGAAAGTTGATAAAATTTTCGACGAAGAAGTAGTAAAAAAATTGAAAAAAGATTTAGAAAATGAAAGTTTGACGTTGGATAAAATTGAGATTAAGAAAAAAAGTCAAAGACCACCGTTAGTTTTTAAAACGAGTACATTGCAACAATTGGCTTCCTCATATTTAGGATTTGGTGCGAAAAAAACAATGAGCGTAGCACAGCAATTGTATGAAGGGCTTGTGATAGATGGCGAAAATAAAGGGTTAATTACATATATGAGAACGGATTCTACGAGAGTTTCTGTAGATGCAATGAATATGGCTAAAGATTATATAACTAAAAATTTTGGAAAACAGTATGTTGGAAATTATGTTGTGAAAAAATCTAAAGGGAATATTCAAGATGCACATGAAGGAATAAGACCGTCGTATATTAAGTTAGAACCTGATAAAATAAAAAACAATTTGACAAATGATCAGTATAAGTTATATAAATTGATATGGGATAGATTTTTGGTTTCGCAATTTGCAGCTATGAAGTATGAACAAATGAAGATAGAAGCTGTAAATGGCGATTATAGATTTAGAGGGACAATAAATAAAGTACTTTTTGATGGATATTACAAGATTTTTAAAGATGAAGATGAGATAAAGACTGAAGATTTTCCAGAAATGAAAGAGGGAGATGTTTATCCAATTGAGCAGTTAAATATTCAGGAAGGAATAACAAAAGCTCCAGCGAGATTTTCTGAAGCAACTTTAGTAAAAAAATTGGAGGCAGAAGGAATTGGGCGTCCGTCGACGTATGCTTCTATTGTTGAGACTTTGAAGGCTAGAGAGTATGTTGAAATTATTGAGAAAAGATTTTATCCGACAAATTTAGGATATGAAGTGAAAGATGAACTTGAAAAACATTTTAAAGATATCATGAATGTTAAATTTACAGCGAATATGGAAGAAAAATTAGATGAAGTTGAAGAAGGTAGCATTGAGTGGGTCCAGCTGTTAAGAGAGTTTTATGATGCGTTGGAAAAAAATATAGAAGTTTATGAAAAAGAAATAGAAGAAATTCAAAATAGAAGGATTGTTTCTGACGTAATGGATTCTAGTGGTAATCCGATGGTATTAAAAACTGGAATTTTTGGAAAATATTTAATTTCGGAAACTAATTCTAATGAAAAAATAACATTGAAAGGAATTCAAGTTGATCCAAAACAAATTGAAGAGGGTAAAATCACTGTAAAAAAAGAAGTTGAGGAAACCCAAAAGAAAAAGAAAGGAATTCCAACAGACTTCTTTACTGAGAACAATAAAAGATATTTGCTGAAAACTGGAAGATATGGAGAATATCTTGAAAGTGAAGATTATGAAAATGATGAAAAGAGAATGGCGTTACCATTACCTTTGAAACAGAAGTATAAAAAAGATACGCTTATTGAAATAGACGGTGTTTTACAAATAAAAAATGAGTTGGAAAAGATTTTGGAAGAAGACAAGAAAATAATAGAAGAAGCTGGAGTTTGTGAGTTTTGTGGACGACCTTATGAGATTAAAAATGGACGTTTTGGAAAATTTTTGGCGTGTACTGGGTATCCAGAATGTAAAACGATAAAAAATATAAAAACTGGGAAAGTTACTAGAACAGTAGATGATGGTGAGGATGAAAGTTCAAAAAAAGGTAAGGCTACTAAAAAGACTACTAAATCTACTAAATCTGCTAAAAGTAAGGCAAAAACAACAAAAGCTAAAAAAACTACAAAATCAAAAACAACATCGACTAAAACTAAAACAACAAAAACTACAAGGAAAAAGAAAACTAGTTCTGATTCTGATAGCGAATAGAGAGGTTTTGTATGGATAGTTCTAAAGATAAGAAAAAAAATGAAGAAATTTTAGAAGAAACCTATGAAAATTACAAAGATATAGAAAATCTTATGTTTTTTGTTGATAAATATTTATATTATGAGGAAGTTATTTTAGGAAAAAGTTCTAATACAATAAGAAGCTACAGAAGAGATATATTGCAGTTTATGGAATATATTGATGAATATGAGGAAATAAGGACTTTTGAAGATGTGGAAATGCTGACAATTAGATCGTTTATTGCGTATTTGAATTCTGATGAAAGATTGAAAAAAAAGAAGAATGCTAAAGTCGTTTCAAAAAGAAGTATTAATAGAAAAATTTCAGCATTGAGGACGTTTTTTAAGTATTTACAAGAGAAAAAAGTTATTCAAACGAATAAAGTAATGTATGTGAATATGCCAAAGTTTGAGAAGGAATTGCCGAATGTATTGAGTAAAGATGACTTGAATAAGATGAGAAGTGTCATTAATACTGAAAAAATTACGGGAATTCGTGATAGATTGATAATAGAATTACTTTATTCGAGTGGAATTCGTGCTAGTGAGTTGATAAATTTGAATGAGTATGTGATTGATTTTAATGAGCGAGAAATGAGAATTGTTGGAAAAGGTGACAAAGAGAGAATTACTTTTTTTAGTCGGAATGCAAAAAAATGGTTGGAAAAGTATATTGAAGAGAAAAAGAAAGAGTATAAAAACTATAGTAAAGAAATTTTAATTACAAATAGCAAAGGGAAAAAACTGACAACTCGTTCTTTACGACGTCTCATTTCAAACCATGCAACTGAAGCAGGGTTACAAAAAGAAGTGACACCTCATGTATTTAGACATTCATTTGCAACAGAACTTTTGAATAATGGTGTGGATATTAGATATTTGCAAGAGTTGTTGGGACATAGCAGTATTTCGACAACGCAAGTGTACACGCATGTGAGTAAATCTTTCTTGAGAAGTATCTACATGAGTACTCATCCATTCGCAAATGAATAGAAGAGTTAAATTTATTAAGGAGAAAAAATGTTAAAAAAGAAATGTATAGGCTGTGGTGTTGAACTACAGTTTGAAGATAAGACAAAAGAAGGGTATGTTCCAGAAGAAAAATTTGTTACTGAAGAAAATTTGCTTTGTCAAAGATGTTTTAAAATAAAAAATTATGGACAAAATTTAGAGCATAGTTTTGATAAAGAAGATTACTTGAAGGAAGTAACGGAGAATGTAAAAAAATCAGATGTGATAATACCGATTTTTGATATAATTGATTTTGAAGGTTCGTTTACTGAAGAAATTTTGGATTATTTGAGAGATTATCGTTCTATAGTTGTGATTAATAAAATTGATTTATTGCCAGATTTTGTTCATCCGACAGAAATTGCGAATTGGGTAAAACGAAGATTGGCAGAGGAAGATATTGTTCCAGATGACATTGCATTTGTGAGTGCGAAAAATAAATATGGAGTTAATGGAATTATTAGAAAAATAAAGACATTATTTCCTAATAAAAAGGTTAAAGCTACTGTTTTAGGTGTTTCAAATGTTGGAAAATCTTCAGTAATTAATTTGCTATTGGGAAATAAAAGAATTACAACTTCCAAATATTCTGGAACAACGTTAAAATCGATTAATAATAAAATTCCGAATACGGAGATAACAATAATTGATACGCCAGGATTAATACCAGATGGTAGAATTTCTGATTTAATAAAAGTGGAAACTGGGTTGAAATTGGTTCCAGCTGGTGAAATTTCCAGAAAAACATTTAAATTAGATGCAGGACAAGTATTTATGTTTGATGTTTTCTGTAGATTTAAGATATTGGAAACTGGTTCTGATACAAAGCCAATATTTTCAGCGTATTCTTCAAAAGATGTAAAATATCATACAACTAGAGAGGAAAGAGTTCAAGAGTTGATTGATAAAGGATTTTTTAAGATCTTGAATGGATACGAGAGAGAAATGTATTTTCAAAATGAATTTTATACACAAGTGATTGAATTGGAAGAAAATGAAGAATTGGCGATTGCTGGATTAGGCTGGATAAATGTAAAAAGAGGTCCATTAAAAATTGAGTTAACAGCACCAAAAGATGTAAAAATTGTTGTTAGACCAGGAATTTTTAAGGCTAAAAAATAAATAAATGGAGTAAATTGAGATATGAGTTATGACAATAATGTTTCAACAAAGAAAAAAATAAAAAAAATAGTAAATGGAATTATTTCTATGGCTATTGTGATTATAATTTCAGGAATTGTAGTTTTGAATATGTATGCTACGAAAGTAAATAAATTAAAGGAAGCAGATATTAAAGTAGAAACTATAAAATTGGAAAATGCTATAAAAGATTATAAATCGAGAACAGGTTCATTTCCAGCATTAAAGGGAAATGAAAACAATTTAAAAGCATTAAAAAGTACTGATAATTTATATGATTTTGCGATATTGTATGGAGAGAATAAACTTTATGAAATACCAGAAAATTTAGTAAAAAATGTTGTGAGAACGAATAAAATTGTTGAAAAGCAAGATAATACTGGTGGTTGGGTTTATGATCAAATGAAGGGTGAAATAAAACCTAATATTGAAATCGGGAAACCAAGTAAACCTAAAAAACAAAAAAAATAAATTAAAAAGTAAAGAAAGTTGGAGATAGAAAAAATGAAGTTTTCGAGCTTAGGAAGTGGGAGCAGTGGAAATTCTAGCTTTGTTCAAATGGGGAGTAAAAAATTTTTGATTGATGCTGGTTTTAGTGGGAAAAAAATTTCTGAAAAATTGAATAATATTAAAGTTAGGCCAGAAGATATTAATGGGATTTTTGTTACTCATGAGCATAGCGATCATATACAAGGATTAGGGATTGTTTCTCGAAGATACGATATTCCGATATATATTCACGAGGTAACGTATAGAGAAGTGCAAGAGAAAATTGGTAAAATAGATCCAAAAAATCTTAATTTTATTAAAGGTGATAAGACAATTATTGGAGATTGTGTTATTAATAATTTTGAGGTAATGCACGATGCTGTAAAGTGTTTGGGATACACGTTTGAATATGAGGATAAAAAATTATCGTATGCAAGTGATGTTGGATGTGTCAATAATATAATCAAGGAGAACTTGAAAAATAGTGATGTAATCGTATTAGAAAGCAATTATGATTATAATATGTTAATGACAGGGCCTTATCATTGGGAATTGAAAAATCGTGTAAAAGGACGAAATGGACATTTATCAAACTCTGAAGCATCGAAATTAATTGCACAAGTTCTATGTAAAAAATTAAAAAAGATTTATTTAATGCATATTAGTAAAGACAACAATACCCCAGAATTAGCGTACAATTCGCTATATAGTATTTTAGAGCGTGAAAATAAAGAGGATTTAGAAATTGAAATTATTACAGAAGAGCAAACTAAAATGTATAGTTTGTGAGGAGTCAAGAAAATGTGGAAAGATTTAGAAATAGAAGTCGATTTATGTAGCGATTGTAATTTAAGGAAAATTACGAAAAATTCAATTTTGGGAGAAGGCGATAGAGAAGCTTCGGTTATGATTTTATTGGATAGTATTAGCACTGAAGAAGATGATCAAAAGGAACTGTTGATAGATGAGAATGGTAAATATTTAAAAAAATTTTTTAAATTTGCGAAATTAGATATAAATAAATGTTACCTTACAACTTTGACAAAATGTAGTGCACGTGGAGATATGGTCGATGGAAAATGTATTATGAAATGTAAAAATTTTTTGATTGCTCAAATTGCATTAATTAATCCAGAATTTATTATAACAGTTGGAGATAGACCAACAAAGTTGCTTTTAAAAAATAAAGAAGATATTAGAATGTTGGTTGGGAATGCATACGAATATATTGGTGGTATAAAAGTTGTACCGATATATGATGTGCAATATTTATTGAGAGCAAGTGATAAGGAAAAATGGAAAGTGGTAAGAGTTTTGGAAGCAGTAGTAGATAGTATGAAAAAATTAATAAGTGATTAAAGATTAGAGTAAATAAAGAATAGAGAAAGGAGAGTATGATAAATATTTATTTATCATGCAAAAAATAAATGATAGGAATAGGAATAGTAGGATTACCAAATGTAGGAAAATCGACATTGTTTAATGCGATTACAAAAACACAAAATGCAGAGGCAGCAAATTATCCGTTTGCAACAATTGAGCCAAATGTAGGATTAGTTAGTGTGCCAGATCCAAGATTAGATAATTTGGCAAAAATAATAAATCCTCAAAGAACATTGGGAGCGACAGTTGAGTTTGTTGATATTGCTGGGCTTGTAAAAGGTGCTTCAAAAGGAGAAGGATTAGGGAATCAATTTTTATCAAATATAAGAAATACAGCGGCTATTTGTCAAGTTGTTAGATGTTTTGATGATGATAATATTATTCACGTTGAAGGAAGCGTTGATCCGATTAGAGACATTGAAACAATTAATGCAGAGTTGATTTTTTCTGATATGGATACAGTTGATAGAGCAATTCAAAAGAATCAAAAATTGGCAAGAGGTGGAAATGCTGAAGGTAAAGAATTATTGGCTGTATTAGAAAGATGTAAAGCTCATTTGGAAGAGTTCAAATTATTGAAAACATTGAATTTCACTCAAAGAGAAGAAGATTTGATTAGAGTTTATCAATTTTTAACAATAAAACCAATGATGTTTGCAGCAAATATTTCTGAAGATGATTTGACTCAAGGAATTGAAAATGATTATGTTAAAAAAGTAAGAGAATTTGCAGCAGAACATGATAGTGAAGTTGTAACTTTTTCGGCAAAAGTTGAAGCAGAATTGATTGAGATTGAAGATGAAGAAGAAAGACAAATGTTTATCGAAGAATTAGGAATTACAGAACCTAGCTTAAACAGATTAATTAGAGGTGGTTTCAAATTATTAGGATTAATCACGTACTTTACAGCTGGAGAAAAAGAAGTAAGAGCTTGGACAATAAAAAAAGGAACTCTTGCACCAAAAGCAGCTTCGGAAATTCATTCTGATATTGAAAAAGGATTCATAAGAGCAGAAGTTGTTTCATTCGACAAGTTTATTGAGTATAATGGATGGGCAGGTTCTAAAGAAAAAGGAGCAATGCGTCTTGAAGGTAAAGAATATGTTGTAAATGATGGAGATGTAATGTTCTTTAGATTTAATGTATAATTTATACTCAAAACTATTTAAATTATGTAAATTTAAGGGTTAAGTAAAATAGTCATAGTTTTAGCGCTTAGTTTTAAAGTAGTTTTAGAATAATAATAAATAAAAAAAGAAAATATTTTTAAATAAAAAATACGCCATTTTATTTGTGAAAAACATGAATAGTGGCGTATTTTAAATTAATTATTCATATAAATCAATATTTTCTAAAAGTGGTGATTCTAAAATATCAAAAGGCATAACCATTCCTCCACCATTTGAATCCAAATCAACATTTCTTCCGACATCTATACCAGCTTTTTTAAATACGAGATAAACAAATTGTGAACAATAAAGTCGTTTATCAAAAGTTTTGTTAAAAGTAATTCCGTAAGGTTTTGTCAGAGTTTTATCAATCTCTTTAAATAGTGCACTTCTAAAATCATCATCAATATTTTTTAAACGCATTACAGAAACTTGTCTGTTAATTGCTCGCCAAGAATAAATTGGACTTTCACTATAACCTATCGAATAGGAAGGAAATTCAACTATTTTCCTGTTTTCATTAATAATAGCTGCATGTCCCCACATTGAACGTAACGTAGGCTCTTTAGATAAAATTAAAATATCTCCAGGTTTTAATTTATCAGATTTTTCAACTAATTCCTTAGTCGAATACCACTTGTAATTTGGAACAATAGACTGGCAAGAAATAGCCATTATCATCATTACAAGCAATAGAATAATTTTTTTTATCTTCGATTCTATATTTGGAAAACTATAAATCATAAAAACTCCTTTCTAAAAGATAATATGTTACATTATAACGAAAAGAAGAGAAAAAATCTAGTTTTTTTTAAAATTTTTTGAAGTTGACAAAAATTTAAAATTATAGTATAATAAATGAAGTACGCATAGGTTGGGTGGCTAATACCTGCACTTAGCGATTTTAAAATTTTGGAGGTGAACAGAATGTTTGCAGTAATTAAAACAGGTGGAAAACAATATAAAGTTGAAGTTGGAACTGTATTAAAAGTTGAAAAATTAGCTGCTGAAGTAAATTCAGATGTTGAAATTAAAGAAGTTCTATTGGTGGGAGAAGGAGATAACGTTAAAGTTGGAACTCCAGTAGTAGAAGGAGCTACAGTTGTAGCAACAGTTAAAGAACACGGAAAAGGTGATAAAAAAATCAACTTTAAATATAACAAAAAAACTTATTATAGAAAAAAAGGACATAGACAATCATTCACAACTATTGAAGTTAAATCAATAAATGCGTAATAATTGAGAAATGTCGTGATTTGAATGATAGAAATAAAAATTCAAAGAAAAAATGATAAAATTGTTCATTTTGAAATTAGAGGACATGCTAATTCAAGTGAATATGGACAAGATATAGTTTGTGCGGCTATTTCTTCTGTTTCACAAATGACATTAAATGGTCTTCTTGAAGTATTAGAATTTAAAAATTTGAAGTATGAAGAAAAAGAAGGATACATAGTTTGTGATTTAGAAAATTCTGATTTGACAGAAGATGAACGTGAAAAAGCATTTATCTTAACAGAATCAATGTATAAATATATTGAAGAAGTAGCAAAAGCTTATAAAAAATATGTGAAATTAACAATTAAGGAGGTTAGAAAATGATATTAAAATTAAACTTACAGTTATTTGCCTCAAAAAAAGGACAAGGATCAACTAGAAATGGTAGGGATTCAAATCCTAAATATTTAGGAGTAAAAAAATACGACGGTGAATTAGTAAAAGCTGGAAATATTATCGTAAGACAAAGAGGAACTAAATTCTATGCAGGAACAAATGCTGGATTAGGAAAAGATTATACATTATTCGCTTTAACAGATGGATATGTAAAATTTGAAAATTTCGGAAAAGGTAAAAAAAGAATTAGTATTTACCCTGAAAGAGCAGAAGCTTAATTAATTAAAATTAAATATTGAAAATAAAAGAGATTATTTCAAAATTCAATCATTTTGAGATAGTCTCTTTATTTAGGTTAGTATTATTCTTTGGAAGTTTTTTTTAAGTCGATTTTATGTATAATTCCAGTACTTCCATCGAATTCTATGTAATCGCCAGTTTTTAGTAATTGAGTTGCATTTGAGACACCGACAATAGATGGAATTCCTAATTCTCGAGAAATAATGGCACTGTGAGAAAGAAGACTTCCAACTTCGACAATAAGTCCTTTTAACAATGGAAAAACCATAACCCAGCTAGGATCAGTAGATTTTGTTACTACGATGTCATCTTTTTCTATTTTTTCATTTGCAGGATTTGCAATTACTTTGATAAAACCTCTCACAATTCCTTTACTACAAGGCGTTCCTCTTAATAAATTTTTCTTTTCATCATGTTGTATAATTTCTGAAGATGTTAAATCTTGAAAAAAGAAATTTTCTCCAATAAATCCTTTTGTTAAAAAACGATTCGGAAGAGGTGTTAATTGTTTGTAAATATCATAATTCTTTTTTCGTATTTCAATAATTTTTTTTATATTTGTGTCAATTATAGAAGCATTTATTAATCCGAAAATTTCATTTGTAGTCATATAAAAAATATCTCGCTCATTATTTATAATATTACTATTTTTTAGATAAATTCCAATTTGTTTAAATATGTTTTTGGCAAGAGCAAAAACGATAGTTCGCTGAAATCTTAATTTTTCACGTATTTTAATAAATTTTTGTGCATAAAAAATTGATATTTTTAATAGAAATTTTTTGAAAATATTAATTTTGATATTTTTGTAAATATTTTTTTGTTCTGTTGAAATATCAGTTTCCTCCTTAGAATTTTCATTATTTTTTAGAGAAAGTGAATAAATCATTTCAAGTAAAAATATTGGATTTTCTTTTAAAGTCAATGATTCCAGCTTTAATTCATAAATCGCTCGGTTTCCAAATTTATCTAAATATTCGTTTAAAAGTTCATTAAATTTAGAATTTTTTGTGAAAATGTCTTTCTTTTCTGTAATAATATTTTTTACTTCTTCTTGTAAAGTTGTATCTTTTTTTAAGAGAAAACTCAATTTTTCAATATATTTTGCGGGTTCGACACTAATGATATCTTTTCCTTTTTGAGAAATAAGAATGTTATGAATTTCATCAGCATTTGTTTTTATAAATTTATCTGTTAATTTTTTTGAAATTCCAAACCAAACCATTACTAGAAAATCATTTGATATAGAGACATTCCATTTTTTAAGAAGTTTATTTTCAAGTAAATCATAATAATTTTTCAATTCAGAAATATTCATTTTAGCAATTTTTTCTTCATTATTTTTAGTGTTTTCTTCAATCATTTGACAGAATTTTTTTGCACGATAATTTATAAAAAACATATTCAAAAATAGGAAAAATCCAGCTTTTATTTTTTTTGTAAAACTAAGAAATTTTTCAAACGAATTCATATTTTTGTAAGCATCAGTCAAATTTTCTTCAAAATTTATTCCCTTTAATTCGTCAGTTACTCCGAGCATTTGTTCCATGAAAGTATTATTTTTCTTAGCATTTGGAACAAGAAGCAACATTTTGTACCAGTTAATAAGATTATTATAAATTCGCCCATTCAAGATACCAAGCATATTATCAAAAACAGGGTTATAATAATTGATTATTTTTTTTGAAACACCAATAATTTCAGCAAACTGTTTGTAAACTTCTGTGTAAGCATTTTTTGCAAAGCTAAATGTTAGAGGTAAAGTGATTTCAGGGAAACTTTCGATAACGTTACCATTGTCCCAAATAATCGTATTGGAATCATTTAAAATTTGATTATTATTAGTTTTGAAAGTTGTAATTGGTCTAGATTGTAAGATATAAAGAGAATTATTTTCATAGGCCCATTCGATATCTTGAGGTAAAGAATATAATTTCTCAATGTTTATTATGTTTTCGGTAAGTTTTTTTAATTCATTTTCATTTAAAACTTCACTCGAATCATTTATTTCTTCAAGTTTAATTGTTTTTTTATCATAATCAAAATTTTGTTTTACAGTTTTTTCTTTAATTTTTTTGCTTAAAATTTTAAAATTTTTATCTAAAACAAATAAATCTCCACTTTCAATACCGTCAACGAGAGAATTTCCCAATCCAAAAGTTGCAGAAATTACTATTTCATTTTTATTTTGATTAACAGGATTTGCACTAAAAGCTATTCCAGATTTTTTAGAATTCACCATTTTTTGGACAATAATAGCAGGAACATTAATTTTATTATTAATTTTTTGCTCTTTTCGATATTTCATAATATGATCTGAAAATGAAGAAATCCATATTTTTTTAATATTTTGAAGAACTTCCTCTTTTTTGATATACAAAAATGTCTCAAACTGACCAGCAAATGAGAATGAATCGCTATCTTCTTCAATCGAAGACGAACGAACAGCATAATATTCATCATTTTTCAAATAAGAATAAAGCTCTTTCAAAAATTCATTTTCAAAAGTATGGTCTTCAATAATATCTTTTATTTTTTGCAATAAGTTTTTGCTATTATTGTTATTAATTACATCATTCCAATCGTAAATATTCAGAGATTTATTAATTTTAGAAAAAATTATTTTCTCAAAATATTCGTTGCTAATAACAAAAAAATATGGAACATTAAATCCATTTTTCAACAAGTCATTTAGATTTTGAGCTTTTTTACCAATTTTGATATTTTCTTTATAACCATTATTTTCGGAAATATCGTAGATATATTTCATATTGACCTCCAGTTTCTACTTTTTTCTTCATAACTAAAAATAAAAAAGGTTAATAATTGAAAATAACCTTTTTTACATTTTTCCTAAATTTTTAGATTACCAAAATATTAAATAAAATTTATTTACCATATAATTCTTCTAATCTATCTTGAACTTTTTCATCGTTTAAATAATCATCATATTCCATTTCTTTTTCAAGAATTCCATTAGGTGTGATTTCAATAATTTTTGTTGCAACTGTTTGGATAAACTCGTGGTCGTGAGTAGTGAATAAAACAGTTCCGTCAAATCTTTCCAATGATTTATTTAATGAAGTAATTGATTCCAAATCCAAGTGATCTGTAGGATTATCAAGCATTAAAACGTTTGCACCAGATAACATCATTCTTGACAACATACATCTAACTTTTTCTCCTCCAGATAAAACTTTAGCTGATTTTTTAGCTTCTTCACCCGAGAAAAGCATTCTTCCTAAAAATCCTCTTACATATTGTTCGTCTTGATCTTTAGAAAATTGTCTTAACCAATCAATTAATGATAAATCAACATCTTCAAAATATTCTGAATTATCTTTAGGGAAATAGCTTTGTGAAGTTGTAATTCCCCATTCGTAAGTTCCTGAATCAGGTTCCATTTCACCTGCTAAAATTTGGAATAAAGTAGTTTTAGCGATATCATTTCTTGATAAAAGAACAACTTTATCTCCAGTATTTATTGTGAATGAAACATTTTCAAAGATTTTTTCTCCATCAATTGTTTTACTTAAATTTTCAACTTTCAATAAGTTATTTCCAGCTTCTCTGTCTGGTTTGAATTCAATATAAGGATATTTTCTGTTAGAAACTTGCATATCCTCGAATTGTAATTTTTCCAATTGTTTTTTACGGCTTGTTGCTTGTTTAGATTTTGAAGCATTTGCAGAGAATCTTGCGATGAAATCTTGTAATTCTTTTTTCTTTTGCTCCATTTTTTTATTTTGGTTTCTAATTAATTCTTGCATTAATTGGTTTGATTCGTACCAGAAATCATAGTTTCCAACGAACATTTTAATTTTTCCATAGTCGATATCAGCAATGTGAGTACAAACTTTATTTAAAAAGTGTCTGTCATGCGAAACAACTAAAACAGTTGTGTTTTCCAAATCCATTAAGAAATCTTCCAACCATTTTACAGCGTGTAAATCAAGTCCATTTGTAGGCTCATCTAATAATAAAATATCAGGATTACCAAAAATAGCTTGTGCCAATAAAACTTTTACTTTTTCAGGTTCCGTTAATTCTTTCATTAATTTGTGATGTAAATCAGGACCAATTCCTAATCCAATTAAGAATTTTTCTGCATTTGTTTCAGCGTCCCAACCGTCTAATTCAGCGAATTCCCCTTCTAATTCAGACGCTAATATTCCGTCTTCTTCAGTAAATTCTTCTTTAGAGTAAAGTTTCTCTTTTTGTTTCATAATATCGTATAATTTTGCATGTCCCATCATTACAACGTTTAAAACTTCCTCATCTTCGTAAGCAAAGTGATCTTGTTTTAAGAATGATAATCTTTTACCTTTGTCAATAATAACTTCTCCAGAAGTTGAATCCATTTCTCCAGTTAGGATTTTTAAAAATGTAGATTTTCCAGCTCCATTAGGACCGATTATACCGTAACAGTTTCCTGGTGTGAATTTTATGTCAACTTCATCGAAAAGTTTTCTTCCACCAAACTGAACTGATAAGTTACTAGTTGATATCAATTAAATTCCTCCTTAAATTTTATACTTTAATTTATATTACCTATATTATATCAAAAAAAGTCGATTAAATAAACAAAAATTATAAATAAATATATAAATATTATAGATAATGCTAGAATATAATTTTTTTTTTTGGTATAATTAGATGGGTTGGGAGACAGGAATTTTAGAAAAATTGGAGAAAACATAAAAATATGGAAAAAACAATAGAAAATGTTAGATTAAAAAAATTATTAAAACAACAAAATAGTGAAATTGAAAATGATGAGTTACAAAATGATATTTTAGAAGAAATAGTTTTTAACTCACAATTTTTATGTTACATTCATTATAAAAAAGAATCCTTGAAAAAAAATCATTTTGAAAATAAGAAAATCGAGAAAAAAATAAGTTTAACTTTTCAAACAGTTAATTCAGGTGACGGAAAGGTTTATTATCCAGCTTTTACAGATTTGGAAGAATTGAAAAAAGGTTTGAGAAATGATAGTAAAGATGTTACGCTAATGATTATGAATTTTGATGATTATGCTTCTTTGGTTAGAAAAAACATGGAACGAATGGCAGGAGTTGTCATAAATCCGTTTGGTGATTTGTTTGTGATGTCTAGTAAATGGATAGAAATGTTGAAACAGCATAAAGATAAAATAAAGGATGCGAGGGAATCGGCTAAAAAAGAGATAGAATACACCGATTCGATAGATGTGTCAAAGAAAATAAAAATTGAATTGCGAAAAGTATTGAAGAAATTTCCAAATATTCAAAAAGCATGGTTGTTAAATCTTAATTTTAGAGATATTAAACGGAATGTTATTGTTATTCAAAATGAAATTGATTATGAAGAAAGTTTACAAAAATTGAGTGAGAAAATAATGGAAAATCTACCCAATCAGTCAATGATTATAGAAAATTATGAGACTTTGAAGGAAAATGAGCTTTTAGAAGAAAATTTGCCATTTTACAAAAAAAGAAAATTTCTTATAAATTTATAGAATTTTATTCTATAGTTTGATAAAAATAAAAAAATAAAAATAGGAGGAACAATGGATAATAGTTTTAAATTTTTAAAAGGTGCGAAAATGATACATCCAACAACAGGGATAACATTGGAATATTTAGATAAATCAAATGCAGTTTGTTTTGTTTTGTTTAATGAAACAAGAGAGAAAGTTATTTTGGTAAAACAGTTTAGACCTGGATCAAATAGTGAAATGTTGGAGATAATAGCAGGATTGATTGATAAAGGAGAGGATCCGTTGACTGCGGCATTTAGAGAATTGAGAGAGGAAACAGGTTATGAGAAAGAAGATGTGACAGATTTTGAAGAATTGCCACATGGTTTGTATGTGTCACCTGGTTATACGACTGAAAATCTTTACTTTTTCAGTGCTAGATTGAAATCTGATGATATTACGCCAAAAGAATTGAGATTGGATCATGGAGAAGATTTAGTCGTGGAATGGATAGATGTGAAGGATATTTTGGAAAAATCAAATGATATGAAAACAATTTTGGGTGTAACATATTTTTCAAAAAATAGTAAATTTGTAAAATAGTTTTTGTGGTGTTTGCAATAAAAGTGTATGGTTCAGAGTGTGTAAATTTATTTGGATTAAAATAAATTAGGAATAAAAAATTATACTGAAAAAAATAATAGAATAAAAAAGGAAGGAGGAAATTAGTGAAGGATAAAAATTTAGAAGAATTAAAAGAAGAGTTTAAAAATAAAGACGTTGAAGAGTTAAAAAATGAAATAAGAAACAGAATGTCTGAATCGGAAGAGATTGAAGAGGAGGAAGATGAAGAAATTTCGCCTGAGGAGATGGCTGAGGAAATTCAGAAGATTGAATCGGAAGAAGAGTTAGAAGAATACTTGGAAGATAATCACTTTGTAGATGTCGCAGAAAGTTTTGAAGAATTAGATGATGAAGAGCTTTTGCGTGTATTTGAATTGATGACAGATGAGCAAAAGGCGAATGTGATTGAACAGGCTGATGACGATCTTCAAGAAAGAATATTTGAGCTTATTCCTGATGAAGAGGCAATTGATATTTTGGCGTTTATGTCACCAGATGATATTGTTGATGTTTTAGGATTTATTGATATTCGGAAAAGTAAATCTATTTTGACAAAGATGAAAAGATCTCAAGCTAATAAAATTAGAGAATTATTAGGTTATGAAGAAGATACAGCTGGTGGGATCATGACGACTCAGTATATCGCATTCAAGGAAAACTTGGAAATAAAAGAAGTTATGAAAAAAATAAAAATGATCGCGCCGAGGACAGAGGTAATTGAAACGATTTTTGTAACGAATAGTAAAAAAGAATTGGTTGGAGAAGCTGATTTGAGGGATATTTTAATTTCATCAGATGAAACAAAATTATCGGAAATAATGGACGAAAATCCGAAATATGTTTATGTAGAAGAGGATCAGGAAGATGTAGCTAGACTAGTTTCAAAGTATGATTTAAAGGTAGTTCCAGTAATTAATCACAAAAAAATGATATTGGGAATTATTACGATTGATGATATTATTGATGTAATTCAAGAGGAAAATACAGAAGATATCTTGAAATTAGGAGGGGTTTCTGAAGAAGAGGATATTTATTCAGATTTCTGGTTTTCTGTTAAACAGAGATTGCCATGGCTAGCAATAAATTTAGGAACTGCATTTTTAGCGTCATTCGTTATTGGAATATTTTCTGGAACAGTTGAAAAAGTGGTCATACTATCTTCAGTAATGACAATAATCAGTGGAATGGGTGGAAATGCCGGGACACAAGCCTTATCTGTAACAATTCGTGCGTTAGCATTAGGAGAGGTTGACTTAAAGGACACTCTAGGAATAATTTGGAAAACAGTTTTAGTTGGAACGATAAATGGAGCACTTTTAGGATTGCTATGTGGAGGAATCTTATGGGCAATTTATGGAAATTTTTACATGGGATTAATCGTATTTTTAGCAATGATTGGAAATTTAGTAATCGCATGTATGATTGGATTTTTAATTCCAATAACATTAAAAGCAATGAAAATTGATCCTGCAATGGCATCAGCCGTTGTTTTAACAACAGCAACAGACTGTTTTGGATTTTTAATATTTTTAAGTTTAGCAACAGTATTTTTAAATAAATTAGTTTAAAATTTTAAAGAAAAGTCTTCAGAAAGGAGAATAGATGATAGTAGTAGGAGTAATTTTATGGGTGTTATTAATCTTTTTCTGGGCAAAAAAGTTTTTGAAACATTTGGCTTATAAAGTTGAGAAGTTAGAAGAATTAGACGGAGAATTTATTTATACAAGTTTGAAAGTATTGAGAAAAAAATCAGAATATTTTCATATAAATGAAGTGGAAATGGCATATATTTCAAAAATGGTTATGACACAGAATTTTTTTAAGAGTCTATCTATGAGTATTTTATTGAAAGATAGTTATACGATAAAATTGCAAAAAAAGAAAGATTGTATACTATTTTTGAAGAGTTGTAAGGAAAATGAACCAGAATTATTCAATAAAATTTTGGGAGCAGTTCCAATAGGAATAAAAATGATTGGAATAGATATTCCTGAAATGATTGAAAAAGAAATAGAAGATTATAAAAATAATAAATAAAGGGGAAATATGAAGGTTGAAAAAATCTTGGGTTATGAAGTTCATAGGAAAAAGGTTAAAAACATTAATTTGCGAATAAGACCGAATATGGAAATTTATATTTCGGCACCGATGAATTTACATAGTGATTACATCGAAAATTTTATTCGCTCAAAAGAAAAATGGATAAAACAAGTTTTGAAAAAAATAGAGGAAGCAAAACAAAACCAGTTACCATCTCAGTATTTATCAGGTGAAAAGCACAAATATCTAGGAAAGGAATACGAGCTAGAAGTTAAGCAAGGCAACAGTAATAGAGTTAGCCTAAAAGAGGGGAAAATCATTTTAACTGTAATTTCGAATATTTTTGAAAATTCAGATGAAAAGAAAAAAGTTATGGAAAAATGGTATTTTGAAAATGCACAAAAAGTTTTTGTAAATGCAATACAAAAATGGTTGGAAATACTTGATGAATCGATAGAAAAGTTGTCAATAAAGCCGATGAAATCTAGATGGGGATCATGTAATTATGTTAAGAGATATATAAATTTGAATACAGAACTTATAAAAAGAACACAATTTGAAATAGAATATGTAGTTTTGCACGAGTTGACTCACTTGAAATATCCGAATCATGGGAAAGGATTTTATCGATATATTGAAAATTATATGCCGAATTATAAAATGGCAGAGAAGATGCTGAACGCAAAACATTATTATTAGAAATAAAAATGATCGTTGTTATAAATGACGATTATTTTTTATTTATAAGGAAATTAAATTCATATTTTTTAAACTATTTACTGATATATTTGATAATTTGAGAGTATCTAAAATTTTGTGTAAATTAATAGATAAATCTAGTAAATTCAGTACTTTTTTATTCTATTTACACATAAGAAAATTACACACAAAAAAGACCGTCTTAGTTTCTAAGACAGCCTCTTTTTATAAAATTATTTCTAAATTTAAAAAATCACTTTTGATTTTAAAAAGCAATTAAAGATAACTAAGGTTTTAATTTAGCTAATTCGTCGATATCAACGTCTGCATCGTAATCTACATTATCAAAATCAAATCCGTTTAATTGCATAAATTCTTCTCTAGCACCTTTGTAATCACTGATTTCTTTAAAGTTTTCAGGAGTAACTTGATCCCATAATGCTTCAACTTCAGCTTGAACATCTTCTCTCATTTCCCAGTTATCAGGTCTTAATCTTCTTTGGTCATCGATTTCAGGTTTGTCACCGTAAACCATGTCTTTTAATAATCTATGTTTTTGTTGGATAGTTCCTTCGTGGATTCCTTTTTCTTTCATTACTCTGTAAAGTAATGCAGCATATAATGGGAATATAGGTATAACAGCACTTGCTTTAGTCATTAAGGCTTTACTCAATGAAACATATGCTTCACCATTAACTTTTTCTTTTAAGAAATCATTTAAAACATCAGAAGTATGCTCTAAATCTCTTTTTGCTGCTCCAATTGTACCATCTTTATAAATTCCATAAGTTACTTTTGGTCCTAAGTATGAGTAAGCAACTGTTTTGAATCCTTCAGCTAAAACATCAGCATCAGCAAGAGCTTCAATCCATAATTTCCAGTCTTCTCCACCCATTACTTTTACAGTACTTTTTACTTCTTCAGGAGTAGCAACACCCATAGTAGTGTCTTCCATGGTTTCTTTTTCAAAGTTAATAGTTGGTCCAGTAATTTCCTCTTTTGTTGATTTTAAAGCAGATCTGTAAGTAACTCCGTCAGTAGGATCAGTTCTTACAGCACTTGCCAAACTATAAATAACTAAGTCAATTTTACCACCAAATTCTTCTTTGATGTATTTAATTACTTCTTCTTTCATTTCGTTAGAAAAAGCATCCCCGATGAAATTTTTAGCTTTAATTCCTTCTTTTTTTGCAGCTTCAGTAAAAGCAATTGTATTCCACCAACCAGCAGAACCAATTCTTTTTCCTTCTACACCTTTTTCAAATGCAACTCCGATAGTTTCAGTTCCTGCACCAAAAGCTAATGAAATTCTTGTTGAAAGTCCATATCCTGAAGACGATCCTATAATTAAAGCTTTTTTAGGTCCAGTATATTTATCTTGTGATTTTACATAATCAATTTGTCTTTTTACAAATTCTTTTGCTCCTATTGGGTGATTAGTTAAAGCTAACCCACCTTTTAATCTAGGTTTGATTACCATTTTTTCCTCCTAATTATTTCTATTATTACTACAAGTATACAATAAATATATATTTTTTACAAGATAAATAATCTAATTATAAAAAAAAATTATACTTGAAACTCAAAATATTTGAAAATTAAAATAAAAGGAGAATTATTTTAATTCTCCGTAAACAATAGGAATAAAGTGCGTAAACTCTGTGTGTCCATCTTTTGAAATTAAAAGTTTTCCATTTGGATGAAAGATGTTATCTAAATCCATGAATATGAATCCTCCACAATTTTCGATACATTTGTAAATATCTTTTATTCGATTTTGAACTTCTTCTGATTCCTTTTTTGATTTAGGATAAGAAAAATTTACGCTAATAATACAGTTAAACATTGAAATTTGCTTTAAAATATTGCTTTTGAGTTCTTCGTTATCGAGATGAACTTTAGAAAAATAGTTATACATTCCAACACTTTGGTCTTGTGCTTCTTCAGAATTATCCAAATTTCCTTTAATTGTAGAACCATCGCTAAATTTTATAATAAATTTTGTCGTTTTTTCAGAAAATGGAGTTCCGTCTGAATCATAACAACCTTCACTTTGATTATGAAAACACTCATCAAATTGTTTCATAATATTACTTTCATTACTTTTTACAACATAAAAAAACAACTCGAATTCTTCTTTTTCTTCTACTTTTTTTTCTTTTTTCTTAAAAAAATTAAGCACTGTCATGATTTTTATCCTTTCTAAATGATGTATCAGTCTATATTTATTAATAGTTATAAAAACAAATTTTAATTTAGTTTATAATAGAATTATAACATAAAAATATATTATCATAAATAATGAAAATAATAAAGGATTTTGTGAAAATTATCAAAAATTTTATGTATTTATTTTGATAAATAATAGATTTTATCGTTGCAAAATGTTATAATAATAAAGCATTTTTTAGTTTAAAAAAACGGAAAATGATAAAAAATATGAAATTAGGAATGAAAAAATGGTAAATTTGAGAACAGGAAAATTAATAATAATAGAAGGAACTGACGGAAGTGGGAAACAAACGCAATCAGAGCTTTTAGCAAAAAAACTTTCAGAAAAAATAGGAGAAAATAATGTAAAAAAAATTTCTTTTCCAAATTATGAAAGTAAGGCGTCTGAACCAGTAAAAATGTATCTTTCAGGTGAGTTTGGTGAAACGGCTGATAGTGTGAATGCTTATGCAGCCTCTGTGCTTTATTCTGTGGATAGATTTGCTTCCTTTAAAACAGAATGGGAAGATTTTTACAAAAATGGTGGAGTTGTGGTGAGTGATCGGTATACAATTTCAAATATGATTCATCAAGTACCGAAGATTGATGATGTAGTAGAAAAGGAAAAATATTTAGATTGGTTAATTGACTTAGAATGGAATAAAATTGCAATTCCAAAGCCTGATGTTGTATTTTTTTTGGATATACCTTTTGAATATAGTCAGAAATTGATGGAGGAGAGAAAAAACAAGATTACTGGTGATAAAGAAAAAGATATTCATGAAAAAGATAAGAAATATTTGAAAAAATCTTATGAAACAGCTAAGGAATTGGCTAAAAAATATGATTGGAAAGTGATTTCTTGCGTAAAAAATGATAAATTGAGAACGATTGAAGAAATAAATGATGAAATGTTGGAAATTGTTTTGAAAAATTTGTAGATTAGAAAATTTTAAAATATAAAAATAGGAATTATATAAAATTGTAGAAAGGACGGAATTGAAATGATAAGCGTATTAAAAGGAATGAAAGATAGATATTCTGACGATGTGAAAAAATACGATGCGATTGTAGAGGCTTCAAAAAAAGTTTTTGGAAAATATGGATTTGAGCGAATAATTACGCCGATTTTGGAGGAGACGGAGCTTTTTAGAAGAGGTGTTGGAGATGAAACTGATGTTGTTTCAAAAGAAATGTATGATTTTAAGGATAAGGGAGAAAGAGATGTTACAATGCGTCCAGAAGGAACTGCGGGAGTTGTAAGAGCGTATCTTGAAGCTGGATTTCATAAGTCTTCTCCAATAGTGAAATGGTTTTACAATGGTCCAATGTACAGATACGAAGCACCACAAAAAGGGAGAATGAGAGAATTTCATCAAACTGGAGTGGAAATGTTTGGTGTGAGAAGTGCTTATTTAGATGCAGAAATTATTAAAATGGGTTGTGATTTTCTTGAAGAACTTGGAATTACTGGCTTAGTTGTGGAGATTAATAGCTTAGGAAATGTTGAGTCGAGAAAAAAATATATTGAAGATTTGAAAAAATTTATGTTTGAAAGACTTGACAAATTGAGTGAAGATTCGCAAAAAAGATATGAGAAAAATCCTTTGAGAGCTTTGGATTCTAAGGATAAAGGTGATCAGGAAGAGTTTAAAAATGCACCAAAACTTTATGATTATTTGGATGAAGAAAGTAAAAAATATTTTGAAGATACTAAAAAATATTTGGAATTGTTGGGCGTGAATTATGTTGTAAATGATAAATTGGTTAGAGGGCTTGACTATTATTCGGACACAGTTTTTGAAATTAAATCGAGTAAATTGGGGTCACAAGCGACAGTTCTAGCGGGTGGACGATATGACAGATTGCTTGAAATATTAGGAAATGCGAAAGTTCCTGGAATTGGATTTGCCGCTGGAATGGAAAGAATTGCGATGTTAATGGATGATTCTATAATTTCTGAAAATGAAGAAAAAATTTATGTAATTTATTTCGATGATACAAAAGAATATTTTGTGAAAACAGTAAATGAACTTAGAAAAAATGGCATTAAAGTAAACTTTGACTATAATGCAAAAAGTTTTGGAGCACAAATGAAAAAGGCAAACCGTGAAAATGCTGAATATGTGTTGATTTTAGGGGAAGAAGAACGAAATGAAAATGTGATCACGGTTAAGAAATTTAGTACTGGGGAGCAGAAAAAATACAGTTTTGAAGAAGTTTTTGAGATTTTGAAATAAGAAATTTAAAGGAGTATGAAGATGAAAAAGATTTTTTTTACAGCGTTATTTTTGATTAGTTCATTAAGTTTATATTCTGAAAATTGTTATAAACCTGCTGGACATATTGAATGTTTATTAGATTTGAATTCAGAAAAGGGACAAGAGGTAGTTAAAAAAGTTGAAAATGAAAAGAGAAAAATATATATGGATTCGATGAAATATTTTGAAAAAGGTAGATTTGGAAATGAAAAAGTAGGTTTTATCGAATATCCTAAAACAGAAGGTTGGACATTATTTGCTGATGTTAGATTACCAGTATATGCAATGCAAATAAGCAAAGGAAATGGTGATATTTACACGCTTATATCATATGATTTAGCTAAAGAGTACAAAAATATGAATTCAGAAAAGGCAGTAGAAAAAATGTTAAAAAATGTGTATGATAAATATAAAAAAGCAGGAGTCACTGAAAATAAAATGTCGCTAGGACCAGTAATTTTGAATGGTTATAAAGGAATGCAGTTTGTATTAACAGAATTTCAAGGGAAATCAATGATTAAAAATGGTGTTATTGTGAAAGACAAACTTTATGAAATAACTGTTGAAGGATTACCAAAAGATGTGATAGAAATGCAAAAAGTTGTGGAAAAAAGTTGGAATGAAATAAAATAAATTGTAAAAAAATAGATTGTATTAAATTTTATAGAAAAAATATAAAATCATTAAATAAAGAAAGGATAAAAAATGTATAGAGATTATAAATTAAATGAATTAAGAATGGAAAATATTGGCGAAGAAGTGACTTTGTCAGGATGGATTTCTAAAGTTAGAGATTTGGGGCACTTTGTGTTTATTGATTTGAGGGATAGATATGGGGTTACTCAAATTTTGTTGAATGAGGAAGTTTCTGGGAGTGAACTTTTTGAGGAAGCTAAAAAATATAAGAATGAATGGGTTTTGAAGGTTACAGGAGTTGTGGCTGAAAGAAGTAGTAAAAATAAAAATATTCCAACTGGGGATATTGAAATTGAAGCGAAAAAAATTGAAGTTTTAAGCCGTGCGAAACAGTTACCGTTTGAAATTAGTGAAACTGGGAATCTTAGCGAAAATATGAGATTGACTTATAGATATTTGGATATTAGAAGACCGAAAATGTTGAATAATATTATTAAAAGAAACGATATGCTGTTTTCGATTAGAAAATTTATGAATGAAAATGGATTTTTGGATGTTGATACTCCGATTTTGGCAAAAGCGACACCTGAAGGAGCGAGAGATTTTATTGTGCCAAGTAGAACTAACAAAGGAGATTTTTATGCATTGCCACAATCACCACAATTGTTTAAGCAAATACTTATGGTTTCTGGAATTGACAAATATTATCAGTTAGCAAAATGTTTTAGAGATGAAGATTTGAGAGCGGACAGACAGCCTGAATTTACTCAATTAGATGTGGAAATGTCGTTTGTTGAGCAAGAAGATGTGATTTCAATGGCTGAAGAATTGACAAAGACAGTATTTAAAGATGTTACAGGAATTGAAATTACTGAAAAATTTCCAAGAATGAGCTACGATGATGCGATGAATTTTTATGGTTCAGATAAGCCAGATTTGAGATTTGATATGAAATTGATTGATTTGTCTGAAGAAACTGCTGATTGTGGATTTGGCGTTTTTGAAAATGCGTTGAAAGATGGTGGAAATGTAAAAGCAATTGTTGCACCAAATGCAGAAAAATTCTCGAGAAAATACATTAAAGATTTGGAAGATTATGTGAAAACATACTTTAAAGCAAAAGGTCTGGCGTATATTAAAATGAATGAAAATGGAGAAATAAATTCTCCAATTGCGAAATTCTTCTCAGAAGAAAAATTGACACAAATTATTGAAAAATTGGGAATTAAAAATAATGAAGTTGCGTTAATTTTGGCTGATAAATATAAAGTTGTGCATGATGGATTGGGAGCGTTGAGATTGAAACTGGGAGAAGAGTTGGAATTAATTGACAAAAATGCGTTTAAATTCTTATGGGTAGTTGATTTTCCTATGTTTGAATGGAGTGAAGAAGAAAATAGATATAAAGCGCAACACCATCCATTTACTTCGATTAAGGAAGAAGATAGAAAATATCTTGATATGAATGAACTTGCAAAAATTAAAACAGATTCTTACGATATTGTCTTGAATGGTTATGAAATCGGTGGAGGAAGTATCAGAATTCACGATGAAGATTTACAGGCAAAAGTTTTTGAAAAATTAGGATTTAGTCAAGAAGAATTAGAAGACAAATTTGGATTCTTCTTGGAAGTGTTGAAATATGGAGTTCCGCCACATGGAGGACTTGCTTACGGAATTGATAGATGGCTTATGGCAATGTTGAAGGAAGATTCAATAAAAGAAGTAATTCCGTTCCCTAAAACTAATAAAGGACAAGACTTGATGACTGGAGCACCTGCAGGAATTGAAGAACAAGTTCTTGAAGATGATTTGAGATTGAAATTGCTGGAAGTTGAAAAAGAAGATTAGTAATTAAAAAAATTTTATAATTAAAGGATTAGCAAGGGGTCTTGACCCCTTGTCAAAAAATGTAAAAAATAAAGGAGAAGGATCCAGAATGATTTTAATATTCGGAACAAAAAGAAAATTTAAAAATTTAGGAACACTAGAAAACTGTCATTGTTCAAGATGCAACAATACATCTGATTGGAATTTTATGGAATATCGTGACTGGTTTACTTTGTTTTGGATACCAGTTTTTCCGATAAGTGCAAGAAAAGAATATTTGGAATGTCCGATTTGCCATCAGGCTTATGATGTGCCGAAAGATTGATTTTTTCTAGGTTTTAATGGAAATAAATTTAAAAAGAAAGAAGTGAATTTTTATGAAAAAAGTAATTTTAAGTTTGTCAATATTATTAAGTTTGTCAAGTTTTGCACAAGAAAAATATCAAGTGGAAGTAGAACCAGCTGTAAAATTTAATCAAAGTATTCTTTCAGATTACAATTCTCAAATTGAAAAGGAAGTTAGCAGAATTTATTCAAAAGAGGAAATGTTTGGAATGATGAATAAAATGATGAATGGATTTTCTGTTGGAAGTCAAAAAGATGGAGAAAATCAAATAAAAGAAATGATGGGTTCTTTTTTTGGAAAAGATTATTTTTCTAAAATGATAGATACAATGTATAAATATTACAAGATTAATATAGAAAAAATAGATTATATCAATGGAGAAAAAGCATATGTAAAAGTTAAATTGGGATTTCCTGTAAATACAGATGAAATGAGCATGGATAAGATGATTGAAAGATCTGGAGAAATGGCTGAAAAAATGGACGAAGCCTTTAAGAAAAAAACAGGAAAAACAATGGAAGAATATCAAAAATCAATTTCACAAAATGATGAAAAAGCTATGAAAAAATATTTTAAAACAATAGGTGAAATTCAATTAGAAATGATGGATCAAGAATTAGAACGAATTACAAAAAATGGGAAATATGTAGGAAGAAAAGAAATTTTGGAAGCTAATAAAAAGAATGGAAAATGGGTTATTGAAAATCCAAGTTTTGGATATTAGTAGGTTGAAGTAGATTATTTGTTTTTGACTGCATTTGTTGTTTTATGCGAAGAGGAAATAATATTTATAGGAATTCTAGAAATATTATGGAACAAAAATAATTGTCAAAAATTCCAAAATATAGTACAATTATGAGGCGGAGGGAGAAAATGCACATGTTAAAAATTTGGGAGATAATTATTTTATTCATTACAACTATAGATTATCTGATAAAGATAATAAAATGGATTATCAAAATGATTAGGAGGTTTAAAGGGGAATAATTCCCTGACTCCCTCCCTTCTATTTAATCAAAGGAGAGTGCTGAATATGGAATGGATTAGGGTAGCAACGATTATATTATGTATTGTAAAAACAATAGAATTTAGTTATCGATTTTTAAAGTGGATAAAAAAATAAGAGCAATAATACTCTTATTTTTCACACATGTTTTTATTTGGTAATTAATTATAAAATATTTTTGCAGAAATGTCAATAGACAAATTATTTTTTAAGGATATTAAATAAAAAATTTATAAATACTGAAAAAATGAAGGAGAAAAAACAATGATTAAGGAATATAATCCTAATGAAATTGAGAAAAAATGGCAAGATAAATGGGCTGAAAAAGATGTTTTTAAGTCTGAAAATAAAGCCGATGGGAAAGAGAATTATTATGTGCTTGAGATGTTTGCATATCCGTCAGGGAAATTGCATGTTGGGCATTTGAGAAACTATGCGATTGGTGATGCGATTGCTAGATATAAGAAAATGAAAGGGTTTAATGTGTTGCATCCATTTGGATGGGATAGTTTTGGGTTACCTGCGGAAAATGCGGCGATTGATCATGGAGCTCATCCTGGAAAATGGACTAAAGCGAACATTGACAATATGAGAAGACAGTTGAAACTTATGGGCCTTTCTTATGATTGGGATAGAGAACTTAGTACTTATACTCCAGAGTATTACAAATGGAATCAAAAATTCTTTATTGAAATGTATAAAAAAGGATTGGTTTATAAGAAAAAATCTTTTGTAAACTGGTGTCCTGATTGTAATACGGTTTTGGCGAATGAACAAGTTGAAGATGGGAAATGCTGGAGACATAGTAAAACTGATGTTATTCAAAAGGAATTGTCGCAATGGTATTTTAAAATAACTGATTATGCTGAAGAATTGCTGCAAGGGCATGAAGAACTTAGAGGACATTGGCCTGAACAAGTTTTAACTATGCAAAAAAACTGGATTGGAAAATCAACTGGATCTGAAGTTGACTTTATTTTAGATTACAAATTTGAAAATAATGGACATACGCATTTGAAATTGAATGACAAGGAAGAAGTTGTAATTTCTGTGTTTACAACAAGACCTGATACACTTTATGGAGTTACTTATGCAACTGTTGCACCAGAACATCCGTTGGTTGAGGAAGTTATTTTAAAGGAAAATCCTAGTATTAGAGAAAAAGTTGAAGCGATGAGAAATGAGGATAAAATAGCTCGTACAGCAGAAGATAAGGAAAAAGAAGGAGTCTTTTCTGGAATTTATGTGATTAATCCTGTAAATGGTGAAAAAGTGCAGTTGTGGGTTGCAAACTATGTATTGATGGATTATGGGACAGGAGCTGTTATGGCGGTGCCTGCACATGATGAAAGAGATTTTCAATTTGCTAAGAAATATAACTTGGATTTGAAAATTGTTGTAAATCCTGTTGATAAAAATGGAAATTTAGAAGAAGTTTCTGTTGAAAAATTGGAAAATGCTTTAACAGTTCCAGGAGTATTAGTGAATTCAGAAGAATTTAACGGATTAAATAGTAATGAAGCAAAAGAGAAAATTACTGAAAAATTGGAAAAAATTGGGCTTGGTAAGAAAACGGTAAATTATAGACTTCATGATTGGTTGATTAGTAGACAAAGATATTGGGGAACTCCGATTCCTGTAATTTATGATGAAGATGGGAATATTTACTTGGAAGAAGAAGAAAACTTGCCAGTAAAACTTCCTACTGATATTGAATTTAATGGGAAAGGAAATCCGCTTGAAACTTCGGAAGAGTTTAAGGATGTGATTTTGCCGAATGGGAAAAAAGGTAGAAGAGAAACTGATACGATGGATACTTTCGTTGACTCGTCTTGGTACTATTTGAGATATTTGGATTCTCATAATGCGGATAAGCCATTTGAAAAAGCGGACGCAGATGCTTGGACACCTGTAAATCAATATATTGGTGGAATTGAACATGCGGTAATGCATTTGCTTTATGCGAGATTTTTCCATAAATCACTTAGAGATTTGGGATATGTTGACACAAATGAGCCATTTAAAAAATTGTTGACGCAAGGAATGGTTTTAGGGCCTTCATTCTATTCGCAAAATGAGAGAAGATACTTATTCCCAAGAGAAGCTGAATTTAAAGATGGAAAAGCGTTCTCGATTGAAACAGGGGAAGAATTAGTTACAAAAGTAGAAAAAATGAGTAAATCAAAAAATAATGGAGTTGATCCTGAAGAAATCGTGAAAGAATACGGAGCCGACTCTTCAAGAGTGTTTACATTATTTGCTGCACCGCCTGAAAAAGAATTGGAATGGAACATGAATGGGCTTGCAGGGGCATACAGATTTATAAATAGATTGTATTTGTTAGTTTCTGGAACTGCAGAATTTTCTGAACATAATGCGAAATCAGCAAATCACTATGGAGTTGAATTAAAAAATAGAAATCAAAAAGATGAAGAAATTCAAAAGAAATTGCATCAAACAGTTAAAAAAGTTACAGAAAGCATCGAAGATGATTTCCACTTCAATACCGCAATTGCAGCTGTTATGGAATTGTTAAACGACATGACGACTTACAAGCAAGAAGTAATTGATAAAGACAATATATCTTCAGAAAGCAAAAAAATCTGGCGTGAAGTATTGGAAAAAACAATTTTGTTAATCGCACCATTTGCACCGCATGTAGCTGATGAATTGTGGGCTTATTTAGGAAATGAAACATTTACTTTTGAAGAAGAATGGCCAAAATATGACGAAGAATTGACAAAAGATTATACCTTCAATTTGGTAATTCAAGTAAATGGAAAAGTGAGAGACATGGTTTCGGCTCAAATTGGTATTTCAAAAGATGACGCTGAAAAACTTGCGTTGGAATCAGAAAAGGCTAAGAAATTTATTGTTGGAAAAGAAGTTGTGAAAGTGATTGTTGTACCAAATAAATTGGTTAATGTTGTTGTGAAAGGGTAAATAATTTTTATAAAAGGTGGGGGAATTTTTGGAAAAAATTAAAAAAATCTCAATGGATATTTTGTTTGAAAAAATAGAAGAAAATAAAGAAGTATTTATTAGATTACGTGATAAATTGAGAATAAGAGGCGATATTGAAATGACTAAAATTGCAGTGACTGGAGTGACAGGACATTTAGGTGGAATTGTTTCAAAATTATGTAAGAAAAATGGAATAGAAATTAGAAACTTGGCTAGAAATAAAGAAAAGGCTGAAAAAATGGGATTTTCTAATGTTTTTAAGTCGAGTTATGATAAATCAGAAGAAACTGTGAAAGCGCTAGAGGGAATTGATGTTCTTTTTATGGTGTCTGGTTCGGAAAATCCTAATCGAGTTCAGCAACATAAGGATTTTATTGATGCGGCTAAAATGGCAAAAGTTTCGCACATTGTGTATCTTTCGTTTTACAATGCTTCAAAAAATTCTGTATTTACATTGGGAAGAGATCATTATGCAACTGAAGAGTATATTAAAGAAAATGGATTTAAATATACATTTTTGAGAGATAATTTTTATGCAGATTTTTTTGTGGACATGTGCAGAGAATACGGAGAGATAAAAGGACCTGCTGGGAATGGTAAAGTTTCTGTTGTAGTTCGTTCAGATGTTTCGGAAGTTGTTGCTAAAATTTTGGAAAATCCAGAAAAATGGGAAAATCAAACTTTGAATATGACAGGGCCTGAGGAACTTACAATGAATGAAATTGTAAAAATTGTGAGCGAATATTTTGGAAAAGAAATTAAGTATATTGATGAAACTGTGGAAGAAGCTTACGAAAGTCGTAAAATTTGGAAGGCTGAGCAATGGGAATATGATTCTTGGGTTTCGACTTATACTGCGATTGCTCAAGGGGAACAATCAGGGATTTCTAATGACATTGAGAAAGTTTTAGGGCGTAAAGCTACTTCGTTTTCGGAATATTTGGAAAAATTATAGGGAAATATTAAAATATTTGATAAATTTTTAAATCTTGTTTGAAACATTAAAAATTAGATTTTAAGTGGAGGAAATTTTTTCCTCCTTTTTTATAATGTAAAAATGTGTTATAATGACGTGAGAGTAAAATAATAATTAGCTACGAAAGAAGGAGATAATAAAATGTTTAAAGCTGTTGTAAGTGATTTGGATGGAACACTTTTGAATGCAGAACATAAAGTAAGTGATTTTACTAGAGAAACGGTAGAATTATTATTAAAAAAAGGGATAAAGTTTTATATTGCAACTGGAAGAAATTATTTAGGAGCAAAAGAAGCAATGGATGAGCTTGGTGTAAAAGTCCCATTGATTACTTCACATGGATCAGTTGTTTTTGATGAGAATGGGAATAAAATTTTTGCAAATAATTTGAAGCGAGAATATTTAGATAAAGTTTTGAATATTGATTATAAGTCGTTTGGAAAAGATATAATTATAACTGGATATTCTGGACCAAATTGGTTTGTTACTGAAGATTTGCGAGAATATTTTTACAATAAAAAGCCTGATAGAACTAGATATCCAAAACAAATTACTCCTGAAGAGTTTAAAAAGAATGATTTTACAAAAATATTTTTTCTTGGAGAAAATCATGATGAATTGTTAGAACTTGAGAATGAGATAAAAAGAATAGTTGGGGAGGAAAATATAAGTCTTTTATTTGCAAATGAAGGAAGTTTGGAAGTTTTCCCTGCAAATTGTGATAAGGCAAAAGCAGCTGAAGTTGTGTTAAAAAGAGATGGATTGACATTAAAGGATGCAGTTTCATTTGGAGATGGATTGAATGATTATGAACTGATAACAGAAACTGGACTTGGTTTTGCAATGGGAAATTCAATTTATTTGTTGCTTGAGAAATTGACAGATACGGAAGTTATTGAAAGTAATGCTGAAGATGGAATGGCAAAAAAATTAAGAGAATTGTTTGATTTATAAAAAATATAAAAAATTAAAATTTCAAAATAATTAAATAAAGAAATAAGAAAGGGAATACATGTATAAAGCTGTTATTAGTGATTTAGATGGAACTTTACTAAGTAGAGGTCATCATGTTACAAAATTTACTAAAGATGTCATAAAAGAAATAATAAATAAAGGAATAAATTTTTATATTGCTTCGGGTAGAAGTTATGATCAAATTGGATACATAACAGAACAACTAGATGTAAAAATTCCGATTATAGCGGCAAATGGTGCAAGAATTTTTGATGCAGAAGGAAAAATGATTTATGAAAAAGGATTATCAAAAGAAACAACAGAAGCGATATTGGACTTAGATTATGAAAATATTGCCAAAGATTCACATTTAAACATATTTTCAGGAAATGACTGGATTATTACAAAAGGAACAGCTCAAAAAGTATATGATAGAATTCCGAGAGATGTAAAAGTTGTTTTTAAAGAGATTCCTAAAGATGAATTAAAAAATTTGGATATATTAAAAATATTTTATATTGGAGAACATGAGCAGTTAATAAAATTAGAAAAGGCTATTTTAAAAGTGACAGATGCTGTAAATGTTATATTTGTTAATGATTATTGTATGGAAATTATGGCAAAAGGCGCCAATAAAGGGGCAGCAGCAAAATTTCTACTAGAAAAAGAAGGAATAGAATTAAAAGATGCAGTAGCTTTTGGTGATGGTGAAAATGACTTTGAAATGCTTACAATGGTCGGAAAAGGATATGCAATGGGAAATTCTATTGATAGACTTCGAAGATTATTACCAAAAGATTTTGAATTTGTTGGGATGAATACAGAAGATGGAGAAGCTGTGAAGTTAAAAGAATTGTTTCTATAAAATATTAAAAGAGATATAATTTTTTAGTAATATATTTAGTATAAGTTTGATTAATATTTAAAGATTAGAGAGTGTTAGTTTTTTAAAAAAGTACGAACACTCTCTTTTTATAGATTAAATTTATATATTAAAAAAAGATTAATAATGATAGATTACAAACTCTCGAAGTTCATTTTCACGTATTGTATTTGAAGTTCTTCTAAAATGGATTTTTCCAAAAGATTCATCGACTATCTTCAACTCTGAAAGAAAATATATGTGTAATTCAAATTTTGTTTGTGTACTGCAAATCCAAATTGTTCCTTTCGATAAATCTGTAAAAGCATATCCGATATTCCTATTTCTTCTCCATTTAAAAATTTGATTTTTAGGTACTGGAATTTTCGACATTCTTTTATTGAGTTCTTTTTGAATTGTTTTTTCACAAATATCTGAACTAAAAGTAATAAAAAAAGAAAATATAAACCAAATTCCAGTGACAAATATTCCAAGTTTTAAAAAAATTGGTATACAAACACAAGCTAAAAAAATTAGGAATCCAGCTGTATAAGCTAAATTTATATATTTATAATTTTTTATAATCATTGTCTTTTTCTCCTTTGCATTAAATAATATTCAAGTTGTGCCTTCAAGAAATCTTCCATTGCTTTTAGTTCTTGAGCTTGAGCAGTAGTATCTTTATCAAGATTCTTATCAGGGTGAACAACTTTCATTTTCTTTAAGAATGCTTTATGTATAATCCTTTCAGTAATTTCTCCATTTTTATCAATTTCTAAAACATCAAGATATTTTTCAAATTTTTGAATAATTCCACCATCATTTGTATTTTGATACTTGAAACGAGAATTATTGTTGTTTTGTCTTTCATATTGTTGTCGAGATTGTTGCTGCTGTTGTTTTGAATATTCTTTATCTTGCCATTTTTTGTATTGTTCGTCCCAAAAACGTTGTTTTTCGTTTTGTTTTCGTTGATATTCTTGTTGTTGCTGTCGTTGGTATTCTTCTTGAGCTCTTCGTCTTCTTTCGTATTCTTGGTTTATTGAATTTTCATACCATTGCTCATATGTTTTATAAATTCTTTTATTTTCTCCCCTTTCATTCAAAAGAATCCCCACAATAAAATTTAAAATTATTTGAAGAAGTTTAATAATCCCCAAAATTAAACAAGCAACAAAAGAGAAAAGCACAATTCCGATAATTCCATTCCAATTTTTTCCAATAACAAGAGCAAGAAGAGCAAAAAAAGTTAAAATTGGCAGAATTACATAAAATCCAATTCCCATTAAAAACGTCCAAATTGAAAGAACGAGTTCAATAATTTCATTTAATATAAATTGAACTATTTTTATTAAAGATTTCACCAGTGACCTCCTTTTTAGATTTTTATATTTTATAAAATTGTCATTACTTATTATGATTTTATGTACAAAATTATTGTAGCTAAACTCAAAATAATAAGATTAATCACAAAATAAAAAATACATTGAATTAATATTATTTTACTTAATTAATTGATGGATGTCAACTTTTTGTATTTTTACATTTTATATTTATTTTTTAATAATTCCAGCATTTCTCAAATATTCTCTAGCAACATCTTCCGCTTTCTCACCTTTCACAGAAACACGATAATTCATTGTCGACATTTCTTCATCTGAAATTTTTCCACTCAATTTTTCCAAAATCTTTTTCAATTCAGGATATTTTTTTAAAGTTTCTTCACGCATCATTGGAGAACCTTGATATGGTGGAAATAAATGCTTATCATCCTTTAAAATAACCATATTATATTGAGCAAGTTCAGGATCAGTAGAATATGCGTCAACCAAGTTAATATCGCCACTTTGAACAGCAACATAACGGAGTTTTGGCTCAAACTCTTTAATATTCGGAATTTCAAACTGATATAATTTTTTAAGTCCAGGATAACCATCTTCACGGTCATTAAATTCTCTTGTAAATCCAGCTTTTATCTTATCCTTCACTCTCACCAAATCAGAAATCGTCTTCAAATTATTTTCATCAGCAAACTTCTTGCTAACAGCGATTGCATAAGTATTATTATATTTCATAGGTTTTAACATAACCATTTTAAATTTAGTTTCCATTCCTTTTTGTGCTTGATTAAAAACATCTTCAGCATTATTATTCACAGGAGTTTCATTCAAGAAAGTAAAAACGGCAGTTCCTGAAAATTCAGGATAAATATCAATATTGCCATTTTTCAAAGCATTGAATACGAATGAAGTTTTTCCAAGTCCAGGTTTTAACTCAACGCCAATTTTACTATTTTCTTCAATCAAAATTTTATACATATTTATCAATATTTCTGGCTCAGAACCAAGTTTTCCAGAAATTATCAATTTGTCTTTTTTTGTATTATTAAAACTGCTAATTGACCCAAAAAGACACGCAAACGTGATTAAAATTAGGAAAATTAATATTTTTTTGATACTCAATTTTTCCAATTGCTTAAAGATGAAATCGAATAAAATCGCAAGTAAAGCAGCAGGAATCGCTCCTAACAAAATCAAATAGTTATTATTCCTATCAAGACCAAGTAAAATCAACTTTCCAAGTCCTCCAGCTCCAACAAGTGAAGCCAATGTGGCAGTCCCAATAATCAAAACTGCAGCCGTTCTAACTCCTGTCATTATTACAGGCATAGCCAGTGGAAGCTGAACTTTTGTAAGTTGCTGAAATTTATTCATTCCTAAAGCTCTTGAAGTTACCATATACATTGGATCCACGCCAGTAATCCCAGTGTAAGTATTATGTAAAATTGGAAGCAGAGCATAAAGTATTAAGGCGATTATAGCAGGTTTTCTCCCAATTCCAACAATAGGAATTAGAAGTGCTAAAATTGCTAAAGATGGTATAGTTTGAATAACGCCGTTAATCGCAATAACAATATTTGCTAATTTTTTATGATAGCTCAAATAAATTCCTAGTGGAATGGCGATAATTAGAGCGATTATTAGTGCAATAAAAGAAATTTGAATATGCTCCACAATTCCACTAAAAAGTTCGTCTTTTTTCTCTAAAAAAGTCAAAATTAATTTATTCATAAATTTCACCTTCTTTCTTTTTGATAGCTATAAATTTTTTCACAAAATCATTTTTAGGATTTGAGATTATTTCGTGTTTTGTTCCAGATTGAATTAATTCGCCATCTTGAATAATGCAAATTTTATCCCCCAATAAAAATGCTTCCTCAATGTCGTGAGTTACAAAAACAATTGTTTTGTGAATTTGTTTCTGAAGTTTTTTCACATCTTCCTGTAAATTTGCACGAGTGATGGGATCTAATGCACTAAATGGTTCGTCCATCAAAATAATTTGTGGATCAGCAGCTAGAGCTCTTGCAATTCCAACCCTTTGTGCTTCTCCACCAGATAATTCTGAAGGGTTTCTCTTTCGATATTTTTCAGGCTCAAGCCCAACCATATTTAATAACTCATTAATTCTCGCATCAATTTTTTCTTTCTTCCATTTTTTCAATTCAGGCACAATCGCAATATTTTCTTCAACCGTCATATGCGGAAAAAGTGCCACTTGCTGCAAAGCATATCCAATATCCCAACGCATTTTGTGAATATTATAATCCTTCACATTTTTTCCATTAATTTTCACTTCCCCAGTCGTATTATCCTCCAATCGATTAATCATTTTCAAAAGCGTAGTTTTCCCGCTCCCAGACGGTCCAATAAAAACCGTAATTTCAGACTCCTTTATAGTCAAGTTTATATTTTTTAATCCAACATTCCCATTTGGATAAGTCATTCCAACATTGATAAATTCTATCATTCATTTACCTCCAGTTAAATACCAAATAATTTTTTATAAATTTCAAATTTTGTTCAGTATTTTAAATTATTTTTTATTAAATTCCTGTTCAGCTTTTTCAAAGTTATACAAAACTTTTTCTAAAGTTGTCTCAAAAGCCAATCTTTCCTCATCTGAAATTCCTTCAAAAGAGATTTCAGTCATTTTGTCAGAAATTTCATCATATTCACTTTTCAAGGATTTAGCATAATCCGTTAAAAAAATTAAACTTTTCCGTTTATCAGTCGGACAAAATTTTCGTATCAATAATTTTTTTTCTTTCATCCGTTCAAGCATCGTTGTAAGTGAACTCATAGCAAGACCAGATTTTTTCGACAATTCTCTATTACTAATCCCATCATTTTCCCAAAGCACATGCAAAATTCGACCTTGTTCCCCATTAAACGCCATTATATTTTTTTGTGCTAAAAATTTATTCAAAAGTCTAGTATTTACTTGTTTTATTCTGCTTATATAAAATCCAGAGTTTGATTTCATAGTATTTTCCTCCTTTACAAAATTATTACTATATGATAATATATTCACATAAAAATATAACTATATCGTAAATTTATATTACCATATAGTAATATGAAAGTCAAATATTTTTTGAAATTTATAAAATAAAAAAATAACAATTAATAAAAAATGAAATTTCTCAAAAAGTGTGGTAAAATAGACTAAAAATTTTATATATTTTGAGAAAGGTAAAAATGAAAAATAAAAAAGTAGTAGTTGGAATGAGTGGAGGAATAGATAGTTCGGTAGCAGCATTATTGTTGCAGCAACAAGGATATGAAGTGATAGGAGTTACATTGAAACATTTGCCAGATGAATTGTCAGAAAATCCTGGTAAAACATGTTGTTCACTAGATGATATAAATGATGCGAGATATACTTGCTATAATTTGGGGATTCCACATTATGTGATAAATGTTGTAGATGAATTTAAAAAAGAGGTAATGGAATATTTCGTGAAAATGTACAATGAAGGGAAAACTCCATCACCTTGCGTGATTTGTGATGAGAAAGTGAAGATTAAGAAATTAGTAGAATTTGCAGATAAAATGGGGATAAAATATATTTCAACTGGGCATTATTCGAAAAAAAGTATGAATGGACTTCTTATGTGGGACAAGGAAAATCGAAAAGATCAGTCGTATATGCTTTACAGACTTGATAAAGATATTGTTGAGAGATTTTTATTTCCGCTATCAGAATATGAAAAACCACAAGTTAGAGAAATCGCTCGACAACACGGAATTCATACACATAACAAGCCAGATAGCCAAGGAATTTGTTTTGCACCAAATGGTTATATTCCATATTTACAAAAGGTTCTTGGCGATGAAGTCAAAAAGGGAAATTTTGTAGATAAAGATGGAAATGTAGTAGGTCAGCATATAGGATATCAATTTTATACGATTGGTCAGCGACGTGGCTTGGGACTTAATTTAGGAAAACCTTTTTTCGTTTCAGAAATTCGATCAGAAACTAACGAAATTGTCGTTGGAGATTTTGAAGAATTGCTAATAGATGAAATTGAAGTGATTAATTATAAATTGTATTACAAAATAGAAGAGTTGCTTGATAAGGAAATTATTGCAAGACCAAGATTTTCATCGAAAGGACTGAAGGGAAAATTAATTTTGAAAGAGGATTTACTTTTTTTCAAATTTAATGAAAAAACACATGAAAATTCTGAAGGTCAGCATATTGTATTTTATTTAAACGATGAATTAATCGGTGGTGGAGAGATAAAAACGAAAAAATAAAATAAGAAATTTAATATTTATAAAAAAAATAAATACTACCATTTATAGAATAAATTTTACTAATTTACTCTAAAGTGATAGAATTAAATAGTAAAAATAATAAGTGTTATGTAAATATTGGAGGTAAATTTAATGGCAGGTAAAACTGAATTTATGAAATATGCATATTTCAATAAAGAAATAGTAGAATTTGAGAAAGCAACAGTAAGTATTGCAACTCACAGTTTACAATATGGAACAACTTGTTTCGGTGGAGTTAGAGGATACTACAGAAATGGGAAAGTAGCAATTTTTAGATTGGAAGATCACTATAAAAGACTTATGACAGCTTCAAAAATGTTAGGTTTTGAATTTTTCATGGAATGGGATGAATTTAAAAATATTGTAACTGAATTAGTTAAAAAGAACGATATTAAAGAAGATTTCTATATGAGACCATTCATTTTCTGTAAAGAACCAAGATTATCACCTAAAAAAGCAGGACTTGATTTTGATTTAGCAATTTATATGTTGCCACTTGCAGATTATGTAAGTACAAAAGGTGGATTAAGATTGATGAGTTCAACTTATAGAAAATATAACGATTCATCTATCCCAACTAAAGCAAAAGCAGGTGGATCTTACATCAATTCATTCCTAGCTACAAGTGACGCTCAAAGAAATGGTTATGATGATGCATTAATGTTTGATGATGCAGGAAATGTAGTAGAAGTTTCTGTTGCAAATATTGTATTAATTTACAGAGATCAAGTAATTATTCCTGATACAGGAAATGCAGCACTTGAAGGAATTACAGTAAGATCAGCATTAGAATTATTAGAATACAATGGATACAAAATCAACCGTGGAAAAATTGACAGATCAATGGTATTTACAGCAGATGAATTGTTAGTAACAGGAACAGCAATGAAAATCACTTATGCTGAATCATTAGACCAAAGACCAATTGGACAATTAGACTTCCATGCTGAACCAAAACCTGGTAAATTCTATGAATTGTTAAAAGGTGAATATGAAAAAGTTATTAATGGAGATCACGAATTATCTAAAGAATGGTTATTTGTTGTTGAATAGTTATTATAAAAAGGTTCTGAAAGATTCAGAGCCTTTTAATTTATATTACTAAAATTATACTTAGTTTATTTTATCAAAATCGTTTGAAAATATAGTTTTAAAGCTAAATTATTAGAAAAATATGATAATTAACATTTCTAAAAGAATAAAAATTAAAAAGAAAATTTTATTAAACCTTTAAAAATCAATGTTTAAAGGTAATTTTTTAAATCATTTTCCAAATCTCAAAACTAATGAAATAAATAAAAAAATTTTTCAAATCTATGAAAAAAAAATAAAAAGGTTTCAAACTAATTAGAAAAAAGATTAAATAGAAACTTTTGAATAATAAAGAAAAATTTATTTTACTTTATAAAAATTCTTATATTTGCCTATTTTATTGACTTAAATGATTTATTCTAAACATAAATAAATAAAAAGTACTCATGAAAAATCAGTTTTTAAATTCGATATAGGATTATTAAAAAAATAAAGAAAAATTTATATAGCAGGTGTTATTTAAAAAAATTTCGTTATAGAATGGATATTTTTATTAGAAAATTTTGAGAAATAAGACAAAAAAATTTAAAGTCAAAAGAATATTTGAAAAAAATATATATTTTTTTCAAAATTATGATAGTATATTAAAATTGTAATTATTACAAATAAAGTTATAAATATTGTTAAATAATAAGTTTGTGAAAGTTATATTAATAGTAAATATAAAAAAAAAATATAAAAATGAAAAAAAATGAAAAAATTTCAATAAAAAGTGTTGACATAAAAAGTGAAATGTGGTAATATATATTTGTCTAAAAGAGACGCCCCATCTCTACATTTAGACTTCTTTCATACAAGAAACGAGCACACGGCTCGTTTTTTAAATATATTGTTTTTTATAAGTGTGAGTCTAATTTTGGTAAAATAAAACTGAAATTACTAAGATTCACACTTTTTTATTTTAAAAATAGAAACAGAATTTTTGAAATTTTAAGAAAAAAACTTTTAAATTGAATTTTTTTGATTTATTATTAAAATATTTAGAAAAAGAAAAATTAAAAAGGTTTAGGAATGTTTAGAAATGTGATATAATGAGAAAATGTTAATGAAGTTTGAGAATATGAAAAATAGAAAGTAGGTATAATGAAAGCGGATGTAATAATAATTGGTGGTGGTGCATCAGGATTAATAGCAGCGATTACTGCTAAGAAAAATGGGAAAGATGTAATTATTTTGGAGCGAAAAGAAAGAGTGCTAAAAAAGGTTTTAGTTACGGGAAATGGACGTTGTAATATGACTAATGTTAGAGCTGGGATTTCGAATTATTTTGCGATGGGGAAAAATGTGGATTTGATTGAGAATGTGTTTGAGAAGTTTACGGTGACAAATACTATTGATTTTTTTGAAAATGAAATTGGGTTAATTTGTAATGAGGAAACTAGGGGGAGAGTTTATCCCTTGAGTGGTCAGGCGGCTTCGGTTGTTGATGGATTGAGATTTTGTGCTGAAAAATTGGGAATTACTACGTTGACTGATTTCTATGTAAGAAAAATTGAAAAAAAGGATTTTAAATTTAAGGTTTATTCTGAAGATAAAAAAGTTGTGGAAGGAAGTAGAGTGATTTTAGCTACTGGTGGACAGACTTACACAGAATTAGGGTCGAATGGATCTGGATATGAGTTGGCAAAAAGTTTTGGACATTCAATTACAAAGTTGGTTCCGACGATTGTTCAGTTGAAAACTAAAGATTATCAAGTTAAAGGACTTCGTGGAATTAAACTAGATACAAAAGTTACGGCTTATGGTGATGGGAATAAAATTTGTACTTATGATGGGGAGTTGTTATTTACAGAATATGGAGTTTCAGGAAATGTGATTTTTAATATTTCGTTTGTGTATCCGATTCATAAGAAAGTGGAGCTTGAAATTGATTTTATGCCAAAATTTGAGTATAACGAGTTGTTGGAAATTTTAAGAAAACGTAAAAATATATTGGGTGATTTGACGATGGAACAATATTTTAATGGAATGATTAATAAAAAATTGGGACAGTTTTTGTCAAAAGCATCTGGAATTGAGAAATTGTCAAAAATGATAAATATGTTGACAGAAAAGGAACTAAGAAGTATGTGCACTGTTTTAAAAAAGTATAGAGTGGATGTGATAGATACGAATGGTTTTAAAGCAGCTCAAGTTACAGCGGGTGGAATACCTTTAAAAGAAATTAACCCCGAAACTTTAGAATCGAAAAAAGTTAAGGGGCTATACTTTGCTGGTGAAATTTTAGATGTTTATGGTGAATGTGGTGGCTTTAATTTACAGTGGGCTTGGTCTTCGGGGCATTTAGCCGGAATGAATGTTTAATAAAAATTATTTTCTTCTACGATTATAGATTTTGATTCTAGAATATTTTCTTTTTTTCTTCAAATCAAGAGGTTCATCAATGGAAGAATTTGTGTTTATATAATTAGCCATTAATCTTAAAATTTTATACATTTCAGAAAGAATCGGAAGTAAAAGTACGATAAAAATTAATAAATATGAATTTGAAAAATAGGATAAAAGAACATTTGTTAAGTCATATCCTTTTTTCAGATTCCCTTCAAAAAACAGATTAAAAATCACATTTCTTAAAAATAATGTTTGAACAAGAACTATCGGAAATGTCAACGATTTAACAGTTTTCAAAATTGCAAAAACTGATTTTCTTATTGTTTTTAAATTTTTTTCATTCGACATTAATCGATTGACGATTTTTTTATTTGTGTCACGTAATTTAAAATTATTGTTCAATATTAAGGTTCTGCCATCATCAAGTTTTATTATTTTTCCGTACACTTCTCCTTGAATAACACGTTTATCTTTTAATGTTATTTTCACTGTATCAGGATCAAAACTAATGATTTTCCCTTTTATCCACACAACTTCGCCTTTATCATTAGTGAATGAAATATTCACTTTGTTATTGTCTTCGATAACAGTATCCACAATTTTCATATTCTTATTTTTGGAATCTTCATGAGTGATAATTTTTAGATTTTTATCAACTTTCCATTTTATTTTTCCCTCCTTATTTGATATCTCAAGAGTACTATTTTTCAATTCAGAAATTGAGTCCATTTCAGCACCTCGAATCAAAATAGATTTATTATTCAATGCTTCTAAAGTATTTTTGTAAGAATTTAAAAAATAGCCAATTCCTACAAAAAAGATAAGAAATGGAATTAATTTTTTAAAATTAAAGTTGAAATAGTAGGCATCAAAAATTTTCTTTTTAATAATAAATGTTATCAGTACTGATAAAGATGATAGAATAATAAAAATCACAACTAAAACGTGGATAAAATGGTTGTAAACCTTTAAATTCAATGATAAATTAAAAAGCGAAATATAAAAAAGAATTAGAAGTAAAATTCTTTGAATATATCGATTTACGTTGATAATTTGTATTTTTCCACTTTTTAAATCATAAATTTTTTGTAACTTTTTATCAATTTTTTTATTATATTTTGTGTTTAGTTGTTGAGTATAATTTTTCATTTTATCATTTAGTTTATTCACTAATTTAATTTCATTATTAAATTCAGCTTTCCGTTTTTCTGTAAAATATTTTTTAAAAAATTCAACAATTTCCAATTTTCCTTTTAACATTTCTTTCATGAATTCCTCCTTTTATTGCACGTATTATAGCATATTTATGAGATTAATAAACAGTATTTTTTTAAAAGTTATTGCAAGTAATGGAGAAGATTTGGACTAAAAATTTGTTTACAAAGAGGTATGCATGTGGTATAATAATAAAACGACAAAACATATTAAAGACAATGCAAAACAAATTAATGATCATATAAATTCAAGAATTTAAGGAGCTTCTTGAGAAACATTTCAAAAATAATTAGAAGTTTTTACTAAAATTTTCTAAAAATCATGTTGTAAAAATAAATTCATAATTTAAAAATATAGGGGGAAATATGGCTAAAGAAGATTTGAAAAACAACGAAGAATTGGAAGAAAGCAGATCAGAATTAAGATTTGAAGATATTGAAAAATTAGATACGAGTGAAAGCAATAAAGCTAAAATAAAAGAATATTTTGAATTTTGTTCTGATGAAGAAAATGTTGAAGAAGCAGGTTTTAGAAAAATGGAAAGATGCCTTGAATTCATTAAACGTCTTGATTGGAAAAGACACCTTAAAGAAAAGAAAATTAATATTGGTGAAGTAAGAAGGATTTTGAATGAAAGACATTTTGGAATGGAAAGTATAAAAGAAACTATTCTAGAAAATTTAGCAATACGTTTTTTTATGAAAAATACTAATGAAAAAATGCCAGTTATATTGTGTTTGGCAGGTCCAGCTGGAACAGGGAAAACTTCAATTGCTGAATCGATAGCTGAAGCTTTGGGAAGAAAATTTGAGAAGATTTCTTTGAGTGGTGTAACAACGACGTTTGAATTGACAGGACTTACAAAAGGATACAATTCATCAGCTCCTGGAAGAATTATGAAAACGTTGGCAAAATTTGGTTGTGATAATCCTCTAATTTTATTAGATGAAGTTGATAAAATTATGGAGAAAAGAACAGAAGGGGATATAGAAGGTGTTTTGCTTGAAATTTTAGATCCAGATCAAAATAAGAGATTTAGGGATGAATTTTTGGAATTAGAATACGATTTGTCAAATGTGTTGTTTATAGCTACAGCAAATGATATGAGTAGAGTTTCTGAGCCACTAAAAAGTAGAATGGAAATCATTTATTTGGATAGTTATACTTTGGAGGAAAAGGTTCAGATTGCAAAAAGATATATGGTTCCAAGTATAAATAAAAAAATAGGATCAGGATTAACTTTTGATGACGATGTTTTAAGATATATTATTGAAAATTATACTAGTGAGTCTGGTGTTAGAAAATTGAATATAATTTTGATGAAAATTTATGGAAAAATTGCTAAAAATACACTAGAAAGAAAGAAAACTCCTGAAATAACTTTAAAAAATATTGATTCGTTTATTAGCACTAAAAAAATTCCAAAAATACCGATAAATGTGGCAACTAGTGGGTCACAAATAGGAAAAGTGATGGGAATTGCTTTATCTCCTTTTGGAGGAAGAGTTATACCTATTCAAACTGTTATTATGCCTGGAAGAGGGGAAATAATAGTAACTGGGAATATTTCACAAACTATGAAAGAAGAGATAATGGTAGCGATAACATATTTAAGAACAAAAAGTACAAGATTTCATTTGAAAAATCCTAATTTTTATAGGGAATATGATATTCATGTTCATTTAAGCGAAAATTCCATTCAAAAAGATATTATTTCAGCTGGAATGGCTATTGCAACATCAATACTTTCTGCGTTGAATCAAGTGAAAATACGACAAGATATAGCTTTTACTGGAGAATTGAGTATTTTAGGAGAAATTTTACCTGTGGGAGCAGTAAATTTAAAAATTGAAGAAGCTTATAAATTTGGAATAAAAAAATTTTTTGTTCCTGAAGGTGATAAAAGTAGTGTCAGTTCTGTGAATAAAGATATTTTGGATAAAGTAGAAGTTGAATTTGTAGAAAATTATGAGCAAGTTTACTCAAAATTATTTTTGATGCAAGAAGAAATAGAAGAGGATATTAATAAGATGTTTTTGAATTAATGGAAGGGTAAAATAAAAAATTGAAGTATTTTTTTTCGTATGATATAATAAAGAAAATATTTGTAAGAGATTTATAGAAAAATTCGAATTTTTCTATAAAAGGTAATTGTAAATTAAAGATTATTTGATAGAAATTTTTGAGAAATTAATCTATGAATCAAAGAATTGATAATTATAAGAAAAATTATGAGAAAGGGAAAATATGAAATCTTTTAATGAATTTATAAAAGTGAGTTTATTGGGAGCATCACTTTTGAATAAAATGTTTGGGATATTTTTAATATCGATGTTACCTGTTGTTGAGCTTCGTGGAGCGATACCTGTTGGAGCGGCGATTGGGTTGCCTTGGTATTTGAATATGATTGTGTCAATTGTAGGGAATTTGCTTCCAGTGCCGTTTATTCTTTTGTTTTCGGTAAAAGCATTTGAATTTATGAAAAAGCATAATATTTTAGTGAAATTTATTGAAAAAATTGAAAATCGTGCAAAAAAACGTAGCGAAGGTCTTGCAACTGGAGAATTTATAGGGCTTATGTTATTTGTGGCTATTCCGTTTCCAGGGACAGGTGCTTGGACGGGTGCATTAATTGCGGCTTTGCTTCAATTTGAGAGAAAAAGATCATTTATTTATATTACGCTAGGAGTATTGATAGCTGCAGCAATTATGACGGCGGCATCTTATGGTGTGATAAGTTTATTTAAATAAAAGTTCAAAAAATATGGGAACGAGTTGCATTAACTCGTTTTTTATTTGATTTATGAAGAAAATAAATTTATGATTTTTACTATATAGAAGATCTATAAAAAATTTTATGGTAAATTAATTAGAGAAAATGAGAGGGAAAATATGTTAAGAATAACGAATATAAAAATGCCAGTGAAACATAATATTGATGATTTAAAAACGGTTGTCTGTAAATTGTATAAAATTTTGAAGAATGAAATTTTGAGTTTTGAAATTGCGGGACAAGCGATTGATGCGAGAAATAAGAATAATGTGATTTATGTGTATTCTGTGGATGTGGAATTGGTTGATGAGAAAAAATATGAAGGTGTTAAAAATGTTAGAGGGATAGAAAAGAAAATTTATAAAACAGCAATTTTGGAAAATATTAAGACGGGGAAACGTCCTGTTGTGGTTGGAACTGGGCCTTCTGGGGTTTTTGCTGGATTGATTTTAGCAGAAGCTGGGCTGAAGCCAATAATTATTGAGCAAGGGAAAAGTGTTGATGAGAGAGAAAAAGATGTTTATGACTTTTTTAAGACTGGAAATTTGAAAAAATATTCGAATGTGCAGTTTGGAGAAGGTGGAGCTGGAACTTTTTCTGATGGGAAATTGAATACGAATACGAATAATTTTAGGATGCAGAAGGTTTATGAGGAATTTATAAAGGCTGGAGCAGAGAAAAAGATTGCGTATATGTCGAAACCACATGTTGGGACAGATAAATTGATTGGGATTATGAGAAGGATTAGGGAAAAAATTGAGAGTTTAGGAGGAGAATATAGATTTAGCCAAAAATTAGTTTCTGTGAAATATGATGAGAATGAGAAATTAACTAGTGTTGAGATTGAGGATGTTAGTGAAGAGGCTATGAAAAGAGTGGAAAATGGGGAGATTGAAAAAAATCCGAGTTATGAAATTGAAACAGATGTGGCGATTTTGGCTATTGGGCATAGTGCGAGAGATACTTTTTATATGCTGAATGAGAAAAATATTCACATGGAAAGAAAGATTTTTTCTGTTGGTGTAAGAATTGAGCATAAACAAGCGATGATAAATCATTCTCAATATGGTAAATTTGCTGATAAATTGCCGACTGCAGAATATAAGTTAAATGCGAAGGCTAGTAATGGTAGAGGGGTTTATACATTTTGTATGTGTCCTGGAGGAGTGGTTGTTCCTGCAGCAAGTGAAATTGGAAGACTTGTGGTGAATGGGATGAGTTATTCTAAGAGGGATTTAGAAAATTCAAATTCGGCTGTTTTGGTAAATGTGTTTCCTGAGGATTTTGATGGGGAAGATGTAATGGCTGGGGTTGAGTTTCAGCGAAGATTAGAAGAGAAGGCGTTTGAGCTTGGAGGAAGTGATTACAAAGCACCAATTCAGTTGTTTGGAGATTATTTGCAAAATAAAGTTTCTACAAAATTAGGGAAGGTTAAGCCTAGTTATTTTAGAGGATATAGATTTGCAGACTTGAATTTGTTGTTTCCAGAGTTTATAAATTCGGCTTTAAAGGAAGGAATATTAGCGATGGATAAGAAAATTAAAGGGTTTGGAAATTATGATGCTGTTTTGTCAGGTGTGGAAAGTAGAAGTTCTTCGCCAGTAAAAATTCCTAGAAATGAGGAGTTTTTTGCTAATATTGAAGGGATTATTCCATGTGGAGAAGGTGCTGGATATGCAGGTGGAATAATGTCTGCAGCAGTTGATGGCATAAAATGTGCAGAAATGGTAATCGAATATTACAAAAACTATGAATAAAGAAGGTTAAAAAATGGAAGTTATAGATAGAATAAAAAGAATGAAAAAATTATCAGATGTTCTTTTAAAATATGGTTTCGAGGAACTTTTTGATAGAACTGGCATGGAGAGATTTATTCCAAATAAGTTGGCAAAAATAGTAAGCGATTGGAAAATATAAGGGAGACATCTTTTCCTGAGAGAATCCGTTTAGCAATGCAGGATTTGGGTCCTACTTATGTTAAATTAGGGCAAATGTGCAGTAATAGAACGGATATTTTTCCAGAAGATATTATTGCAGAATTTCAAAAATTGCAAGATGATGTTGAGCCAGAGAAAATAGATATTTATGCAAAAATAAAGGCAGAATTGAATATAGAGCCATTAGAATATTTTAAAGAGATTGATGAAACACCAATGGCTTCGGCTTCGATGGGGCAAGTGTATAAAGGTATTTTGAAAGACGGAACAGAAGTTGTAATTAAAGTTAGAAGAGAAGGAATAAAGGAGATTGTAGCCTCTGATTTATCAATGATGAGGGATCTAGCGGCGTATTTTGAGAGAACGAATGAAGAGATTAAAAAGATGAATACTTCTTATATTATTAATACTTTTGGGAATTCGATTACGAAGGAATTGTCGTTTAGAAATGAATTAAGCAATATGGAGAAATTTGCGAACAATTTTAAAAATGATAAGCGAATACATGTTCCAGTTCCGTATAGGGAGTTGTCAAATGATAATATTCTTTGTATGGAATTTATAAAGGGATTTAAAATAACAGATAAGGAAAAGATTGAAAAATGTGGATTTTTTCCTAGTGAAGTGGCAAGGGTAGGATTGGATTTGTATATACAGCAAGTATTAAAATATGGATTTTTTCATGCTGATCCGCATCCAGGGAATGTTTTTATGACGCCAGAAGGAAAAATTGTATTTATTGATTTTGGTGCGATGGGGACTTTGTATCCGCAAGATAAGGAATTACTTGAAAACTTATTGTTGCATTTTATACAAAAGGATGTGAAAAAAGCTATAGATACTATAAAAGAGCTGGCTGTTAAATATAATGTTCCTGATGAGAGACAATTAGAGAGAGAATTAACAGAAATTGTGTATTTAGTTGATGGAAATGTATTGAGCGAGATAAGTATTGGAGATATCTTTGAAAAAGTTAGAGTTATTCTTAATAAAAATCAAGTAATTTTGCCAGAGGATATTTATCTTTTAGTGAAAGGTGTGGGACAAATTGAAGGAATTGGAAGGCATTTGGACCCAAGTTTAGATATTATGAAGACGCTAGAACCTTATGCGAAAAGGATTTTGCGAGAAAGAATGAATCCAAAATATATTTTTGAAAAAGGGACTAAGAAAATTACGCAAGTGTCTGAAAGCTGGTTGTCGTTGCCAGAAGATTTGAGGAATATATCGCAAAAAATATTGAATGGGGAATTGAAACATAAACATGAAGTTACGGGATTTAAAGAGTTGTTAAAAATATTGGATAGATTGGTTGTTGCGATAATTATTGCTTCGTTGTTAATAGCTTCTTCGATAGTTGTATTATCTGAAATCCCGCCTAAAATAAATGAGATACCTGTTTTAGGATTTTTAGGATACGTTATTTCGGCAATTTTGGGAATAGTTGAAATTATAAAAAAGGGGAAAAAATAAAAGTAAAAAAATATTTGATTTTAGATGAAAATAGCGTTAAAATAGTAAATGAAATAAATCAAAATAAATTAAGATTGGAGAATAGAAGATGACTAAAAGAACAGATAAATTAGAAAGAATATTGAATGAATTAAATATTGATGGAATTTTTTTGACAAATTTGTATAATTTGAGATATTTTGCTGGATTTACAGGAACTACTGGAGTGGCTTTGGTTACAAAAAAAGGGAACTATTTCTTCTCGGATTTTAGATATAGAACTCAAGCTGAAAAACAAGTGACACCAATGGGATTTGAATTTGTAGAAGTGACAAGAGGTTCATTGCAAACTGTTGGAGAATATATTGAAAAATTAGGATTGAAAACTGTTGGATTTGAGGATAAAGATGTGACTTTTTCTTTATATCAAACAATAAAAGGGATTTTTAAAGCTGATTTAGTACCTGTTGGAGAAAAATTAATTTTTGAGAGAATGGTTAAAACTAATGAAGAAATTGAAACTATAAAAAAGGCGATTGAAATAAGTGATACTGCATTTTCTGAAGTTTTGAAAGTGATTAAAGAAGGTGTTTCTGAAAAAGAATTGGCTGGATATATGGAATATGTTCAAAGAAAATTAGGTGCTGAAGATAGATCGTTTGATACTATTTTGGCTAGTGGGTACAGAAGTGCGATGCCACATGGTGTAGCAAGTGACAAAAAAATTCAAAAAGATGAATTTATTACAATGGATTTTGGAGCATATTATGACGGATATGTTTCTGACATCACAAGAACAGTTTATTATGGAAATAATATCACAGAAAGACACAAAGAAATCTATAACACTGTTTTAGAAAGTCAATTATTAGGAATAAATACTGTTAAAGCTGGAATGAGATCAGATGAAGTGGATACTGTTGTAAGAAACTTCTTTACAGAAAAAGGATTAGGAGAAGCATTTGGTCACGGATTAGGTCATGGAATTGGAATAGAAATTCACGAATTACCATATTTATCAAAAATGTCACAAATTGAATTGAAGGAAAATATGATTGTAACTATTGAGCCAGGACTTTATTTTGACGGATGGGGTGGAGTTAGAATCGAAGACGATGTTGTTGTGAAAAAAGATGGATGTGAAGTATTGAATAAGAGTCCAAAAGAATTGATAATTTTAGAAGCTAAATAGATTTTGGATTTAATGAGTAAAAATGTGAAAATAATTTTGTAAAAGAATTATTGAGAGTGTCCAGAATTTTGTGTAAACTCAAAATATAATATACGGTATAGGATGGTAGGAATATTTATAAAAAATTGTGGGATTTAATGTTGAAAGTATAAATTTCTAACACTTTCAAATTGCCCACAATTTTTATTATTTTTCTCGTTTAGATTTTAAAAAATCTATAAAAGTGATAATTTCCTTTTTTTCAGAATCGCTATAATTTTCGGATTTTAAAATAAATTTTTCTAAATCATCATCAGGTACAAATTCATTTTGTTTGTTTAAAAAATAGGTTGTGACAGTACCTGTAATCATTCCAAAAGTTCCAACACCAATAAGCATAAGGAAAATCGCTACAAATCTACCAACATGAGTTCTTGGCGAAATATCTCCATATCCAACGGTTGTTGCTGTAACAAAGGCCCACCATAAACTGTCTCCATATTTCATTTTTTCTACATAAGAAATAATAAGAGCAGAAATAAGAATTCCAAGTGCAGCCATCATCAATAGATAAATCAAACCATTCAATTTTAAGAATTTTTTGATTTTTTTGTATGTTTTTTTTACGAATAAATAAAGTTTAGAAAGTTTTAGATATCGAAAAAGTTTCGCGAATTTTCTGATTTTAAATATTCTAAATAGTCTAAAAATCGAGTAATATGGAATAATCGAGATTAAATCAGGAATATTATTTTCTATAAAATTAGCTTTGTATTTTGCAAAAATAAACCGAACTATGTAATCGATAGCAAAAATTAAATAAATCGAAAAATCGATAAATTCTAAAATAGGATTTTTGGAAATACTGATATCGCCATGCAAATCAAGTAGTGATGTTGCAAAACTATAAATGGCGAGAAACATAAAAAAAATCTGATAATTTATTCTAAATCTTTTATTATGCTGAACATTTTTTTTTAATCTTTTCAATTTAATTTTCACAGAACTTCCTCCTATTTATTGTATTTTTAAGATTATTCGTAATTTTATTTAATTATAGTAAAACTGCTTAAAAAATTATTTAATAACTTTTCTATAAACTACCAACAATGGATTCCAAACGCTCGCATTTGTAGGTGAATAAGCAAAATCAATTTCGATAAATTTTTCAATAGGTGTTTCTAAAGTTGTAACAATCGCAATTTGGTCGATAAATTGAGCAACAGCTTGAGCTCCAACCATACTTCCACCTAACAACACTTTTTTATCTTTATCATAAACAACTTCAACTTTTCCAGGAATAGAATCCTCAAATCCAGAATTTTTATACATTGCATGCATTTCAACAACATCTGCATTAAATCCTAAATCTAACGCTTCTTTCAATGTCAATCCAGTTTGTGCCAATTTAATATCATAAAATGAAGTTGCAAAAGATCTTAACAATCCTTTCCAGCTAATATTTTTTCCAGACAAGTATTTCGCCAACATCATTCCGTGTTTATTAGCGACATCCCCAAACGGTGCATAAAGATTTCTATCTGTTTTATAGAATTTGTTAAATATACAATCTCCAATTGCATAAACATCAGGTAAATTAGTCTCGAATTTATCATTTACAACAATTTTTCCTTGGTCAGTTTTTAAATTTTTAGGAATAAAATCAATATTAGGAGTAATTCCAATACTAAATAATGCAATATCGAAATCAATTATTTCTCCATTATCTAATTTTACAGCGCTTGCTTTTCCATCTTGTGAAACAATTTCAGTAACACCAGCATTCAACTTCAAAGAAATTCCTCGATTTTCAATTTCTTTATAAACCCCAGCTTTCAATTTTTCAGAAAACGAAGGTAAAATTTCTCCAGCCTTTTCAACAATTGTCACATTTAATCCTTTTTTATTAAAGGCTTCTGCAGTTTCAAGCCCAATAAATCCAGCTCCAACAACCACAGCTTTTTTCAATTTATCTTTATTTTCAGTAATGTAGTCTTTAATTTTAAAAGCCTCTTCTGCATGAGAAAGCGTGAAAACATTAGTCAAATTTTTAGAATATCCAGAAATATTTGGAATAAACGATTTTGCTCCAACAGCAATCACAAGTTTATCATAACCAAAAATTCCGTTTATTTCTTCACCTTCAACATTCAAAGTCTTATTTTGAAAGTCAATACCAGTCACTTTATGATGAATTTTTACATTAACTCCTCTTTTTATAAAGTCTTCAGGCGTTCCGTGTAAAACATCACTTTTTTTCAATTCATCAGCAATAAAATAAGGTGTCGGACAACCAGCCCAAGCAACATATGAAGATTTTTCAAACAAAAAAACTTCATCATCAGGGTTTGCTTTTTTATATTGAGTGGAAAACATCATTCCCGCTGCTCCACCACCAATTACAACTATTTTCATAAAATATTTCTCCTCTCAAATTAAACTTAATTTTTTATTTTTTTTCTAAATGATTAAACAAGTATCTAAGACGACTTGCGACCATTTTTATTCCAACTTTATTATCTTTTCCTCTAGGAATAATAACATCTGCGTATCTTTTTGAAGGCTCAACAAATTCTAAGTGCATTGGTTTTACTGTATTTATATATTGATTTTTTATACTTTCGAAACTTCTCGCACGTTCATGCAAATCTCTCTCAATCCTTCTTAACAATCTCTCATCGTCATCTGTATCAACGAAAATTTTCGCATCAAACAAATCACGAATTTTCGGTATAGCAAGAACTAAAATCCCTTCTACAATTATTAAATTCGCAGGTTCAATGTGTTCTGTCTCATTAACCCTATTATGAACTTGGAAATCATAAATCGGCTTTTCAATAGATTTTCCATTTTTCAAAGATAAAATATGCTCTTCTAACAAGTTAAAATCAATTGCATCAGGGTGGTCATAATTCAATCCCACTCTTTCCTCATAAGTCAAGTGATCATTTTTTTTATAGTAAGAATCCTGTTCCAGCAAAATTGAATGAATTCCTTTCTTTTCTAAATCTTCGATAATCGCCTTAGTCACGCTAGTTTTACCAGATCCAGTTCCACCAGCAATTCCAACAATAATCGTTTGATATGACATACATATTCCTCCCAATTAAAAATGATTTTTTACATAATTTATTATAACATATTATTTTCTTTTTGTCCGTTACAAAAAAATAAATTAATGTGATATAATAAAAAGTATTCTGTATAAAAAGGAAATTTGAGGAGGAAAAAATGAACGAAAAAATGAAGAAAATTAAAGAAATATTAGAGAAAAAAGCAGCATTTGATGATGCGATAACGTTGTTAAATTGGGATTTGGAAACAGAGGCACCTAGAATGGCGATTGAGAAAAAGTCTAAGACACTTAATTATTTGTCGGGAGAAAGTTATTCGACTGTAATAAATGATGAGTTTAAGGAACTTGTTTATTCGGTTGATGAGAATAATTTGAATGAATTAGATAGAAAAATTATTCAAGAGATAAAAAAAGAGACGTTTGAAAAAATGAAAAAAATACCCAAAGAAGATTATCAAAAATATTCAGAGATTGTTTTAGTAGCTTCAAGGGTTTGGGAGAGAGCTAAAAATGAAAATAATTATGAGATTTTTAAGGATTATTTGAAGCAAATTATAGAATATAATAAGAAATTTATTAAATTGAGGGGATATGAAGGGCATCAATACAATACGCTTTTGGACGATTATGAGCCAGAAATGACTGTTGTGGAATTGGATGAATTTTTTGAGAAGGTAAGAACTGAATTGTCGCCATTGATTAAGAAAATTGTTAAGAGCGAGAAAAAAGTTTTAGATGAAGAAAAAAGAAAAAAATTTAAATCATTGAAATTTGATATTCAAAAGCAGAAAGAGCTATCTAAAGAGATTCTAGATGTAATGAAATTTGATTTTGAGAGAGGTATTTTGAAGGAAAGTGAGCATCCGTTTACTACTGATATGGGAAATAAAGATGTTAGAATTACGACGCATTACTATGAGAATAATTTATTGAGTTCAGTTTATTCAACAATTCATGAAGGTGGACATGCTTTGTATGAACAACACATCACAGACGAGATTTCTAATACGATTTTAGGAAATGGAACTTCAATGGGAATTCATGAATCACAATCGAGAATTTATGAAAATATGTTTGGAAGAAGTCGAGAATTTTTAAGTTTTCTTTATCCAAAAATTGAAAAAGTTTTTGATGGAATATTGTCAAAAAATGGGATAACTGCTGAAGATTTGTATATTCTAGCAAATGAAGTTGAAGAGTCGTTTATTAGAATTGAAGCTGATGAATTGACGTATCCGATTCATATTTTGATAAGATATGAGCTTGAAAAAGAGATTTTTAGCGACTTGGATAAGGAAGTTGATGTAGATGAATTGGCAGAAGCTTGGGCAGATAAATATGAAAAATATTTAGGAATTAGACCAGAAACTTATTCAAAAGGAATTTTACAAGATGTTCACTGGGCTTCAGGATTATTTGGATATTTTCCTTCATATGCGCTAGGAAGTGCTTATTCTGCACAAATTTACGATACAATTAACAAAAAAGTAAATATTTTAGATGAATTAAAAAATGGAGAATTCAGTAGAATAAATGAAATTTTAAAAAACAATATTCATCAATTTGGGAAAACAAAAACACCAAAAGAAATAATAAAAGACATGACTGGAAAAGAATTTGATTCATCATATTATATTGATTATTTAATTGGTAAATTTTCTGAGATTTATTAAAAAACATTTAATTTGGTTTCAATCTATTGAAATTTAAGATTTTCAAGGTATACTTTTATCAAAGTAAGAGACACAAAAAAATTGAAAAACGTATATTTTTTAGTAAATAGAGTTGAATTTTTTTTTGGAAAGAGAGGGATGAAAATGATACACACGAATGAAGAAATGCAGCAAATACAAAAAAGATTTATAGATTTAGAAATCAAAAGTTTTGCTAGAGAAGTAATTGAATTTATCGATGACAGTCCAAGTGCCTATCATGCAGTAAAAAATTCATCAGATATTTTGGAAGAAAATGGATTTCAAAGATTGAATCCGAGAGAAGAGTGGAAATTGAAAAAAGGGGGTCAATATTTTGTAAAACAATCAAATTCTGCGATAATTGCGTTTACAGTGGGGAAAGACGTAGATTTGTCGAGAGGGTTTAAAATATTTGGATCACATACAGATTCGCCTTGTTTCAGAATAAAACCAAATCCTGAGATGATTACAGAGAATATAATTCGATTGAATACGGAAGTTTATGGGGGACCAATTTTAAGTACATGGTTTGACAGACCACTTTCAATCGCAGGAAGAGTTATTCTTAGAACAAATGATCCGTTTTTTCCAAGAACAGTTGCTATAAAATTTGATGAGCCACTAATGACAATACCAAATTTAGCAATACATCAAAACAGGGATGTTAATAATGGGGTAAAAATTGACAGACAAAAAGATGTGTTGCCAGTAATTGGATTAATGAATGAAATATTTGAAAAAGATAACTTTTTATTAAATTACATTTTTGATAAAATTAATTTGAAAAAAGAAGATGTTTTGGATTTTGATTTGTATGTTTACAATACTGAAAAAGGATGTCTTTTGGGGGCAAATGAAGAATTTATTTCAGCACCAAGAATTGATAATTTAGTTTCAGTTTATGCAGGACTTTTAGGATTGGTGGAAAGTGAGCATAATCAAAAACAAATAAACGTTTTTGTGGCTTTTGATAATGAAGAAATTGGAAGTGCGACAAAACAAGGGGCAGATTCAAATTATTTAATACATACATTGGAAAGAATAGTGTTAGGATTAGGTTATACGAGAGAAAATTTCTTGAGAATGTTAAGTGGATCATTTATGTTATCGGCAGATGCAGCACACGCAGCACATCCTGCACATATGAACAAAACGGATCCTACAAGCAGAGGTAGAATTAATGAAGGTATTTCAGTAAAAATTAGTGCTAGACAAAAATATACTTCAGACGGATTTTCAACTTCTGTAATAAAACAAATAATTGATGGAACAGATATTAAAATACAGCCGTTTGTAAATGAGTCAAATGAATTGGGAGGAAGTACAATAGGACCTATTTCTTCAACTCACTTAGAAATCGATGGAATAGACGTTGGAATACCTATGCTTGCAATGCACTCAGCAAGGGAACTTTGTGGAGTGTCAGATGTTTATTTCTTGAAAGAATTGGCAACAGAATTTTTTGAAAAATAATATAAATTGTTAAAACTATAAATATTATAAATGATTATGTAATAATAATATATTTTACATTTATGATTTTTTATGATAGTATAAGTTCATAATAAAGCTAAATAGATGAAAAGACTGTGATAGAGAGAGTAGCTTTTTACAGAAGTTAAGAGCGAGTTAGAGATGGTGGAAGTCTAACAATGGAGTAATTAGTGAAGAACACTCTGGAGTTGCTCACCGAAAGAATTTCTTTTAGAAATGAGAGATTTAATATAAATTATAAAAATTTTAAATAAAATGAATTAAATCAATAAAAAGAAATTTTAGTAGACTGAGACGTGATCCAATTACGTTAGTATTGGCGGGTATCGAGTGCATGAAAAGGCATTTCCGTACATTGTAATTATGAAAAACATTAATTGTAAATTTGTTTTGACAAGTTTGTAACATACTTAATTCATATAATGTATATTTAATACCCGCAATTTTTTAGAGATTGCGGTTTTTTCTTTATTTAGCAGTTGTATAATTACGAAAATTTAAGAGAAAAAAGGAGAGAAATTAGTATGTGTGGATTTGTATTTGCATCAAAACAAAAAATTAATAAGGAAATGTTTAAAAAAAGTTATGACAATATTTTTCATAGAGGGCCTGATAACCAAATAATCAAAGAAGAAGATGGGATTTGGGGATTTCATAGATTATCGATTATGGATTTGTCAGCAAAAGGAAATCAACCGTTTGAAAGAGATGGGAAAAAATTGATTTGTAATGGGGAGATTTATAATTTCTTGGAATTGAGGGAATTGTTGAGGGATGAGTTTGAATTTAAGTCAGAAAGTGATTGTGAAGTACTTATTCCGCTTTATGAAAAATTTGGATTTGAAATTATGTTGAAGATGTTGGATGCTGAATTTGCTTTAGTTTTATTTGATGGAGAAACTGGTGAAATAATGGCTGGAAGAGATCCGATTGGTATAAGACCGATGTTTTATGGATATGATAAAGAAACTGGCGGAATCGCATTTTCATCAGAAGCTAAAGGCTTAATAGAATTTTGCGATGAAGTATTTCCATTCCCTCCAGGTCATTATTACAAAGATGGAGAATTTCATTTGTACAATGATTTGGCAGATCCAAAAAGAATTATTGATGAAGATTTAGATACGATAACTTCTAAAATTAGAGAAAAATTGGAAAAAGGAATAATAAAGAGATTACATTCAGATGCACCGTTGGGATTTTTGTTGAGTGGTGGATTAGATTCTTCATTGGTTTGTGCAGTTTCTCAAAAATTTTTGGATAAACCAATAAAAACTTTTGCAATTGGGATGGAAACAGATCCGATTGACTTGAGATATGCGAAAGAAGTGGCGGATTTTTTAGGAACGGAGCATACAGAAGTAATTATGACAAAAAAAGATGTTTTGGATTCGTTGGAAAAAGTAATTTGGCACTTGGAAACATGGGATATTACAACAATAAGAGCTAGTATTGGAATGTATTTAGTGTGTAAATATATTCACGAAAATACTGATTTGAAGGTGCTTATGACAGGAGAAGTCAGCGATGAAATATTTGGTTACAAATATACAGATTTTGCACCGACACCTGAAGAATTTCAAAAAGAATCTCAAAAAAGAATTAGAGAATTGTATATGTATGATGTGTTGAGAGCTGATAGAGTGATTGCTGCAAATTCGTTAGAAGCAAGAGTTCCGTTTGGTGACTTGGATTTCGTAGATTATGTTATGAGCGTGAATCCTGAGAAAAAAATGAATAAATATAATAAAGGAAAATATTTATTGAGAAAAGCATTTGAAGGGTTAGACTACTTGCCAGATAGCATTTTGTATAGAGAAAAAGCAGCGTTTAGTGATGCAGTAGGACATTCAATGGTTGATTATTTGAAAGAATATGCAGAGGGGAAATATACTGATGAGGACTTGAAAAATGCTGTAGACAAATATCCATATAGAACACCATTTACAAAAGAATCACTACTGTATAGAGATATTTTTGAAAAATTCTACCCAAACAAAGCTAAATGGATAAAAGATTTTTGGATGCCGAATAAAGAGTGGGAAGGATGCGATGTAGACGATCCAAGTGCAAGAGTGTTGAAAAATTATGGAGATAGTGGGAAATAAGATTGATAAAGACTTTTGCCTTCTTTAGAGAAAATGAGTGGAAATAATAAAAATACTTTTTTGATTAATGAAATAAATTGAAAAAAATAAAAAATAATCAAGCAGAAAAATGAAAAGTATGATATAATAGTTTGTATTAGTAAAAAAAGGAAGGTAAAAGGAAAGAATGCAAAAATTTGAAGATTTAGGATTGAGTACAGAATTACTTAATGCATTGAGTAAAAAAGGATTTGAAGAACCAAGTGAAATACAAAGATTAGTAATACCAGAATTATTAAAAGAAAGAACACATTTAATAGGACAAGCGCAAACAGGAACAGGAAAAACTGCAGCGTTTAGTATACCGATATTGGAAACAATAGATGCGGATAAAACAGTAAAAGCATTGATTTTAGCTCCAACAAGAGAATTGGCAAATCAGGTTGCAGATGAAATTTATTCATTAAAAGGTGAAAAAGATATAAAAGTATTGGCTGTGTATGGAGGAGCTTCTATTGAGCAGCAAATAAAAAACTTAAAAAAGGGTGTAGATATTGTAGTTGGAACGCCTGGAAGAGTTATGGACCTAATGAGAAAGAAAATTTTAAAAGTTGATAACTTAGATTATTTCGTATTGGATGAAGCGGATGAAATGCTTAATATGGGATTTCTTGAAGATATCGAATTAATATTAGAAAAAACAAATGACGAGAAAAAAATGTTATTCTTCTCAGCAACAATGCCTAAAGCTATTTTGGATATTGCAAAAAGATTTATGGTTAACTACAAAATGTTAAAAGTTGAGAAAAAAGAATTGACAACTAACTTGACAGAACAAATTTATTATGAAGTAAAACAAGAAGATAAATTTGAAGCATTATCAAGAGTTTTAGATTATGAACAAGATTTTTATGGAATTGTTTTCTGTAGAACAAAATCTGAAGTTGATGATGTAACAAATAGATTGAAAGCTAGAAATTACGATGCTGAATGTATTCACGGAGACATTACACAAGGATTGAGACAAAAAGCATTGGATTTATTTAAGAAAAAAGTGCTTACAATATTAGTAGCGACAGATGTTGCAGCAAGAGGAATAGATGTAAGTAATTTGACACATGTAATTAATTATTCGATACCACAAGAGGCAGAGTCTTATGTTCATAGAATTGGAAGAACTGGAAGAGCTGGACAAAAAGGTATTGCAATTACATTTGTAACACCTAGAGAAGCTAGTAAATTAGCGCAAATTAAAAGAATTACAAAAACAGACATTAAGAGAGAAAATATACCAAATGTGGAAGAAATCTTAAATGCGAAAAAAGAAGCGTTAATTGCTTATGTGGATGAAATTATTAAAGAAAACGACCATAATGCATATGATCAATTAGCGACTGAATTATTGGAAGGAAGAAATCCACAAGAAGTTTTAGCTTCTGTGTTAAGACATGTTTATGAAGATGAATTCTTGCCTGAAAATTATAATGAAATTGAAAATGTAAAAGTTAAAATTGATGATAAAACTAGATTATTCATTGCGTTAGGTTCTAAAGATGGTTATAACGCTGGTAGATTGTTAGATTTATTGAATAAAAAAGCTAAAACACCTGGAAGAAAAGTTAAAGATATTAAGATTATGGATAAATATTCATTCATAACAGTACCTTTACAAGAAGCAGAATTTATTATTAGAGCTTTAAATTCTAAGAAAGATTCAAAACCATTAGTAGAAAAAGCAAATAGCACTGGTGGAAATTCAAGTGGTAAAAAATCTGGTGGAAGAAGAAAAAGAAAGTCATCAGACAAAAAATCAGATAAGAAATTAAACAAGAAACAAGATAAAGGTTCTTCAAAAAGAAAGAAAAGTTCAAAAAAATCAAAAAAAGATAGACATTAATCTAAAAATTTGATATTATTATATACAAATGTCCCCTTAAAAATCTGTTAGTTTTTAATAGATTAGATAGGGGAAATTTATTTAAGTAGAGAATTGTTAGGTTGAAAGGAGGACACAACGAAAAAGTTGTGTTTAAGATTATGAAGAAATTATTGTTAATTACAGGATTACTAGGAATTATGGTTTCTTGTGGTTCAAAAAAAGAAGTTTCAGCAGCTCCAGCAGGAGTTCCAAAAGAGTACACTCAATATTTGGATACTTTAAAAGCTGACAACAATTTAAAAATAACTATGGGAGGAAATCCTGTTACGATTGTTGGGAAAGAAACAAAAGTTGGAGATACGTTAAAAGGTGTTCCATTAACAGTAAATAGTAAATTGGAAGAAAAGAATATTTTAGCAGATAAAGCGATAAAAGTTATTTATACAGCACCTTCATTGGATACGAAAGTTTGTTCGTTACAAACAAAAATGTTGAATACAGCAGCAGCTAAATATCCAAATGTTAAATTTTATTCAGTTACTGTAGATACTCCATTTGCACAAGAAAGATTTTGTACAGCAAATGATATAAATGGAATTAAAACAGTTTCTGATTACAAATATCATCAATTTGGAGCACAAAATGGACTTTTAATGAAAGAAAGTGGATTGTTAACTAGAGCATTGATGATTGTTGATGAAAATAATGTTGTTAAATATATTGAATATGTGCCAGAACAAGGTAAGGAAGCTAATGTTGACAAGGCATTGAAATTCTTACAAGAAAAAATGTTAAAAAAATAAAATAAATTTGTGAAATACGCTAGATACTTGTGGTAAAAACAGGTTGAAAAGCGTATTTTTTTATTTTCAAAAAGATTGATAAAAAGTGGAAAATTGGATATAATGAAATTGTTAATTCTATTTTATTTTTTGAGAGATTGTACAGATGGAATTAAAATAGAAAATGAGAAATTTTTAGAAAAGAAAAGAGGGAAAATGTATAGAGTTGTATTAATAGATGCAGATGATACTTTATTTGATTATGAAAAGTCTGAAAAACATGCGATGAGAAAGGTTTTTGAAGATTTTGGTTTTTTTGAAAGAAATTCTGAAGAGGAATATTTTTCAATAAAGGAAGAGTACAAGAAGATTAATAGTTTTTTGTGGTCGGAATTGGAGAAAGGGAATATTACAAGTAAAAATTTGAGGGTAGAGAGATTTAAGCAATTGTTTGAGAAAGTTGGACTTAAATATGATGCTGAAAAATTTAGTCAAGGGTATTTAGATAGATTAGGTGAGGGGACTTATTTATTTGATGGTGCGGTGGAATTATGTAAGTATATAAAATCTAAGTACAAAGTGGCGATTGTGACAAATGGTATTAAAGAAGTTCAACATTCTAGAATAGAAAATTCAAAAATTAGTGAATATATTGATGAAATTATTGTTTCAGAAGAGGTTGGAGTGAGTAAGCCAAATTCGAAGATTTTTGAGTATGCGATAAAAAAATTGGGGTGTGAAAATTTAGACAAGAGTGAAATTATAATGATAGGGGATTCGCAAACAGCTGATATTAAAGGTGGGATTAATTTTGGAATAGATACTTGTTGGGTTAATTTATTAGGGAAAGATGAAAATCCAGAAATTAAAACAAAATATAAAGTTGATAAATTAAGTGAGTTGTATGAAATAATTTAGGTTTTGATAAAATGGTGAAAGGAGAATAATATGATAAGAAAAAAGTGGATAAAAATTTTATTGTGTTTATTGGTTTTTAATAATTTTCTTTTGGCAGAAAGTTTTTCAGAGAATAGTGAAAATTTATGCGGTAATGGATGTTCAGATAAACTGATTGTAGTTAGTGAGACGGATAAAAAGAATTCTAAAGAAAATTCTAAACAAGAGAGTATAGATGAGAAAGATAGTAAGGATACAAAAGTAAAAGGGGAAGATAAAAAGAGTAAAAAAGTTTCAAAAAATAAGAAAGATTCTTTGGAAACAGATAAAAAATCAGAAGGGAAATTTGTTGTAAATAATGAGATAGATACTGTTCCAGAGATAGATAAGAAAATTGGAATTGCATTTGGTGGAGGTTCAGCAAAGGGACTTGCACATATTGGAATTTTGAAGGTTTTGGAAGAGGAAAAAGTGCCGATTGAGTATGTGACAGGAACAAGTATGGGAAGTATAATTGGAGGACTTTATGCAGCGGGATATACAGCGAAAGAGTTAGAGGATATTGCAGTTCATATGGATTGGATGGGCTTGTTTAATGATAAAATTGATAGAGAGAAAAAAGGGATAGTAAGAAATATGATTGAGGACAGAAATACATTAAGTTTGCCTATGGAAAAATTTATGCCTAAAATAACTCCTGGGGCAATTGGTGGTAAAAGTGCAAGTGAAAGATTAAATGAGTTGTTATACGGTGTACTCGATAAAAATGATTTTACAAAATATCCAAAAAAATTTGCAGCAGTAGGAACTGATTTGAATACTGGAGAAGGAGTAATGATAACAAAAGGCTCATTGGCTACTGCAATTCGTTCGAGCTTATCACTGCCATCAATTTATAATCCAATGCAAGTTGGTGATAAATTGTATATTGATGGTGGAGTTGTTAGAAATTTGCCAGTTCAAGATTTGAAGGTTTTGGGGGCAGATTATACAATAGGGATAAATGTTGGAAGTGGATTTGAAAAAAGAGATTTAAATAAAATGACATTGGTTGATGTAGTTTCAGATGCGATGACAATAGCTGGTAGACAAGAAGTTGAAAGACAGATTAGAATGTTGGACATGTATATGGCTCCAGATTTATCAAAAGTAGAAGCATATGATTTTTTGAAAGCAAAGGATATTATTGCTATGGGAGAAAAATTAGCAAGAGATCATATTGATGAAATTAGAAAATTAAGCAATCCAAAAAAATTTGATGAAATAGAAGAAAAAAGAAAAGAATTTAGAAAAACTTGGAAAAATGAATACGATATAAAATCAGTGGAAATTCGAGGAAATAAAAAATACGAAACAGAATATTTTAAACGATATTTACCTGAAAAATTAGGAAAAATGAATGAGAAAGAATTGGAAAGTATTGTAGATAATTTGTATAAAAATGGTGATTTTTCAACAGTTTATTATGAAATAGCAGATGGTGATAAATTGGTTATTAATGTTCAGGAAAAGGCAGGAGATTATTTAACTTTTTCTTCGAATGCAAATACAGAAGATTTGGCAACAATAACAGTTGGAATTCAAGGGAATAAGACACTTGTAGGTACGTTAGATACTAGATATCAATTAAAAGGAATTATTGCCGATGAGTATGGTATAAATGGAGCAGGAACTGTTCTTTTTGGAAAATCAAATAAACTTTTAGGAGTTACTGATTTTGAGTATAAAAGAGATAAAATAAAAAATCAATATTTTATGAATGAAAAATATGATTTTGAGAATCAAAAATTTAGAGCAGGATTAGGACTTGGAGTAGAATTAAATACGAATACATTATTTTTAATTGGTGGAGGTTATCAAATCTCTGATGTAAATAAAAGTTTGGATAAAAATATGAATAAAAAAACAAAATTTCCTTATTTTGAAACAAGTTTAACACATGATTCTAGAGATGCAATTAATTTTGCTACTAAAGGCTCTTATTTTAAAGCAGATTATATAAAAGGATCTTCAAAAGAAGCAAAATTTGATACTTTATATGCAAAAGGAGAAGTAAATATACCTCTTGGTAAAAAGGTAACGGTGACGCCTAGTATAACTTATGTAACAACTGATGGAGATAAAGTTCCTGAAACTTATAGACCGAAACTAGGAGGATTCTCAGAAAGTGATTATTCAATGGAGTTTGGTGGAATACCTGTAGATAAATTGTCAGGAAGTAGTATTTTTATTGGGAAATTGAATTTACAATATCAAATAAATAAATTTATATTTGCTGGAATAAATGGATCAATCGCTAGAATATCAGACAAAGGATTTGATTTTGGAAAAGAACAAAAAGAAAATTACAGTTTAGGTGTTGGAGCGAGATTACCAATAGGACCGATATATTTTGGGTTGGCGAAGTCACCTGGAGAAGGCGTGAGATACATATTTAATATTGGATATGAGCCAAAAGCATTTAATGAAAATTAATTTGTTAAAAAATAAAAATTTTTGAAAATGAGGTATGATGTATGAGAAAAAAATTAAGAAAAGCACTTTTAGTATATAATCCAAAATCAGGTAATTCAAATTTGATTTTAAATAATTTCGATTTAATAACGACAAAATTATTGGAAAAAGGGATAATTTTAACTTTATATAGTATAAGCAGAAATTATGATAGATTGATAGAAATTTTAAAAAATGAAAAGTATGATATTGTGATTTTATCTGGTGGAGATGGAACTTTAAGTAGATGCTTAACAGACATGTATAATGAAAATATTGAATTTCCTGAAATTGCAATTTTTCCGACAGGGACATCTAACGATTTGGCAAAGTCTTTGAATTTAGGAGAAAAAATTGAAGATTGGATAAATAATATTTTAAACAAAAAGTCAAAATTTGTTGATTTTGGATTGATAAATGGGAATAAAATATTTTTATCTTCATATGCTGGTGGACTTTTTACAAAGGTTTCATATGCGACAGATAAGGGATTGAAGAAAACTTTTGGAAAAACAGCGTATTACATAACGGGTATTGATGAATTGAAAAACATAAAAAAATTTGATTTAAAAATGCTAATAGACGACAATGAAGAGATTTCAGAAAAAGCAATTTTATATATAATTTTAAATGGAAAAAATGTTGGAGGATTTGATGAGTTACTTCAAAATGCAAATGTTGATGATGGGATTATGGATATTCTAATTGTAAAAAATATAGAAAATCCTTTAGAAATTTCAAAAATTTTGTTTGATTTATTTAATGGACAGCTTGTTAATAATGAAAATGTGCGAACTTTACAAGCGAAAAAATGCGTAATTGAGGAAGTTTCTGAGGAAATTGGAGTTAGTATTGACGGTGAAGAGGGGAAAAATGAAAAAGTTGAGATAGAATTTATAAGAGATAAATTAAAAATTTTTTATTAAATTTTATAATTGTTAAAAAGAAAAATAATGTAATTATCTTATTTATATTCAAATGTTATAAATAATTCAAAAAAGTTTTATAAAAATAAAAAAATAAAAAAATTTATGAAAAAAATAATTTTCAAATTGCCAAAAAATGTGGTATAATACAAGTATATAAATATTAATAAAAAGGTGGAGGAAGTGAATTTATGAATAAAGGATATTTAAGTTTTGTTTTACATGCTCATTTACCTTATGTAAGACATCCAGAGTATGAAGAATTTTTGGAAGAGGATTGGTTATACGAGGCAATAACTGAAACATACATCCCACTTTTAGAGATGTTTGAGAATTTGACTAGAGATAATATACCTTGGAATTTAACATTAACAATGTCAGGAACATTGGTAAATATGTTGAATGATGATCTTTTGAGAAACAGATATGTAAAACATATAACAAAATTAGTTGAATTTTGTGAAAAGGAAGTAGAAAGATTAAAACCATATCCTGATATGATTAAGGTTGCAAATCATAATTTACATGTACATAAAACTGCAAAAGATATTTTTGTAAACAAATATCATAAAGATTTAGTTGGAGCATTTAGAGGATTCCAAGATCAAGGGAATTTAGAAATAATTCCAGTTACAGCAACACATGGATTTTTACCAGTAATGAAAGATTATCCTGAAGCAGTTAATGCACAAGTTTATATGGCTAAAAAAGATTATATCAAGAATTTTGGTAGAGACCCTAAAGGAATTTGGTTAGCAGAATGTGCATATTATCCAGGACAAGATAAATACTTGGAAAAACATGGATTTAGATACTTCTTGGTTGATGCGCATGGAATTATGCATAGTGATCCAAGACCTGTTTATGGTATTTATTCTCCAGTTTATACAAGAAATTTCGTAGCGGCATTTGCTAGAGATTTGGAATCATCTGAACAAGTTTGGAGTTCGGAAAGTGGATATCCAGGAGATGGACTTTATAGAGAATTCCATAAAGATGCAGGATATGAATTAGATTATGATTATATAAAACCTTACTTACATAGTGATGGTGTAAGAAGAAATATTGGAATCAAATATCATGCAATAACTGATAAAAAAGGAACTTATAAAGCAGTTTACGATCCAGAAGCAGCATACAACAGAGCAAAAGAACATGCTTATAACTTCGTTTTCAATCGTTCAAAACAAATTGAATTTTTGGCATCTAGAATGAAATATAGAAAACCAATAGTTATTTCACCTTATGATGCAGAGCTTTATGGACACTGGTGGTATGAAGGGCCTATTTTCTTAGAATGGGTATTCAGAGCAACAGCTGAATCAAACTTCTCAACAATAACACCATATAAATACTTAGAAAAATACCCAACAAATCAAATTGTAGATGTAAGTATGTCAAGTTGGGGAGCAAATGGATATTATGATGTTTGGATAGATGGATCAAATGATTATGTTTACAGACATTTACATAAAGCAGCTGAAAGAATGATAGAACTAGCTAATGGAAGAGATCCACAAAATGAACTAGAATACAGAGCATTAAATCAAGCAGCAAGAGAATTATTAATGGCTCAAACTTCTTGTTGGGAATTTATAATGTATACAGGAACAATGGTTGGTTATGCACAGAAAAAAGTAAGTGACCATGTTCATAGATTATTTAAGATTTACGAAGATTTCAAAAATGGAACGCTTGATGAATCTTGGATAAGAGAAATTGAATACAGAGATAATATTTTCCCTGAAATTGATTATAACATGTATAAAACAAGTTGGTTATAAAATTTAATATTAATGAAATCTAAGCACTTTGTTTGTGAGAGAAAACTTGCAGAGTGCTTATTTTTAAGTAGTTGACAAAATTTGTTAGAAATAATAAAGTTAGAATGAATAGGAAGGAATAAAATGATATATTTAGATAATGCAGCAAGTACAAAACCTAAGCAAGAAGTCATTGATGTAATGGTTGAATCAATGAAAGAAAATTTTGCAAATGCTGATGCAATACATGAATTTTCACATAAAATTGCTCAGAAGATTAAAAAGTCACGAAAAATAGTAGGAGATTTTTTAGGAGTTGACGGAAATAGAGTATTTTTTACAGCTGGTGGAGGAGATGGAAATAATTTGTTGTTACAAGGGATTATTGAAGCAAATTCTCGTACGAAAAAACATTTGATTACAACGAAAATCGAGCATCCAACAGTTTTTGAAAATTTTCGTTATTATGAACAAAAAGGATTTGAAGTAGATTATTTAGATGTTGATAAAGAGGGATATGTGAATACCGAGCAACTAAAAAATCTATTGAGAGAGGATACATTGATAGTTTCGATAGGGGCAGTTAATAGTGAAACTGGTGCAATTCAAAATCTTGAGGAAATTGGAAAAATTATAAAAGAGAAAAGTAAAGATATTTATTTTCATACAGATTTTGTACAAGGGCTTGGAACAGTGGATATTAAATTTGATGAGATTTCAGTAGATGCTATAACTATGAGTGGACATAAGATTTATGCACCAAAGGGAATTGGAGCAATTTATTTGAAGAAAGATGTAAAGGTTATAAATGTTGTAAAGGGGGAAAATTCTGAAAATGGAATAGTCAAGAGAACAATGCCAACAGAATTGATTTTTGCTTTTACAAAAGCTGTGGAATTATTACAAAAAAATTATAAAAATGATATGAAAAAAATTCAAGAGTTGAAAGAAAAATTTGCAGAAGAAATTGAAAAGAATATAGAAAATGTGAAGTTTAATTCAGGATTTGATATAAAAAAATCAAGTCCCAAAATATTGAATGTATCGTTTAAAGGTGCAAAAGGTGAAGTGTTGACACATTTTTTAGGAATGAATGAAATTTATGTTTCAACAGGTTCGGCTTGTTCTTCAAAAACTGGAAATAGTAGAATTTTGGAGGCTATGAAACTTGATCCGAGTGAAATTAATGGAGCAATAAGATTTAGTTTTTCTATTTATAACACTTTGGAAGAAATTTCTGAAGTTGTAACAGTATTAAAATCAAGTGTTGAAAGAATTAGAAAGATGAGATAAAAATTAATTATTGCATTTTTTTTGATAAGTCTTTATAATAGTGATTAGGAAATTAAAAATAATGAAAGAAAAATTAAACAGAGAAAGGAAAAAATTAATGAGTTATACCAATAAAGAATTACTAAATTCAATAGGTTTAGCTTATGGAGAGTTGTCTTTAAAAGGGAAAAATAGAGGGCAATTTGAGAAAAAGCTAAGAAATAAAATTAAAAAAGTGTTAGAAGGGTTTGAGTATACGCTATTTGATGACATTTCAAAGCCGTATCTTTTTATCAATTCAGAAGATTTAGATGCAGTTACTGAAAAAATGAAAAAAGTTTTTGGAATTGTAGGACTTAATCAAGCGGCAAAAGTTGAGAGAGAAGACGAACAAATAAAAGAAAAACTTTTACAGTTTGCAGAGTATGCTTATGAAAAAGGAGCTAGAAATTTTAAGGTTGTAGTAAATAGAAGCAATAAAGGTTTTGAGAAAAACTCGATGGAATATGCAAAAGAATTGGGAGCGCATATTTTGATTAATAGTCCGTTTGAAAAGGTTAAAATGAAAGATGCAGATATAATTTTTAATGTAGATATTAGAAAAAATGTGTATATTTATACTGATAAAATAAAAACTTACGGAGGGCTGCCTTTAGGATCAACAGGAAAAGGTCTTGTTTTGTTATCTGGAGGAATAGATAGTCCAGTTGCTTCATTTATGATGGCAAAAAGAGGAATGAGATTGAATTTTGTTACATTCCATAGTTTTCCATTTACAAGTAAACAAGCGTTGGAAAAAATTAAGGAACTTACAGAAATATTGTCGATTTATACAGGGAAAGCTAGACTTTATTCGATGAATATTTTAAAAATTCAGGAAATAATTAATGAAAAAACAAAAAAAGATTTGGCAACAATATTGGGTAGAAGAGCAATGATGAGATTAGCAGAAAGATTAGCAAATACAATGCAATATCAAGCATTAATAACAGGGGAAAGTTTAGGACAGGTTGCTTCGCAAACAATGGGAGGATTGACTTGTACAAATGCAGTTATGGAAAAATTACCAGTATTCAGACCGTTGATTGGGATGGACAAAACAGAAATTATTGATATTGCGAAGGATATTGATACATATGAAAAATCGATAGAACCGCATGAAGATTCATGTGCGTTATTTGCACCTAAACATCCAGTGACAAATCCTAAGTTGGAAGATGTTTTAGCAGAAGAGGAAAAAATCGAAAATTATGATGAAATTTTAGATGAAATATTTAATGAAAAGGAATATTTTAATATAGGATAATTATCATAAATTATAGAAAAATGGAGAATAATGATGGAAAATAACAAAAGAATAGAGAATGCCAAAAATCAATTAAATGATTTGAAACAAATGGTGTATTTAATTTATAGAAATTATAGAGATAGAGATACTCAGATGTTGTCAATAGCTCTTACATATTATTCGCTCTTAGCGATTTTTCCCATTGTTGCGCTTATTCTTGGGATTACTCGAGGATTTGGTTTGGAAAAAATGTTTATTCAAAAATTTTTTGAAATTTGGCCTGGAAATAATGGAATGTTAAAAGTAATTATAGATGTAGCTAAAAAATTATTAGTTTCAACAGAGGGTGGAGTATTAGCAGGAGTTGGGATAATAGTTTTGTTTTATGCGGCTTCTAAAGTTTTGATAACATTAGAAAATTCATTTAATAAAATATGGAGAATTAATAAAAAAAGATCGTTAGCAAGAAGAATGGTAGATTATGTAGCAATAATCTTTTTAGGACCAATATTTTTTATATCATTTTCAGCTTTTAATTCATACATTGCTGAAAGTATAATAAAAAGTTTTCCTAAACAAAAAATACTAATAGATTTATTTATTGGTATTTCTGGACCTTTGACATATATTTTATTATTTTCGTTCATATTTTACTTGGTTCCAAACATAAATGTAAAGATTAAACCAGCAATTATTGCGGGTGTTGTTACAACAGTATTGACTTTCGGTTGGAAATTATTATTTTTATTACTTCAATCAACAATAACAAATTACAATGTCATTTATGGAAGTTTAGCATTAATACCGATTTTCTTAATATGGGTTCAATATGTTTGGGTAACGATACTATTGGGATCGCAAATAGCTTTTTCGATTCAAACTTCAGATGAGTTTTTGTACAATCAAAATAAAGAAGTTCCAATAAAAGTAAAAAGAGAAGCAGGAATTTTGATTTTATCTCTAATAATTAAAAATTTTGAAGAGAAAAAATCGCCATATACTTATCAAAAATTATCAGACAGATTGGGAATGAGTGTTTTTTTAATAAAAGATATTTTGTCTGATTTAGAAAAAATGGGATTTATTCATGAAATGTTTTCTGAAAAAAACGCTGATATTCAATATCATGTTGCTTATAATCCAACATCAATAACGATAAATCAATTCATGAAGGAATTTGATACTAAAAATATTGAATATTATAGCGATGTTTTCAGCCATTTGAATGATGAAGATAAAAGAATACTAGAAGATATTAGAGAAAAATTATCTATGAAAAATATGGAAGAAGGCGAAGTAAAATCAATTGCAGAATTATATGCAAATAAAGAATATACGAACCCTAAAAAATTAAATCCTAATAATCAATTAGAGTTTGAAGTAGTTCCTAATGTAGAAAATTTCATTGAAGAAGAAGAAAATAGTAAAGAGAAAAACAAAGAAAAAATAGAAATAGTAGAAGAGGAAGTTGTTCAGGAAGAAAAAAACAAAGAAAATATTATAAAAGAAAAAGAAAATAAAGAAAATGAAAAACAAAAAGAAAAATTAAAAGTTGAAGAAAAATCAGAAATTTTAGAATCAGAAGAAAGTTCTCAAGAATTGAATGATACTGTTGAAAAAATGGAAACAAAAGAAGTAGAAAAAGAAATAAAAGTTATTGAAAAGGAAGAAAAACCAATATCTAAAAAAACTGAGGAAAAAGAAATAAAAGATGAAAAAGTCTTGGAAAAATTATCAGAAAATATTACTGAAAAAGAAGATTCTGAAAAGATTGTTGAAGAAAAACCAGAAACAAATTCTAAAGAAAGCAGTTCGTTTGAAATACCAAATTTTGAAATTTTAACGACTGTAAAGGCACGAAGAGAGCAAAAAGATGAAAACAGTGATACAAATATAAAAGATAATATAGATTCTAAAGATTCTGAAAACGAAGAGTTGCTGTTCAAAGAAGCAGATGATGAAATTGAAGATGACAACGATAATTCTGATTTATCATCAAATGGGACTAAGAAAGCAAGATTCGTAGGAGGAAGATGGCGAATTATGTAAAAATAAGAGAGGAAAAGGGTTATTGAGGATTTTTAATTTAAACTAAAAATAAAAAGGAGGATAAGAATTGGAGAAAAAAAATAAAAAATGTGGAATAATATTTGGAAAATTTTATCCATTACACATTGGTCATGTTGATTTTATTCAAAAAGCGAGTGGATATGTAGATACATTGTATGTTTTCGTATGTACCGACGATGAAAGAGATTTGAAACTTTTTAATGAGTCAAAAATGAAAAAAATGCCAACGATAAAAGATAGATTAAAATTTGTGGAACAAACTTTTAAGAATCAATCAAATATAAAAGTGTTGCATTTAGCTGAAGATGGAATACCATTTTATCCTAATGGATGGAAAGGTTGGAGTGAAAGAGTTCAGGAAAAATTACTTGAAAAAAATATAAAAGTAGATATGATTTTTACAAACGAAACTCAAGATGTAGAAAATTATAAAAATAATTTTTTGACATTACCAAATTTTGAAAAAACTTTTAATAAAAATTTAGAAATACAGACAATAGACATTCAAAGAAATAATTTTTACATAAGTGCAACGGAAATAAGAAAAAATCCTTATAAGAACTGGTTTTTCATTCCAAGATATGTCAGAGAATTTTTTGTATTAAAAATAGCAATAATCGGTTCAAAAAACTCAGGGAAAACGAATTTAACACACAAATTAGCTAATTATTTTAATACGACATATGTCGAAGAATACAGAAAAAAATACATTAAAGAAGAATTGAACGGAAATGCAAAAAATTTACAGTATGATGATTATAGCAAAATTGTTTATGGACAAAATGAAAAAATCTTAAAATCAATAAAAAATTCAGATAAGTTAGTATTTGTAGATACAGAATTTATGTCGTTACAGGCTTTTGCAAGCATAACTGAAGGAAGAGAACATCCAATAATAGAAGATTTTATTAGAAATAATAATTTTGATGAAATAATTTACGTTCAAAATCCTGAAGAAAAAAATTCAGAATACGATAATAAACTTATTGAATTGTTAGAAAAAAACAAAAAAAGTTATATAATGCTTGAAAGAAAAAAAAATAAACATAATTTAACAGAAATTTATGATAAAGCAATTGATATTTTGAATAAATATTTAGAAAATTAATATTTTTTAAATTAGTTTAAATAATGATTTTCATTGACTTTATATCGAATTTGATTGTGATGATAAAAATAAATTTATAGAAAAATAAAAAAAGTAGTTGACAAGAGAAACAAAAGATGGTATCATATTTATGCTAGTTTATTCTGGTAATACCAATATTTTATTGGGAGGGATAGAAAAAAATGAGAGTACAAGTAATTTTAGAATGCACTGAAACTAAGTTGAGACATTATGTAACAACTAAAAATAAAAAAACTCATCCTGAAAGATTGGAAATGAGAAAATATAATCCAGTGTTAAGAAGACATTCTCTTTATAGAGAAGTTAAATAGTACAAATATGAAATAGGTCAGTGGCTCAATTGGTAGAGCATCGGTCTCCAAAACCGAGGGTTACGGGTTCGATTCCTGTCTGACCTGCCATTTTATTTTATGGAGATGGTTATGAGTAAATTAAATTTAAAAGAATCTTTTGCGAATTTGCGTGAAGAGTATAAAAAAATATATTGGCCGTCAAAAGGTGAAACATATCATGTCACAGTAATAGTGTTATTGATAACAGCTTTTATAGCTATTTATTCACTTCTTTTTGATACGGCGTTTAATTTTGTATTGACGAAAATAAGTGAAATATTAAGGAGCTTTTTAGGAGGCGCGTAATAGTGACTGAAAATATAGAAAAAAAAGATGATGAAATTGTATACGAAAAAAAATGGTATATAATTCATACATATTCAGGTTACGAGAAAAAAGTGGCTACAGATTTAGAAAAAAGAATCCAATCCTTGAATTTAACAGATAGAGTTTTCAGGGTATTAGTTCCTGAAGAAGAAGTTTTGGAAGAAAAAAGAGGGAAAATGGTAAAAGTTCCTAGAAAATTATTTCCAAGTTATGTTATGATAGAAATGCTTTCTGTTAAAGAAGAAAATGAATTGGGATTAGGATATCGTGTTGATAGTGATGCTTGGTATGTGATAAGAAATACTAATGGAGTAACGGGATTCGTAGGAGTTGGAAGTGACCCTATACCTTTATCAGATGAAGAAGCAAGTGAATTGCTAGCTAAAGTAGGAATTGATACAAATGAAGAACAAAAAACACTTTATAAGATTGATTTTGAAATAGGAGATAAGGTAGTAGTTACTAAAGAAACTTTCCTTGATCAAGAAGGGGAAATAACAGATATCGATTATGAACATGGTAGAGTTACTGTTATGCTTGAAGTTTTTGGTAGATTAACGCCAGTAGAATTAGAGTATAACGAAATTTCGAAATTAGAATATTAGAAACCAAATGTAAAAAAACAAATTTTAAAAACAGATGATTGAAAAGTATTTAAAGAATAGTTAGCGAAATTTTATTTAGAAAGAAAAAGTGGGAGATTTTAAAAATTCAATTACCACAAAGGAGGAAAAATGGCTAAAGAAGTAATCGGAAAGATTAAATTACAATTGGAAGCAGGGAAAGCAAATCCTGCACCACCAGTAGGACCAGCTTTAGGACAACATGGAGTTAATATTCCTGAGTTCTGTAAAGCGTTTAATGCACAAACACAAGATAAAATGGGATTCGTAATTCCAGTAGAAATAACAGTATATGCAGATAGAAGTTTTACATTTATCTTAAAAACACCACCTGCATCAGATTTATTAAAAAAAGCAGCTAAAGTTCAAAAAGGAGCAGGAAATTCATTAAAAGAAGTTGCTGGGACTATAACTAAAGCTCAATTACAAGAAATTGCAGAAACAAAAATGCCAGATTTAAATGCTGGAAGTGTTGAAGCAGCAATGAATATTATTGCAGGTACAGCAAGAAGTATGGGAATTAAAATAGCAGAATAATTAAAAATAAAAATGATTATTAAATTATTAGAAAGTAAGTGGAAGGCTTAATGCCAATGACCACAAAGGAGGAAATAATAAATGGCAAAAAGAGGAAAAAGATATAACGATATTTCTCAAAAAGTAGATAAATTAAAAATATACACTCCAGAAGAAGCATTAGATTTAGTTTTTGATACTAAAAGTGCTAAATTCGTGGAAACAGTAGAATTAGCAGTAAGATTAGGAGTAGATCCTAGACATGCTGATCAACAAGTTAGAGGTACAGTTGTATTACCTCATGGAACTGGTAAATCAGTTAAAATATTAGTGATAACTTCTGGAGAAAATATTCAAAAAGCACTAGATGCAGGAGCAGATTTTGCAGGAGATGACGAATACATCAATAAAATTCAAGGTGGATGGTTAGATTTCGATTTAGTAATCGCTACACCTGACATGATGCCTAAATTAGGTAAATTAGGAAGAACTTTAGGAACTAAAGGATTAATGCCTAACCCTAAATCAGGAACTGTTACAACTAATGTTGAACAAACAGTTAATGAATTTAAAAAAGGGAAAGTTGCTTTCAAAGTTGATAAATTAGGATCAATTCACTTACCAATTGGTAAAGTTGATTTCTCTAAAGAAGCAATTGTAGAAAACTTCAAAGTAGCATTAGATCAAATTGTTAAATTAAAACCAGCAGCATCTAAAGGACAATACTTAAGAACAGTTGCTATTTCATTAACAATGGGACCTGGAATCAAAATAGATCCTTTATTAGCAGGATCATATGTAGCTAAATAGTTATAAATAAATAATACTAATTTAATTTTTGTGAAATATTTGTAACTGTTAAATGAATACAAAATTAAGTAAAAGTTTTAGTTAATTAGCAGTTTTACTGTTGTAAAAAAATAAAAACATAGGTATATTTCAATAAGCCTGTGTTTTTATTATGGTATTTTATAAATTTTATTTAAAAAGTTGTATTTTTTAAAAAAATACTTGACTTTTTTAGAAAAATACTTTATAATGTTTTAAGATGTTTGAAAGATATTCAAATATCAAAACCAAAGACAGTAGGTGGAAGAAATTCTGTAATCCCTACCGAGGTAGTTTTATATATAGAATTAATTAGGATATAATCAGGATTCGTTAGATAAAACACCTCTGGGCTATTGTTTTTGTTTCAGAGGTTTTTTAATATAAGGAGGTGAACAAATTGCCAGCACAATCTAAAGTAGAAGCAGTTCAAGCTTTAACTGCCAAATTAAAAGATGCTAAAGCAATGGTTTTTGTTGATTATAAAGGAATTAGTGTTAATGAAGATACTGAATTAAGAAAAAATGCTAGAGAAGCAGGGGTTGAATACTTTGTTGCTAAAAATAGATTGATGAAAATAGCATTGAAAGAAGTTGGGATTGATACAGATTTTGACGACTTATTAGAAGGAACAACATCATTTGCATTAGGATATGAAGATGGTATTGCTCCATCAAAATTAATCTTTGATTTCAGTAATAAATTAAAAGATAAAATACAAATCAAAGGTGGTATGTTAGAAAATGATAGAGTCGATGTTAAAACAATAGAAGCATTAGCTAAATTACCATCAAGAGAAGAATTACTTGGTCAAATCGCTTACGGATTATTATCGCCAGTTAGAATGTTAGCTGTTGCGTTAACTAATGTAGCAGATCAAGGTGCGACTGAAGCAGTTGCTGAATAATTATATATAATAAATTTAAAATTAAAAGAAAAAATAGGAGGAAATAAAATAATGGCATTCAATAAAGAACAATTTATAGAAGATTTAAAAGCTATGTCTGTATTAGAATTAAAAGAAGTAGTAGAAGCAATCGAAGAAACATTTGGAGTATCAGCTCAACCAGTAGCAGTAGCAGGTGGAGCAGCAGCAGGAGGAGCAGCTGAAGAAAAATCAGAATTTGATGTAATCTTAGTATCAGCTGGTGGAGCTAAATTAGCTGTAATTAAAGAAGTAAGAGGAATCACTGGTTTAGGATTGAAAGAAGCTAAAGAATTAGTTGAAGCTGGTGGAAAAGCTGTTAAAGAAGGAGTTTCTAAAGAAGAAGCAGAAGCTTTAAAAGCTCAATTAGAGGGTGCAGGAGCAACTGTAGAATTAAAATAGTAGTATAAAAAAGAAATTTTAAAGACACTCTTTCTTTAAGGAGAGTGTCTTTTTCCACTACTAAAATCAAAATAAGTAAGTGACATAGACAGAGTTGAGATATTTTGTTAAATGACTTAAAACTGTTAGAATCTATTCTTTTTTGTATTAATTTTTAGATAGTATTAGTAATGTTCGTCTTTATTTTTAAGTTATGTCGAACAGAGACGCTATTTATTGAAGGTAAATTTATAAAAATAAAAAATAAAGAGAGAACATTATAATAAAATGATAAGTTTTAATAAAAAAGAATATGTTCTTTATATAGGGAGGAATTTTTTAAATGAACAAACTTATTGAAAGATATAGTTTCGGGAAAATAGTAGATAGAGGAGAGATGCCAGATTTTCTAGAATTTCAATTGAATTCATATGAGGACTTTTTACAAGCAAAAGTTCCGTCACAAAAAAGAGTTGATAAAGGATTAGAGGCAATTTTTAATGAAGTTTTTCCGATAGAATCAAGTAATGGATTACTTAAGTTAGAATATTTATGGTATGAAATTCACGATAACGACGAACCATTGAATGATGAATTAGAATGTAAAAAAAGAGGGAAAACGTATTCAGGTCAATTAAAAGTTAGATTAAAGTTGACTAATAAGAAAACAGGTGAAATTCAAGAAACATTAGTACACTTTGGAGATATCCCTTTGATGACGGATAAAGCAACATTTATTATAAATGGAGCTGAAAGAGTTGTTATTTCGCAATTACATAGATCGCCAGGAGTTACTTTTAATAAAGAATTGAATATACAAACTGGTAAAGATATGTTTGTTGGAAAAATTATTCCTTATAGAGGGACATGGCTTGAATTTGAAACTGATAAAAATGACGTCTTAAATGTAAAAATTGATAGAAGAAAGAAAGTACTTTCAACAGTTTTCTTGAAAGCAGTAGATTTCTTTTCATCTAATGAAGAAATTATGAATGAATTTTTCAATGAAACTGTAGTAGATTTAGCAGCATTAGCTGAAAATTATAGTGGTAATGAATTAGAAGAAGTGTTGAGAAATAAACTTGAAGGTAGTTTCATAAAAGAAGATATCGTAGATGAAGAAACAGGAGAATTTATAGTTGAATCACAAGAACCAATTGATAATATAGTTGTTGAAAAATTAATTGAAAATGGGATTTCATCAGTAACTATTTGGGAAGTAAAACCAGAAGATAGAATTATTGCAAATGCAGTTGTAAACGATAATACAAAAAATAGTGATGAAGCTGTAATTGAAGTTTTCAAAAAATTAAGACCAGGAGATTTAGTTACTATAGAAAGTGCAAGATCTTTGGTTAAACAAATGTTTTTTAATCCACAAAGATATGATTTAGCAGATGTTGGAAGATATAAAATAAATAAAAGATTAAAATTAGATATTCCTGAAGACGTAATAGTTTTGACAAAAGAAGATGTTTTACAAACTATTGCTTATATTAAAAAATTATTTAGTGGTGAAGGAATTATTGATGATATTGATAACTTGTCTAACAGAAGGGTTAGAGGAGTTGGAGAATTGTTGTCAATTCAAGTTAAAGGTGGAATGTTGAAAATGGCTAAAATGGTTAGAGAAAAAATGACTATTCAAGACATTACAACTTTAACACCACAAAGTTTATTGAATACGAAACCATTGAATGCTTTAATTCTTGAGTTCTTTGGAAGTGGACAATTATCACAATTTATGGATCAGTCAAATCCGTTATCAGAATTAACTCATAAGAGAAGAATTTCTGCGTTAGGACCAGGTGGATTGTCAAGAGATAGAGCTGGATTTGAAGTGCGTGACGTTCATAATTCACATTATGGAAGAATTTGTCCAATAGAAACTCCAGAAGGACCAAATATCGGATTGATAGCTTCACTTTCAACTTATGGGAAAGTTAATAGATATGGATTTATTGAAACACCATTTGTAAAAATAAAAGATGGTAAAGCAGACTTTAATGATATTGAATATTTAGCAGCAGATGAAGAAGAAGGATTATTTATAGCACAAGCAGATACGCCTATTGATAAAGATGGAAATTTCTTAACTGATGAAGTTGTTTGTCGTTATGGAGATGAAATTGTACATATTGATAAATCGAAAGTTGATATTTTGGACGTTTCGCCTAAACAATTAGTTTCTGTTTCAGCTGGATTGATTCCATTCTTGGAACACGATGATGCCAATAGGGCATTAATGGGATCAAATATGCAACGTCAAGCGGTACCATTATTGAAAACACAAGCACCTTATGTTGGTACAGGATTGGAAAGAAAAGTAGCGGTTGATTCAAAAGCGGTTATAACTTCAAAAGCAGCTGGGGAAGTAACGTATGTAGATGCTAGAAAAATTGTTGTAACAGATGCTGAAGGGAAAGAACATTCTCACAGATTATTAAACTTTGAAAAATCTAACCAATCAATGTGTTTACATCAAAAACCAATTATTGATTTGGGAGATAAAGTTGAAAAAGGTGATATTATTGCTGATGGACCTTCTACAGCTGGAGGAGATTTAGCGTTAGGTAAAAACATCTTGTTAGCATTTATGCCTTGGGAAGGATATAACTTTGAGGATGCGATCTTGATATCTGAAAGATTGAGAAAAGATGATGTGTTTACTTCATTACATATTGAAGAATTTGATATAGAAGCAAGAACTACAAAACTTGGAGATGAAGAAATTACTAGAGAAATTCCTAATGTATCAGAAGAAGCATTAAAAAATCTTGATGAAAATGGAATTATTAGAATTGGAGCACATGTTACGCCTGATGATATCTTAGTTGGGAAAGTAACGCCTAAAGGTGAAACTGAACCACCTGCAGAAGAAAAATTATTGAGAGCAATTTTTGGTGAAAAAGCAAAAGATGTTAGAGATACGTCGTTAAGATTGCCACACGGAGTAAAAGGAACTGTAGTAGATGTTTTAGAATTATCTAAAGAAAATGGTGACGATCTAAAAGCTGGTGTAAATAAATTAATTAGAATTTATATCGCTGAGAAGAGAAAAATCATGGTTGGAGATAAAATGTCAGGACGTCATGGTAATAAAGGGGTTGTATCTAGAGTATTGCCAGTTGAAGATATGCCACATTTGGAAAATGGAACACCAATTGATGTTTGCTTGAATCCACTTGGGGTACCATCACGTATGAATATTGGGCAAGTATTAGAAGTTCACTTGGGATTAGCAATCGGAGATATTGATAAATATATTGCCACTCCAGTATTTGATGGTGCTAGTGAAGAAGATGTAAAAGACTATTTGGAAGAAGTTGGATATAACAGAACTGGTAAAGTTAAATTGATTGATGGAAGAACAGGAGAACCATTTGACAATCCAGTAACAGTTGGAAGAATGTATATGTTGAAATTACACCACTTGGTAGAAGATAAAATGCATGCGAGAGCTATTGGACCATATTCATTAGTAACTCAACAACCATTAGGAGGAAAAGCGCAATTTGGTGGACAAAGATTGGGAGAAATGGAAGTTTGGGCATTAGAAGCTTATGGAGCATCTAATATCTTACAAGAAATGTTAACTGTTAAATCAGATGATATTAGTGGAAGAACTAAGACATATGAATCAATTGTAAAAGGTCAACCTATGCCTGAAGCTGATGCACCTGAATCATTTAGAGTATTAATTAAAGAATTCCAATCATTAGGATTAGATGTGACTCTTTATGATAAAGAGGGAGGAAGAATTAAATTAGATAAAAATATCGAAGGATAAGTTGAAATTTGATTAGTAAAAAAGTTAGATCAAAATAATAAAGAATACATTTATATAAAATTAATTAGGAGCTGATAAAGTCTGTTAAATATCATAAATTGTTTATAAAATTAATGATAGGAAGGAGTTTTATCGGCTTCAGAAATATATTATTGATTAAATAAATTTTTCCCACTTTTAGAAAAAAGTGGAAATTAAGTATTGAGGAGGCTCTTAACGAATGAGTATAAGAGATTTTGATAGTATTCAAATAAAATTAGCGTCACCTGAAAAGATTTTAGAGTGGTCTTATGGTGAAATAACAAAAGCAGAAACTATAAATTATAGAACATTAAAACCTGAAATGGACGGGTTATTTTGTGAAAAAATATTTGGACCATCAAAAGATTATGAATGTTCTTGTGGTAAATATAAAAGAATGAGATATCAAGGTGTGGTTTGTGAAAAATGTGGTGTTGAAGTTACAACGGCTAAAGTAAGAAGAGAAAGAATGGGTCACATTAAATTGGCTACACCGATTGCTCATATTTGGTATTCAAAAGGAACACCTAATAGAATGGGTCTTTTGTTAGGAATTAGTACAAAAGAATTGGAATCAGTGTTATATTTTTCAAGATATATAGTAACTGATAAAGGTGAAACAGAGCTTGAAAAAGGAAAAATTTTGACTGATAGAGAATATAGATTATATCAAAGTCAATATAAAAATGGATTTACTGCTAAAATGGGAGCAGAAGGAATCTTGAAATTGCTAGAAGAAATTGATTTACATGAATTAGAAAAAAAATTAGAATTAGAAATGGATACAGAAACTTCTTCACAAAAGAGAAAAAAAGTAATTAAAAGATTAAAAATTGTAAGAGATTTGATAGTAGCAAATAATAGACCTGAATGGATGATTTTAACTGTATTGCCAGTTATTCCTGCTGATTTGAGACCAATGGTTCAATTAGATGGTGGAAGATTTGCAACTTCTGATTTAAATGATTTGTATAGAAGAGTAATTAATAGAAATATTAGACTTAAAAAATTGATGTCAATTAATGCACCAGAAATTGTAATAAAAAATGAGAAAAGAATGTTGCAAGAAGCTGTGGATGCTTTAATTGATAATGGTAGAAGAGGAAAACCAGTTGTTACTCAAAATAATAGAGAATTAAAATCATTGTCAGATATGTTAAAAGGGAAACAAGGTAGATTTAGACAAAACTTATTAGGAAAAAGGGTTGATTATTCAGGAAGATCGGTTATCGTAGTAGGACCTAGCTTGAAAATGAATCAATGTGGGTTACCTAAAAAAATGGCATTGGAATTATATAAACCATTCTTAATGAGAGAATTAGTTAAAAGAGAATTAGCTTCAAATATTAAAGTTGCTAAAAAAATGGTTGAAGAAGAAGATGAAAATGTATGGGAATTGATTGAAGAAATTATTAAAAATCATCCAGTTCTATTAAACCGTGCCCCAACATTACATAGATTGTCAATTCAAGCATTTGAACCAATTTTAATTGAAGGGAAAGCTATTAGATTACATCCGTTAGTATGTTCTGCATTTAATGCGGATTTCGATGGTGACCAAATGGCAGTTCACTTGGTATTATCACAAGAAGCACAAATGGAAGCAAAATTATTAATGTTGGCAACAAATAATATTATTGCACCTTCAAGTGGTAAACCAATTGCAGTACCTTCGCAAGATATGGTAATGGGATGTTACTACATGACTAAAGAAAGAAAAGGCGAAAAAGGAGAAGGGAAATCATTCTCTAGTAAAAATCAATTAATAACAGCGTATCAAATTAAAGAAATTGGAACGCACGCTATTGTGAATGTAAGAATTGATGGAGAAATGGTAAAAACTACTCCAGGAAGATTAATGTTTAATTTACTTTTACCTAAAGAAGTAAGATCTTATGACAAAACTTTTGGTAAAAAAGAATTGGCAACATTAATAGCTGAATTATATAAAAGATATGGATTTGAGAAAACAGCTGAATTAATAGATAAATTGAAAAACTTTGGATTCCATTACGGAACATTGGCGGGAATTACAGTTGGAATAGAAGATTTGGAAATTCCTGAAAGTAAAAAAGCAATATTAGAAAAAGCTGAAAAAGATGTAGCGGAAATTGAAGAACAATATAAAGCTGGAGATATTATCGATGAGGAAAGATATAGAAAAACAGTAAGTATTTGGTCTGAAGCTACAAATAAAGTAACAGCTGAAATGATGGGAAATCTTGATGAATTTAATCCAGTATTCATGATGGCAAACTCAGGAGCCAGAGGATCAGTTGCACAAATGAGACAATTAGGTGGAATGCGTGGATTGATGGCAGATACGCAAGGTAGAATCATTGAGGTACCAATTAAAGCGAACTTTAGAGAAGGGTTGAATATTTTGGAATTCTTCATGTCATCACATGGAGCTAGAAAAGGATTGGCGGATACGGCATTAAGAACAGCCGATTCAGGATATTTGACTCGTAGATTGGTTGACGTTTCACATGAAGTTATTGTAAACCATGATGATTGTGGAAGTACTGGTGGAATTTTAGTTTCTGATTTGGTTGAAGCTGGGGAAGTAATTGAAAAATTATCAGAAAGAATTTATGGAAGATACTTATCTGAAGATTTAGTTTGTAATGGAGAAGTTATTGCTCCAAAAAATACTTTAGTAAAAGATGAGTTAATTAAGAAAATTGAAGAATTAGATATAAGAGAAGTAAGTATCAGATCTCCATTAACTTGTAAATTGGAAAAAGGTGTATGTAAAAAATGTTATGGATTAGACTTATCTAATCATAAAGAAATTTTAAAAGGGGAAGCAGTTGGAGTTATTGCAGCACAATCAATTGGGGAACCTGGTACACAGTTGACAATGCGTACATTCCATACAGGTGGAGTAGCAACAGCAGCTTCTGTTCAATCAGATTATAAAGCTGATATTGATGGAGTAGTTGAATTAAAAGGTATCGAAACATTAATTGATGATAAAGGTGAAGAATTAGTAGTTTCACAAACAGGAAGAGTAATTATAGGAACACATAGATATGAAATCCCATCTGGATCTATTTTAAAAGTAAAACAAGGTGAGAAAGTTAAAAAAGGACAAGTTTTAGTTGAATTTGATCCATATCAAGTACCTATTATTACATCTGAAGAAGGAAGAGCAGAATTTAGAGATATCTACGTAAGAGAAAATCCAGATATTAAATATGGAGTTACTGAAAAAATTGCGATAAAACCAATTGAAAGTAATGATGTAAACCCTAGAATTATTATTTATAATGATGATAATAAAAAAGTTGCTGAATATAATATTCCTTATAACGCTTATTTGATGATAAATGAAGGAGATCACGTTAAAAAAGGACAAATTATTACAAAAATCTTGAAAACTGGTGAAGGGAACAAAGATATTACTGGAGGTCTTCCTAGGGTACAAGAATTGTTTGAAGCTAGAAATCCAAAAGGGAAAGCAACATTATCAGAAGTGTCTGGTAGGGTAGTATTCTCAGATAAAAAGAAAAAAGGTATGAGATTGATACTTATTGAAGATCCAGAAACAGGAGAATTAATTAGAGAGTATACAGTTCCAGTTGGGGAACATTTAGTTGTTACTAATGAAATGATTATTGAAAAAGGTGCTAAAATAACTGATGGACCTGTATCACCACATGATATCTTGAAAATTAAAGGATTGGTAGCGGCACAACAATTTATACTTGAATCAGTGCAACAAGTGTATAGAGAACAAGGAGTTTCGGTAAATGATAAACATATTGAAATTATCGTAAAACAAATGTTCCAAAAAATTAAGATTAAAGAACCTGGAGATTCATTATTCTTAGAAGAAGAATTAATCGATAAGAAAATTGTTGATAAAGAAAATGAAATCTTAATTTCAAAAGGTAAAAAACCAGCAACATATGAACCGGTAATTCAAGGTATTACTAAAGCAGCTGTAAATACAGAAAGCTTTATATCAGCATCTTCATTCCAAGAAACTACAAAAGTGCTTGCTAATGCAGCAGTTGAAGGAAAAATTGATAAGTTAGAAGGATTGAAAGAAAATGTAATTATAGGTAAGAAAATACCTGGAGGAACAGGATTTAAAGATTACAAATATTTAGATGCAACTTTGAAAAGTGATTTAGAAGCTGAGGCTGAAGCTGAAAAAATGGCGGCTGAATTATTAGAAAAAGAAAGTGAAGAAACCGAAGAAGTAGTTGAAACTACAGAAGAGTAAAAATAATAAAGTGAACAGGGAGATTTATAAAATAAATTTCCCTATTCATGTTAAAAATGAAGATTTCTAATAATAGGAGGCTAAGTTATGAAAAAAGGTAAGCTTGTGATAGTTTCTGGTCCAAGTGGTTCTGGGAAATCGACCGTAACAAAAATTGTAAAAGATAGATTAAATATACCGTTATCAATATCTGCAACTACAAGGCAGCCAAGAGTTGGAGAAGTTGATGGAAAAGACTATTATTTTTTAACGACTGAAGAATTTGAAAATAAAATAAAAAATGATGAATTTTACGAATATGCAAATGTTCATGGAAATTATTACGGTACTTTGAAAAAGGTAGTGGAAGATAATTTAGACAAAGGATTGAATGTCATTTTGGAAATTGATGTTCAAGGAGCATTAATTGCAAAAGAAAAGAAAAAAGATGCAGTATTAGTATTTTTCAAAACTGAAAATATGGAAATTCTTGAAAATAGATTGAGAAATAGAAAAACAGATTCAGAAGAAGTGATAAAGACTCGTTTAGAGAATGCATTGAAAGAGTTGGAATATCAACCAAAATATGATTATACAATAATAAATGTTGATATAGAAAAATCATGTGAAAAACTTATTAATATTATTAATGAGTAGAGGAGAAATAATGAAAAGAAAAAAAATAACAATAGATGAATTATTAGAAAAAATGCCTAATAAATATGAATTGGCTATTATTTCTGGGAAAATTGCAAAAAAAGAATTTATGAAGGGTTGTAATAAATCTGAAATAATGGACAATGTTTTTGATGACATAATGAATGATGAAGTTGTAGTTATTAATGAAGAAACTATAAAAGATGATGAATAAAAATCGATAAATAATTAAATTTTCAAATCTATAATTAAAAAATTTTAAGACTTGCTGTCCCTAAAATTCTAATTTTATTAAATAAAGAAAATTAATTATATAAAAAATAGATATTTGATTAAAGATTTATTTGATTAATGAATAAATAAAAAAATAATATACTAGAATTTTCCAATAAAATATTTGAGGAATTGTTTTTTTGTAAATTTGTGGTATAATTAAGATTAGAGGATAAGAATTATAAATTTAAATTGACTTGAGTATATATCTTATAAAATTTATGAAATATGTTGCCATTAATTAGAAATTTTAATCAGAGAAAGGGAGGGGAGATTTTTATAAAAAATTGAATTTTATAAAAATTCTAAAACATGAAATACCAGAAAGAAGAGATTGAAAAGTTTATTGAAGCTTTGGATATAGTTGAAGTTATAGGCGAGTATGTAAATTTAAAAAAGGTAGGTTCGAACTATAAGGGGCTTTCTCCTTTTAAAGATGAGAGGACGCCGTCGTTTGTAGTTAGTCCAGTAAAAGGAATTTTTAAAGATTTTAGTACAGGAATTGGTGGAAATGCTGTAAGTTTTTATATGAAGATAAATGACTTGAGCTTTATTGAAGCTGTGGAGGAACTAGCTCAAAAATATAATATTCCATTAAGTGCTAATAAAAATTATCAAATGTATTATAAAAAAGACTTTGAAGTTTATTATAGCATTATGGAAGAAGCTTTGTCTTTTTTTAAAGAGAATATAAAAAAATCAGAAAAAGCTATAAAATATATGGATGAGAGAGGTTTTTTTACAGAAGATATAGAAATTTATGAAATAGGATTTTCGCTAAATGGTAAGGATAGCTTGTTTAAGTATTTGATAGAAAAAGGATACAACGAGAAGGATATTTTAGATTTAAATTTAGCAAAAACTAATTACGAGGGAGAAATTTTTGATACTTTTAGAAATAGAATAATGTTCCCAATTTACAATAGTTCTAAGAGAGTTGTTGCATTTGGAGGAAGAATAATTGATGAGAGCATTTCTAAGAGGGCACCAAAATATTTGAACTCTTCTGATACGAAAATTTTTACTAAAGGTATAGAACTTTTTGGACTAAAAGAAAAAGCTAGGATTATAAAAGAAAAAGGCTACGCAATCCTTATGGAAGGGTATTTAGATGTTTTAAGAGCTTATAAAAATGGTTTTTTTAATTCTGTTGCAAGTTTGGGGACAGCTTTTACAAAACAACAGGCTATGTTAATAAAAAGATATACAGAAAATGTTGTTATATCATATGATAACGATGAAGCTGGAAAAGAAGCTGTAACAAAGGCTGGAATGATTTTGCAGGAAAATGGTTTTAAAATTAAGTGCATCGTTATGGGGGATAATGTAAAAGAAAAAGATCCAGATGAGTTTATGAAAGCTCACGGAAAAGAAGGATTTGTAAGAGCATTAAAGGAATCAAAAGATTTTTTTGATTTTTTGTATGTAAAGTATACGAAGAATTTAGATTTGAATGACAGATTAACCAAAAGAAATGTAGTACAACAATTTAAGCAATATTTTAAAATATTGCCAGAAATTGATAAAGTTTTTTATGCAGAAAAATTAGCTGAAAGACTTAATATAAAAGAAGAAGTTATATTAAGAGAATATGATTTTTCAGGGACTTTTAGAGAAGAAGAAAATATTTCTTCAGAAAATAGAGAGAAAAATTATAATAAAAAAAATAAAGAAAAAATCAATAAATATAGTAAAATTCAAGAAGAAACGATAAAAAAAGTAGAAAATAAACTTATGGGGAATTTTCTTTATGAAGAATTAGAAAAGAGTACTTTAAAATATTTATTGAAATATTATTTTGACAAAAATGGAAAATGTGATAAATTGATGAACAAGAAATTTACTACTTCAAGATATGTAAAAATATTTGAAAATTTAAAAGAATTTGATTTTAATTTTAAAAAGATTCAAATAGAATTGGAAAAAGAGGAAGTAGAGAAATTAAACAAAGTTCGGCTTGATGAGTTAAAGTTATTAAAAAAAGAGATTATAAGCATTGAGATGGATGTTGGAATAATGATTGATGATAGGGATAGATATTTTAGAGAAATTTATACGAGCTGGATAAAAAGAATTATAAAAAATAGAATTGAAGAATTAAAAGAGAAAAAAGAAACTTTGAAAGAGGAAATTGAAAAGTTAGAATTACAAGGCTTAAATTCAGAAGATTCGAAATATCGGGAGTATAAAGTAAAGTTAGGGAAAGTACTAGAAAAACAGGTTAAATATCGAATGTTGGGATTGAAGTGCAGTCCTGATAAGTTAAATGATGAAGTTATCAATGAAATAGAAACAGAAATAAATATTAATGAATTCAATTATATCAATTAAGGAGACAAAGTTATGTCTGAAAAAAAGGGAACGTTAAAAAATAGTCTCACCAATTTTATAAAACAAGCAAGAGAGCAGAAAGTAGCTAGTTACGAAGAAATCAATGAAATTTTATCTGTAGGTTTTTCCACTGATAAAATTGATCAATTTATAAAAAAATTAACAGATGACGGTGTTCAAATAGTTGATACTATTAAAGAAAAAGAAATGTTGTTAAAAGTACCTGATTCCTTAGAAGAAATAGAAAAATTAGAATTGAATGATTTTGAAGAAGATGCTCATGATAAATTTGTTGAAAGTGAAATTGATGAAACAGAAGTAGATAAATTATTAAAAGCAGATTTAATGAAAATGGCTGAAAGCATGGATGTAGATGAGCCAATAAAAATGTACTTAAGAGAAATTGGTCAAATACCTTTGTTAAGTTACGAAGAAGAAATTGAGTATGCGCAAAGAGTTTTAGAAGGCGATGAAGAAGCTAAACAAAAATTGATCGAATCAAATTTAAGATTAGTTGTAAGTATTGCAAAAAAACATACTAATAGAGGTTTGAAAATGCTTGATTTAATTCAAGAAGGAAATATGGGATTGATGAAAGCTGTTGAAAAATTTGAGTATGAAAAAGGATTTAAGTTTTCAACATATGCAACTTGGTGGATAAGACAGGCGATTACACGTGCGATTGCAGATCAAGGAAGAACGATAAGAATACCAGTTCATATGATTGAGACAATAAATAAAATTAAAAAGGAAAGCAGAATAATTTTACAAGAAACTGGAAAAGAACCGACTGCAGAAGAATTGGCTGTAAAATTGGAAATACCAGTAGATAAAGTGAAAAATATTTTGGAAATGAATCAAGATCCGATTTCGCTTGAAACACCAGTAGGTAGTGAAGAAGACAGTGAATTAGGTGATTTTGTTGAGGATGATAAATTTGCAAATCCATATGATGCAACAACAAGGGTATTGTTGAAGGAACAATTAGATGAAGTATTGAAAACATTGAATGAAAGAGAAGAAAAAGTTTTAAGATACAGATATGGTCTTGATGATGGTTCGCAAAAAACATTGGAAGAAGTAGGAAAAATCTTTAATGTTACAAGAGAGCGTATTAGACAAATTGAAGTTAAGGCTTTGAGAAAATTGAGACATCCAAGTAGAAGAAAAAAATTAGAGGATTATAGGAGCTAAGTGGATAACTAGCTCCTTTGTCTTCATTAGGGAAAATTTGTTGGAAAAAAAGAGGTAAGTATGATAAAGAGAATAATGGAAGATATTAGAAAAAAGGGAAATTATAGTTTTGAAAAAATAATAGAGCAAAATAGTTTGTCAGATGATGATTTTTTTGAACTTTTAAAGATGATTCATTTGGAAAATATTCCTGAAGTAAGAACATCTGTGGATGGACAAGATTTTATAATGCTTGAGAATGAGAATTTTTATGTAGAAGAAAAAGATACAATTAAATATTATTTGGAAGAAATTAAAGAAAAATATGAAGATTTAAAAGATAAAATTGATGATAATGATATAGAGTTGATTGATAAATATTTAAAAGTTGCAGTTAAGGAAAGTTTGTTGTATTCAAAATATGGATTTTCATTTTTGGATACAGTTCAAGAGGCTACGTTAGGTGTTTTGTCTAGCTTTAATTATTATGATCAAATAAAAGAAATCACGAAAACTCCAGAAGAATTTATAAAAAATTTTGCAATAAAATATATTTTAGAGTTTCAAAAAAACATGTTAAAAGATATTAAATCTTCAGAATTATCGTATATTTTGTATTTGAAAGTAAAATTGGATAAGGAAATGGGGCATTCAATTGATGAAATATGTAAACAAATGAATGTGACAAAAGAGTATATTCATGATTTGGAAAATTTATTTGAAAATGTTGAATTGGAAGAATTAATTCAAAGTGAGGAAATATTTAAGAAGGCTGATAAAATTACTCAAATGTATATTTTGGAAAATATACCGAAAAAGCTGAATTATATTGATGAGAGAATTCTAGTTATGACGTATGGATTAGAAGATAAAGTTTATGATGAAAAAGAAATTTCAAAGGCTTTAAATATTTCTAAACATAACGTTAATATTTTGAAGGAGAAGGCATTGAGTAAATTATCAATTGATTTGTTACAAAATGATTTTACGAGTGCTAGTGAAGAAATGGATTATACCGTAAATTAATAACGGATACAAAAATGTATTGAAGATGAAGGAGAACGAGATGAGATTAAGGGATATAATAGGAGAGTTGGAAACTTTGTATCATCCTAAAATTGCGGAAGATTGGGACAATGTTGGGTTATTAGTTGGAGATGAAAATAGAGATATTAATAAAATGTTGTTTTGTTTAGATTTGACGGAGAAAGCTGTAGATGAAGCTGTTGAAAAAGGAGTGGACTTGATAATTTCACATCATCCAGCGATTTTTTCAGGAATGAAAAGAATAACAACTGAAAATCTTCAAGGAAGAAAAGTTTTAAAATTAATAGAAAATAAAATAGCAGTGTATTCGATACATACAAATTGTGATTTTGCAGCGAATGGATTGAATGATTTTGTATTTGAGAAATTAGAATTGAATGGAAATGTAGAAATTGTTAATCAATATGAATTTGATGAATATAATTTTAGAAAGAATAGAATCGATAGAATTCGTGGAGGATCTGTGAGAATAAAAACTTTAGATCATGAGATTACTTTACAAGTTTTAGTTGAAAAAATAAAATATCATTTAGGATTAGATTATGTGAGATTTGTTGGAGATAAAAATCGTAAGATTAGAAGAATCGGACTTGTAACTGGTGGAGGAAGTTCGTTTATGCATGATATTAAAGATAGAATTGATGTATTTTTGACAGGAGATTTGCGACATCATGAATCGCTTGATGCTTTAGAAGAAGGCGGATTATTGGTAGATATAGGGCATTATGAAAGTGAGTATTTATTTGCGGATTTAATGGAACGAGAAATATCTAGATTTTTTGATGGAGAAATGATTAAATATTTTGGTGAAGAAGTATTTCAATTAGGATAATTTTTTCTTCACTTTTTATACAAAAAATGTTAAAATAAACAAAGAGGTTTTGGAGTTAATCGCTTGAAGAAATTTAAGAGGAAAGTCTGGACTTCATAGGGTAAGAGAGGCAGTTAACGACTGCTGAGAGTAATCTTAAGGAAAGTGCCACAGAAAAAGAAACCGCCTAAAATTTTTGGGTAAGGGTGAAAAGGTGGTGTAAGAGACCACCAGTAGTTTAAGAGATTAAATTAGCTTGGTAAACCCCTCTTGAAGCAAGAATAAGTAGAGAGCAGTTAAGAGGCGACCCGTCTTTGCTCGAAGGGTAATTCGCTAAAATTGATAAGTAATTATCAATTTAGATAAATGATTAACTAATACAAAATCCGGCTTACACCAAGACCTCATAAAAGCTCAAGGGAAATTCTTTGAGTTTATTTTTTTATAAAATCAAGAAAATTTGTAATAAAAAATTTAAAAATAACATTTGTAGTATCCAAAAATGAGTGAGGAGATAAAAATGGAAAGAGTAGCATTAATAATGGCTGGGGGTAGTGGAACAAGATTTTGGCCATTGTCAACAACATCAAGACCGAAGCAATTTTTAGATTTGGTATCAGAGAAAACAATGATAAGGGAAACAGTAGATAGGATTTCTAGGATAGTTCCGAGCGAAAAAATATTTATTGCAACAAATATTTCTTATTTTGAGATAATCAAAAAAGAGTTGCCAGAGATTTCAGAAAAAAATATTATTTTTGAGCCAATGGCTAGAGATACGGCGGCTTGTATTGGTTATGCAGCTGAAATTATTAAAAAGTTTTATGAAGATAGTGTAATGGCTGTGTTGCCGTCAGATCATTTGATTAGAAAAGAAGAAGAATTTTTAAGTTATTTGGAATTTGCATTTGAAAAGGCAGAAAAAGATAGAATTATAACGCTTGGAATAAAACCTTCTTATCCAGAAACTGGATATGGATACATTGAATATATTGATAAGAAAAAAAACCATCATGATGAAATGGAGATTTATAAAGTAAAACGATTTAGAGAAAAACCGAATAAAGAACTTGCTGAAAGATATATAGAACAAGGAAATTATTTGTGGAATAGTGGAATGTTCGTTTGGAAATCAGAATTTATTTTGCATGAGATTAAGAAATATATGGAAACTCATAAAATTGTTTTGGAAGAAATTGAAAATTTATTAGGAAAAATTGATTTGAATGAAATTTATGGGAAAAAGCTGAGCGATTATGTAAGTAGTGTGTTTAAAAAATTTGAGAAAATATCAATTGATTTTGGAGTAATGGAGCATACACGATCGGTTTCAGTGATTCCAGCAGATATTGATTGGAACGATGTTGGAAGTTTTAAATCATTGGAAGAAGTGTTTCCAAAAGATGAAAATAATAATATTATAAAATCTGAAAAATATGAAGAGATTGAGTCAGAAGGAAATATTATAATTAATAAAGAAAATAAAAAAATTATTGCGACAATTGGGGTAGAAGACATTGTCATCGTTAATACTGAGGATGCCTTACTTGTTTGTCATAAAGATAAAAGTCAGGAAATTAAGAAAATTTTGGATAAAATAGAGAAAAAATAGTTATTGAAAGATAATTTTTGAAAGGAGAAAACATTTGTAAAGTTCATAAATAAAGGGATAAATCAGTTTTTTGGAATTTATGAAAAGAGCATTTGTTTAGAAAAATGGATATTATTAGAGAAGGACAATCGATTTTTGATTTGGAAATAGAGGAGTTGGAAAAGGTTAAGAAAAAAATGGATTCTAGCTTTGAAAAACTTGTTAATGAAATTTATTCGATGGGAGAAAATAAAGTAGTTGTTACTGGTATTGGGAAATCGGGACATATTGGAAGAAAAATATCAGCGACTTTGGCTTCGACTGGGACTTCTTCGATTTTTATGAATGCAGCAGAGGCATTGCATGGAGATTTGGGAATGATAAGTAAAGGTGATATCGTGATAGCAATTTCAAATAGTGGAAATTCAGACGAAATTTTGACTATCTTGAATCCGATAAAAAAAATAGGTGCAAAAATAGTTGCGTTTACTGGAAACGAAGAATCGACTTTAGCTAAATATTCGGAAATTGTCATAAATATTGGTGTCGAAAAAGAAGCTAGTATAATTGGTGTGGCACCAATGAGTTCGACGACAGCAACTTTGGTAATGGGAGATGCGTTAGCAGCGGTTTTGATAAGAATGAAGGATTTTAAAGAAAGTGATTTTGCTAAGTATCATCCAGGTGGAAGTTTAGGGAAAAGATTACTTTTGACGGTTAAAGATATAATGCATAGTGGTGATGAATTACCAGTTGTTACAAAAGATGAAAATATTGAAAATGTACTGATGATTTTGACTAAGAAGAAAATGGGAGCAGTTTGTATAACTGATACGGGGAAAGAAAATGGAAAATTGAAAGGAATTATAACTGAGGGAGATATTAGAAGAGCTTTGGCTCATAAGGATGAGTTTTTTAGTTATAAAGCGAAAGACATAATGATACAAAATCCGATTTCTATTGATGTTGAAGCGATGGCATTAAATGCACTAAATTTGATGGAAAAAAGAGAAAGCCAGATAAGTGTGCTGCCTGTTGTGGAAAATGAAAAATTAGTTGGAATAATTAGACTTCATGATTTAGTTGGATTAAAATAGTGAGGAGAAAAGATGAATAATAAAAATTTAGTAAAAGGAACAATGGTGTATTCACTCTCAACTATAGTAACAAAATTGGGATCATTGATATTTTTGCCAATTATAACTAGACTATTGACAAAAGAGGAATTTGGAATAGTTGGGACATTAGGTCCGATTGCAACATTGTTTGCGGTTATTTTGGGACTTGGTCTTTATAATGCACAAATGAAAAAGTATATCGAATTGAAAGATAACGAAGAAGAGCTAGGAAGTTACATGTTCTCGACAGCGATGGTAATTATTATTTTCAATGTATTGACATATATTTTCTTGCTGACACCATTAGCAAAGACACTTTTTTCATATGTAATTGATTTGACAACAGTGAAATATAATCCATTAGTTATCATAACAGTTGTTATAGCATCTGTAAATGCTTTAAATACCTTAGCAACGACACTTTTTAGAATGAAAAAGATGTATATGAAAGTTGCGATCGGAAGTATGATCAGTTTATTTACAACTTATATTTTGACAATTATTTTTATAAAAAATTTAAAAATGGGTGTTTTTGGGAATCAGTTTGCGAATTTGATTGCAATACTTGTATTGTTACTTTATTATTTTAAAGATTATTTTGGGAAATTTAGATTAAAATTGAATTTTGACTATATGAAATATTCGATAAAAAATGGTGTGCCATTAATTTTTATTGAATTAACTGACCAAATTGTAAATTTTAGTGATAGAATTTTGATTGCGAAATTTTCTTCATTTGCCAATGCTGGAATTTATACTTTGGCATATACGGGAGGTCAAGTTTTATCAGTTGTAACAAGTTCTTTTATAAATAGCTGGACACCAGAATTTTATGAGGCAATGAAAATTGATAAAAATAATCCACGAATTACGAAAAGTTTGGAAGATTTCTTGGCGTTGATTTCATTTGTTTGTGTGGGAGCTCAGTTATTTGCGCCAGAGGCTGTAAGATTGGTATTTCCAGCAAGTTATGCGTCTTCAATAAATCCGATACCGATTATTTTAGCTGGAGTCGTAATTCGATCGCTAATTTGTTTAGATTATTTTTTTCATTTCCATGAAGATAGTATGTTTATTTTCTATTTTTCAGTATGTGCATTAATATTTAATTTGTCTGCAAATTTAATATTGATTCCAAAATATCCAGAACATGGGATTTTAATTGCTTCTTGGACTACATTGATTGCGTTTTTATTAAGAATAATTATAGAATTTGTGATTATTAAAAAGAGATATAAAATTTCATTTAATTATAAAAAATTGATTTTATATTTAGTAATAGTAATAAATCCTGTGATTTTGTATTTAGGAAATGAAAATATATCTTTAATGAAATTTGGAATAAAAATTATTTATTTTGCTGTCGTTATTAAATTGTTAGTTAATAGAGAAGTATATAATAAAATAAGTGGAATTTTGATAAAATTAAAAAATAAAGTTGTAAAAAAATAGAAATATTTGTAATTTGAAAAAAATTTGATTTTTATTGTGTTTGCGAAATGTGGTAACTATAAAAAAGAGGTGATATTTATGAGTGAACATAAAAATATATTAAAAAAAATAAGATATGTGAAAAGTGAGTATCTAGATGAAAGTTTATTGAAAGAGTATTATGAATATATAAAAAATAATGGTATTGAAGAAGTTGAAGATGTATCAGAGGCAGATTTGATAATATCTTTTGGTGGAGATGGAACGACACTTGTTGCAGCGAAGGAAGCTTTGAAGAAAAATGTGCCTGTAATGGCTGTAAATATGGGAAGTTTAGGTTATCTTGCTGAAATAAGTCCAGAAAATTTAGTTGAGATGTTAAAAAGATACCAAAATGGACAATATGTAGTTGATGAAAGAGCTTTTTTGGAAGTAAAATATAATAAAAAAACTTATTATGCTTTGAATGAGTTAGTTTTGTTAAAGGGTGGAATGATGTCGCATTTAATACAAGTGGAAGTTTATGAAAATAATACTTTTGTTAATGAATATCGTGCTGATGGGGTAATTGTAGCAACACCTACAGGTTCTACAGCATATTCACTTTCAGCAGGAGGTTCCATTGTCTATCCAGGTTTGAAGGCAGTAACAATAACACCATTGTCACCTCAAGGACTAACAGCACGACCAATTATCATTGATGGGGGAAATACTCTTAGTTTTAAAGTGTTTTCAAGAGATAATGATGCACATTTGAATCTTGATGGAAGTATCTGTATTAAAGTTAAACAAGATGATACAATAAACGCAAGATTATCTAATAAAAAAGTAAAAATAATAAAATCAGGGAAGAATGATTACTACAGTATTTTAAGACAAAAATTAAAGTGGGGAGACGCTATAATAAAATAAAAATTTATTGATTTAAAAATAAAAGGTGTAAAAAGGAATAGGTGAAGGATTAGAAATGCTAAGAGAATTAAGGTTGAATAATTTAGCTATAATAAAAGATTTGAATTTAGAATTTGATGAAGGACTAATTTCGATGACAGGAGAAACTGGAGCGGGGAAATCAATAATATTGGATGGAATTTCTTTGCTAATCGGTGAAAGAAGTCATTTGGAAATGATAAGAACAAATGAGGAAGGTCTTTATGCAGAAGGTATTTTTGATTTGAATGAAAATCAGAAAAAAAAATTGAATGAACTTGGTTTTGAGATTGAAGATGATGAATTAATAGTTTCTCGTTATTTTGATAGAAATTCAAAAACGAAAATAACTGTAAATGGTGTTAGAATGACAGTTTCTAGATTAAAAGAACTGATGGTTAATATTATTGATTTAGTAGGTCAGCATGAGCATCAATATCTATTAAATAAAAATTATCACTTATTATTGTTGGATAAATATTTGGAGAGAGAAGGTCAAGATTTACTAAAGGAAATAGAAGAAACAGTTGGAATTATAAAAAAATTGAATAGTAAAATTGATAAAATTGAGGTTGAAAAGAAAAAAGTTGAGGAAAGAAAAGATGTTTTTGAATTTCAGTGTAATGAGATAAATGGCTTGGACTTGAAAGTTAACGAAGATGTTGAACTTGAAGAAGAATATAAAATCTTGTTTAATGCTGGGAAAATAGGTGAAAAATTACAAGATTCAGCTCAAAGATTAAAAGATGGAGAATTTTCAGTGATAAGTTCTTTAGGAAAGGTTAAAAGAAATTTAGAGCAATTAGTTGGAATTTCAGAAAATTACAATGAGTTGAAAGATAAAATTGAGAATATTATTTATGACTTGGATGAAATTGCTTATACTGTGGATGATTATATTGAGGATATTGAGTTGGATGATGACAGGCTTGAAAAGGTTGTTAAGCGTATTGATGAAATAAATAAGTTGAAATTGAAATATGGTTCGACAATTCAAGAAATATTAGATTATAGAGACGATATTCAAAATAAGTTATCGCTAATTAATTTTGAAAATAATGAATTAGAAACTTTGAAAAATGAAAAAAATGAGAAGGAACAAAAATATTATGAACTTTCAAAAAAATTAAGTGCAATAAGAAAAAGTGTTGCAAAAAATTTAGAAGTTACAATTCATGAGCAATTAGAAGATTTGAATATGTCTAATGCTAAGTTTAGATTCAAGTTTGAGTTTTTGGAGCAAGATGTGGTAAATTCTAAAGGGATTGACGATGTGGAATTTATGATGACAACAAATGTAGGTGAGGATTTTAAACCACTTGCAAAAATTGCTTCAGGTGGAGAAATCTCAAGAATTATGTTAGCTTTAAAAGTAGTATTTTCAACGGTTGATAATATTTCAGTATTGATTTTTGATGAGATTGATACGGGAATTTCTGGAGAGACTGTAAAAAGAGTTGCGGATAAATTGAAAGAGTTATCTGGAAAAGTGCAAGTAATTTGTGTTACTCATTCGCCACAGATCGCAGGAAAAGCACGACAACAGTTTTTCATTAAAAAAGAAGTTGAAAATAATGTTACAGAAACAAAGGTCCGAGAATTGACTCAAGAAGAGAGAATTAAAGAAGTTGCAAGAATAATTTCAGGAGATAAGATTACAGAAGCATCGATTACTCATGCGAAAGAAATAATGGGGTTGCTATAAATGGGAAAAGATATGGAACAAGAAAAGCTAGAAATAGAAGAAAATTCAGAAAAAAAAGAAGAAAAACAAAAGGAAGAAAGAATTAAGTTAAAAAGAGAAGTTAATGTTAGAATAATAGATTTTTTAGATTTTTTGAGATATGAAAAGGGAAGTTCAGAAAATACGTTGATTGGATACGAAAGAGATTTAAAACATTTTTTTTTGAGTATTAGTAAAAATGTAGAGGAAATTCAAGAGGACGATATTTATAAATATATTGAAAAAATTGGTGAAAAGTTGAAACGAAATTCGATATTGCGAAAAATTTCTGCTATTAGAACTTTTTATAAGTTTTGTTATTTGAATAAAATTGTAAAGGAAGATCCTACAAACATGATAAGAAGTTTAAAGCGAGAAAAAAGACTTCCAGAAACATTGACATTGCAAGAAATAAAAAGAATTGTAGACAACTGTAATCACACACCAGAAGGTATGCAAAATAAGATGATAATAAAATTTTTGATAGCAACTGGAGCGAGAATTTCTGAAATTTTGAATCTCGAAATAAAAGATGTTGAAAATCAAGAATATGAATTTATAAAAGTTTTAGGAAAAGGTTCTAAATATAGAGTGATCCCAATTTATGATGGATTAGAAAAAGAGATAAAGGATTATTTGGAAAATTATAGACCAAAATTGAAAAATGCAAAAGAAAATTTTAAAATATTTCCAAATACAAAAAGATCAAAATTTTGGAAAAATTTGAAGAAAATATCGAAAGATGCTGGAATTGAAAAGAACGTTTATCCACATATTTTTAGGCATTCAATCGCAACAGCATTATTAAAAAATGGTGCTGATATAAGAATTGTTCAAGAGATTTTAGGTCATGCAAATATATCGACAACAGAAATTTATACACATATAGAAAAATCAACTTTGAAAAAGATTTATAACAATATAAATTTAGGTGACGATTAATATTTTTATAAATTGTTATTTTGTAAAATAATTGAAGATTTAGCCTTGAAAAATATTAAAAAAAGGTATATAATTGTTCGTAAAATATAAAAAATAATGTAATATGAAAATGATATGATTATTTATTTATAAATTTTTAAATTAAGAAAAGTAGAGATTATTTAAGGAGGAAAATAAGTGTTTAAAGAAAAAGAAGTCGATAAAACTGAAAAACTAATAATTCTAGCAATATCTATTGTTTTGTATTTTGTTATTTATGCAATAACGAAATTGGAAGTAATATCGCCTTATATGGGGGTTGTTTGTTTGATTTTGTTGTATATGTATTCAAAATATAATTTAATTAATATCTTTTTTTCCAGTAAAAGAACGACTTTTAAAATCTATATTTTTATGATGATATCGATAGTATGTTTCGTTAGATTTCCTTTTTCGATACTAAACCTTATAATCTATATAGTTTTATTAATTGTTTTACGGAATTTACTAATTAGTGACGAAGGGAAAAATCAAATTCCAAAAATTGATAATTTTATGAAATTATATGTATTATTTGAAATAATTTTCATTATAACATTCATTTTCTTTTAAAGATTTTGAACAAATGATATTTAAAAATTTATAAATTTATGATAGAATGCCTATTATGAATGGAGAGAAAATGAAAATGAATAAAAATATTTCTAGTACAGATTTAATGAATTCAATTGAAAAATCAAAAGATAGAGCTTTTGAAGCAAAGATAGAAAAAAACATTTATTTAGGAGAATATAAAGAAAGAGTAATTGCAGCATTGACATTTTCTCAAGTAAAAGAAAAAGGCATTTATCCTGAAATAGAAGATGCCTTGGGAGATAAAGCTGCAAAAAAATTATTAATTTCAAGGGAATTAGGCTTTGATTATTCAAAAAAATATATTGAAATATCAAAAAGAAAAAATATTCCGTATAAATTAGTAGATAGTATAGTTAATACAGGAGAAATTGGATTAGTTGTTGCGTCAGATGATGCAATAGAAAATCCTTTGGATAATCCGATAGTAAAAACAGCAAAAGAGAAATTTAAAGAAGCAGGACTACCAGATATTTATTTTGAAGCTTTAGAAAAATCAATTTGTGATTTTCATATGGATATAATAAAAAAAGAAATGCCTGAATATGAAAAAAAATACAAAGAATTAAACTTTTTAGATAAACTTTTTGGTGCAAAATGTCCAATATGTCAAAAATTAGGAGGAAAAAAACGTGGTTGATGGATTTAAGGTAAAAGGAAAAACGCCTTTGAATGGAACGATAAAAGTAAGTGGAGCAAAAAATGCAGCTTTACCAATTATAATTGCAACATTAGTTGCTAAAGGGGAGTACATTTTAAGAAATGTACCAAATTTAAGAGATATTAGAGTACTAATGAAACTTTTAGAAGATTTAGGTATGGAAACAGAAAAATTAGACGAAACTACTTATAGAATTGTAAATAATGGTTTTAAAAGAAATGAAGCAAGTTATGAAATTGTAAAACAAATGAGAGCGTCATTTTTAGTAATGGGGCCTATGATTGCTAACTTGGATGAAGCTGTTGTATCACTTCCAGGAGGATGTGCGATTGGTTCTAGACCAGTTGATTTACATTTGAAAGGATTTGAATTATTAGGAGCGGAAATAACTAGAGTACATGGTTATATTCATGCAAAAGCTGATAAACTAAAAGGAGCAGAAATTCCTTTAGGATTCCCAAGTGTTGGAGCTACACAAAATATTATGATGGCAGCAGTAAAAGCACCTGGAAAAACAGTAATTTCAAATGCAGCAAGAGAGCCTGAAATTGTAGATTTAGGAAACTTTTTAAATAAAATGGGAGCTAAAATTACAGGATTAGGAACACCAAATATTGAAATTGAAGGTGTAGAAGAGCTTCATGCAGTTGAATATTCAATTATGCCAGATAGAATTGAAGCTGGAACTTATGTAATTGCTTCATTAATAACAGAAGGTGAATTAAAAATAGAAAATGCTAATTTAGATGATTTAGGCGTATTTAAAACTGAATTAGAAGCAATGGGTGTAAAATTTGAGAAGGAAGGGAATATTTTAACAGTAATTGGTGATTTGAAAAAATTAAAACCAGCAAAAATAAAAACTTTACCTCATCCAGGATTCCCTACTGATATGCAACCTCAAATGATGTTGTTACAAGCATTAGTAAATGGTGGAAGTTCTATGGAAGAAACTGTATTTGAAAATAGATTTATGCATGTTCCTGAATTCAATAGAATGGGGACAGATATTATAATAAAACATGGAATTGCTATGATAAATGGTGGATTATCATTAACTGGTGCTGAAGTTATGGCTTCAGATTTAAGAGCAGGAGCAGCATTAGTATTAGCAGGACTTGTAGCTGATGGAGAAACTATTATTAACAGAGTTTATCACATAGATAGAGGGTATGATAAATTAGAGCAAAAATTGAATGCAGTTGGTGCTGATATTCAAAGAATTAAATTAGATATTTAAAGAATTTGTGAATATATTTAAGATATTAAAAGACCAGTTTAGTAATGAATGGTCTTTTTTTCTTTGGAGATAATTTCAAAGGATACTTATAGTAAAATTGTTTTAAAAAAACAAATTCAAAAGCTATAACTATTTTAAAATTATACTCAAACTTATTTAAAATTAAAATACTAAAAATTGTATAAATTGGGAGTTGAATAAAATAGTCATAGTTTTTTGAGTTTAATTTTAAGGTGGTTTTATTATAAAATGATGTTTTTATATTTCATTGTTTTTTAAAAATATCTGTGATAAAATAAAAAAGAAGTCATCTTTAAAAAGATAACTTCTAAAAATGTTAAAATTAATCAACAAAAAAGAAATCTGTAATTGTATCTATAAAAGGAATTTTAAACTCTTTACCTAAAATAGATAAAATTATTGAGATAACTTGGATTATACAAATAAGTGTCATTAAAATTGCGGCAACATAAGTACCAATGTATGCAATAAGTAAAGTTAATGAGCTAACTGTAAAGAATATACTAACAATTAATGTTTGTTTTGAATATTCTCTAACAAAATTGTTATTTTCTTCAATTATTAACGCTAATATTGGGAAAAAAATATTGAATCCTGGTATAAAGAAACTTAAATTAATAAGAAAAGCTGCAACATTAGCTCTTAAACCAGCAATTGATTTTTGTGATTTAACATCTAAATTCATAAAAAAACCTCCTAATTTATATGATACGTGAGAATTTTAGCATAAAAAAAATAAAAAATCAATTTAATTTTAAATAGAAGAAAAAAGGGAGAGAAATGATATATTTTATAGGTGGATTGAAACATAGAGAATTCAAGTACTTTGAGATATTGGAACAGATAAGAAAAGAAACACCAAATATTTTAGAGACAGTGTTCGATGCGAGTTTAAAAGAAGAAGATCGGTTTTTAGAAAAAATAAGTATGAATTCGATATTTTCTGTTCCTGAGATCGTAATATTAAAAAGAACTGAAAAATTGAAAAATATTGAAAAATTATTGGAATATATTGAAAGTTTGAATATACAAAATAAGGAAATAATTATTGATTATTTAAAGGAAGATGGGAAACTAGGTTCAAAACTTATTAAAAAGCTAGAAGAGTTGAAGCAAAATGGAGATTTTAAGGTTTATTTGTATTTGAAATATAGTGATGACGAAATGAGGGATTACATTTGTCATGAATTAGGTGTTTCTAAAAGGGATGCTATGCTTTTAATTGAAATGGTTGGAAAAAATCCATTTAAAATAAAAAATGAGGTTGGAAAAATAAAAGCTTATTTGGGTGGAGATAATTTTGTTCTAGAGGAAGTTAAGAAAATTGTATCGATAGAAAAAGAATTTCAAATTTATCAGATTGTTCGAGAAATATTGACAAATAACATTTTGGAAGCGATGGATTATTTGAAGAAAACGAAGGAATATATGGGAGTGTTGTATTCGCTTTATGGTGAGTTGGAAGCAATGTATAAGATAAGTTCGTTGAAAAAGGAAGGGAAAGTTTTTAGTAGCAATTACAATGTTTTTAAGAAGCAATTTGAAGAATATGAAGATATTTTTAAAAATAATGGGAGAATTCCAAATCCGTACGTGATTTATAAAAAATTGGAGATAGAAAAAAATTATACTAAAGATAATTTAAAAAGATTAGTGTATAGATGTTGGGAAGTGGAAAGGGATATAAAAACAGGGAAAATTGAGATGGCTCCAGCAGTAGAAAATTTAATATTGGAAATTATTTCTTGTTTTAAAGTATTTTAAGTTCTTGAATTTTTAAATGAATTAGAATAGATGGGGAGAGTATAAAAATTTTTGTG